>JBHGXW010000029.1:0-107037 GCA_041920465.1 Paenibacillaceae bacterium | reverse complement strand
GCACGCCGCCAGCGTTCGTCCTGAGCCAGGATCAAACTCTCCAAAGAAAACTTGGTGTTCAACAAGCTGAAAGCGAAGTTGAATACCTTAGTTGCACTTGTGCGAGTTAGTATGCCAAGGCATGCTAACCGTGCAATAAATCAAAGAAAGAAATTGATCGTTGGTTCATTCTTGCTTGGCTAGTGATTTTCTCACCAAAACGCTTTATTGTTCAGTTTTCAAAGAGCATCACTCTCTTTGTCCGTAAAAAAAACGACTTTTTTATTGTAAAATAATTACCACTTCGGTGTCAAGCACTTTTTTCGGATTGTTTTACAACATCTTGTTGTTCATTTCGGACAAGAAATAATCTATCACGTCACACTATAATAAGTCAATACTTTTTTAAAAAATTAATTTTGGTACTCCTCTTTCGCTTTACGGCGGCGTACATATCTGGACAATTCGTTGGGTTTGGCAATTCTGGAATACATGCGGAACAGAATGGAATATCTTTCCTCCATAGCCCGCTTCACTAAAAAATCAATTCTCTTATCACTAAAATCCAGCAGCATTTCTTCCAATTCTCGTTTTAATAAGTATTCCAGTTCTTGACATTCCTTTGCATTAAATAAAAAGCCTAGCAAAGATATCGGCCTCCCCCGACCAAATGATGTACTTTTATCTTGTCCATCACCATAATGGCATATTCAGGAGGTTCTAAAACCAACAAGTTTATCGCACTATCCATTTCCAATCGTGCTTCTGATTAAAATAGGAGTAACAACACTTTCGATAAACGCTGCCATGCCTAAAAGAAGGATGACTGTTGCTACAGCCAAAGGAAATTGTTTTAGACTTTGGATCCAAGCGATTTTCAATTCATTCCGGCTCTTTTCACTCCAAACTGACGTGAAAGTGCGAACAGTAAGGACTCCATACCGAATCCCTATACCCGCTGCAAAAATGACCGCAGGCAATTCAATAATTCCGTGAGGCAAAATACCGATAGCAAACATTTGCAAGGCAGTATGCCCCGCTCCTCCCATCTTTTGCAGAAAATATCCAAGCAAAATTCCATTTGCCACCAATCCATATATGGGAAATACAGCAAACAAAACACCCAGAATCATCATCAATACGGAACTGGTAACATTATTTAAAAAGATAACTCCAAATGCTGCAGAAGGATTGTTGCTTGACCCGATTTTATTCGCCAATTCTTTGATTTGAGACAGCATTTGCAGTGCAATGGATTCCACTTTATCTGCCTGGGTATAGCCGATTAACACACCTGATATCAATAGTAAACAGCCGACATAAAAATATGTTCGGTTATCTTCCCACAGCTTTTTAAGCTTCCCAAGCATGGACTTCGCTCCTTTACTTTTGTTTCGTGATTTATTTTATGATTGTTCCCACAACAATACGCTGCCTGATTACGAATATCCTTGTCTTTTTTGCATAGTATTGTATAGGGACAAACGGTAAGGGGGGGAAATTCGTTGAGATTCATGTATGTGGTAAGTGCAAAAAAATTAAAACAAATGTTTATTATCCTAACTGCCATATTGTTTGCCGCAGGAATTGCCTACGCCGAACGTGATACAATCGCTGTAGTGACGGAAGGAAGCAAGACAAAAGCACCACAAGCTATCTACAAAGTGGATACAAAAGAGAAAAAAATAGCATTAACTTTTGACATCAGTTGGGGAGAAACAAGAACCCAGCCAATTTTAGACGTTTTAAAGGAGAAAAAACTTACCAAAGCTACGTTCTTTTTATCTTCTCCATGGAGCCAACGTCACCCCGAGATTGTCAAACAGATCAAAAATATGGGGTTTGAAATTGGCTCACATGGCCACAAGCATGATAATTACAGCAAATACTCGGAAGAAGAGATTCGCTCCCAGATCGGAAAAGCTCATACCATTTTAACGGAATTAACCGGCAAACAACCAAATTTAATCCGGATGCCCAATGGTGATTTCGATAAACGCGTCTTAAAAATTGCAGCCGATATGGGGTATACCGTCATCCAATGGGATACGGATTCGAAAGATTGGATGAACCCTGGTACCGATCAAATCGTCAAAAACGTGGTAAGCAAGGCCCATCCCGGCGACATCATCTTGATGCATGCAAGCGATTCCTGCAAACAGACGCACCTCGCCTTACCGCAAATTATCGATAAACTGCGTACCGACGGTTATGAGTTCGTAACCGTTTCAGAGCTAATTGCTGGCTCAGAAGTGAAATCGGAAGAAATAAACTAAGAAAGCCCAAAATAAAAAGCTGATTTCCTAGGAAGTCAGCTTCTCTTTTTGAGTCAAGCGATGCAGTTGCATAACTTGCCACACATTGCAAAACAACAGCGGAACAGCCATAAACAAAATGGAGTTCACATTATCCTGCTTTAAACCTGGTATCCACTCCAGTGCAGTGACCACAAACATAAAAAACATGGTGGGAATAGCTGCATTCCGGTTGGTCTGCTTTACTTTGGCATAAACAACGACACTTGAGATAAATAATAACAAAATCGGCTCAACCAAATAGGGCCAAATCGTATTTCCCCTTGTACCCGTAGTATATCGTAAATACACCAAATCAAAAAAAGCAAACAAAATCAGGAAAATCTGGATGCTTTTCCAGAGAAAGGCGTTTTTGCCAAAGAAGCTAAGGCCTAAGTAGTTTAATGTCATGTAAGCAAAAAAGCCCATTTGTGCCAAAACACTTATCGTGCAACCAATCAATATATTCATGAAGGTGCCCATGACCAGATTGCTTAACGATCCCGAGAACAGTTCTCCGCGGGCGATAATTAACCCGGCCAGCAATCCGCCCAAGCCTCCGAGTGCCAATGTGGTTACAAACAGCCAACCATACTTGCGCAAATTCACAACAATGTCCCTCCCATCCAATCGTAATGATTGTACCAACCAGGAGAAAAAAATACTAGCGTAATACCTAAAGAAAAAGCGCATTTTAATTATAGGGAATATAAAGGAGGGAGCATCCCATGGGCAAAATCCGAATCTGCTTCTGGATGCCGGCAATTCTCGCTTCGATGTTCATCCTCTCCAGCTGCGGCGGAGGCGGTCAAGCTAAAAGTACTTCTACGCCTGACTATAAGTCGGTTAAAACGATGGTATTAGACATCTTGCAAACAGAAGAAGCCAAAAAAGCAGTTGGCAAAATGATGAAAGATGAGAAATTCAAGGAGAGCATGATTCTTGACTCCTCAACAGTTCGAACGACACTCATCCAAAGCATTGCCAATCCCAAAAATCCACAGATAAAAGAAGCATTCAATGACCCAAAGTTTACCAGTACATTAGCAAAATCCATGAAGGAAGAGAATAAGAAGCTGTTAAAGGATCTGATGAAGGATCCTGACTATCAAAAAATGATGGTTGGCATTCTTAAGGACCCGGAGTTCGAGAAAAATCTCATGGATCTCATGAAAAGCAGTGCCTATCGTCAACAAACGATGCTGGTTATGAAGGAAGCGTTGCAAAGCCCCTTGTTTCAAGCCGAATTGTTAAAGCTTATGACCAAAGCATCCGAAGAATTGGCCAAGCCTGAAGAACTGAAAAAGGGCGGCAAAAAGAAAGATGGCGGTGGTGGCAAAGGTGGAGGTGGCAGCAAAAGCTAAAGTGAGCCTAAATGATGGCTCACTTGTTTGTTTTACTCAACCGTTTTCCATAGCTCTCGCGGATTCAGGCTGTATATCCCGTCAGAACGATGCATGATGTGGTTCATGATTAATTCTCGTCTAAGGGTGGCGTAATCTTCATGGTAATGGCGCAAATAATCGCTGATCTCTTTCTCTGTATAGTTAACTCCGTATTGTAAGCCGGCGGCCAGCTTTTCCAAGACATAGCGGCGTTTCTTCCATTGAGCGGGGATTTGCTTCAGTTTTCCGTCAGCCGTGAAGAAAGGCTCTACAATCCGGTCAATTTCCTGTTTTACCATCGTTTCATCCCCTTCTTTTACCGGCTCATCTTGGCGCCAAATCTGCCATTCATCAAGAACTGGTAAATCGTCGGGCAAGATGGTCTTAACAATACTTTCCGCATGACGGATTAAATCGCGGGGCAACAAAAAGAATGTGATCGTGTTTTTATCTCTTTTTTCTTTGACGATGCCGGCACTTTTTAATTTCTGTGTATGATGAGTAATCGTTGCCGGGGTAAGGCCCAAACGCTCCGCCAGTTCCGAACCGCTCATCGGTTTTCTGGCCAGTAAGGACAAGATGCGGATTCTCGTTACATCTCCGACGGCTTTATGGAATTGAACGAGACGATCAATTTGCATAAACATCCTCCTTCCTTGAATATTAGATATTTATCTAATTAGAAGGTTATCAAATCTTAAGATCGCAGTCAAATAAATAAGAAGCACCACGTCAACCGTGATGCTCCCTGATTTTTTATACGATTTGTCTATTTGGGTTCACCCGACTATGATTTCTGAACGACTCGCTCAGCCAATTCCATATACAGCTTGCCGATTGCGGAGTCTTGTTTGTAAATCGACGGAGAATAATCTGGTTCAGCTGGATGGTTGTCCGGTTGTGCCAACGGGATTTGGGCCAACAATTCAGTTGATAACTGTTCAGCCAGTTTCGCTCCGCCACCGCGTCCAAACACATATTCCCTGGAACCGTCCTTCGCTTCATACCAGGCCATATTTTCAACAATACCCAGCAGTTCATGCCCTGTGCGAATCGCCATAGCCCCTGCACGAGCCGCAACGAAAGAGGCAGTCGCATGCGGTGTCGTTACAATAACTTCTTTGCTTTGCGGGATCATGGTGTGCACATCAAGCGCCACGTCACCGGTACCGGGCGGCAAATCGAGAATGAGATAATCCAGTTCGCCCCAATGAACTTCGGATAAGAAGTTGCGGAGCATTTTGCCGAGCATCGGGCCGCGCCAAATAATCGGAGAATTATCTTCCACGAAGAAGCCCATCGACATAACTTTTACTCCGAACTTCTCAACCGGAAGAATTAATTCCCCAATCACGGTTGGTCTTTGATCAATATTCATCATATCCGGAACGCTAAAGCCATAGATATCGGCATCGATAATCCCCACTTTTTTGCCAAGGCGAGCGAGAGACACCGCCAGGTTAACGGTTACGGTAGATTTACCAACGCCCCCTTTACCCGATGTAATCGCAATAAAGGTGGTTTTCGAATCAGGAGCCAAAATCGGGTTTAATACTTGTCCTGGAGCCATATTGTGGGTTTGGCCTTGTCCACCGCGTAATTGGGCAGAAAGTGCCAGTCTTTCTTCATCCGTCATCGCTCCAAAACGAAGATGAACTTCACTCGCTCCCAGTACTTTCAGTGCGTTCACAACATCTTCTTCGATCTTTGCTTTTAATGGACAGCCAGTGATGGTAAGTACCACCTCCAAGCTGATGCGACCTTGATCGATCTGGATATTTCGAATCATATTTAACTCAACTAAACTTCGGTTTATCTCAGGATCTTTGACCCCGCGCAGCGCCTCTAATACCTGTTCGTTCGTAATCATTTTTTCACCTCAGACAGTTGTTATCTGGTACATTCTTCTTTAATTCGGCTTCATTATAGCACAATCTTACAGAGGTTTTTAGCGAACTGGCTCACAAAAATAATAACCCGATCGGCTTTAACTTCCCCGTGCCGGTTGGGTTGTGATTCACCTGAATACAGGAAATATCAGCTTGGTCCAGAGTAACCTAAGGTGTTCCCGTAATTTTTTCACCTGCGAAATGACGCAATATCCCTTGGTAAATCGCGTTGGCCATCGCCTTTTGATACTCGACAGTTTCCAATTGTTTCGCTTCAGAAGAGTTTGACAAAAACCCTACCTCAACTAACACAGATGGACATTCCACTTCTCGGATCAAATAAACGTCATCCGTCGTTTGTGGAACACGATTCGTATTTTCCAGCACCCGTTTGATCTCGTCCTGGATCAGGTAGGCCATGTCCTTGCTTTCTTTGTAGGCTGGGTAAAAGAAGGTTTGCGCCCCAGAGTATTTGGACGATGGAAACGCGTTGAGATGAATGCTGACTAGAAAATCAGGTGCATTATCGTTGACGAATTTGACCCTGCTCCGAATATCCTCCGATTTTCGTTTCCTTAGCTGATGCGCCTCTGAAGAAGCCAGATCCTTATCATCTTCGCGTGTCATGACGACAAACGCTCCGGATTGCTGTAAAAAATCGCGCAAGTACAAACTAATCGGCAAAGTGACATCTTTCTCCACGACTTTTCCGTCTTGACTGACAGCTCCTCCGTCCACTCCGCCATGCCCCGGATCGATTGCGATGACCGTGCCTGCCAAAGGCAGCGTCCAGGTTGACCACGAGGAGTGATCAGGCGCCCTGTATGTAAAAATAACGATGAGCAAAAAAAATGCCAAAATCCATCCGATCACTTTTCTTGCCACGACAACCGCCCCTTTGTCCCATCTTCTGTACATCTTATGGACAGGGTGGGTGAATTATGACGATTTTGCCAGTTTCAGACGAGCTTCTTCCAACATTCTCTGCAGTTTGATAGAAGGCCTCAGGTCAGGAATGTACTGCGTAAACAACGCTTTGTGTTCAATCTCTTCCTGTTTCTGTCTCAACATTTCGGGAATTTGTAATACCTGTTGATATTCTCCGGCTTTCAGAAGGGTATAGGCATATAATTCATAATTTTGACTGATGCCAGGCTGCAAACTGATTAAGCGGGAAGCATACTGCACAGCTAAAGGATATTCCTTCAACTGAAGAGCAGCATACGCAGCTTCCGGATAAAAATGGGCATCATTCGGATCTGATTCCATCCCTCGTTTGAAATATTCCAGTGAACGTTCCCAGTCTGTATTCCTATTGGACCGTTTCGCTTTTTCCGCATAAGCTTTTCCTAACAGAATGTTTCTCTCTGTACCCGGTATTGTCCAGGCTGGGAAATGTTCATATTGCAGCACGGTATGAATTTCCCCTTCAGCAAGCGCCCGATTCGCTCTGTTGTTTTGGATCTCTCTGTACAATCCCGCCGCTCCCACTGCCAAAACCAGAACGGCAACCACGATGGGAACTGGTTGAGGGAGGCGATAAAACAGGGCCCGATCATGAGGAAACAGTGTTCGATTTACGGCAAAGTACATACATACGGTAATCATCAATGCCGGAAACGAGAGGATAAAATCAAGAAAGGAGTAAGTAACGACTGATACAGTGCCAAGCCATACACTAAAAGTAAATCCACGTTTTTTACGATCATTTATTTGGCGAATAATAAAGAAGTCCTTTACTAACATACAAAGAAAGAAAATCCAAGCCAAGACAGGCAGGAATCCACCATCCAGCCAAAGTTGCAGCAAATGATTGTGGACGTGTTGAACTGTATAGAAGGCGGTTTGATACTGATACTGCAGTTTTCCCCAACCGTCAGCCCCGATTCCCCACCACGGATTCTCCCGGACGATTCTAAAGGCATCCCAATAGTAGGTAAATCGTATACGCAGAGAAGATAATTGGGTTAGTTCATTCCATAAGGCAAAATTCATCAAAGAAACAGCGAAAACAACCGTGACGGCAACTGCGACAATGGCAGTCCATTTCTTAAGGAGATCATGTTTATTAGGATTCTCCAGACTAAATACTGTTTGTACGATTAATCCAATGAACGTTAATCCCCAAGCGATACGCGCACTAGTTGCAATCAATGAAACGGCAATACCTATTAACAGCAGAAGCAGATAATTCCTTCTCTTGGATGGAGCGGCTATCAACCATTGATCATACAAAAGAAACATCAGCATCATACAAATAGCAGCCAGGATATTGGCATAACCAAATACCGAATCCAGTAAATCACCGTTTTTAAACATCCAACCAAAGACAAGCAAGGTGATCCCATTCCAAACAAAAGCCTGGTACCATCTCTGAATCAAATCATTTGAATGAATCAGATGAAGTCCTATAATTATGGCCCACGCAACGACAAACAGTTGAAACGTATTAATAAACACGCCATTACCAGGGTTCCCTATCAGATGAAGTCCATAACCAATGACAAAGAATAAGAAGAACAAACTCTCTCTTAGCGGTAAACGGAGTTGTTCTTTGGAAATCACAAGTTTCACCATGAGCAGACCTAGACCAATCGAAATTAGAAAGGTCTCCCAACCAAAAAACAAGCCTTGCAGCCAAAATCCGATGCAACTAAGCCCGATAAACAACCAAGCGTTCAAAGATATTTCTCCTTCCAACCAGCGAATTCAGCTTTTTCTGTGCAGGGAAAAAGCTTCTCCCGTGGAGAAGCTTTTACATCGATACGGAGACTGTAATTTGGTCAGGCATCTCTTCCAGTGCATCTAACCATTTGTTTTGGTCTTCCAGCAATTGATCCCATGAATACTCATCGTCACCAATTGTAACGGTTATATCAGCAGGGAGGAAGGAGTAGCGAATATCATACCATTTTTGCTGGTTGTTTTTTGCCAACTCACTCCATTTGTAAGTTAAATTGATTCCGCCTTTGCTTTTTGCCTTTTTGTTCAGCAAATAATAAACTTCATCAGTATGAGGATCCTCATCTACATAATACAAGTTAGTGCCCTGTACAACAAAATTGGAGACTTCGTTGCCAAAGCTTGCTGTTTTGTTCGTTTTAAGATCATAACGCATGAGACGGGAGCCATCGTAGGAAAGGTCTTCGATAAAATAAATGCTGCCATCTACAATTGACACCGGAGTCGATAATATTTTTTTGCCTGTATAAATCGATTTTTCTTTTTTCTTACCCAGATCGTACATCATTACTTTTGACTGCTTATTCCCGTTAACTGTCCAAGCTACCCGTGTTCCATCGAATGCGACGGCTTCTGTTTTTCCGTCTTTTGTCGCCCAACGTGTCAAAACTTGTTCTTCTTCCCCGTCTTTTTTCATCATCATCAGGTATTCTCGTTTGCGTTCCTCGACCCAAACAACTTGACTGTCTCTCAGATCCCAGGCAACCACATCGTCAGTGCCCAGATCAATCAAAGCCTCGGTTTTCTCTACTGGATCAAACCGGACGATGCTTTCATCCTGAGGCTGAAACCAGTACAAATATTTTGAGTCTGCGCGGAAATTCGAAACCATCAAATCCACATCTTCATCATAATCATCATCCTCTTCGTCTTCTGCGAGTGAATATACAAGCTCTGTATCCCCGGTTTCCAGGTTGATTCGATAGATTCCAACTCGATCTTCTTCATCGTCGTCATATCTATCTTTATCCTCTGAATTCTTACTCCCCAACGCATACAAGTCTTCTCCCATAAACGCAACTTGCTTCCACTTGCCTGGAATGAAATAAATCTTTGACTCATTTATTTTTTTGAACAAAATAGCATCTGACCAATCATTGTAATCGAATTTTGTCCAAGCCAAATACTTACCAGATGCCGCAATATTCTGTGGTTCACTATTCAGAAGTGCTTGTACGCCATTTACATAATGAGGAGAAATCGCCTTCGGTTCAAAATCCTCGATATTTCCTGACGGGTATTTGTGAAGAAGCTCGTCAATAGAAAGCAATTGAAGTTCAAATCCTTCAGATGTCTCAGCCAAAATACATACCTTCCCGTCATAACTTAACGCAGATGCTTTTTCAAATTCAAAATCCTTTGAATCAATTTGATATGACCTATTATCGTGAAAAGAATAGATCCCCAATCCATGTCGATTCTGCCAAGTCACATACTGCTCATCGACCGACAATATACTGTTGGAGTCTGGTTGATCGGAAATTTGCAAAAATCCGTCTTTTTTCCCCACGGAGTCCATGTAAATTCCGCTCATCTCATTCCAGACAAAGTGATTGGCAGTTGCATTCCAACTGGAATATCCGCCGTATTCAAATTCTTTTACCTCAAATGCGCGCATGTACTCTGACCAAGGTTGGGCCGATTTGTACACCATGTCGTTTAAAAGGCCGAATGACTCGGTAGAGCTTAACTTGCCCGTTTCTAAATCATACTGATAAGAAACCAATTTGTAGTTCCAGTGCTCCTCAGATGCTTGCCACGAGATGATTGGATACTGAATCTGAATTTGGAAGGCTGGATCATCCAAGTCTGCAAGAAATTTTTTCTTGCCGTCAACTTTAGCATACAATCGAAAATTACCCCAATATTGTCCTGTAGACTCCATCCATACACGAATCCCGTCTTGTTCAACACTTCCCAATTCGTATCCTCGCAGATCATCCAATTCTTCGATCGTGTTACCGTCGTAATGATAAATGATTTCCTTGTAATCATCCCCTTCACCCTCCACGTCAACTTCCCAATAAAGACCGGAGGCATCAAATAAAAGGAGACGGGCTTCATCAGCTTCCCCTTTCCAAATCGTTGGGCTTGTCCCTTGTTGCTTCATGTTCATCGCTTTTTTGCCTTTTGCCATGACCGCCGTCTCCGGAACAATCATGAGACAAAACAAACAGAAGATTACAACTAACCGATGCACTACTCCCCTCAAGCCTATCAACCCCATTATTTCTAAGGAATGTAATCCTTCCACATAATACCACAAATAAACCCACCCGGGCTATAACTAACGCTGCGCCCGGCGGGGCCCCCCATTTAAAAATTCTTAACCTTCCAGAAAGTTCGCCCTGCCACTGCGAACACGCGTCTTTTTCAGGGGTTGGATGTTGCTTTCACTTTGTCTTGAATGGAAAACAGTTGCACTTTCCGATCATAAAAATAAAAACCCCCTGGCTCCCATAGGAGGCAAGGGGTTGATCGGCCAATATTAACGTTTGGAGAATTGTGGAGCGCGACGAGCAGCTTTGAGTCCGTATTTTTTACGCTCTTTCATACGTGGGTCACGAGTTAAGAAACCAGCACGTTTGAGAACGCCGCGGAGCTCAGGATCTGCTTTCAAAAGAGCGCGAGCTACACCGTGACGGATTGCACCAGCTTGACCTGTAGTACCGCCACCAGCAACGTTTACGAGCACATCGTAACGACCGAGAGTTTCAGTCAATACGAGTGGTTGCTTCACGATTAATTTCAAAGTATCTAAACCAAAGTAGTTATCCATATCACGCTTGTTGATCACGATGCGGCCTTCGCCTGGAACCAAGCGAACGCGTGCTACGGAGTGCTTACGACGACCTGTACCGTAGTATTGTACTTGTGCCACGAGTCATTTCCTCCCTTTTCAATTAACCACGAATTTGCCAAACTTCTGGTTTTTGAGCTGCATGTGGATGTTCCGCACCAGCGTATACTTTCAGCTTCGTGAACATTTGACGTCCCAAGCTGTTTTTAGGCAACATACCTTTTACCGCGATTTCGAACATACGCTCTGGTTTGTTTTTCAACATATCGCCGGCAGTAGTCGCTTTCAAACCTCCTGGATACAGGGAGTGAGTGTAGTAGATCTTGTCAGAAAGCTTCTTACCAGTCAATTTGATTTTGTCCGCGTTGATTACGATAACGAAGTCACCAGTATCAACATGTGGAGTGAATTCAGGCTTATTTTTACCGCGCAGAATGGAAGCTACTTCGCTTGCGAGACGACCAAGAGTTTGGCCTGCTGCGTCAACGATGTACCATTTACGCTCAACTTGAAGCGGTTTCGCCATATATGTGGTACGCATGTTTGTCCCTCCTAAATAATTGCCCGTTACATTAGATCATGAGAGAGTTGCAACGGTGATCAACCTCTCCAGGTGTGTCAACAAAAAAGTTTTACTTTTTCTGTTGACCGCGTTGCGATCAAATTGAACCTCTTATGAAAAACGTCAAGACGTTTTTCACACAAAAAAAAACGTTCTTTTTACTTTTCAATCCCGGGGCTAGAGTGGGGCTAGCGGGTATGAAAAATACCAAGAAATATCGTACTACACATTGAATAGAGAGTCAAGTGATTCCCTGAAAATCTCCTAGTAAAAAACTTCCCACATGGTTAACCCTTTGGCCGGAGCTGTCAATCCAGCACGCTCACGGTCACAAGCCGCCAAAATAGCAGGGATTTCATCGGGATCGCGTTTGCCCTGTCCTACTTCTATCAACGTGCCTGCAATAATTCTCACCATGTTGTAGAGAAACCCGTTCCCCTGACAGATAATCCAAATCAGATTGTTTTCCCGTTCTATCCGTAAATCAAAAATGGTTCGAACCTTATCTTCCACATGCGTCTTAGCCGAACAAAAAGAAGTAAAATCATGTTCGCCGATTAAATGGGAGGCTGCCTCTTGCATCCTCTGCACATCAAGCGGGTAGCGGATATGTTCGGCATACCGGTGTCGGAATAGATCAGGTACTGTCCCATTATCAATGCAGTAACGATATTCTTTGGCCCTGACATCAAAACGGGAGTGGAACTGGCTTTCTACTTCTTCTACCGACTGGATGATAATCGAGTCAGGAAGCTGATTGTTTAAAATGAACCGCCATTTCTCCACGGGAATGGTGCTGTCGGTATCAAAGTGAAAAACCTGCCCTCTTGCGTGTACGCCTGCGTCCGTCCTGCCAGATCCGGAAATTTGAACAGGCTGTCCGGTAATCCGGGAAAGGGCAGCTTCAATCTCTCCTTGAACCGTAATCTGGTCAGGTTGAACCTGAAATCCGGAAAAATCGGTCCCGTCATAGGCGACAATGCACTTCAGTCTTTTCATGCCCTTCCCCATCCTATCAAAGCGATTACGATCAAAGAGACGAAGATTAGCACCACATCATGCTTAGAAAACTGCAACTGCCTCAGCCGTGTCCGATGATCACCGCCACGATACCCGCGTGCTTCCATCGCCAATGCAAGTTCCTCCGCCCGGCGAAAGGCACTGATGAACAGCGGGATGACAATTGGCAGCATATTTTTGGCACGTTTCAAAATGCTGCCGGTTTCAAAATCGGCACCGCGTGCCATCTGCGCCTTCATGATCTTGTCCGTCTCTTCCAGAAGAGTAGGAATAAACCGCAACGCAATCGAGAGCATAAGGGCGATTTCATGTACAGGAACACGCAATTTCTTAAGCGGCTTAAACAACCGTTCCATACCATCGGTCAAGTCCATCGGAGAGGTAGTCAGTGTTAATAGGGAACTAACCAGCACAAGCAGCGTCAAGCGAATGGACATGTAAATGGCTTGCCTTACTCCTTCTTCCTCCACGCTGAACCATCCCCAGCGGAAGTATACGGCCCCGCCTTTTGTGGTGAGCAGATGTACGATAACGGTGAACACAATCAGCCACCAAACGGGTTTCAATCCATTCAAGATATACCTGGCTGAAATCCCGGAGAATGCCACAGCCAATCCGATAAAGAGCAGCAAAATTCCGTACGAATACGGATTGTTGGCGAGAAAGACGAGAACGGCAAAAAGGACCGTAAAAACCAATTTACTCCTTGGGTCCAGCCGATGAACAAACGAGCGTCCCGGAACATATTGACCGATCGCGAAATTATGCAGCACACTCATCGAATTGCCCCCTTCCGACTGGTGAGCTTTTTGACGAGATAGGCTTCCAGCTCTTCTTCCTTATAGAGAGAAAGCGGAATCTGTTCCGACTCTGGCAGTTGTTCGTTCAGCTCTCGAATCAGCATGACCGTCTCCGGCACATCAAGCGACAACTGCCGAAGCTCCTGTGAGTTCGCAAACACTTCTGCCGGTTTGCCCTGCATCGCCACGCGGCCATTTGCCATCACAATCAAATGATCGGCGTAGCGGGATACTTCCTCCATGCTGTGAGTGACCAGAACAGTGGTCATTTTTCGTTCATGATGGATTTGATGAATTCCTTCCAAGATTGCTTTGCGGCCGGCAGGATCTAACCCGGCGGTCGGCTCATCCAAGACCAACACGCCGGGCTGCAGTGCCAATACTCCTGCAATCGCCACTCTTCTCATCTGGCCGCCGCTCAATTGAAAGGGGGAACGATCCTTTACTTCGTCGTAGGAAAGACCGACAATCGACAGCGCTTCTCTGACCCTTGCTTCCACCATCTCCGGAGGCAATTGCTGATTCATAGGCCCAAACGCCACATCTTTGGCAATCGTCTCTTCGAACAACTGATGTTCCGGGTATTGAAAAACCAATCCAACAATTTGGCGCCATTCATTCGTTTTTTTAGTGGATGGAGTAATCTCCAGGTCTCCCATTCGAATGACACCGGACGTTGGCTTTAACAGCCCGTTAAGATGCTGGATCAATGTTGATTTGCCAGATCCGGTCTGCCCAATGATTCCTACAAATGCCCCTTCCGGAATGGTTAAGGAAACATCCGTCAGGGCTTCTTTTTCAAAAGGAGTGCCCTTGCCATAAACATGGGTTACGTTCTCGAGAGTAATTTGCATAGTTCGCCAACCAACTCCTCTCGATGAAGCACCGGATTTATTTGAATCCCTTGTCTTTGCAGCCGATGAGATAACCGGACGGATAGCGGAACATCCAGCCCAATTTTGTTCAGGCGCTCCACATCGGCGTATACTTCACTCGGCTTACCGTCAAGAAATACTTTGCCTGCATTCATGACGATCACCCGATCCGACTGAAGCGTCTCTTCGGGAAAATGCGTAATGTGAATGACCGTAATCCCTTCCTCCCGGTTTAACCGGTGAACCAGCGACATGACTTCCTGTTTCCCCTGGGGATCAAGCATGGCTGTTGCTTCATCCAAAATAATAATGGAAGGGCGCATCGCAATGATACCGGCGATAGCAACACGCTGCTTCTGGCCGCCTGACAAGTGATGGGGCTGCCGATCCGCGTACGCTTCCATCTGCACCGATTGCAAAGACTTCCGGATCATATCCCGCATTTCTTTGGGGTCTACTCCCATGTTCTCCAAACCAAATGCCACATCGTCTTCGACCGTTACGCCGACAATCTGGTTGTCCGGGTTTTGGAACACCATACCTACCTGCTGTCTTATCTCCCATAACAGCTGCTCATTACGGGTATTGAACCCGGAAACGATCAAAGTGCCTTCTGTTGGGAGCAACAAGGCGTTGATCAACTTTGCCAAGGTTGATTTTCCCGAACCGTTATGCCCAATAATAGAGATAAATGCCCCTTTCTCCAATTCAAGGCTTAACTGCTCGATTACCAAACCACGCTCCGTCCGATCATTTTCATATTGAAAAGAGACTTCCTTCGCTATTACAGCGGATTCTTGTTTCATGATGCGTTTCACATCCCCGGATCTTTGCCAAAAAGAAAAAAGGGCACGAATCAGAATCTGTTCATACAGACTCTGCCCTCACCCTTTTCCAGCTACAACGCACTATTAAACTAATTCCAAATACGCCATTGGTGCAGCGTCGCCACGGCGAGGACCAATTTTGAGGATACGAGTGTATCCGCCATTGCGTTCAGCAAAACGTGGTGCGATTTCATCAAACAGCTTTTGCACAGCATCGCGGCCTTCTGCAGTCGCAACTTCTTTACGTACAAAAGCAGCTACTTGACGACGAGCGTGCAGATCGCCGCGTTTCGCGAGCGTAATCATCTTCTCAGCAATCGAACGAACTTCTTTCGCCTTCATCTCAGTTGTTTCAATGCGTTCGTTGATGATAAGATCCGTTACCAAGTCGCGAAACAGCGCCTTACGAGCCGCACTTCTACGACCCAATTTACGGTATGCCATTGTTTTACCTCCCTTTTACTGCCAAATCTGCTTCTAATATTGTGCCAAAACGACAATCCGTACAAGTACGTAAATGCGCCGAGCCGAATGTTAGTCTTCCATACGTAAGGAAAGGCCTAATTCAGCCAGCTTCTCTTGCACTTCCTCAAGAGATTTACGTCCCAAGTTACGGACTTTCATCATATCCTCTTCGGATTTTTGTGTTAACTCTTGAACCGTGTTGATGCCAGCACGTTTCAAGCAGTTATAGGAACGAACAGAAAGATCAAGTTCTTCAATGGTCATTTCCAGAACTTTTTCTTTCTTATCTTCTTCTTTTTCTACCATGATCTCTGCATCTTTCGCTTCATCGGTCAAGCCAACAAAGAGATTGAGATGTTCAGTCATGATTTTTGCTCCGAGGCTAACGGCCTCTTCAGGACGGATGCTACCATTCGTCCACACCTCAAGGGTCAACTTATCATAGTTGGTCATTTGACCAACACGAGTATTCTCTACTTGATAGTTCACACGCTTGATCGGTGTATAAATCGAATCAATCGGAATCACACCGATTGGTTGGTCTTCTGATTTGTTGCCATCCGCTTGAACATATCCACGACCACGTCCAGCTGTCATGCGAATGTGCAGACGACCGCCTTCAGACAGTGTAGCAATGTGGAGATCAGGGTTTAAGATCTCTACATCACTATCAGCACGAATGTCTCCTGCCTTAACTACCCCTTCGCCTTCCGCGTCAATTTCGAGAATCTTCTCTTCATCAGAATGGATCTTGAGAGCCATTCCCTTGATATTGAGAATAATTTCCGTAACGTCTTCGACAACGCCAGGAACAGTCGAGAACTCGTGCAGAACACCGTCAATTTGTACAGACGTAACGGCAGCACCTGGCAAAGATGACAGGAGAATACGTCTGAGTGAATTGCCAAGGGTTGTACCGTAACCACGCTCAAGTGGTTCAACGACGAATTTACCGTACAAATTGTCGTCGTTTACTTCCACAACCTCGATTCTTGGTTTTTCTATTTCTATCATTAAACAAACCCTCCTTCAAAACGTCGAAATTCAAGGGTGGGCTTACCTTTAAGCCCATCCAGGAATTTCCTTCGGCGGTTTACTGTGTGCGTGCATGTCAAGCCAAAAAAGCAGAATCTACCATTCTAGTATGGACATGTTCTGAACTTTATAAACCCGATTACACGCGGCGACGTTTTGGTGGACGGCAGCCGTTGTGCGGGATTGGTGTAACATCTTTAATCATGTTAACTTCCAAGCCAGCTGCTTGCAAAGAGCGGATTGCTGCTTCACGACCAGCACCTGGTCCTTTAACCAGAACTTCACAAGAACGCATACCGTGTTCCATAGCAGTTTTTGCGGCAGTTTCAGCCGCCATTTGAGCAGCAAACGGTGTGCTCTTACGGGAGCCTTTAAAGCCGAGGGCACCTGCGCTGGACCAAGAGATTGCGTTACCATGTGGGTCAGTGATAGTCACAATCGTGTTGTTAAACGTAGAACGGATATGTGCTACGCCAGTTTCAACATTCTTGCGGTCACGACGACGGGTACGAGTAGCAGTCGCTTGTTTTCTTTTCGCCATGTCAGTTTACCCCCCTTACTTCTTCTTGTTAGCAACCGTACGACGTGGGCCTTTACGTGTACGAGCATTTGTTTTAGAGCGTTGTCCGCGAACCGGCAGACCACGACGATGACGGATACCACGGTAGCATCCAATTTCCATCAAACGTTTGATGTTCAGAGAAACTTCACGGCGAAGATCCCCTTCAACTTTGATGTTCTTATCGATGAAGTCACGAAGTTTGCTTACTTCGTCTTCAGTCAGATCGCGAACGCGAGTATCAGGGTTAATGCCGGTTTCAGCCAGAATACGTTGGGACGTGGGACGACCGATACCGAAGATATAGGTCAATGCAATCTCCACGCGTTTTTCGCGAGGCAAGTCAACGCCTGCAATACGTGCCATGCTGTAAAAGCACCTCCTTGGAATTACCCTTGTTTTTGCTTATGCTTTGGGTTTTCACAAATAACCATTACGTTCCCTTTACGACGAATGACCTTGCATTTTTCGCAAATCGGTTTAACCGACGGTCTCACTTTCATGGTTCTTGCCTCCCTCTTTTAGGGGTTGTGTACTATTTATAGCGGTAGGTAATACGACCGCGAGTCAAATCATAAGGCGACAATTCTACAGTTACTTTATCCCCCGGAAGGATTCGGATAAAATGCATGCGAATTTTGCCAGAAACATGTGCCAGCACTTTGTGACCATTCTCTAATTCAACACGAAACATTGCATTTGGCAATGGCTCGATCACAGTACCTTCTACTTCAATTACATCGTCCTTGGCCATCCTTAATCTCCTTTCGTATTTTCTTCAGTCAGACCATGAGCCTAGGTATACGTCGGTATCCATTCTATCAACGTTACGGCCTAGTCAAGATCTCGTATCCATCTTCCGTAATCGCAATGGTATGCTCATAATGAGTACAATTCTTACCGTCAACCGTTACGACCGTCCAGTTGTCTTCCAATGTACGGACATATCGTTCACCGGCATTTACCATCGGTTCGATCGCCAAAACCATACCCGGTTTCAGTCTTGGTCCACGTCCAGGCGGTCCATAGTTAGGAATTTGCGGATCTTCGTGTAAGCCTCGACCAACACCATGCCCCACATATTCACGAACAATCGAGAAACCGGCTGCTTCAGCATGAATCTGAATCGCATGAGAAATGTCAGAAAGGCGTCCACCAGGAATTGCTTTCTCCAATCCCTTGTACAGGGACTCTTCTGTTACTTTCATCAAGCGTTGATCTTCTTCAGAAATCTTGCCGACCGCGTACGTCCAAGCTGAATCACCATGGTATCCTTCCAGCTGAGCTCCGATATCAATGCTGATGATATCTCCCTCATGCAAAACCCGTTTGCCTGGAATCCCATGTACGAGTTCCTCATTGACTGAAGCACAAATACTACCCGGAAAGCCACCGTAGCCCTTGAAGGACGGTACTGCTCCCTTACTGCGAATAAAGGTTTCGGCCAATTCATCCAGCTGCTTCGTGGTAACTCCTGGCTTAATCGCTTTGGCCAGCTCCTGATGAGTTAAAGCGACAATGCGCCCTGCTTCGCGCATGATATCAATTTCCATTCTTGATTTTAGAATGATCATTATCGCTTAACCTCTCAATATTGAGGCGATCTCGGCGAAAACTACCTCGATATCTTGCTCCCCATTCACGTTGCGAAGCAGCCCCTGTGTTGAATAGTAATCAATCAGCGGTTGTGATTGCGCAATGTTTACATCAAGGCGTTGTGCAACCACTTCGATTTTATCATCATCACGCTGGTATAGCTTACCGCCATCTTTATCGCAAATCCCTTCCACTTTTGGTGGATTAAAGATGGTGTGATAACTGGATCCGCAAATCGGGCAAATCCAACGGCCAGTCAAACGCTCAATCAGAATGCCGCGGTCTACATCAATGTTGACGACATGATCAATTTGGCGTCCCATGTCATTCAATGTTGCCGTCAATGCTTCAGCTTGAGGAACCGTACGCGGAAAGCCGTCCAACAGGAATCCTTTTTCACAATCATCTTTACTCAGGCGTTCACGAACAATGCCAATTACCACTTCATCCGGTACCAAAAGCCCCTTGTCCATGTAAGACTTCGCTTCCAATCCCAGTGGTGTTTCATTTTTTACGGCAGCTCGAAACATATCACCTGTTGAGATGTGTGGGATATTGAACTCTTGTACGATACGCTCCGCCTGTGTACCTTTACCGGCTCCAGGTAAGCCCATCAGAATGATATTCATCGTCCATCCCCCTCCGTCCGTTCAGAAGAAAATCTATTTTTCTTCATTATAAACATCCAAAGTTACTTGCTACTTAATAAACCCTTTGTAGTGGCGCTTAATCAACTGGCTTTCGATCTGTTTCATGGTATCCAATGTAACCCCGATCACGATAAGCAATGAGGTACCTCCAATATATACCTGCTGAGGCATTCCTGCCACTGCGCTGAACATAAACGGCAGAATCGAAATGGCAGCCAGGAATAACGCGCCTGCTAGTGTAAGGCGGTTCAAAGTACGCGTAATGTATACCTCGGTGTTCTTACCAGGACGGATCCCAGGGATGTATCCACCATTTTTTCTCATGTTCTCCGCCATTTGTACGGGATTAATCTGCACAAACGTGTAGAAGTAAGTGAATCCGAGAATCAGAATCGCGTAAAGCGTCATACCAAGCGGTGAGCTGATTTGGAAGTTGTGATAAATCCAGTTGGCAATTCCTTGTCCGGATGGATCAGCCCAGAAACTTGCAATTGTAGCAGGGAAAATAACCAGTGAAATCGCAAAAATAACCGGAATTACACCGGCAGAGTTGACTTTGAGCGGGATGTGAGTGGATTGTCCACCGTACATCTTGCGGCCAACAACGCGTTTTGCGTACTGTACCGGAATTTTGCGGATACCCTGGTGCATAAAAATAACTCCTACTACTATCGCGACAACTCCCAGGAAGATAAGCACTAGTTTCATGATGCTAAAGAAGATCGCGCCAGCTACATTCGTGAAAAGAGTGGTAAATACCGTTTCGACCCCGCGTGGAATTCCTGCGATAATACCAGCCAAGATGATAATGGAAATTCCATTACCAATGCCCTTTTCCGTAATTTGCTCACCCATCCACATTAGGAAGGCCGTTCCAGCGGTAAGGGTGATGGCAATTAACGCATAACTGCCTACCGACTCATCCAATACCAAACCTGGGTACATCCGGTTAAAACCGAATGTCATTCCAACTGATTGGATCAAACCAAGGATGACCGTTCCATAGCGAGTAACCTGTGCAATCTTCCTGCGGCCCACTTCACCTTCTTTAGCCCATTGGGTGAACTTCGGAACAACTTCCATCGATAAAAGCTGCATGATGATTGATGCCGTAATGTAAGGCATAATCCCCATCGCAAAAACCGAGAAGTTCTTCATCGCCCCGCCGGAGAAGGTGTTTAAGAAGCCGAGAAAGTTATTGGTCGAGCCTTTCAATAGCTCAATGTTGATGTTAGGAACCGGAACAAAGCTCCCAATTCGGAAGACGACAAGCATCAAAAGGGTGAAAACCACCTTCCGACGCAGGTCGCCTACTTTAAAAATGTTAGAGAGGCTGGCTAACATTAGATCACCTCGGTTGTTCCACCGACTTGTGCGATCTTCTCAGCAGCCGTGCTGGAGAACTTGTGAGCTTTCACAGTAAGCTTCACTTTCAGTTCACCATTTGCCAATACTTTTACACCATCACGAAGAGCACTGATAACACCAGTTTCTTTCAAGAGTTCCGGAGTTACTACAGTACCTTCCTCAAAGCGATTCAAGGCATCTAAGCTAACAATCGCATACTCTTTCCGTGTGATGTTAGTGAAACCGCGCTTAGGCAAACGACGGTACAGCGGGTTTTGACCACCCTCAAATCCTGGGCGTACTCCACCGCCGGAACGAGCGTTTTGACCTTTGTGACCTTTACCAGCGGTTTTACCAGTTCCGCTACCGATACCACGACCGATACGTTTGCGAGTGTGACGGGAACCTTCAGCTGGTTTCAGTTCATGCAATTTCATACGTTGCACCTCCTAACTATGAGAATCTTACTTATGCTTCAACTTCAGTAACTTCAACAAGATGTTTTACTTTAAAGATCATCCCGCGAATCGCTGGGTTGTCTTGTTTTACAACGGTTTGATGAATTTTGCGAAGGCCGAGGGCTTTCACCGTATCCTGTTGGTCAACTGTACGACCGATCAGGCTACGTTTGAGGGTGATTTGCAATTGCTTAGCCATTTCCCGTTCCCTCCTTTTAACCTAACAGTTCCTCAACAGATTTGCCACGCAACTTAGCCACTTCATCAGCGGTTTTCAGGCGCTTCAGACCTTCCAGAGTTGCGTTAACCATGTTGATTGGGTTGTTGGATCCCAAAGATTTGCTTAATACATCGCCTACACCAGCAAGTTCGAGTACCGCACGAACTGGGCCGCCAGCGATAACTCCAGTACCTTCAGATGCTGGCTTAATGAGTACTTTACCGGAACCGAAGTGGCAGAGTACTTCATGAGGAATAGTAGTGCCTTTCAATGGTACGCGAATTAAGTTTTTCTTCGCGTCTTCAATCGCTTTGCGGATAGCGTCTGGTACTTCTTGGGCTTTCCCCATACCTGCGCCTACGTGACCGTTCTTATCGCCCACAACGACTAATGCGCTGAAGCTGAAACGACGACCACCTTTAACCACTTTCGCAACGCGGTTAACGGCGACGACTTTTTCTTCTAGCTCTAATTTGCTAGGGTCGATACGCATTCCATACCCTCCTTGTTTACAAAAAATCCTGTTGATTAGAATTGCAGACCAGCTTCACGTGCTGCTTCAGCAAGTGCTTGAATACGTCCATGGTACAAGTAACCGCCACGGTCAAATACTACTTCAGTAAGACCTTTTTCAGCGGCACGTTTTGCGATCAAAGTACCTACAGCTGTAGCTGCTTCGATATTTGCACCATTTTTGAGTCCGAGTTCTTTATCCAATGAAGATGCAGATGCGAGTGTTACACCAGCAGCATCATCAATCAATTGAGCATAGATATGCTTGGAAGAACGGAAAACGTTCAAGCGCGGACGACTAGCAGAACCGATCACGCGTTTGCGGATACGCAGTTGACGCTTTTTCCGTGCTTTGTTTTTATCGCCTTTCGTAAACATTACGCGGCCTCCCTTCTCATGGAACTACGAAGCTTATTTACCTTTTTTACCTTCTTTGCGGCGTACCACTTCGTCGCTGTACTTAATACCTTTGCCTTTGTATGGCTCAGGCTTACGAATAGCGCGAATTTCAGCTGCAATTTGGCCTACACGTTCTTTATCGATACCTTTAATGACCAAAGTTGTTTGGTTAGGAACTTCGATTTCGATTCCTTCTTCCGGCGTAATTTCAACCGGATGAGAGAAACCAAGAGAAAGAGTTACACCTTTGCCAGCCTTGGCAGCACGGTACCCAACGCCCACCAGTTCCAAAGTACGGGTGAAACCTTCAGACACACCAGTTACCATGTTTGCAACTAGTGCGCGAGTCGTACCGTGCAAGGAACGATGAAGTTTGTTATCACTTGGACGCTCAACGACAACTTCATTTTCGTTAACGTTGATTTTAATATCCGGATGGAAAGATTTAACAAGTGTACCCTTAGGGCCTTTTACCGTCAACTCAGTACCGTTCAGAGTGAGGGTAACGCCTGCAGGAACCGCTATCGGTTTTCTACCGACACGTGACATGTCTTGCACCTCCTGTGCGTAAATCGTTAATTACCAAATGTATGCGAGAACTTCTCCGCCCACATGTGCTTGACGAGCTTGTTTGTCAGTCATAACACCTGCGGAAGTTGAAATGATTGCTACGCCGAGACCACCCAGAACGCGTGGAATCTCATTTGTTTGGGCATATACACGCAAACCTGGTTTACTAATGCGTTTCAGACCAGTAATAACACGCTCATTGTTTGGTCCGTATTTCAAGAACAAGCGGATTATGCCTTGCTTGTTATCATCAACGAACTCAGCATCACGAATAAAACCTTCTTCTTTCAGGATACGAGCGATTTCCTTTTTGAGGTTTGATGCAGGGATCTCCACTTTCTCGTGGCGAACCATATTCGCATTGCGGATACGAGTAAGCATATCTGCGATTGGATCAGTCATAACCATGAGAGTAAAACCTCCTTCCCGTCTATATTACCAGCTAGCCTTCTTCACGCCTGGAATTTGACCCTTATAGGCTAATTCACGGAAGCAAATACGGCATAATTTGAATTTGCGTAATACGGAGTGGGGACGACCACAACGTTCGCAACGAGTGTAAGCGCGCACTGCAAATTTAGGTTTGCGCTGTTGCTTGATGATCATTGATTTCTTTGCCACATTGTTCCCTCCTTACGATAGGGTTTATTTACGGAATGGCATACCCATTTGGGTTAACAGCTCACGAGCTTCTTCATCCGTTTTCGCGGAAGTTACGATTACGATGTCCATACCGCGAACTTTGTCAATTTTATCGTACTCAATCTCCGGGAAGATGAGTTGTTCTTTCAAACCAAGTGTGTAGTTACCGCGACCGTCGAACGCTTTGGAAGAAACCCCGCGGAAGTCACGTACACGTGGTAAAGATACGTTCATCAATTTGTCGAGGAAGTGGTACATGCGCTCACCGCGCAGGGTCACTTTCGCTCCGATTGGCATACCTTCACGAAGTTTGAAACCTGCGATAGATTTTTTCGCGCGAGTTACAACCGGTTTTTGACCAGCGATTAATTGCAGGTCTTCAACAGCTGCATCAAGAGCTTTCGCGTTACCAACTGCCTCACCAACACCCATGTTGATGATCACTTTTTCTACTTTCGGAACCTGCATAACACTCTTGTAGTTGAACTTGGTCATGAGTGCAGGAACGATTTCTTTTTGATATTTTTCTTTCAATCTTGTTGCCATCTAGGACACCCTCCTTTCAGACCTGACTACTTATCAATAACTTCGCCAGATTTTTTTGCAACCCGTACTTTTGTACCGTTGTCTAGTACTTTATATCCGATTCGAGTTGGTTTGCCGGATTTAGGATCGATCAAAGATACGTTGGAAACGTGGATTGGCGCTTCTTGTGTTACAATTCCGCCTTGTGGGTTTGCTTGAGATGGACGAGTGTGTTTCTTCACAAGGTTGATGCCTTCAACCAATACTCGATCCTTCTTCGGATAAGCTGCCAACACGCGTCCTTTTTTGCCTTTATCCTTGCCCGCAATCACGATAACGGTATCGCCTTTTTTAACGTGCATCGTTTGGTGCACCTCCTATCGAACAAACTGCATATCTTGAACGTGTCGATTAGATAACCTCTGGAGCGAGGGAGATAATCTTCATGAAATCTTTGTCACGGAGTTCACGAGCAACCGGACCAAAGATACGAGTACCACGAGGAGATTTATCTTCCTTGATGATTACTGCTGCGTTTTGGTCAAAACGGATATAGGAACCGTCGTTGCGGCGAACACCACGAACGCTGCGAACAACAACTGCCTTTACCACTTGACCTTTCTTGACAACGCCTCCGGGTGTAGCGGATTTAACGGAGCACACAATGATGTCACCGATGTTCGCAGTTTTACGACCGGAACCACCGAGAACCTTGATGCACATTAATTCCTTTGCACCGGAGTTGTCTGCAACAGCCAATCTGGTTTGTGTTTGGATCATTCAAAGTCCCTCCCTTCGGATTAGTCCATCCGAAATCTTGCTTATACGATTACTGCCTCTTCGACGATCTTCACTAAGCGAAACTTCTTGTCTTTCGAAAGCGGACGAGTTTCCATGATCTCGACGATATCGCCGACTTTTGCTGTGTTGTTCTCGTCATGAGCTTTGAACTTCTTGGAGTATTTCACGCGTTTACCGTACAAAGGATGCTTTTTATAGGTTTCAACAAGTACCACGATGGTTTTGTCCATCTTGTCAGATACAACTCGACCTACCATGGTTCTACGCAAATTGCGTTCTGCAGTCATCGTTCGAACCTCCTTCCTTTATTAGCCGATACCTAATTCTCTCTGGCGCAGGATGGTTTTCGCACGTGCGATATCCTTACGAACTTGCTTAATACGAGCCGTGTTTTCCAGCTGACCAGTAGCCAATTGGAAACGAAGGTTGAACAATTCTTCTTTGAGAGAAGAAACGTTTTGTTCGATCTCAGCAGTGGTCAGATTGCGGTAATCATTAGCCTTCATGTGCGTCACCACCCACTTCTTCACGCTTCACAAACTTACATTTGATTGGAAGTTTGTGCATAGCAAGGCGCATTGCCTCACGAGCTACTTCTTCAGATACACCAGCAAGCTCGAACATGATCTTGCCTGGCTTAACAACTGCAACCCAGTGCTCAGGAGAACCTTTACCGGAACCCATCCGTACTTCCAACGGTTTTTGAGTTACTGGTTTGTCTGGGAAGATTTTAATCCAAACTTTACCGCCGCGGCGGATGTAACGAGTCATCGCGATACGAGCTGCCTCAATTTGGCGGTTCGTAATCCAGGATGGTTCAAGAGCTTGCAAACCGTATTCACCGAACGCGATGGTGGTACCACCTTTTGCGTTACCCGCCATCTTTCCACGGTGTTGTTTGCGATGTTTTACGCGTTTAGGCGTCAACATGTTTACTTGCCTCCTTCCTCAACGGCTACGTTCTTTTTTGCAGGAAGAACTTCGCCACGGTAGATCCACACTTTTACACCGATACGGCCGTAAGTAGTGTGCGCTTCTGCAGTTCCGTAGTCGATATCCGCACGCAATGTGTGAAGAGGCACTGTACCTTCGCTGTAACCTTCGGAACGAGCGATGTCAGCTCCGCCAAGACGGCCACTTACGAGTGTTTTGATACCTTTTGCACCAGCACGCATTGTGCGAGTAATGGTTTGTTTTTGAGCACGGCGGAAAGAAATACGGTTTTCCAATTGGCGTGCAATATTCTCAGCTACGAGTGTAGCGTCAAGATCTGGTTTTTTCACTTCATTGATGTTGATATGAACGCGTTTGCCTGTCATATCGCTCAAGGTTTTGCGGAGAACTTCTACTTCTGCGCCACCTTTACCGATAACCATACCAGGCTTAGCCGTGTGAATAGTAACGTTTACGCGGTTAGCCGCACGTTCGATTTCGATTGTGGAAACTGCAGCGTCTTTCAGACGGCCTTTAACATACTTGCGGATGCGAAGGTCTTCATGCAAAAGATTTGCGAAATCCTTGTCAGCGTACCACTTGGATTCCCAGTCACGAATAACACCGATACGAAGACCAACCGGGCTTACCTTTTGACCCACACGTAATCCCTCCTTATTTCTCGTTTAGTACTACTGTGATATGACTAGTACGTTTATGAATACGGCTAGCGCGACCCATTGCGCGCGGACGGAAGCGTTTCAAGGTTGGACCTTGGTCTACGAAAATCTTGCCTACTACAAGGTTGTTCGGATCGAGTTCGTAGTTGTGCTCCGCATTAGCGATAGCCGATTTGAGAAGTTTTTCAACAACAGGGGATGCTGCTTTTGGCGTATGCTTCAGGATCGCCAGCGCTTCACCCACTTGTTTGCCTCTGATCAAGTCAACCACAAGGCGAACTTTACGAGGAGCTATACGAATATAGCGAGCAACTGCTTTGGATTCCATTTTTGTACCTCCTCTCTGTGAAGAGAAAAATTAGCGCTTCTTGGATTTTTTGTCGTTGTCGACATGACCCTTGAAGGTACGAGTTGGCGCGAACTCACCCAGTTTGTGGCCGACCATGTCTTCTGTTACGTAAACTGGTACGTGTTTGCGTCCATCGTATACAGCAAATGTGTGACCAATAAACTCAGGGAAAATGGTTGAACGACGAGACCAGGTTTTCACAACGCGTTTCTCACCTTTTTCGTTCAGTTCAACAACTTTCTTCATCAAATGGTCATCAATGAAAGGGCCCTTTTTCAAGCTGCGTCCCATATATGAACCTCCCTTCGCCTAAGGCGTTCGGTTATTGTTTCATCCTGCCTTACTTCTTGCGGCGGCGGATAATATATTGATCGGACTTGTTTTTCTTCTTGCGAGTTTTGAGACCAAGTGCAGGTTTACCCCAAGGAGTAACAGGTGCTTTACGTCCGATTGGAGCGCGACCTTCACCACCACCGTGTGGGTGATCGTTAGGGTTCATTACGCTACCGCGAACAGTTGGACGTACACCCAACCAACGGGAACGACCAGCTTTACCGATGTTGATCAATTCGTGGTCGAGGTTACCTACTTGACCAATTGTCGCACGGCATTCTTTGTGGAAGCGGCGAATCTCACCGGAACCCAAACGAACGATTACGAAATCGCCGTCACGGCCGAGAAGTTGTGCTTCAGCACCAGCTGCGCGAACCAATTGTCCACCTTTACCAGGTTTCAATTCGATGTTGTGAATGGTTGTACCAACCGGGATGAATTCAAGCGGAAGTGCGTTACCGGTTTTGATGTCGGCATCTGCGCCGGAAACGATGGTGTCGCCCACTTTCAGTCCCAATGGAGCCAAGATGTAGCGCTTCTCGCCATCAGCATAGTTAATCAATGCGATGTTTGCGGAACGGTTTGGATCGTACTCGATTGTAGCTACGCGACCTACGATGCCATCCTTGTTACGCTTGAAATCGATAATACGGTATTTGCGCTTGTGACCGCCACCTTGATGACGAACGGTAATTTTACCTTGGTTGTTACGACCTGCTTTTTTGTTAAGAGGCGCTAAGAGAGATTTCTCCGGAGTGGAGGTTGTGATCTCTTCAAAGGTAGAAACCGTCATTTGGCGACGACCAGGAGAAGTCGGTTTAAACTTTTTGATACCCATTTACATTTCCCTCCTTATCGATAGTCGTCGGGCTTACACGCCTTCGTAGAATTCGAGCTCTTTGCTGTCAGCAGTCAATTTCACGATTGCTTTTTTCCACTCAGAAGTGTAACCAGCATATTTACCATAGCGTTTTGGTTTTGCAGCAACACGGATTGTGTTGACAGCTTCCACTTTCACGCCGAATACTTTTTCAACAGCTTGCTTGATTTCGGTTTTGTTAGCTTTGAGAGGCACTTCGAAAACGTACTTCTTCTCAGCCATCATATCGGTGGTGCGCTCCGTAATGATAGGGCGCTTAATAATATCGTAATGGCTCTTCATTAGGCGAGCACCTCCTCTACTTTAGCAACCGCATCTTTGGTTACAATTACTTTGTCATGACCAACCAGATCAAGCACGTTGATGCCGGCAGCGTCAATGAATTTAGCTCCAGGAATGTTGCGGGAAGAGAGCGCTACGTTTTGATCAAACTCGGAAGTTACGATCAATACTTTGCGATCTACCTTCAGGTTGTTCAATACTCCAGCCATTTCTTTGGTTTTTGGAGCAGACAAGTTCAGTGCGTCGAGTACGAGCAACTCGTTGTTTTGAACCTTGGAAGACAATGCAGATTTCAAAGCTAAGCGACGAACTTTACGGTTGAGTTTGTAACCGTATTTGCGAGGTGTTGGTCCGAATACTACGCCGCCACCTTTCCACTGTGGTGCACGGATGGAGCCTTGACGAGCACGGCCAGTACCTTTTTGACGCCATGGCTTACGGCCGCCACCGCGTACTTCAGAACGGTTTTTCACGTCGTGAGTACCTTGGCGCAGAGAAGCTTGTTGCATTACGATCGCATCGTACAATACAGCGTTGTTTGGCTCGATGCCGAATACGCTGTCTGCCAATTCGATTTCACCAACTTGTGCGCCGGTTTGGTTATATAAAGCTACTTTTGGCATGTCTGTTCCTCCTTTCCTTACTTGCTCTTGACAGCCGTACGGACAACTACGTAGCTGTTTTTCGGTCCAGGTACAGAGCCTTTCACGAGAATCAAGTTGCGCTCAGTGTCAACTTTGATTACTTCGAGGTTTTGGATTGTTACGTTGTCGCCACCCATTTGACCTGGCAATGTTTGACCTTTGAATACACGGTTAGCCGCGATAGAACCCAAAGAACCCGGGCCACGATGGTAACGGGAACCGTGAGCCATTGGTCCGCGAGATTGGTTGTGACGTTTGATGGCACCTTGGAAACCTTTTCCTTTGGTTACGCCGGCCACGTCAACGATGTCTCCTGCGGCAAACAAATCAGCTTTAATTTCTTGACCAACCTCATAGTCAGCGAGGTTAATTCCTTTGATTTCACGAATGAAGCGCTTAGGTTGAGTGTTAGCCTTGGAAGCAATTCCTTTTTCAGGCTTGTTAGCTCGGTTTTCCTTCTTGTCATCGAAACCAAGTTGGATCGCCTCGTAACCGTCGTTCTCAACATCTTTCTTTTGAAGAACTACGCAAGGGCCAGCTTCGATAACTGTTACAGCGATCGCTGTTCCGTTTGGACCGAACACTTGGGTCATACCCAATTTCTTCCCTAAGATTCCTTTGGTCATTTGTGCCACCTCCTGTACTGTTTCATTTACTTTCAAACAACTAATGACCGTTTGTTGTATCAAGTCCCTACTGATGTGCAGGGGCGCTTTAGGGATTCCCTAAAAATGCGATAAATCTCTATGTTTCACGCGCTCGTCTAAGACAACGCTGGCGTGTGTATCGCGATTTCTACTTACAGTTTAATCTCGATATCAACACCGGATGGAAGATCCAGACGCATAAGAGCATCCACTGTTTGCGGTGTTGGATTCAAGATGTCGATCAAACGTTTGTGAGTACGCATCTCGAATTGTTCACGAGAATCTTTGTACTTGTGCACCGCACGAAGAATCGTGTAAACTGCCTTCTCGGTAGGAAGCGGAATTGGACCAGATACATTTGCTCCGGAACGTTTCGCTGTTTCTACGATTTTTTCAGCAGATTGATCGAGGATTTTGTGATCATACGCCTTCAAACGGATACGAATCTTTTGTTTTGCCATTTTAGTCCCTCCTTTTTCGCCCATTTATATAACGGACATTTCTCCGTGGAAATATCCTGCACCCCGGCCATGGCAAAGGGTCCGGGTGTGTCAGCAACCTCCCACATCATCGCAAGTCCATGACCAACATTCACTATTGTACTAAAAACGAATAGGCGATGCAAGATTTTTTTGCTTTGCCACCGCGTTTTTGGCATAGTGAAAAGTTGAAAAAAGATCATATCTTGATAAACTCACTTGGACTATCTTACTGATTTCCATTCTGAAAATCAAGCGGTAGAGAAAGGGAGTTGGACTTTCTTCTGTTATTATGGTAGACATGTAGTAGAGAAGTGTCAGAAATGAATCGAAACAGGGATAAGGAGCAACCCACTATGATGGACAAAACCCTTTATGAAGCGATTGGCGGAGAAGAAACCATTCGAAAGCTTGTTGCGAATTTTTATCCTCGTATAGCGAAGGATCCGTTGATGAGCCCAATTTTTCCGGAGGACCTTACTCCAGTTGAGCAGAAGCAATTTCTCTTTCTGACTCAATTCACCGGCGGGGAACCACTCTATTCCAATCAATATGGCCACCCCATGATGCGTGCCCGGCACATGCATTTTAAGGTTACACCAAAGCGTGCAGAACGCTGGTTGAAGTTAATGCGTGAATCGATGGATGCGATCGGCATGGAGGGATTTGCCCGCGATTTCTTGTACGAACGCCTTACACAGGTGGCAGGACATATGGTGAATTCAGAGGATGACGAAGAAACAAACTATCTTGCTACACTATAAAAAAGTAAGAAAAAAAGCGTAGAACCATTTCTACGCTTTTCTGGTTTTTATCCGGATTCATGCGACTGAGAGCGAATCGGTACGACAGGAACCTTCTGCGAGCCCAAGTACACTCCGAAGACAATCAGTATAAGTGCGATCGCATGATAAATGCGCAGTTCCTCATTCAAGAGAGCTGCTGCAAAGAATAGACTGGTTAACGGCATTCCGTTCAAAAATATTGCTGTTCGCCCAGCGCCGATCTGTCTGATCCCGTAATTCCATCCCAAAGTTCCCAGACCTGTTGCAAAGATAGCAGATGTGGCAATAACTCCCCAAGTAAAAGGCCGTGTATCAATATGGACGAAAACATCTGCCGGATAAACAATCAATGCCGTTGCCCATAACAGGATTGATGCAATCACATGGGAATATGCTGTTACAGTCAGTACGGGAATTCCTCTGGCAGTTACCTTCCGAATGAGCAATCCACCGATAACATACAGCAGCATGGACGCAAAAACAAGGAAATCTCCCCATCCATTTAAAGACAAGCCTTGGCTGTTGGTCATCACCACCAGCAAAACCCCACCAAATCCAAGAACAATCCCCAATGCTTTGCGCTTGGTCAGCGGTTCCCCCAACACAGGTATCGCCAACAATGCTGTTGCCAACGGGTTTAAGCCTAAAATTAATGAGGCTGTGCCTGCTGTCGTATGCTGAATACCCCAAGCAATTAAGATTTGATGCAAGGTTATCGAGGTGATCCCTACAGCCGTTATATACAGCCAATCCTTTGGTGTAATCGTGACTTTTCTTATCTTCCACATCACAATCGGCAGTAAGGTTACCGCCGCTGCACTCATACGAATGGCCGCAATTAATACGGGCGGGAAGAAGGCCAGATATTTAATCATGACAACGTTAAGTCCCCAGACTATGATCACCGCACAAAGAATCAAGTAAACTACCCGATCTCTATTCTCCACTAAAGTTGTTCATCCCCTCTGTCTCGAAATCCTTCGTATTGTAACATACAATCAATTGATTCGATTATTGAATCTTTTGATATGGCTCATGAAAAAAATCGATAAATAAGAAAAACAGACCTGCCGGCTAAAAGCCAACAGATCTGCTTTATTTGATTCACTATTATTCAATGATGGAAGCAACTACGCCCGCACCAACAGTACGGCCACCTTCGCGGATAGCGAAGCGAGTACCTTGTTCCATCGCAACTGGAGCGATGAGTTCTACAGTGAACTCAGTGTTGTCGCCTGGCATAACCATTTCAACGCCTTCTGGGAGTTGGATGATACCAGTTACGTCAGTTGTACGGAAGTAGAATTGTGGACGGTAGTTAGCAAAGAATGGAGTATGACGTCCACCTTCTTCTTTGGAAAGAACGTAAACTTCAGCTTTGAATTTGGTGTGTGGAGTAACGGAACCTGGTTTAGCGAGTACTTGACCGCGCTCGATATCTTTACGCTCAACACCGCGGAGGAGAGCACCGATGTTGTCACCAGCTTCAGCTTGGTCGAGCAACTTACGGAACATCTCAACACCAGTTACAGTTGTTGTGCGAGTTTCTTCGTTAAGACCAACGATTTCAACTTGGTCACCAACTTTAACAACACCGCGCTCTACGCGACCAGTAGCAACTGTACCACGACCAGTGATGGTGAATACGTCCTCTACAGGCATCAAGAAAGGTTTGTCAGTTGCACGCTCAGGAGTTGGGATGTAGCTGTCAACAGCGTCCATCAATTCAACGATTTTCTTAGCCCATTCGCCAGTTGGGTTATCAAGAGCTTCTTTAGCAGAACCTTTGATTACTGGGATCTCGTCGCCTGGGAATTCGTATTGGGAGAGAAGGTCACGAATTTCCATTTCAACGAGTTCGAGCAACTCTTCATCGTCAACCATGTCGCATTTGTTCATGAATACAACGATGTAAGGTACGCCTACTTGGCGGGAAAGAAGGATGTGCTCACGAGTTTGTGGCATTGGGCCGTCAGCAGCGGATACTACGAGGATAGCACCGTCCATTTGAGCAGCACCAGTGATCATGTTTTTCACGTAGTCAGCGTGACCAGGGCAGTCAACGTGAGCATAGTGACGGTTGTCAGTTTCGTATTCTACGTGTGCAGTATTGATTGTGATACCGCGCTCGCGCTCTTCTGGAGCAGCGTCGATGCTACCGTAGTCCATAGCTTTTGCTTTACCTTGTTGAGCCAATACAGTTGTGATAGCTGCAGTCAAAGTAGTTTTACCGTGGTCAACGTGACCGATAGTACCAATGTTTACGTGCGGTTTCGTACGCTCGAATTTTTCTTTTGCCATGAGAGTTTAATCCTCCTTAAAAATTAGGAAATCTTATTGAAGAAAGGTTTACCATATATATCATGGTTGTCCAAGCAATATTGTAAACCTTTCTTGATTTAAGATAAAGAGTGAAAGAAGTTTATTCAGCCAGTTTTTGACTGCTCCAAAGAAGATTATTCGCCTTTGGACTTCTTGATGATCTCTTCGGAGATAAACTTCGGTACTTCTTCGTAGTGGTCGAGCTGCATGGAGTAGTTACCGCGACCTTGGGTACGGGAACGAAGTACAGTAGAGTATCCAAACATCTCGGAGAGTGGTACCATCGCACGGATAACTTGTGCGTTTGCACGAGCTTCCATACCTTCGATACGGCCACGGCGGGAGTTCAGGTCACCCATTACGTCACCCATGTACTCTTCTGGTACAGTAACTTCCACTTTCATGATTGGCTCGAGAAGAACAGCGCCGCATTTCTTCGCTGCTTCTTTCAATGCCAAGGAACCAGCTACTTTAAACGCCATCTCGGAGGAGTCTACATCGTGGTAGCTTCCGTCAACGAGAACGGCTTTGATGTCAACCAATGGGAACCCAGCGAGTACCCCGTTTTTCATTGCTTCTTCGATACCAGCTTGAACAGCAGGTACGTATTCTTTTGGTACTACGCCACCAACGATTTTGTTTTCGAATTCGAAGCCTTTACCTGGCTCAAGCGGGCTGAATTCCACCCAAACGTGACCGTATTGACCACGACCACCAGATTGGCGAACGAATTTCCCTTCCACTTTTGCATGGTTGCGGAATGTTTCGCGGTACGCAACCTGCGGAGCGCCTACGTTCGCTTCCACCTTGAATTCGCGCTTCAAGCGGTCAACAATAATCTCCAGATGAAGCTCACCCATACCGGAGATAATCGTTTGTCCGGTTTCTTCATCCGTATGCGTTTTGAAGGTCGGGTCTTCTTCCGCCAGTTTGGACAGAGCCATACCCATCTTGTCTTGGTCCGCTTTGGACTTCGGCTCGATTGCAACGGAGATAACCGGCTCTGGGAACTGCATGGACTCAAGGATAACTGGGGATTTCTCATCGCAGAGGGTATCACCAGTTGTTGTATCTTTAAGACCAACCGCAGCAGCAATATCACCAGAGTAAACAACATCGATTTCTTGGCGGTGGTTAGCGTGCATTTGCAGGATACGTCCTACGCGCTCACGCTTGCCTTTTGTAGAGTTGAGTACATAAGAACCAGAGTTGAGCGTACCGGAGTACACACGGAAGAAGGTCAACTTACCAACATAAGGGTCAGTCATGATCTTGAACGCAAGAGCGGAGAACGGACCATTGTCGTCGGATTCACGAGTTACTTCCTCTTCAGTCTCTGGGAGAATACCTTTGATAGCAGGGATGTCAATCGGAGCCGGCAAGTAGTCAACTACCGCATCCAGCATCGGTTGAACCCCTTTGTTTTTGTAAGAAGATCCACAAAGAACAGGAGTGATGTTTACTTCGATTGTACCTTTGCGAAGAGCTCTCTTGATTTCTTCCGTTGTCAGCTCTTCACCTTCGAGGTATTTCATCATCAGTTCTTCGTCTTGTTCAGCTGCTGCTTCTACAAGTTGGAGACGGAGCTCTTCGCACTTGTCTTTCAATTCAGCAGGAATTTCGGTAGCTTCAGAAGTTTTACCCAAGTCGTCAGTATAGATGATCGCTTTCATTTCAACGAGGTCAACCATACCTACGAACTTGTCTTCTGCGCCAATTGGGTATTGGATTGGAACAGGGCGTGCACCAAGACGAGTGCGGATTTGCTCTACGCACATGTCAAAGTTAGCACCGATGATATCCATTTTATTGATGTAGCAGATACGCGGTACACCGTAACGGTCAGCTTGACGCCAAACTGTTTCGGTTTGCGGCTCTACGCCACCTTTAGCGTCGAACACAGTAACAGCACCATCGAGTACGCGAAGGGAACGTTCAACCTCTACAGTGAAGTCTACGTGTCCAGGTGTATCGATGATGTTGATGCGGTGGCCGTTCCATTGAGCAGTGGTAGCAGCAGAAGTAATTGTGATACCGCGCTCTTGCTCTTGCTCCATCCAGTCCATGGTAGCTGCACCCTCGTGCACCTCACCGATTTTGTGAACGCGACCGGTATAGAAAAGAATGCGCTCAGTAGTTGTCGTTTTACCAGCATCGATGTGTGCCATGATACCGATATTACGAGTATTCGCTAGTGAGAACTCGCGAGCCATTTAGGAATGCTCCTTCCATACTCATTATATGAGAAAATGCAGGTGTCCAAAGCGGACACCCGCTTTGGATCCTACCAGCGATAGTGTGCAAACGCTTTGTTTGCTTCAGCCATTTTGTGAGTATCCTCACGTTTCTTAACGGCTGCACCAGTATTATTCGCTGCATCCATGATTTCATTAGCTAAACGAAGTTCCATCGTTTTCTCTCCGCGGCTGCGTGCGTAGTTTACCAACCAGCGAAGACCAAGAGTCGTACGGCGCTCAGGTTTAACCTCGACTGGAACTTGGTAGTTAGCACCACCCACACGGCGAGCTTTAACTTCCAGAACTGGCATGATGTTTTTCAGTGCTTCTTCAAACACTTCCATTGGATCACGGCCGGTACGTTCTTTAATGATGTTGAAAGCAGAGTAAAGAATGTTTTGAGAAACACCGCGTTTACCATCCAACATCATGCGGTTGATCAAACGAGTTACGAGTTTGCTATTGTAAATAGGATCAGGTAATACGTCTCGACGAGTTACAGGACCTTTACGTGGCATATTGTTCCCCTCCTTCTTTCAAAAATGATTACGTTATATCGCTAACGCGACCTTATTTTTTCTTAGCAGCTGCTTGAACTGGTTTACCGTCTTTACCAAGTTTAGGACGTTTTGTACCATACTTGGAACGACCTTGCATACGGTTGTTAACACCAGCAGTGTCAAGTGCACCGCGAACGATGTGATAACGTACCCCTGGCAAGTCTTTTACACGGCCACCGCGAACGAGTACCACGCTGTGCTCTTGCAGGTTGTGACCAATACCACCGATGTAAGCAGTTACCTCGATACCGTTAGTCAAACGAACACGAGCATATTTACGAAGCGCAGAGTTTGGCTTCTTAGGTGTCATAGTACCTACACGAGTACATACACCGCGTTTTTGAGGCGAACTTTGGTTCGTTTGGGACTTCTTGAAGCTGTTGTACCCTTTTTGAAGAGCTGGGGACTTAGACTTCACAACTTTGTCTGTACGACCTTTGCGCACTAATTGGTTCATTGTAGGCATTGAATTTACCTCCTTCCTTCTTCCTTCTCAAGACCACAGATCCAGGTGAGTCATAAATGGTCAAATAGAAAGTTCTTGTTCGCAAGCTACATAGATAACCTGCAACAAAAACATCGTTAACTACTCTTTTTAATCGCAGCAATTGCTGCGCCCACTTCGATACCACACGCTTTGCCTAAGCGCCGCATGGAATCTACGTAGATGACCGGCACACCCTTCTCTTTACATAGGAGTGCGATTTTTTGGGTCAGACGTTTGTCTGCATCTTTCGCGATGTAAACTTCCTCTACGATGTTATTCTCCACCGCTTTGGTCGTCTGATTGATACCGATCGTCAACTCCTTTGCCCGCTCTACTTTTTCATAAGACATGTGATCATATCCTCCAAAGCAAAGTATATCAGGCACACTTGAATATATTATCAGGTTGATTTTTAAAAGTCAACTATCTTGAAAGGCAGTTTTCTAGTTAATATTTGAGAGAATGCCCACCACGAATGGCGGGCATTTTCCCTTTATTATTCAGCCATGGTAACTGTCTCGAGAGATTCGATCTCTTGAGCTTTAAGCTGAGCTTCATACTGCTCCTTCGTAAGAACTCTGGTATTACGGTAACGGGACATACCTGTACCGGCTGGCACCAATTTACCGATAATGACGTTCTCTTTGAGGCCCAGCAGGCGGTCAACTTTTCCTTTAATAGCAGCATCTGTCAAGACGCGTGTAGTCTCTTGGAAGGAAGCTGCGGACAAGAAAGAGTCAGTTTCAAGCGATGCTTTGGTAATACCAAGCAGCACCGGGCGTCCGACTGCCGGATTTTTGCCTTCCATGAGTACTTTCGCATTGGCTTGCTCGAACTCATGAACTTCCACGAAGGAACCTGGCAAGAGATCGGTGTCTCCGCTGTCAACCACGCGCAATTTGCGCAGCATTTGACGGATCATAACCTCAACGTGCTTGTCGTTGATTTCTACCCCTTGCATACGATAAACCTTCTGTACCTCTTGCAGGATGTAGTTGGATACGCCGCGTAATCCGCGAACTTTGAGCATTTCCTTCGGATCGACGGAACCCTCTGTCAACTCGTCACCCGCTGCTACTTTGGCTCCAACAGATATTTTAACACGTGATCCGTACGGTACGGCGTAGACTTTGTTCTCCGCTTCCCCGCGAACCTCGATTTCACGACGGTCTTTTCCTTCACGAATATCGATAACTTCACCATCAATTTCGGTAATAACGGCTTGACCTTTCGGATTGCGTGCTTCAAACAACTCTTGAATACGCGGCAAACCTTGCGTGATGTCATCTCCGGCAACCCCCCCGGTGTGGAAGGTACGCATGGTGAGCTGCGTTCCCGGTTCACCGATAGACTGTGCCGCAATAATACCAACTGCTTCCCCGATTTCAACCTCTGAGCCAGTAGCCAGGTTGCGTCCGTAGCAGCGTTTGCAGACACCGTGGCTCGTGCGGCAGGCGAGAACGTTGCGAATATAAACGTCTTTGATGCCTGCTTTGACAATGCGATCAGCAATCTCTTCGGTAATCTCTTCGTTGCGTCCGACGATCACTTCACCCGTCTCCGGATGACGGACGGTTTCAAAGCATGTACGGCCAATCAAGCGGTCAGATAATTTTTCAATTTCTTCTTTACCGTCACGGATGGCGCTGACGCGAATCCCTTTATCGGTACCGCAGTCCTCTTCACGAACAATTACATCCTGTGCAACGTCTACGAGACGGCGAGTCAGGTAACCGGAGTCTGCCGTACGAAGCGCCGTATCCGCCAAACCTTTACGCGCACCGTGCGTGGAGATAAAGTACTCCAATACTGTCAGACCTTCGCGGAAGTTCGACTTGATTGGCAACTCGATGATTCGACCGGATGGGTTGGCCATCAGACCGCGCATACCGGCAAGCTGGGTGATCTGCGATACGTTACCGCGCGCCCCGGAGTTTGCCATCATGAAGATCGCATTAAACTTATCCATGGATTTCATCAAGACGTCAGTCACTTCATCTTTGGCCTTGGACCAGATGGAAATAACGCGGTCATAGCGTTCGTCCTCTGTAATCAGGCCGCGACGGTATTGAGCTTGAACGGTCGAAACTTTCTCGTCAGCTGCAGCAAGAATTTCTTTTTTCTTCTCCGGTACGACTATGTCATGAACGGCAATCGTAATACCGGCTTTGGTAGAGTAGGTGAAGCCCAGTTCCTTGATTTTATCGAGGATAACAGATGTTTGTGTTGTTCCAAAACGACGGAAACATTCGGCAATGATGGTTCCCAGGAAACCTTTCTTGACCGCACCGTTATCCGGAATGGTTTTCACAAACTCTTTCACATCAACACCCTTTTCAAAGATAAAGTACTCATCAGGCACTTTGTTGGACAAGTTATCTTTGGTAGGTGTGTTAATATACGGCAACTCAGGCGGGAAGATTTCGTTGAAAATGATCTTGCCTACTGTCGTTACCAAGAGAGCATTCTCTTGTTCCGGAGTAAAAGATGTTTTATTCAATCGCTTCGCAGGTACCGCAATCCGAGTGTGCAAGTGAATAAAACCGTTTTGGTAAGCAGCAATCGCATCTGCAGGATCACGATAAACGGTACCCTCGCCTCTTGCGCCTTCGCGCTCCAATGTCAGGTAGTAAGAGCCAAGTACCATGTCCTGAGACGGGGTAACAACCGGCTTGCCGTCTTTCGGGTTCAAGATGTTTTGAGCAGCAAGCATCAAGATACGCGCTTCTGCTTGCGCTTCTGCAGAGAGCGGAACGTGAACCGCCATCTGGTCACCGTCGAAGTCAGCGTTGTATGCGGTACATACAAGCGGGTGCAAGCGGATTGCACGACCTTCTACGAGAACAGGTTCGAAAGCTTGGATACCCAAACGGTGCAGAGTGGGGGCACGGTTCAACAGTACCGGATGTTCACGAATGACTTCTTCCAGAACATCCCAAACTTCTGGTTGAACACGTTCAACCTTGCGTTTCGCACTCTTGATGTTATGAGCAAGTCCTTTGGACACAAGTTCTTTCATTACAAATGGCTTGAAGAGCTCAAGCGCCATTTCCTTCGGCAAACCGCATTGGTACATTTTCAGGTTCGGTCCTACTACGATAACGGAACGACCAGAGTAGTCTACGCGTTTACCCAGCAGGTTTTGGCGGAAACGGCCTTGCTTACCTTTCAGCATGTGGCTCAATGATTTGAGCGGACGGTTACCAGGACCCGTTACCGGTCTGCCGCGGCGTCCGTTGTCAATTAGAGCGTCAACTGCTTCTTGCAGCATGCGTTTCTCGTTTTGCACGATGATGTCCGGTGCACCTAGCTCCAACAAGCGCTTTAAGCGATTGTTGCGGTTGATCACACGACGGTACAGATCGTTCAAATCGGAAGTAGCGAAACGTCCGCCGTCCAGTTGAACCATTGGACGAAGCTCCGGCGGAATGACCGGAAGGACGTCCAAAATCATCCATTCAGGACGATTGCCTGAGTTACGGAATGCCTCCAGCACTTCCAGGCGTTTAATTGCCCGGTTGCGGCGTTGTCCTTGCGCTGTTTTCAGTTCTTCCTTGAGAATATCCACTTCTTTGTCCAAATCGATTTCGGCGAGCAGACGCTTGATCGCCTCTGCCCCCATCATCGCTTGGAAGGAATAACCGTACTTCTCGCGGTAGTTACGGTATTCTTTTTCAGAAAGAAGCTGTTTCTTATCGAGCGGGGTATCGCCCGGATCGGTTACCACATAGGATGCAAAGTAAATGACTTCTTCCAAGGAGCGAGGAGACATGTCAAGCACAAGTCCCATGCGGCTTGGAATACCCTTGAAGTACCAAATATGAGAAACCGGCGCTGCCAATTCGATATGGCCCATACGTTCACGGCGCACTTTGGCACGGGTCACTTCGACACCGCATCGATCGCAGACTACGCCTTTGTAGCGAACGCGTTTGTACTTACCGCAATGGCATTCCCAGTCCTTGGTCGGACCGAAGATGCGTTCGCAGAACAAACCGTCTTTTTCCGGTTTCAGTGTACGATAGTTGATCGTTTCCGGCTTTTTCACTTCTCCAAAAGACCAGGAACGGATTTTGTCCGGCGATGCCAGACCAATCTTCATATATTCAAAATTATTGACGTCAATCACAGGGCGTTACCTCCCTTTGTACCGGAATCTTACTCATCTTCCAAGCTTCCGCCTTCGAGTACGAGATTCAATTTCTCGCCTGTTCCTTCGTCCTCGTCGTCGATTTCACGCATCTCGATTTCTTTCTCGTCCCCAGAGAGGATCTTCACGTCCATACCCAAGCTTTGCAGCTCCTTGATCAATACCTTGAACGATTCAGGAACACCTGGTTCTGGTACGTTTTCCCCTTTGACAATCGCTTCGTAGGTCTTCACACGGCCCACGACGTCGTCGGATTTTACTGTCAGAATCTCTTGGAGTGTATAAGCGGCACCATACGCTTCCAGCGCCCAAACCTCCATCTCCCCGAAACGCTGACCGCCGAATTGAGCTTTACCGCCCAATGGCTGTTGAGTAACGAGCGAGTATGGACCTGTAGAGCGAGCGTGGATCTTATCGTCTACCAAGTGGGCCAGCTTCAGCATGTACACGCAGCCTACCGTTACACGACGGTCAAACGGTTCCCCAGTCCGACCATCATACAGAATGGTTTTACCGTCACGATCAAGACCGGCTTCTTCCAATGTCTTGAATACATCTTCTTGGCGCGCGCCGTCAAAGACCGGTGTTGCCACGTGGATACCCAGCATTTTGGCAGCCATACCCAAGTGAGTTTCCAAAACCTGACCGATGTTCATCCGGGACGGTACACCCAGCGGGTTAAGAACGATCTCTACAGGTGAGCCGTCCGGCAAGAATGGCATATCTTCTTCCGGCATGATACGGGCAATAACCCCTTTGTTACCGTGGCGACCCGCCATCTTGTCACCGACAGAAATCTTGCGTTTTTGCGCAATGTATACGCGAACGAGCTGATTAACACCCGGTGGCAGTTCATCGCCGTTTTCTCGTGTAAACACTTTTACGTCAACAACGATACCGGAACCACCGTGCGGAACACGCAGAGAGGTGTCACGAACTTCGCGAGCTTTTTCACCGAAGATCGCATGCAAGAGGCGTTCTTCCGCCGTCAATTCCGTTACACCCTTAGGAGTAACTTTACCTACGAGAATGTCACCGTCCTGGATTTCCGCACCCACACGGATAATTCCGCGTTCGTCCAGATTCTTCAGCGCGTCTTCTCCCACGTTCGGGATATCACGCGTAATTTCTTCAGGACCAAGTTTGGTATCACGAGCTTCAGACTCGTATTCTTCAATGTGAATCGATGTATACACATCATCTTTTACAAGCTTTTCACTCAAGAGGATCGCGTCCTCGTAGTTGTAACCCTCCCAGGTCATGAAGGCAACGATTACGTTACGTCCAAGAGCCAATTCGCCCTTCTCGGTAGATGGTCCGTCACCAATGATGTCACCTGGTTCAATCCAGTCGCCTTTCTTCACAATCGGACGTTGGTTAATGCATGTTCCTTGGTTGGAACGAATGAACTTATGCAGCTTATATTTATCCAGATCACCGGCCACTTTCTTGCCGTCGATCTCTTTGTAGCGGCGCACCCAGATTTCACGTGCCGTTACACGCTCTACTTGGCCAGGCCATTTCGCTACTACAGCAACACCGGAGTCTTGCGCAGCTTTATGTTCCATTCCAGTTCCAACAAACGGAGCTTGCGGAATAAGAAGCGGAACCGCTTGACGCTGCATGTTTGATCCCATCAGCGCGCGGTTGGCGTCGTCGTTTTCCAAGAACGGAATCAACGCTGTCGCGACAGATACAACCTGTTTCGGTGATACGTCCATAAAGTCAACCTTATCACGAGGAACGCTTAAGATCTCACCTTTACGACGGCAGATAACCATCTCGTTGACGAAACGCCCTTCATCATCCAATGGCTGGTTAGCCTGTGCAACGTTGTATACATCCTCTTCATCTGCTGTCAAATAAACGATTTCCTGCAAGACTTTGCCTGTCTCCGGATCTACTTTGCGGCGAGGAGTTTCAATGAAGCCGTAGTCATTAATTCGCGCATAAGAAGACAAGGAGTTGATCAAACCGATATTTGGACCCTCCGGCGTCTCGATCGGACACATACGGCCATAGTGAGAGTGGTGAACGTCCCGCACTTCGAAGCCAGCGCGTTCACGAGTCAAACCACCAGGGCCCAATGCAGACAGACGGCGCTTATGCGTAAGCTCTGCCAATGGGTTGGTCTGATCCATGAACTGGGACAACTGGGAGCTTCCGAAGAACTCCTTGATTGCGGCGATCACCGGACGAATGTTGATCAGCGCTTGAGGCGTAATTTGGTTTTGGTCTTGAATGGACATGCGCTCACGAACAACGCGCTCCATACGGGACAAACCGATACGGAACTGGTTTTGCAACAGCTCCCCTACAGAACGAAGACGACGGTTACCCAAGTGGTCAATATCGTCTGTTGTCCCAACGCCGTGGAGCAGGCCAATAAAGTAGTTGATGGAAGCCACGATATCGGCTGGCGTAATGTGTTTGACATTCTTGTCGATTTGGCCGTTGCCGATAACCTTGATAATCTTGCCTTCCTCTGTCGGCGAGAAGATGTTGATAGATTGCAGGCGAATCGTATCTTCTTCCAATACGCCTCCATGAGTGCGAACATCGTAAAAGCCTACACTCTCTTCCAGTGCCGGCAGAATGCGATCCAGCAGACGGCGGTCGATGATCTGGCCTGCCTCCGCAATGATTTCGCCTGTACGGGTATCAACCAAAGTCTCCGCCAAACGTTGGTTATACAATCTATTTTTAATATGAAGCTTCTTGTTCATTTTATAGCGACCCACAGAAGCGAGGTCGTAACGCTTTGGATCAAAGAAACGGGAAATCAGCAAGCTCTTCGCGTTCTCAATCGTCGGCGGCTCGCCCGGACGAAGACGCTCGTAAATCTCGATCAATGCCTTCTCGGTTGAGTCGGTATTGTCTTTTTCGAGCGTATTTTTGACAAATTCATCTTCACCCAAAAGATTGAGAATATCCACGTCAGAACCGAATCCAAGCGCACGAAGGAGCACCGTCACCGGAATTTTGCGGGTACGGTCAATACGAACGTAGATAATATCCTTAGCGTCCGTTTCCAACTCCAGCCAAGCGCCACGATTCGGAATGACAGTTGCAGTAAACGTCTGCTTGCCGTTCTTATCTACTTTCGTGTTATAGTAAACGCTAGGGGAACGAACAAGCTGACTGACAATGACACGCTCTGCTCCGTTAATAATGAAGGTACCGGTTTCGGTCATCAGAGGAAAATCCCCCATAAAGACCTCCTGTTCCTTCACCTCGCCTGTCTCTTTATTAAAAAGACGGACTTTAACACGCAGAGGAGCTGCGTATGTAACATCGCGCTCTTTCGATTCGTCTACATCGTACTTGGGTTCACCCAAACTGTAATCAATGAACTCCAACACCAGGTTTCCGGTAAAGTCCTGGATCGGCGAAATATCTTGAAACATTTCGCGAAGACCTTCATCCAAGAACCATTGGTAGGATTTTTGCTGAATCTCAATCAGATTTGGTAGACCCAGCACTTCGTTAATGCGAGAATACGTACGACGCTGGCGGTGTCGGCCGCTTTGAATCAGTTTACCTGCCAACTCATTCACCCCTCATGTTTGTGTTACTACACACTTCGCTTTTCACACAAAAATAAAAATGGGTTATGTCAGTAACCTCATTTTAAGCAAAAGAAACCTCTATTCTAAAAAGAATTCCCATATTTTTACACCCACATTCCTCCTTTATAAGAAAAACTTCTCACAGAAACCTTTGCGGCGATTTCGCCGTGCTTCTATAGGCTGAAGTTTCTCTTGCGCTCGGAAAGCTTCTTTCCTGCACGTAAAAAAGAAGAAAAACAGGTTGACAAAACAGGAATTTCTTAAATTAGACAATGAACCCATATTGACATTTTATAATGCTACCACAAGCAAAATTTAACGTCAAGAGTTGAATTTGCATTATTTTCTTGCTCGAAAAATAAAATACCCCTTGCTCCGTTCCACTTCCTCTACTTCCCGATACACCTCTTGCAGTTTTTTCAAAGCAGATGGCGCTCCTTGTTTTTTCTGAATGACCACCCACATTTCACCGCCCTCTGCAAGCAGATGATACCCTTCGGTAAAAATCCGATGGACAACCTCTTTGCCCGCGCGAATCGGCGGATTGGTGAGAATGACGTCAAACTGGCGGTCTTTTACCGCTTCGTAAACATCGCTGACCAGAATTTCTACGTTTCGGATCTGGTTGCGTATTGCATTTTCCCGCGCAAGAGAAACCGCCCGTTCATTCACATCGATCATGGTTACATGCCCTTGATCCGCCAATCTTGCTGCAGCAAGGCCAATCGGTCCGTATCCACAGCCAACATCGAGGATTCGTGCGTTTCTTGGCAGCTGCATGGTCTCAATTAACAACACACTTCCGAAATCTACGCGATCGCGGGAAAATACACCCGAATCTGTAGCAAAACTGAGCGAGCGTCCCCGTAAGGTAAAGTCAAAATGTCGAATGTCATGAGGAGTGTCAGGTTTGTTGGTGTAGTAGTGATTGGTCAAGACTTACACACCTTTCAAAGAGGAGTTAAAGAGGATAGAAAGAAACCCCCTGCCGTTTGGCAAGGGGAGTTCTTTCTATAAAGAGGCGAATTACTTGATTTCAACAGTTGCGCCAGCTTCTTCAAGCTTAGCTTTAAGGGATTCAGCTTCCTCTTTGGATACGCCTTCTTTGAGTGTTTTTGGAGCGTTGTCTACGAGGTCTTTTGCTTCTTTCAAGCCGAGACCAGTAAGTTCGCGAACAACTTTGATAACGTTGATTTTGGAAGCTCCACCGCTAACGAGGTTAACAGTGAATTCAGTTTGCTCAGCAGCAGCTTCAGCAGCAGCGCCACCAGCAACTACAGCTACAGGAGCAGCAGCAGTTACACCGAATTCTTCTTCGATTGCTTTTACAAGATCGTTCAATTCAAGAACGGACATACCTTTAATGGCTTCTAAGATTTGCTCTTTGCTCATTTTATAATCCTCCTATTCTTCGATACGAATTAGGCGCCTTGGCCTTCTTTTTGATCTGCAACTGCCTTAACAGCAAGGGCGAAGTTGCGCATTGGAGCTTGAAGTACGCTGAGAAGCATGGACAACAAGCCTTCGCGGGATGGTAAAGATGCAAGTGCTTTGATTTGTTCAGCGCCAACTACTTTACCTTCGATTACGCCGCCTTTGATTTCGAGCTTTTCATTCTTCTTCGCGAAATCTACCAAGATCTTAGCAGGCGCGATCACGTCATCTTTAGAAGTAGCGATCGCGTTTGGTCCGAGAAGGTATTGATCTAATTCAGACAAACCTTCTTTTGCAGTAGCAAGACGTGCCAAAGTATTTTTGTACACTTTGAATTCTACGCCAGCTTCACGAAGCTGTTTGCGGAGTTCAGTAACTTCCGCAACAGTCAGGCCACGATAATCAGCAACTACAGTTGTTTGGCTTTCGCGCAACTTGGTTGCGATAGTCTCGATGGTTTGAACTTTCTCCTCACGAATAACGGTTGGACGAATTTCTGCCATGGTTACACCTCCCGTGCCTAAATCCTGAGAACACCCGCCCGGCTTACTGAATGCTGCGCCGCGAAGGACGCGCCAGTGCCAGCCTTGCAGCAGGGCGCTGCGTTTTGGCTGACCGCCGATCGGGGCCCCGAAACATTAAAAACTGAAAAATGCCCTCGCAGACAGTCGAGGGCATTCTATATCCGATCAAGAGCATAATGCTCCTATCATCAATCAATGAGCCTCGGAGGGATATTAAGCGATTCTCGCAAGAATTCGCACCTTCTGTCTACGGCGATACATTATTCAAATTTCATCAACAGGCTATATAATAGCAACTCCCTTACCGGAAGTCAACTGTTATTATTTTACAGCAACGCGAACACCAGGACCCATAGTGGAGCTGATGGATACGTTTTTCATATAAACACCTTTAGCTGCTGCTGGTTTCGCACGGTTGAGTGCATCAGTCAATGCAGCGAGGTTTTCAGCCAATTTTTGAGCATCGAAGGATACTTTGCCAATTGGAGCGTGGATGTTACCTGCTTTGTCAACACGGTACTCGATTTTACCTGCTTTGATTTCGTTAACAGCTTTGGTTACATCGAAAGTAACGGTACCGGTTTTAGGGTTTGGCATGAGGCCTTTAGGACCGAGAACACGACCCAATTTACCTACTTCACCCATCATATCTGGAGTAGCTACAACGACGTCAAAGTCGAACCAGCCACCTTGGATTTTTGCGATCATGTCAGCATCGCCAACATAGTCAGCACCTGCTGCTTCCGCTTCTTTTGCTTTTTCGCCTTTTGCGAAAACGAGTACGCGTTGTACTTTACCAGTTCCGTGCGGCAGAACTACTGCACCGCGGATTTGTTGGTCAGCACGCTTAGGGTCAACACCCAGGCGGAATGCTGCTTCAACAGTCTCGTCGAATTTTGCTTTTGCAGTTTGTTTTACGAGTTCGATACCTTCAAGAACGTCGTAAACTTTGTTTTTATCGATCAGCTTTTGAGCTTCTAGATACTTTTTACCGTGTTTCGGCATGTTTGCATCTCCCTTCAATGTGGTCGTAGCGGTTTAATCCTCCCACAAAACAGGGATACAACAACCTGTATCCCTGCCAGACGACAATCAACAGACGATTAGTCTTCGATTACGATACCCATGGAACGAGCTGTACCTTCAACCATGCGCATAGCTGCTTCAACAGAAGCTGCGTTCAGGTCAGGACGCTTCAATTCCGCGATTTCGCGAACTTTATCACGCTTCAAAGTTGCAACTTTGGTCTTGTTCGGCACACCGGAACCAGACTCAATGCCAGCAGCTTTTTTCAAGAGAACAGCTGCAGGTGGAGTTTTCGTAATGAAAGTGAAGGAACGATCTTCATATACAGTAATTTCTACCGGAATGATCATACCTGCTTCGCTTTCTGTACGAGCGTTGAACTCTTTGCAGAAGCCCATGATGTTAACACCAGCTTGACCGAGAGCCGGACCTACTGGAGGTGCAGGGTTCGCTTTACCTGCCGGGATTTGTAATTTAATTACGCGGATAACCTTCTTAGCCACGTAAGACACCTCCTTCAACAAATGTGGTTATGCGGGGAAATACCCCTCCCACTTTCCAGATAGTCTTTATGTAAAGACCTCTATACTACAGTGAGAGTGCGGGATCCGCTTTCTAAAATAACTGCAGATTCCAGAAACAAATTGAAATTTATCATATCAATTGATATTTTTCAAGATGAATCCTAATCCAATTTATCGATTTGCGTAAAGTCTAATTCTACAGGCGTTTCACGACCGAAGATGTCGACAAGCACGCGCACTTTTTGTTTGTCTGGCTGGATCTCAATAATCTCTCCCGAACGTCCGGCAAAAGGACCTTCTTTTACGCGAACCATATCGCGCAGAGCAAAATCGACTCTGACTTTTGGTGATTCGATTCCCATTTGGCGAAGAATCGCTTCTGCTTCTCCCGGAAGCAGCGCTGTCGGCTTCGAACCGGCTCCTGTGGATCCGACAAAGCCAGTCACTCCAGGTGTATTCCGGACGACATACCATGAATCGTCGGTCATCACCATTTCAACAAGGACATAACCTGGGAACACTTTCTTCGTTACGGTGCGTTTTTTGCCGTCTTTGGTTTCAATCTCCTCTTCGGTAGGAACCAAGACGCGGAAGATTTTATCTTCCATCCCCATCGATTCAACACGTTTTTCCAGATTCGTTTTGACCTTGTTTTCATACCCAGAGTAAGTATGAACCACATACCACGCTTTTTCCATATCCACAAGGACGATAATCCGTCCGTCCCTCCCAGGTTTCGAATATTACTTACCTAAAATCAGATCGATTAAGCGAGAGATGCCCAAGTCGATCACGAAGAAATAAATCGCCAGAAGCAAAACCGTAACAAGTACAACAAGGGTATAGCTTGTCAACTCTTTACGATTCGGCCAGCGAACTTTCTTCAACTCAGACCAAACGTCACCAAAGAACTCACCACTACGGCGAAATCCGGATCCAATTCTCGAAAGGAAACCCATATCGCTACCCCCAGACTTGGTTACTTCCACCATTACTTCGTTTCACGATGGACAGTATGCTTTTTGTCACGGGAGCAGTATTTCTTCATCTCGATGCGTTCCGAATTCGTACGTTTGTTTTTGGTGGTGATATAGTTACGCTCACCGCACTCGGTGCACGCTAATGTAATGTTTACTCGCATCATTGCCACCTCCATCTCATCTCATACCTGAATTAATTTAAGAGAAATAAAAAAATCACACGGAAAAAACCGCTACTTTTTTTCGTGTCGATTCAAAGAAGTAACCATAGAATTCATTCTATGGCCACTTAAACAATTTATCACATCTCACACTTTTGTGTCAACAAAACATCTTGACAAATTCTATACCTATCGTTCAATCAAAAAAAATTTTAAATAAATGACAGGAAATATTCAAAAAACAGCGAATTATACATACCATATACACAGAAAAAAGAGAGAATCCTGCACCTACAGATTAATCTCTCTTCCTTCCAGATAACGTTCCAATTTTCGCTTTACACGCTGCAGAGCATTGTCAATTGATTTGACGTGGCGCTTCAAGTCGACTGCAATTTGCTGGTAAGAGCGACCATCGAGGTATAACATCAATACCTGACGCTCCAGCTCACTTAAGATCTCACTCATCTTATCTTCGATATCATCAAACTCTTCGCGATTAATAAACAATTCTTCCGGATCAGTCACTTTGGTTCCGCAGATAACATCCAGCAGAGTACGATCCGAATCTTCATCGTAAATCGGCTTGTCCAACGAAACATAAGAATTGAGCGGAATGTGCTTTTGGCGAGTTGCTGTCTTAATTGCCGTAATGATCTGACGAGTGATACAAAGCTCGGCAAACGCTTTGAACGATGTGAGCTTGTCTCCCCGAAAATCGCGAATGGATTTGTACAACCCGATCATTCCTTCTTGTACGATATCTTCGCGATCGGCACCAATCAAAAAATAAGAACGAGCTTTTGCCCGCACAAAGTTCTTGTACTTGTTGATGAGATACTCAAGGGCTTCGGCGTCGTTGTCTCTTACTAGGTCTACTACTTCTTCATCGGACATCAGGTCATATTGTGTATACTGTTTTATCTGTTGTTCTTTGAGATCAACACTCACCTTCATCCCTCCGACAACTCACTTTCCATTTCAAAACCTTGGGAAGCCCAAGCCGACCAAGATAAAACAATTATACATGACCCCATAAAAAAGCGTCAACCAATCTGCCGCTTATTCCCTTCGCCATTTTTCGAAAATTTTCGCGATTTCATCATTTAAGGAGATCCGCGTGGTAAAGCGGCTTTCATTCGTTTCTTTTACTTTTTCTACGATTTCCTTCCCTACACTTTCTATGTCTAGCAACAACTCCCGAGCTGACTTGCGCAAAGCACCTTGTCCAAAAATCACCCTTTGCGAGGTATAATCTGAGGTTGCTACATAAATTTGTCGATTTTTTTCAAAGAACTCGTGAACAAGCTTCTCAATTCTCTCGTCCGCCGTCTCTTTTTCCTTGGTGAAATAAATCTCGATTTGGTAATCGCTTTGTTTCCGGCCGATTCCAGGAACCGTATATGCGTCAAAAACGACGATCACTTTGATCCCTGAGAAGCTTTGATAGTCCGCGAGTTTGGAAATCAACAAATCACGCGCCTCGTCCATCCGATCCTCATCCTTGAGCGCGCGCAATTCAGGCCAGGCGCCGATGATGTTATATCCATCAACAATCAGCAGCTGTTTAGCCTTTTTTCTTGCCATCTTACTTCACCCGAGACGGCAAAGGACTTCTCGCACGATACACCTCATACATCAGAAGGGCAGCCGCTACGGAAGCATTCAAGGAGGTAACTTGTCCAACCATCGGAAGGCGGAAAAGAAAATCGCAGTTATCGCGAACCAGCCGGCTCATGCCTTTGCCTTCGCTGCCGATAACCAGCGCAAGCGGAATTGTGAAGTCCCCTTCACGGAAATCTTGCTTGGCGGAAGCATCCGTTCCCGCCACCCAAACGCCTTGCTCCTTCAACTCCTCGATGGTTCTGACGATGTTGGTAACCCGCGCAACCGGTACATATTCGATTGCTCCGGCCGAAGCTTTGGCCACTGTTGCGGTCAGGCCTACCGAGCGCCTTTTGGGGATGATTACGCCATGAGCCCCAACGGCGTCTGCTGTCCGCAAAATGGAACCGAGGTTGTGCGGATCTTCCAATTCATCCAGAATAAGCAGGAAGGGAGCTTCATTCTTTTCTTTTGCCTTGGCAAGAATATCTTCGACCTCTGCATAAGCATAAGCGGCAACGGATGCAATTACTCCCTGATGAGTGTCAGTGCCAGCCAGTTGGTCCAATTTTTTGCGGTTAGCGGTAGTTACAACAACGCCGTTCTCTTTGGCCAATCCCATAATCGGTCCCATCTGGTTCTTGTTGACACCTTCCGCAATCCAAATCTTGTTGATGGTTCTACCTGATCTGAGGGCCTCTATCACCGGATTCTTGCCGATAATCCATTCTTCACTCATACCTCTTGTGCTCCTTCCACAATCTCAAATGCTTGCTGCATGATTTCTGTGATACGCGCTTCCTCGCCTTGCAAATACAGGTAACCGATTAATGCCTCAAGAGCGGTTGCGTGCCGATAATCAACAATATCGGCATTTTTCGCTGCCGATCCCGATTTCGCGTTGCGCCCTCTTTTTACCACTAGCTGTTCTTCTTCCGAAAGCGTCGGCATGAGGCTGTGCAAAATGTTGGCTTGCGCCTTGGCTGATACATACCGTTTCGCTTCTTTATGCAGCTGATTCGGTTTGACCATTCCACGCGCAATCAGATGATAGCGGACACAGTGTGTATAGGTGGCATCTCCGAGAAACGCCCAGACCAGCGGATTGGATTGTTTGGGATCACGTACCAATTCTTCTCGTATCATACTTATGCTCCTTATTTACGGCGCCAACGAACTCCCTGCGGAGTATCTTCGAGAATAATGCCTTTCTCTTGCAGCATATCACGAATCTCATCCGCTCTTGCGAAGTTGCGTGATTTGCGCGCTTCTGTCCGTTCAACAATCAGTTGCTCCACTTCTTCATCAAGCAAGTCATCGGCTTTTTCTTCCAAAATTAATCCGAGAACTTGGCCAAATTCCAGGAAAAGTTCACGATATGCCTGCAGTTGTTTGGCTCCGACGTTCGGATAGCGAAGGTAGAGATTGGCTTCTTTTACCACGTCAAACAAAACGGTAATGGCGTTGGCAGTGTTAAAATCATCGTCCATCTCTTGAATAAACCGCTCGCGCAAGCCTTGAATGATCCGTTCTTGTTCCTCGGCTACCCCGTTAGGCTCTTCCTCCCGAGCTGTAGCCATCCGGTGATTCACGTTGGCTAATGCCGTCTTGATCCGCTCCAGGCCATTTGCTGCCTGTTCCAGCAAATCTTGACTAAAATTGATTGGACCGCGGTAATGGCCGGTTAACAGGAAAAAGCGAATCAGCTGGCCGCCATACTCTGCCACCAGATCTTTCAGCAGCAGGAAGTTGCCGAGGGATTTGGACATTTTTTCGTTGTTGATGTTCAGCATCCCGTTGTGCAGCCAATAGCGGGCAAACGGCTTGCCGGTCAAGCATTCCGATTGAGCGATTTCATTTTCATGGTGCGGAAACACCAGGTCTGTTCCCCCTGCATGGATATCAATCGACTCTCCCAAGAACTTCAAGGCCATGGCAGAACATTCGATATGCCAACCGGGGCGGCCTTTGCCCCATGGGCTGTCCCAGAAAATTTCCCCTTCTTTCGCTTTTTTCCAAAGAGCAAAGTCGAGCGGGTTTTCTTTCTTCTCGCTTACTTCAATTCGTGCTCCTGCTTGCAATTCATCAAGCGGCTGATGGGAGAGCTTGCCGTATTCCTTAAATCTGTTGGTGCGGAAATAGACGTCGCCTTCACTCTCATACGCATAGCCTTTCTCAATCAACCCAGCTACAAACTCGATTATTTCGGGAATGGTCTGCATGACCCGCGGTTGAATATCCGGCGGCATAACATTGAGTGAGCGCAGGTCTTCGTTGTACGCCTTGGTATAGCGTTCAGCCACTTCAGGAACAGTGGTGCCTTCTTCGTTCGCGACCCGAATCAGCTTGTCATCTACATCTGTGATATTTTGCACGAAAGTAACGTCATATCCACGGTATTGCAAGTAACGTCTTACCGTATCAAAAATAATCGCTGGACGCGAATTTCCGATATGAATATAGTTATATACGGTAGGCCCGCACACATACATTTTCACTTTGCCCGGTTCCAGCGGGATAAACTTTTCTTTTGTTCTTGTCAGCGTGTTAAATAACTGAATGCTCATTTTCCTTTTTTTCCTCCTTCAGTTGATGAAGCTCATCGCGGAGTTGTTCAATTTCACGCTGCATTTGGCGCAGCATATCGGCAATTGGGTCCGGCAGATTACAGTGGTCAAAGTCACTTGTCACACGTTTTCCGTCTTGAACCACAATTTTCCCGGGAATCCCTACTACAGTCGAATTAGGCGGCACTTCTTGCAAAACAACAGAACCGGCCCCTATTTTGCAATTGTCTCCGATTTTAAAAGATCCCAGCACCTTTGCTCCCGAAGCAATAATGACATTGTCACCGATGGTTGGATGGCGTTTCCCTTTTTCTTTTCCTGTACCACCCAGCGTGACACCTTGATAGATGGTAACATTATCGCCAATTTCACAGGTTTCTCCAATCACGACACCTGCTCCGTGGTCAATAAACAGCTTTCTGCCGATCGTCGCCCCCGGATGGATCTCGATCAACGTAAAGAATCGGAATAGCTGCGAGACGATTCGAGCCAAGGTAAACCATTTTTTCTTCCATAGCCAATGAGCGATCCGATGCCCCCATATCGCATGCAGCCCGGCATAGGTAAGAACAACCTCCAATGTGCTGCGTGCCGCAGGGTCACGTTCAAATACAGCCTCAATATCTTCCCTGATTGTTCGCCACATGAAAATGACCCTCCTTCAGATTACATTTCTAATCTTGGTAATAAGCAAAAACACCGCCTCCAATGCCTGAATCAGGCACAGAGACGGTGTAATCCGCGGTTCCACTCTGCTTAGGCGGCGATAAATCCTCATATCGCACCTCGCTCAAAACCCTGTAACGGAGGGCATCCGGCCTTTCCATACTCTCCATGGCCGTAACAGCCAAGTATTTCTGGCGGCAGCTCCCAGGTGCATTTCCAAAAGGGCGTGACAGACGACTCTCACCATTGTCATCCTCTCTTGAGACACATTCCTATTGTACTTCTCCTGTTCTGCGCTTTTGCTTCCTTATTCATTCACAAGTTCTTCGCGATTTTTCAAAACACGATTAATTCTCGTTAACACTTGCTCGCGGCCAATCAGATATAACGATTGCCCTAAATCGCGACCGTGAGCCTGACCGGTGGTAGCGACGCGAATCGGCATAAACAACGCTTTGCCCTTGTAGCCAGTTTCTTTTTGAACGGCTTTCAGTGCAGCATTGATAATATCTACAGTATATTCTTGCGATGCCTCCAGGTGTTTCTTGAAAGAATCCAATACAGCCGGCACTTGCTCTTCCTTCAAAACATCCTTGGCCTCTTCATCGTACACTACTTCTTCCAAGAAGAAAAGGGCAGACAATGGAACGATCTGTGCGCAGTAAGACATTTGCTCCTGATAAAGCGCAACAATTCCGCGGACACGCTCCAGTTCTTCAGCGGAAGGCTGCTCTTCCACAAATCCCGCTTTTTGCAGGTGCGGCAGACAGAGTTGGAAAATATCTTCAAGCGGTCTTTGCTTGATGTAGTAGTTATTCATCCAGTTCATCTTGGTTGAATCGAAGACAGCCGGAGATTTGCTTACACGGTCAAAGGAGAACAGGTCAATCAGCTTCTCCTTCGTGAAGATTTCTTCTTCTCCGCCCGGCGACCATCCCAGGAGGACGAGGAAGTTCACAATTGCTTCCGGCAAGAACCCGAGATCACGGTACTGTTCGATAAATTGAATAATGCTTTCATCCCGTTTGCTCATCTTTTTGCCGTCTTGGTTCAAAATCAGCGCGAGATGGGCAAATTGCGGCGGTTCCCAACCGAACGCTTCGTAAATCATCAACTGGCGAGGCGTGTTGGAAAGATGCTCTTCTCCACGCGCCACATGGGTGATCTTCATCAGGTAATCGTCAATGACCACGGCAAAGTTGTAGGTTGGAATACCGTCAGGGCGACAGATAACGAAGTCACCCATTTCCTTCGATTCGAAAGTAACCTGGCCGCGAATCAGATCGTTAACCACGTAGACTCGGTCATCAGGCACAAGGAAATGAATCGATGGAACGCGACCCTCGGCTTCAAATTTCGCTTTTTGTTCCGGTGTAACATTCCGGTGTTTTTCGGAAATACGAGGTGTTTCTCCGCGGGCAATCTGCTCTTCGCGTTCTGCATCCAATTCCTCTTTGGTTGCATAACAGTAATAAGCTTTGCCTTCCGCGAGCAGCTGGTCTATGTATTTCCGATAAATATCGAGGCGCTCCATCTGTCTGTAAGGTCCATATGGGCCTCCAATGTCAACGCCCTCATCCCATTCAACGCCGAGCCACTTCAAATTCTCCATCTGCTTCTCAGCGGCGTTTTCTACGTTGCGGGTTTGATCAGTATCTTCAATGCGCACGATGAATTTGCCACCGTTGCGTCGTGCATACAGATAATTAAATAAGGCCGTACGGGCTCCCCCGATATGCAAGTGTCCGGTTGGACTTGGAGCGTACCGCAGGCGAAATTCGTTTGCCATGACGACACCTTCCTTATCATTCTCTAACCATACATGATACACCTTCGTCTATACCTTGACAAGCAAGCATACCGCTTGAGCAGCGATTCCTTCCCCGCGTCCGGTGAACCCGAGCTTCTCTGTCGTTGTCGCTTTCACGTTAACTTGTGACAAGTCTTCTGCCCCCAGCGCTTCCGCAATAATCTCTCTCATGCGCGGAATGTGAGGAGCCATCTTCGGCGCCTGGGCAATGATTGTCGCGTCCACATTCCCCAGTCGATAACCTTTTTGCTTGACGATCTCCCATACATGGAGCAGCAGCTTCAGGCTGTCTGCATCCTTAAAGGCAGGATCTGTATCAGGAAAATGACGGCCGATATCTCCTTCACCAATCGCTCCCAGAATCGCGTCGGTAATGGCATGAAGCAATACGTCAGCGTCGGAATGCCCCAGTAAACCTTTTTCATGCGGAATCGTGACTCCGCCAACGATCAGCGGGCGTCCCTCCACCAGTTGATGTACGTCAAAGCCTTGTCCAATTCGCATCGTATCTACTTCTGCTCCCTTCTTCTGCGCAAGATCTCTTCACCCAGCCACAAATCGTCCGGCGTGGTGATTTTAATATTCTCGTAACTGCCCCGAATAACGGTAACCGGTTGACCCAGCCACTCGACCAGCATCGCGTCATCCGTGCCGATCCGCTTGGCAGAAGCAGCTTTTTCATGCGCTTCTCTCAGTAGTGAAACGCGAAAAGCTTGTGGGGTTTGCACGGCCCACAAGCTCTCACGCGCCGGAGTTGATTCAACGATCCCTGTTTGGTTCACTACTTTGATGGTATCTTTTACCGGTACTGCCATCACGGTAGCATCGTTTTGACGGACTTGTGCAATAATGGCACCAATTTGTTCGGATGTAACAAAGGGTCTTGCAGCGTCATGCACCAGTACATACTGGATAGAATCACCCAGCAGTTGCAGACCGGCCCGAACGCTGTCCTGCCGTTCCGCTCCACCGATTGTTACCGTCACATTCTGTTTATACGGAACACCGCTCAGCCAATTGCTTACTTCCAGATGGTCTTGCTCGCTTACGACCAAAATCACTTCCCCTATTTCAGGGTGCGTCGCGAAGCGTTCCACCGTATGAGCCAATATCGTTTGATCCGCAAGCTTTAGCCACAATTTGTTTTTGGAGGCTCCCATTCGTTTACCCGAACCGGCAGCCACGATAATAGCGCCAACACTCACGATGAATCCTCTCCACATCTGAACCCACAGCGATGAGCCAGGTTATAATGCTTTCTCAAGCAGCTTCGGTTTGGCAAAAATCATCCGGCCAGCCGAAGTTTGCAGCACGCTGGTAACCAGCACTTCAATATCAGAGCCGATGTAATCGCGTCCGCCTTCCACGACGATCATGGTACCATCGTCCAGATACGCAACGCCTTGACCGTACTCTTTACCATCTTTAATCACTTGTACCGTTAATTCTTCACCCGGAAGCACAACCGGTTTGACGGCATTTGCCAGGTCATTGATATTCAGTACAGGAACTCCTTGCAATTCACAAACCTTGTTCAGGTTGAAATCGTTGGTTACGACTTTACCATTCAGCACCTTGGCCAGCTTGATCAGCTTGCTGTCCACCTCAGCCACATCTTCAAAGTCGCCTTCCCAAATCTGCACTTTTACCTTCAGCTCTTTTTGGATCTTGTTCAAGATATCAAGACCGCGGCGTCCGCGATTGCGTTTCAGGATATCAGAGGAGTCGGCAATATGCTGCAATTCTTCCAATACAAAGCCGGGAATAACCAAAGCTCCTTCAATAAAGCCGGTCCGGCATATATCGGCTATTCTTCCATCAATGATTACGCTGGTATCCAGAATTTTGTGCTCTACGTTTGCTGCAATACCGCCTGCCTCTTTTTTAGCCTTTTCTTTACGGCCGATAGAGAACACGGCCATAATCTCATCGCGTTTGCGAAATCCCACCTGAAATCCCAGGTAACCCAGCAAGCAAGAAACAATCAGCGGCAAGAAATTTCCCAGTACCGGAATTCGAATACTGTTGATGGGCAGGAATAATAAAAAGGCAACAATAAGTCCAATAATCAATCCCATCGCACCGAACATGACATCAGTAATTGGCAGTTTCAGAAGTGTCTCTTCGCTCCAGTGAATGATGTGAACGATATAATCAACCACCCAGTTGGCAATTAAGAAAAAGAGCAATGCTCCCAAAACAGCACCAACGTACTCAACTCCCTGAAACACTCCGAAATTCAATAGCGAGTTAAGCAACTGAAACAGATCAGGTCCGAAGGTATATCCCAATCCGCCTCCAACAATTACAAAGAATAATTGAAATACCCGATTTAACATGGATTCACCTCCTTTTATTAATATAGACAGATGCTCTCCAGAAAAAACCTGTTACAAAAGAAAGTCTGTAATTGTTTCATACCGAACTTAATCCTCACTATAACAAATATTTTTTTACCATGTCAAATGAGCATAAGATTTTAACACATTATCCAAATAACAGTCAATACAGTCAATTCCTCGTCATTTTTTTACAATTTGACATTGGAAAAGACCACTCCGTATAATAATCCTGAAAGGTGTAGAAGATTCTGAAAACATTCTTATCCATCCCTATTTGCTGAGGTGATTTCATTGGATAAAAACCTTCTCGACCAATTTCAAGATCAGGTTGCTGACTTATTGATCCGTCATCGTAGTGTACTGGATGTCATCTCCAAAACTCAAGAATCAACGGCACGCATCAATCGGGCTTTAACAAAAGCCGTAACGGAGTGCGGCTGCATTGAAGTAATCGGCAAAAAGCAGCCGTATGACAACACCAAAAGCCTTCATGAAAACCGCAAACTGTTGGACACGCACGTCATCGGCCATTTATGCGAGCACTGCCAAGAAGTGTTGTCGGCCGAATTGGGAAAAAACTTATTCTACTTGGCTGCCTTGTGCAATACGGTTGACATCAAACTGACAGATGTGATCAAAAGCGAATCAGAGCGCCTAAGCACGTTAGGGGTTTTCAATCTTACATAAATACCAACGGCCTGTATATGTTACTACGGATAAGCCGGGCAAAAGGTTGCAAAAAAAAACCGCCGAAAGTTTTTTCAGCGGTTTTTTCCTTTAGTCAAAGGGAATTGAATTATCTTTTTCAGCGTTCCCCTTTTTCATTTTTCTAAGCAAAATGTCAACGTTTTTTTTTATTCCGTACAAGGCATATAGCGCCAAGGGCAAAAAGACAATTTTGGGAAATTGTTGCGGGAACTTCATCGCTACAATCACTACTACACCGACAATAATTGGTGTAATCCAATAAGCAGCCTTAGGGATCCCCACTTTCTTGAAATTGGGGTACTTGATTTTAGATACCATCAAGAAAGCTAAGAGCAACATGCCAAAGGCCAAAATACCTAATGGAAAGAAATCGTGATATAGCGCCAGTGTGGCAAGCACCCCTCCGGCAGCCGTAATCGGCAATCCGATAAAATATCCGGGAACTCCTGCCTGTACGTTAAATCGGGCCAGCCTTAGCGCACCACAAATCGGAAAAATCGCGGTTATAAAAATCCCCAGCATCTGCAGCTCTTGGAGCGAAACAACATACATGATAAATGCAGGGGCGACTCCAAATGTGATGACGTCGGACAATGAATCCAGTTCTTTGCCGAAGTCGCTTTGTACATTTAACATACGAGCTACTCGCCCATCTAATCCATCCAGCAACATGCCGATGATGACGGTGATCGCTGCATAATCTACATAGTGATTGCCTTGAAAAGCGAGGATAATAGCGACGATCCCCAGAAATAGATTGCCTACAGTCAGCATATTCGGCAATGCTTTTACGAGCATAAGTACCTCCTGCTTTCTACCGCTATTTTGGGTAATGACTTTATACTAGTGTAATCTATATGTGTCTGTCAATGAACAACTGTTCTTGAATCCTTTTCAAACCATCCTTGATGGCTCTCGCACGCACTTCGCCGATGCCGTCCACTTCATCAAGTTCCTCAATGGTTGCCATCATGATTTGCGGCAGGGATTGGAAGTGTTCGACCAGATTCTCAATTACACCAGAAGGCAAGCGGGTTACTTTGTTTAATATTCGGTAGCCGCGTGGCGATACCGGTTCTTCAAGCGGATTGGTGTTGATCGCGTAACCCAGCAAGCGAACCAGCGATTCTGTCTCTAACATCTCGTCATACGGTAATTTTTTCAGATCATGAAGAACGCGGTAAGGATCGATATCCGGATCACGGCTGTAATCGCGGATCAACATGACAGCTTCGTCTTCAATATTGCCTGCCAGTTCATCCATTTGCATGCTGACCAGTCTGCCTTCCGTTCCCAATTCATTGATGTATTTGATTATTTCCGCTTTGATGCGAAGAACCATTTCAACCCGCTGCATCACCAGAACCACTTCATGAATGGTTACCAGTTCTTCAAATTCCAGCGCTCCCAGATTGGTTAGCGCCTGATCAAGGACTGATTTATATTTTTCCAACGTCTGAATGGCCTGATTTGCTTTTGTCAAAATTACGCCAATATCCCTCAGCACATAACGGAAATTGCCTCGGTAAAGCGTGATCACATTGCGTCGCTGTGAAATTGCGATCACAAGGTGGTTGGTTTGTTTTGCGGTTCTCTCTGCCGTTCGATGCCTGGTGCCCGTCTCATTGGAGGAAATGGTTGAGGCCGGGATAAGCTGAGTATTGGCGTACAAGATTCTTTTGGCATCTTCACTTACTATGATCGCCCCATCCATCTTTGCTAATTCATATAAATTGGCTGGTGTCAACTCGCAGTTGATGGAAAAGCCTCCATCAACAATGGTTTTCATTTCCGGGCCGTATCCCAAGACGATTAACGCCCCTGTTTTGGCCCGCAAAATATTTTCCAAACCTTCCCTGAGTGATGTACCCGGAGCGACGAAACGCAAAATGTCACTAAGTTGTGTCTCTTTTTTTAACATGTCCTGCATTTCGTTCACCTCTTCATCACTTCATTCAATGCTTCTTCAATCGTACGAACCCCAACTACCTCAATATCAGTGAATGAATCCAACCCGCGAATATTTTTTTCGGGAATAATAATTCGTTTGAAGCCCAATTTTTCTGCTTCCCTTATCCGCTGCTCGATTCTTGATACCCCACGCACTTCTCCCGTTAAGCCGATTTCGCCAATTACGACATCATAGGGATTGGTTGCCTGATCTCGAAAACTGCTGGCAATGCTCACAGCAATTGCCAGATCAGTGGCTGGTTCATCGAGTCGTACGCCGCCTGCTACATTGACGTACGCATCTTGATTTTGCAGCATTAACCCTACGCGTTTTTCCAATACCGCCATAATCATGGCAACGCGCTGGTAATCCACTCCGGTTGCCATCCTCCGTGGCGTAACAAAACTGGTTGGAGAGACGAGAGCCTGCAGCTCCACCAAAACCGGCCTAGTCCCTTCCATACTGGCGACAACGGTTGAACCGGCAACACCGACCGGTCGTTCAGCGAGAAAAATCTCGGAAGGATTTGCCACTTCAGTCAGCCCGCGTTCCTTCATCTCGAAAATGCCAATTTCATTGGTTGATCCAAAGCGGTTTTTCACCGCACGCAAAATTCGAAATGTATTGTGCCTTTCCCCTTCGAAGTACAAGACCGCATCCACCATGTGTTCCAGCATCCGCGGGCCGGCGATTGCCCCTTCCTTGGTTACGTGTCCAACAATAAAAGTGGCAATTCCTCTGCCTTTTGCGATTCGCATCAGATGGGCGGTCGTTTCCCGAACCTGTGCCACACTTCCGGCAGCTGATGTGATGGAAGGGTGATAAACTGTTTGGATCGAGTCAATAATCATTACGGCAGGGGAAACCGTCTGAATATGCTGTTCAATTAATTCCAGATCGGTTTCGGCAACTACATATAAATGGGCGGTTTGAACGCCAAGGCGATCTGCCCGCAGTTTGATTTGCTTCACGGACTCTTCACCGGATATGTACAACACCTTATGCCCTTGGTGTGCCAGCATAAAAGATGTTTGAAGCAAGAGGGTTGACTTCCCGATCCCAGGATCTCCGCCGACGAGGATCAAAGACCCAGGCACCAATCCCCCTCCTAATACACGATTTAATTCATCCATTGTGGTATTGAGACGGGGCTCTTCATCGCTTGCCACGTTCGTTAACGGTTGGGCTGCCTGTTTCACCGTACCGCTCTGTCCCAAGCCAAATGAAGATTGTTTGGATTGCACCTCTTCTACCAGTGTATTCCAGTTATTGCAGCCTGGGCACTTACCCAGCCATTTCGCGCTTTCATATCCGCATTCCTGACACACAAATTTTGTTTTGTACTTTGACATACATATACTCCTGACGGCCTAATTTGATTCATCCTTGCTCAAGATCATTCTTATTTTCTACTGTAACCGATTTTTCACCGGCAGGGCAAAGAAAAATAAAAAAAACCGCCCGGCTGTGAAGTGACCCCAAAAAGTTAGACAGTCATTTTATTAAGCAGCAAGTAAGGTTTGAGTTCGGTATTGCACTGGACTCAAGCCTTTTAATTTTGCCTTGATTCGTTTGTTGTTGTAGTAATCGATATATTTTGCTAACTCTTGTTTAAAATGTTCAATGCTTTCAAACTCTTGCATATATAAAAATTCCGATTTTAGGATACCAAAGAAGTTCTCCATTACAGCATTGTCATAACAGTTTCCTTTTCGTGACATGCTCTGCGTGATGTTATTCTTTTTTAATGCCTGTTGGTACTTGCTCATTTGGTAATGCCAGCCTTGATCCGAGTGAATAAGCAGTTTGTCTTCATCTGTTAGCCTTTTAAAAGCTTGGTCCAGCATCTTCGAAACAAGAGAATACCTTGGTCTTGAATCAATCGTATAGGCGACAATCTCTCCATTAAATAAATCTAGCATTGGCGATAAATAAAGCTTTTCGCCAAATATTTTAAACTCCGTAATATCCGTTACCCACTTCTCATTTGGTTTTTCAGCGTGGAAGTTACGGTCCAAAATATTAGGTGCTATCTTCCCAATCTGGCCCTTATACGAGCGGTATTTTTTCATTCGAACCATGCTCTTTAAACCTAGCTCTTTCATTAGTCGCTGTACTTTTTTATGGTTCACCTGGTGCCCCAGATTCTTCAATTCGTCCTTGATCCGACGGTATCCATAGCGTCCTTTATGTTCATGGTAAATCGCCTGAATCAATGTTTTTAATTCAGCATGTTTATCTGGACGACTGAAAGTTTTTACATAGTAATAATATGTGCTTCGTGGAATGCCGGCGATTTTGAGTAAAGCTTTTATCGGAAAATCAGTCCTTAGTTCAAATACTACTTGCGCTTTGTCTTGCTTGGTAATTTTTCCTTGCTTTGAACTAAGGCATTCAACTTTTTTAAGTAAGCATTCTCCATGCGTAAACGCTCTAATTCTTCCTGTAGTGCCTCAACTGAACCTTCATCGGGTGTTATCTTGTTGGTTTTCTTCTTCATGGCTGGACGCCCCTTTTTCTTTGATATGAGGGCGTCTATCCCTTGTGATTGGAATTGAATTCTCCATTTTCGAATCAAACTAGGAGAGGTAATTCGAAAAATGGCGGCTGTTTCATTCGGAGACGTCCCATTATTATTCATATAATTGAGTACGTCTAGTTTAAACTGTGCCGAGTAACTTGTATAGGATTTTACAAAGGCTTCTATACCCTGATGCTCGTATTGCATCACCCAATTTCTAACCATACTTGTAGTTGTTCCAATGGACGTAGCAATAGATGCATAACTCTCTGTGCCATCTAAATAACGTTGAACAGCGGACAATTTATCTTCTGAAGAAAATTTAGCCATAGAAAAACTGCACCTCCAATTTGTTAGGTGTGTCTAACAATTGGGGTGCAGTTCATCCAAAAAGGCGCCTTTTGATTTTATCGGGTAAATCCGATTTTTTCGGCGGTCTGCTCTTGCTGATCCACATTTCCCGCTCCTGTGGTGTTCATCCTTGATTGTGGATTGGTTGGCTCCGGATGCGGCGTCGTGATGTCAAATTCAGGGCGATCTACCTGTGTGAATTCATCCGGCAAATCTACTTGTGGTACCTCCCGCGTCTCCATATAACCCTCCTCAATTATCAGGGATTTTGTACGCTGTTATCATACCCAGCTTTCCCAGCTTGTATCCTGTCCTTCACTACCTACGAAAAATTTACGAAAAAATTCACACAACTCGACATACTTTGCGCCTCGCAAGCATTAATGCTCCTTTCCGGCAGGAGCATTTTTTCATGCTATCTGAAACTCACTGAACAGCGAAACGGGGTGGGGTTAGCGACTCCAACCCAGAAACTTCGTAGTCTGCTCCACCAAATCGGAAACAAGCTGTCCAGCCGTTTTGCGTGCAGCCATGGCCGAAGCCTGCCCAGCCCATAATGACATGAACTCCGCCCGGTTCGCTTTGGCTGCCGCCTGCCTGATTTCTTTGGTCAGCGCGTTTTGGAGCGGATACGGCGAAAGGATCGATTCTTTTTCGGCCATTTCCTGGATAAACCGATTTTTGATACCGCGAGCCGCTTTGCCTGAGAACGCTTTGGTAATCACCGTGCTGTCATCTGTACTCGTGAGAATGGCATTTTTGTAGGCTTCATGTGCTCCGCTTTCTTCACAGGCAAGAAAAGCGGAACCCATCTGTACTCCCTCTGCGCCCAAGATTCGTGCTGCGGCAATGCCTCTGCCGTCCATAATGCCTCCTGCGGCAATGACTGGCACTTGGACGTGATCCACCATTTGCGGAATGAGTGCCATCGTTCCGACAAGCGCGTCTTGATAAGGCCCCAAAAACGTTCCGCGGTGCCCTCCAGCTTCACTCCCTTGTCCGACGATCAAATCAACGCCGCTCTCTTCCAGCTTTACTGCTTCCCGTACGGTTGTAGCTGTGCCAATTACAGTTATACCTTGCTGTTTCAGCGCCCGGATTGTCTCACGGGCAGGAATTCCGAAGGTAAAGCTGAACACCGGAACTTTCTCTTCCAATACCGCCTCCAGCTGCTCCGCAAAAGGTTCCGCAAACTTGCTTGCATCGATCCCCGGCGGAAGTCCCAGTTCTCGTCGATACCCGTCTAATACAGCCATCATTTCGTCTTTGATCTCTGGTGCAGATTCAGGCTCCGGGATGAACAGATTGACGGCAAACGGCTTATCCGTCAAGCTTCTGATTTCGCGAACGGCCTCTTTCATCTGTTCTTTGGACATGTACCCTGCCCCCAGTGATCCCAGCCCTCCGCTGTTGGATACCGCGGCTACAAGCTTCGGCGTGGTAACTCCCCCCGCCATCGGAGCTTGAATCAGCGGATATTGGATATGCAAAAGCTCAGTTACCCTTGTTTTGAACCACACAGCAATCATCTCCTTGTTCAGCTCGGCTTTGCTTCCGCCGTAGGGAAACCTTATAATAGCTTTACATCAAAGATCAAAACCTCATCGGTAGAAAAGGGGAAACCATGCGTCATACGAAAATACTATCTATCTTTTTCCTTCTTCTCTCACTTTTGCTAAACGCCTGCACGAATCCCGCATCGCAACCAAACAACGGACGGTTATCCGCCCAGGTGGTGGAAGTGATAGACGGTGACACCATTAAAGCACGATTACATAACAAGACGGTTACAATCCGCTTTTTGCTGGTCGATACACCGGAGACACACCATCCCAAGCTGGGCAAACAGCCGTTTGGCGAAGAGGCTCACCAATTTACCCGCAAGCTGTTGGAAGGCAAAACCGTGGAGCTTGAGCAGGATGTATCACCTGGTCCTGATAAGTATGGCAGGTATCTATACTATGTATATGTCGACGGCAAATCGGTTCAAGAAATGCTCTTGGCAAACGGGCTGGCACGGGTGGCGTACGTCTATGTTCCCAATGTCAAATATGTGGATCGCTACCGGGCCATAGAAGCAGAAGCCCGGCAGAAAGGCATCGGAATCTGGTCGTTGGAAGATTATGTGCGAGAGGACGGCTATCATCCGGCCAGACAGCCTGATCGTCCGGGGTGCAGCGACCCGCGGATCAAAGGAAACATCAATAAACAAGGCGATAAAATCTATCATCTTCCCGGCAGTCCCTCCTATGCAGAAACAAAAGCAGAGGTTTGGTTCTGTACGGAACAGGAAGCGATGGAAGCAGGTTTTCGCAAAGCAAAAAAATAGCGGCAGGCCAGTTCCTGCCGCTTCTTCGTTTTTCATTCTGTTATACTTCGAAACCGCGCAATTTGTCAGAAAGCGCCTTTGCCTCCAGCATCGCGCGCTCATCCTTCAGCACATCACCCGGTTTGTTTCCCTCGCCAATTATATATCCTTCGAACTTCATCGACATAAATCCGAAGATATACTGAAACTGTTGAATCAACGGCAGTCCCTTTAACCGCGGTTGATCTCCGCCGGTAATGACGACATAAGCTGATTTTTGGGCCATCTCCTCTTTGAAGCGGTAACGGGAATCCCGAAGCGCTTGGGACCAGCGATCCACGAAGTTTTTCATGCTGCCCGACATGCCATACCAATAAAGCGGCGTGGCAAATATGATTAGATCGTGCGAAAGCACTTCCCTGATCACTTCATGGAAGTCGTCATCAACAGGTTGAAAGCCTTCTTCCGTATGCCTTTTGTCTTCGATTGGCAGAATCTCTTTTTCACGCAAATGAATATGTGTGTGGGGCAAATCTTTGAGCATGGCTCTCGTCAAGCTCTCCGTATTGCCATTTTCTCTGGAACTTCCGTTTAGTACAAGAATTCGCATTTCGTCTTCCTCCTTACTCCGTTTCATAAATAATCGAACCGGTACGGGACAAATCATATCCGCCGATTGCGTTCATCTCGTTTTGGAAAGAATCCGACCGCAAAATATCCAGGATGGTTTCGATCACTGTCTGATTTTCCCGGGATTTAAGCAGTACCAGATCATAACTCTCCTTGATCAACGGAACAAAGTCAATCCCCACGATCCGCGCTGCTTTTTCAATCCCCACCCCCACATCTGCATGACCAGAGGCAACAGCACTGGCTACCCCAAGATGACTCGTTTCCTCTGTCTCATAGCCATGAATCTTCCATTTGGAAAAACCGTGAATGCGCAATTGCTCGTCCAGCAGCACACGTGCGCCGGAGCCTTTTTCCCGGTTTGCCAGGGTAATGTCCTGTCTGCCTAAGTCTTTCCATTCCTTCAACTGTTTCGGATTATTTTTTGGCACGTACAGACCCGCCCACCGCGACATCAGATTGACAACCATGTAAGATTGTCCCACCAAAATTTTGCGGATGTAAGGGAGATTGTACTCGCCGGTGTCGGCATCCAGCAGGTGGGTGCTAACCACATCCGATTCCCCCTTATACATGGAAATCAAACTGTTGAGACTGCCATTATACGATCGGAGCGGACGGATTCCCTGCTGACGCTTTTCCATGTGATTGGCTAAGAGATCAAGGCTGATATCCTGTCCGCTGATAATTACCGCTCGGTTCATCGAGGCATAAGCGGCATGAGGACTTTTGGGTTCCTGCTGATGCAAAAGCGGGAGCGGCTGTTCCGGTTTGGCGGATTGCTTGTGTCCCCCTTTTGAGCGGATCTTGTACTCTTCCAAATCGGCAGCGTCTACCCGCATCTGCCGTCCCACCCGGTAGGCTGGCAGCTCTCCCTTTTTAATCAGATCATAGACGGTTAATTTGGAAACCCGCAAAATCTGGGCAATCTCTTCCGTCGTATAGGAAACATCTTTGTCCATTTGATCCCTCCTGACTCTCGGCCATTTATACTTCCCATTCCATTCTTATCATCGCAAGTAACCAATACATTTTATAATTAGTTATAACTTTTTATCATGTAACATAACAATCAGGGTTATAATTGACTTAAAACAATTATAAGGAGGACAAAATGAAACGCCGTTTTTTCTTGTGTCTTTTGCTTTGTATATCCCTTTTCGTTGCCGGCTGCGGAAACAGCCAACACCCTTCATCCTCACAGGCACCGCAAAGAACCCCTTCGCCGTCTCCAAAGACGGAGTTGATTGTTGCCGCTGCCGCTAGTTTAACAGACGCGCTCAATGAATTGAAGTCATCTTTTGAACAGGAGCATGCCGATATCCAATTAACCTATACATTCGGCAGTTCCGGCAAATTGGCACAACAGATTACTCAGGGAGCTCCTGCCGACATCTTTTTGTCCGCCAGCAAAAAGGACATGGATAACCTGCAGAAAAAGAATCTGATCGCAGCCGATTCCCGTACCGATTTTGCCGCAAATGAACTTGTCCTGATTACCAGGAAGGACAGCCCGCTTTCCATTTCTTCTTTTGAGAAACTGTCACAGGCTTCTGTCGCACACTTGGCCATCGGCAATCCGGAGAGCGTTCCGGCCGGACGTTACGCCAAGGAAACATTTGAGACGCTGAACATGTGGAATGCTCTTACCAGCAAGCTGGTTTTGGCCAGCGATGTGCGTCAGGTCTTAACCTATGTAGAATCGGGCAACGTAGATCTGGGGGTTGTTTATACCTCTGACGCGCTAAGCTCCGACAAGATCAAAATCCTGGCGACTGCCAAACCCGAATGGCATAACCCGATTGTTTATCCCGGGGCGGTAATCTCTACTTCGAAATACGCGGCACAAGCAAACGTCTTTCTGGATTACTTAACCAGCGAGAAAGGAATCTCCATTTTGCAAAAGCACGGTTTCTACGTGAAATAATAAATTCTTTCAAGAAAGGTAACGACTATGGCCCAATCAGACTATACCCCCTTGTTCTTATCTTTAAAAGTTGCCGGTATTGCCACGATCTTTGTGTTTCTTGGCGGTGTTGTGCTGGCACGGCTTCTGGCCCGAAGAGAGTTCCCGGGCAAAAGCTTCCTTGAATCTGTTTTTCTTTTGCCGCTTGTCCTCCCGCCTACTGTCGTGGGATTCGGATTATTGATCCTATTTGGGAAAAACGGATGGATAGGGAAATGGCTCTTGGAACAATTTCACATCCAAATTGTTTTTTCGTGGGTTGGTGCTGTGATTGCTTCCATTGTCGTTTCCTTTCCGCTAATGTATCAAAGTGCTGCAGCCTCCTTCCAGACGATAGACAAAAACCTGGAAATAGCTGCCCGGACGATGGGTGCTTCCGAATGGAGAGTTTTTTGGACCGTCTCTTTTCCCTTGGCATGGCCGGGAGTTTTAGCCGGATTGGTTCTTGCTTTTGCCCGGGCGCTGGGAGAATTCGGAGCGACTCTGATGCTGGCCGGATATATCCCCGGCAAAACGGATACGCTGCCGATCGCCATCTATTTCGCGGTTGAAAACGGGAATATGGATCAAGCGTCGTTTTGGGTTACGATCATTATAGCCCTTGGATTTAGCACGATTATGTGGTTAAACTGGTGGAGCAAACGAAACCTGCGGCGCTTTGCCCATGAAACCAGACGATAAAACCAGGCAATCATGCCAAATAATAAACCAAACTCTCGTATTATCAAGGAGTATGCGGATGCTTAGCGTAAACATCAAAAAAAAGCTGTCACACTTTACCCTTGACGTCCAATTTGAAGCTTCCCGTGAAATCGTTGTGTTGTTCGGGCCGTCCGGTTCCGGAAAGACGACGATTTTAAATACTTTGGCCGGGATCGTTCATCCCGATGAAGGCTCGATCACGCTGAACGGACTTACCTTCTTCCAACATCACAAACGGCCAATTCCCATTCAAAAAAGAAGAGTTGGCTATTTGTTTCAGGATTATGCCTTGTTTCCGCATATGAGTGTGGAGAAGAACATTTTGTACGGAGCCTTAAAGAGAGGATTTACGATTGAGTCACCTCTCGTCCGCCAGCTTGTTGATGTGATGGGAATTGGGCATTTGCTGAAGAAATACCCTTCGCAAATCTCCGGGGGAGAAAAACAGCGGGTTGCTTTAGTCCGAGCTTTGGCGACAGAGCCCCATCTGCTCCTCCTGGATGAGCCGTTCTCCGCACTGGATCAAAAGACAAAAAGCCAATGTCACGAAATGCTGCTTACCCTTCATCATATGTGGAACATCCCGGTCATTCTGGTTACCCATGATCTGGAAGAAGCCAAGAAACTTGGCGACAAGATCCTGTTTATTGAACAGGGGAAAATCCCCAGCCAACCTGATCTTTCTTATGAAACAAAAACAATCCCCTAACTGCAACAGCCAGGGGATTTCTTCATGTTGGAATAGGTATAAACATTCCTGCACGTTGAAAAAAGAGAGCAAGAAAGTGGTTCCAGGTGCTATACTGAATAGAAGGTTTACTCTTCGTAAACGATACACACGCCGAGCTGATGGTAGGTTTCTTCTCGGTAATGCCCGTGAATACACGATTTGGTGCAGCAGAGCATGTTGACCTCGGCAAGCAAAGGCTCTTGGCATTGATGGCATGTATTGGTAAACCATTGCTTGATTTTTTTCATCATCGGCAATACCCCATTTATCCAAGCAGATTACTTGGTTTTATTATATACGATTTTGTTTCATTTACATACTATTTTTTTCATGTCTTGGAGGTTCCGATGGATCTAAGTTATGTAATCCTTTTGCTCACATTAGGCATGACGGGTTCATTTTTTTCGGGATTACTGGGCATTGGAGGAGCCATTATTCATTTTCCGCTTTTGCTATACGTTCCATTCTGGTTTGGTTTTATTCCGTTTACTCCTCAGCAAGTCTCGTCCATCAGCATGTTTCAGGTGTTTTTTTCCTCGCTGTCTGGAGTAATCGCGTATCAGAGAAACAAACAGATTGGTGAAACGCTAGACTACTCTCTTCTTGGGTTTTTGGGCATTCCCTTAATGTTTGGAAGTTTGATGGGCGGACTTGTCTCCAAATATGTTCATGGAAACTTCATTAATTTGACCTACGGAGTATTAGCGATTATCGCCCTTTTATTAATGATCAAACCGGTCAAAGTCAAACAAACGGAAGCTCCTTCAGCCGTTGAATTCCATAAACCGCTTGCCGTTTTCCTGACGTCACTGATTGGGATGGTTGCCGGAATCGTTGGGGCGGGAGGAGCGTTTCTCCTTGTTCCTGTCATGTTAACGGTGTTCAAAATTCCCATCCGCAAGGTCATTGCCTCGTCTCTAGCCATCGTGTTTCTCTCTGCGATTGGCGGTGTGGTCGGCAAAATTGCGGCTGGACATACTCCCGTCTTGCCAACCGTATTTGTGGTGATGGGCAGCTTGATCGGAGCACCAATAGGTGCATGGGTCAGCCAAAAAATGAACGTCCTGCTTCTTCGTTATATCCTGGCATTCGTTATTGGCTTGACCACCATGAAAATTTGGTCATCTTTTTTTCTATAAAGGATGTTCTACTGTCAGCCAAATCTTTGCTGAAAATAATACTTAGAGATATAATAAAAATGTGAGCATATGTTTATGTTTGAATAAACGATTCGAATAAAAAGGGGGAGTAAGAAAATTGCAACAGACGATAGAAAAGGTTATGCATCAAAAAATGAGCTATCCACAGTTAGCCAAGAGGATTATCTTTATCCTGCTGGGAGCCATCCTCGTATCTGTCGGGCTTGAAATTTTTTTGGTGCCAAATCATATTATTGACGGAGGAATTGTAGGAATTTCAATAATTCTCGCTCATTTATCCGGATGGGACCTTGGTATCTTCCTGTTTCTATTGAACCTTCCATTCTTGCTTGTCGGCTACAAACAGATCGGAAAAACCTTTGCTGTCTCTACCCTTTTGGGTGTAACCATTATGTCTATCGGAACGACGCTCTTGCACCCTGTTCCCGGATTAACGGAAGACCCGCTGCTTGCTGCCGTATTCGGCGGAATTATTCTTGGAACGGGTGTGGGTTTGGTCATCCGTTATGGAGGTTCACTGGACGGGACGGAAATTGTAGCCATCCTGTTTAACAAAAGATTGCCGTTTTCCGTCGGCGAAATTGTGATGTTTTTCAATCTCTTTATTTTGGGCAGTGCCGGATTTGTGTTTGGCTGGGATCGGGCCATGTATTCCTTAATCGCTTACTATATCGCATTTAAAATGATTGATGTCACAATCGAAGGGTTCCAGGAATCCAAGTCCGTATGGATCATCAGCGATCTTTACAAGGAAATCGGAAACACGATTGTTGCCCGACTTGGACGCGGTGTGACGTATTTATCCGGTGAGGGCGGATATACCGGTGATGATAAAAAGGTGATTTTTTGTGTCATTACACGTCTGGAGGAAGCAAAGTTGAAATTAATCGTGGAAGAGGTTGATCCAGCGGCTTTTCTCGCAGTTGGCAACATTCACGATGTCAGAGGCGGACGATTCAAGAAGAAAAACATTCACTAGAATACTCACTCCACTTCAACAACACCGGTAACAGTCCCGCCTGTAATTCCAACCAATTGATCAAAGCTTACCGGCAAAAGCGATTCAGGAATTCCTGCTGCTGTATAGACAACCGGAAATCTGGCAAGCGTCCTGTCAATATAGATCGGAATTGGTTTCAGCAAGGCAAAAGGACATACAGCTCCGACGATAAACCCCGTTACTTCCAAAACCTCATCTGGAGAAGCCATTTTCGGTTTGCCGCCGATTAACTGTTTCACTCTTTTCGGATGAATCCGTACATCTCCGGAAGCGACAAACAACGCGTACTCTCCTTCTGACACAAACAGGATTGACTTGGCGACTTGTCCTGCCTCCACTCCCAAGGCGGCAGCCGCTTCATCACAAGTATTCAGCTTTTGTTCAAATAAAACCGGTTCCAGCGATTTATCGTATTGTTGAACGTAATTCCGTACTCTGGTAAGCGGCATTTTGTCATTCTCCTTTTTTAATATCTTCGTGCAGATCTCTTTCTTTTTCTTTTTCCAGTATTATACACCATTTTTGAAACCGGCCAATCTCTTTTCTTCGCTTCTTCAAGGAGTATGGTAAGATGTTGGAAAAAGGGTAGGAAGGAGAAAGCTGCTCATGTACGTGGTTACTGCAAATGAGATGAGAAAACTGGATGAATACGTCATCCAAACAATTGGAATTCCTGCCGTTGTATTGATGGAGAACGCAGGCAGCCAGATCGCCCGTGAAGTGATTCAGTTGTCTAAAGAAAAAGGACTATATCAAGAGGATCGTATTCCTCATTGGGCGATTCTTGTGGGAAAAGGGAATAACGGCGGAGATGGCCTGGTTGCGGCGAGGCATTTGGCAGAAGCCGGCCTCTTGGCAACCATTATTTATGTACAGCCCCCGGAACATTTAACCGGAGATGCCGCTTTTCAGCGCGATATCGTGGAACGCCTGGGAATACCCTGTTTGGTATACGGTTCCCAACCGATTGATTGGCGTTCATTCGATGGAATCGTTGACGCCTTGTTGGGAACCGGCTCGAAAGGAGCTCCAAGGGATCGCTACGCCTCCCTCATTACAGAGGCCAACGCATGCAGACTGCCGATTGTGGCGGCAGATATTCCGAGCGGACTTGATGCGGATACGGGAGCGGTTCACGAGCCATGCATTCAGGCAACACGGACAGTTGCTCTTGCCTTTTTGAAACGCGGGCTCGTCCAATATCCGGGAGCCCAAGCCGCGGGAGATGTGGTTGTGCGTGAAATCGGAATCTCGCCGTCGCTTGCTTCCCGCTTTGCCATTCGCACCTTTTTGCTTCATGAACATTTTTTCAAGGAACGCTTCGGACAACCTGTTATTCTTCCGAGGAAAAACGACACGCACAAAGGAACATACGGCCATTTGCTTGTATGCGCCGGAAGCAGGGAGATGAGCGGAGCCGGTTTGCTCTGCTGCAAAGCGGCGCTCCGAGCTGGCTGCGGTCTGGTCACATGGGCGGTTTTGGATGAGCTGATCCCCGCTTTAATCGGCCAGGTACCGGAAGTGATGCTGGCGGGTCTCGCCGGAAGAGGGCATGCCCTGCAATCCGCCCAAGCGCTGGCTGAACTTATCAACCAACGGGACGCTGCGGTCATCGGACCCGGTCTGGGGCGTTTTGCTCAGGACAGTGAATGGCTGCGGTCTCTTTGGGAAGGAAGTGACTGCCCGCTTGTTTTAGACGCAGATGCACTCAACATGATTGCAGATTCTCCTGATTTTGGCTCTTGGCGAAAACGGAACGGAACCGTTATTCTCACTCCCCATCCGGGCGAAATGGCCAGACTCTTAGGTACAACAACCAAGAAAGTTCAGCAAGACCGGATAGAAGCAGCGAGACTATTTGCGGCGCGCCATCAGGTAATCCTGGTGTTGAAGGGTGCCCGAACAGTGGTGGCAACTCCTGAAGGAACAGTCTATATTAACCCGACAGGCAATCCGGGTATGGCCACCGGCGGCTCCGGCGATGTGCTGTCAGGTATCATTGCCAGCCTGTTGGCTCAAGGGCTGACTGGCGAGCATGCCGCCTGCCTAGGTGTGTGGCTGCATGGGACAGCCGGGGACAGAGCAATCACAAAGCGCTACTCCCCAGGTTCTTTGATCGCTGGAGATATCATCGAGGAACTTTGATCAGATATCGCTTGATCATGCTTGGACGTGAAATGCAAGAGTTTATGGTCAGATGCCAGTTTCATCTTCCCTCCTGTCTGCATTAAGTAATGATATCTGGCTTCACGAAAGCGAGGTGGGAAATTGGGAAATAAACACTCTCACACGATACAATTCGTCCACTTTGCCGCTTCTCCCCAACACATTCACTCCTATCAAACCAGAACAACCTTCAATGAAGGGCATCGTCATATGATGAGCGGGAGTACATCCACACAATACGGCAGCGATTGGGCCAGCCACGTTCATTATTATGAGGGCATGACTTCATTCGATGACGGTCATGTCCATTACTACAGCGGTTGGACTTCTCCTCCCGTTATGCTGCCGGATGGCAGACACTATCATGAATTCTCCGGTCAAACCACGCTAAATGACAGGCACATTCATGATTACCGAGGCAGAACCGGTGAAATTTAAAATAATAAGAAAAACGTTGTCCTTTCTTGCCTCCGTTACAGCTTGCGCAGTTGTACTCAAGTACGGCTTCTCTCATCGTCAGGAAGTGGTCAAAACCGTAGCAGCGGCCTTCGTATCACTGCTTGACCACTTTTTCTCCTGACGATTACGACAAGCCTGGGCTTGCGCTGTAAGAGTCGCTGCGAAATGGACAATCGTTTTTCTCCACTAGCTGCGCAAATGGAAAGAAAGTTTAATCACTTTAATAATTTAAAGTGATTAAACTTTCTACCCTGAAAATAAGTGTTCCATTTTCATTCATCAGTGGTGCCGAAGAAGTCGGCATGGAGTCTTATATAGTAAGAAAAGACTTCGTCCCTCTTCGCTCTATTTAAGCTCGCTTGTAGCGTCTACCGTCCGCTTCGCTCACTTCAGAAGGGAGTCGACAAGAAAACCACTTGGCCTCTCAATGGTGTAAAGAATGCCGACTCTTTTCCTTCTTTCGCTCCCTGCGCTTTGTTTCGCTTAAAAGGAGCTGTGAGTGGACGAAGTTTTTCTTCTGCTGGACAAAAGGAAAGAAAGTTTAACCACTTTAACAATTTAAAGCGGTTAAACTTTCCGATATGAGATGAAAAACGTTGTCCTTTCTCCCCTCCGTTACAGCTTGCGCAGTTGTACTCAAGTACGGCTTCTCTCATCGTCAGGAAGTGGTCAAAACCGTAGCAGCGGCCTCCCTTAATTGGCGGAGGCTTTTTATATTGCCCACCCGTACCCGTAATCACCAAAATAAGGAGTAAACACCATTATTGTTGACGGTCTACACGAACATTTGTTTGATTTCATATTTCATTTATGCTAAGATAATTTTGTTTGGCAATAACATCCAAATGGAGGTTGAAAATATGATTACAAGTGTAAGTGTCGTAGGAGTATATGTAAGAGACGAACAGGCGGCATTGCAATTTTACACAGAGGTATTAGGCTTCGTAAAACATTCCGATTTTCATGGGGCCAGACGAACAAGCTCCCCGTTGGCTCACCGTCACCCCAAAAGATCAGCCGCAATTGGAGATTACCCTGCATAATCCCGTGAAATGGCACGGTCCCGAAGCTGGGGAAAAGCTGCTTCAAACAATCGGACTGAATCCGATCATTTGCGTCAATACAAACAATATCCAGGAAACCTATGAAACGTTGAAAAACCGTGGAGTCAAATTTGCCTTCCCGCCGAAAGAGGAATCCTGGGGCATTCAAACCGTCTTTGAAGATTTGGACGGCAACAAGTTTTGCCTGGTGCAGCCCAAACAATGGCAATAAGAATCCCTGCAGCCGATGCTCTTAGATTGGCATCGGCTGTTTTTCGCTTGGCTCGTCTGTTACTTCAATCATATATGCTACAATCAGAATAAAACCCACCTGACTTAAGCTCACACTCAGTCGGGTGGGGCCCACCGGGAATCACAAGGGCTATGGACAGGGAGGAATTGCCATGCAGGTGCGATCAGCAGCATGTCTCTTGCATGAAGCAAAGCGAATCGCTGTTTTGACGGGAGCCGGCATCAGCACCGAATCGGGAATTCCCGATTTTCGCTCCACTCAAGGCTTATGGAATACCCATACACAACACAAGCTGTCAACGTGGTATTTGTACTACAATCCTAAAGATTTCTGGGCGTTTTACAAAGAGCTGTTTCGCCTTAAAACAGCTGAAACATACCAGCCCAACGACGGCCACCGCTTTCTCGTCTGGCTTGAATCAATCGGCAAAGAGGTTACGATCATTACTCAGAATATCGATGGGCTACATCTGAAAGCAGGCAGCAAACATGTGTACGAAGTGCACGGAAACGCCAAAGGCGCATACTGCCCGGTCTGCTTGATCTCTTATTCGCTTGATTACATCGTGAAGCTGGAAGTCCCTGTGTGTACCAACGAATACTGCCATGGAATTCTGAAACCCAATATCGTCTTATTTGGAGACACGGTAAGGGATTTCGAACCATCTGTTGACGCCGTGGAACAATGCGATTTGTTTATCGTGATGGGAAGTTCCCTCAAAGTAGCACCCGTCAATCAGTTAGTGCCAATTGCCAGATCAGACACCAAGCGCCGCCTGATTCTGATTAACAGGGAACAAACTGACTTCGACCATTTATTCGATGTGACCATCCATGCGGAAATCGGGGAAACGGTACGAAAAATGCGGGAATGCATGGAGTTGGATCTTCCCCGTACATAATTTGCAAACAAAACAGCTTGATGCGGATAACCCGCCTTCCCTCTGAACACGCTAATGGTGTCAAGGAGGTGAACTGCTTCATGGCAGATCAATCAGTTCAACCAGATCCATCATTTAAACCTGTTGATACCGATAAGAACTTGATCTACACCGTAGAAAATAAACTGCCTATCGGCTCCGTTGACAAAGCAAAAGCAGAACGTGATATCCCAGACGAACAGTACCCGATTCCCTTTGCCAAACCTATTCCTTGGGCAGATGAAGAATAAGTGAAGTAAAAAAGAGTTCTGCCTGTCGTCAGAACTCTTTTTTACTTCATGATGATATTCACCACAAGAACCGTATCAAAAATCAAAAACGCGAGAGCACTTAAGATAATAATTGTCCAAAATATTTTTTGGTACTTCTTTCGGGCCGATTGTTCTGATTCTTCATCCGCAAGTTGAGCGAATTGGTGGATTTGCTTCTCTTCTTCATCATGCTCCATCAACATATACCCCCTATACTATCCAATATTTTACCATAATTCCACAATATAAATTTGACGGTTCAGAAACATTTCTTACGGGCGGCATTTCAGTCTGTTTTTACCAGTGATGGAGAGCGTTATTTGTATTAGGCACAGCTTGGAAAAATGAAAGGTTGCTCCTTCCTATGGAAGAGATTACAATCTTTGTGATAAGAAATAGATGAGAAATGATAGAAAGTTTATGTAAACTACGGAATAGACAGGGGAGAAAAAAATGAAAGTTTCCGTACTCAGGTATAGGTCGGCAGCAAGAATAAAAGGAGTTTCTTTGGCTTTCGGTGGAGCAGCTTTATGGGGACTTTCCGGAACCGCCGCACAAGTTCTCTTTGAAAATATGAAAATTCAACCGGATTGGTTGGTAACGGTACGATTATTATGTGCTGGTGCTTTACTCGTCCTATATGTGATGTTTAACAATGGCCGTGCCTGTTGGGGTATCTGGCGCAACCCAGCTGATCGTCTCCAACTGATCGTATTTGGCCTCCTTGGCATGTTGGGAGTTCAGTATACCTACTTCGCTGCCATCAACGCAGGAAACGCAGCTACCGCTACCTTGCTGCAATTTTTGGGTCCGGTATTTATCTCCTTGTATCTCGCTCTGCGCTTCATGCGGATACCGAACGTACGAGAGATGACAGCACTGGGCTTAGCGCTGTTGGGGACATATCTGCTGGTAACCAAGGGGTCAACAGATGGGCTGTCCATCAATCCTGCGGCAGTTGGATGGGGGCTTGGCTCTGCCGTTACCGCAGCATTCTACACCTTGTATCCGGCAAAAATTCTGCAGAAATGGGGTTCATTACCTGTTGTCGGATGGGGCATGCTGATCGGCGGGATTGGAATGAGCTTTCTTGCGCCACCCTGGGCAATTCACGCGGAGCTGCTCACGATTCAATCCTGGCTGTATATCTCCTTTGTCGTCCTGTTCGGAACGTTAATTCCGTTTTATATGGTTTTGGAAAGCTTGCGTTACATCTCTCCGGCCGAAGCGGGGATGTTAAACAGTTCGGAACCTCTCTCGGCGGTTATTGTATCTGTCCTCTGGCTCAACCTGACAATGAGCTTGCCAGAGGTAATTGGCGGCTTATGCATTGTCGCCACGGTCATTGTTCTGGCTTTTAACAGACAGAAGTAGGCCTCCGCAATCGGAAGGCCTATTGTAGTTCTTTGATTCTCATTCATTTTTATAAAATTGCATTCTGAAAAAATTTCTCTCTAAGCTTCGCAAGCATATCTTCCGTCATCTTATCCAAGTCATACTCCGCTTTGAAGCCCCATTCTTGCACGGCTGCTGTAGGATCAATGGAATTGGGCCAACTGTCAGCGATGGCCTGGCGAACCGGATCAACGCTGTAATCCATTTCGAAGTCAGGGATATGCTTCCTGATCGCGGCGGCAACGTTTTCCGGTTCGATACTCATCGCTGTTACGTTAAAGGCATTCCGGTGAATCAGCTTCGAAGCATCCGCTTCCATCAAGGTGATGATCGCATTCAACGCGTCCGGCATGTACATCATATCCATATAAGTGCCTTGTGCAATATAGGAAGTATATTTGCCTGATTTTATTGCTTCATAATAGATTTCCACCGCATAATCCGTCGTTCCGCCTCCTGGAGGTGTCACGTAAGAGATCAGTCCGGGGAAGCGAAGTCCTCTCGTATCAACGCCAAATTTGTGATAGTAGTAATCGCAGAGAAGCTCACCCGACACTTTGTTTACACCGTACATGGTTGTCGGTCTTTGGATCGTGTCTTGTGGTGTATTGTCTTTTGGCGTGGTTGGTCCGAATGCCCCGATGGAGCTTGGTGTAAAGAATTGGCAGCCCAACTCTCTAGCCACTTCGAGCGCATTGACCAAGCCGCCCATGTTCAGATTCCAAGCGAGAAGCGGCTTTGCTTCCGCCGTCGCAGAAAGCAGTGCGGCCAGATGTATCACGGTATCCACTTGATATTTTTTCGCAAGCTCAAACATGGTCTTGGCATCGGTCACGTCCAAAATTTCGAACGGGCCGGACTCAACCACCTTGTTGCCTTCCAGTTTTCTGATATCGGTTGCAACGACATTCTCCGCTCCGTAGATTTCCCGGAGCTTCATTACAAGCTCAGAGCCTATTTGCCCCAGCGCTCCGGTGACCAAGATGTTTTTCATGACAGGATCCCCATTTCTTTTCCTACTTTTTCATAGATGGCCAAGGCGCGATCCAGCATTTCTTTTGTGTGCGCCGCAGTCGGCATGTTCCGTACCCTGCCTGTTCCTCTTGGCACGGTCGGAAAAACGATCGCTTTGGCATAGACGCCTTCCGCATACAGTCGTTTACTGAACTCTTGTGTCAGCTTTTCTTCACCGATAATGCAAGGGGTAATTGGTGTCTCACTCTCGCCAATGTTGAAGCCAAGCTGTTTGAGGCCTTTTTTGAAGTAGTTGCCATTCTCCCACAATCGATCGTGCAGTTCCGTACTTTCCATCAAAATATCAATCGCTCTGATAATCGCAGCCACGTCACCAGGAGTCAACGCCGTGGAGAACAGGAATGGACGGCTTCGCACTTTCAACCAATCGATCAGGTCTTGTTTTCCGGCCACATATCCGCCGATTACCCCAATCGCTTTGGAAAGGGTCCCGATTTGGAAATCAATTTTGTCGGACAGGCCAAAATGCTTAACCGTGCCCGCCCCTTTTCCTAAGACACCGGAGCCGTGAGCATCGTCAACATATGTGATCAGATCAAATTCTTCTGCTACTTCCACGATTTCAGGAAGCTTCGCGATATCTCCATCCATGGAGAAAACGCCGTCGGTAATCACCATAATCTTCTTGTACAGCCCGGATTCCTTCGCGTCCTTGGCCTTTGCCCGCAGATCGTCGATATCGGAATGTTTAAAGGTTATGATTTTGGCTTTGGACAGGCGGCATCCGTCAATAATGGATGCGTGGTTTAATTCGTCGGACAAAATCGCGTCTTCTTTATCCATCACAGCGGAGATGGCAGCCATATTACAGTTAAAACCGGATTGATAGGCAATCGCCGCTTCCGTATGCTTGAACTCAGCCAGTTTTTTTTCCAGCTTTACATGCAGATCAAGTGTGCCGTTGATCGTCCGTACCGCACCGGCACCTACTCCGTATTTTTGGATTGCTTCAATTGCAGCTTCCATTAACCGAGGGTCCGTTGCCAAGCCCAGATAGTTATTGGATGATAGGTTAACTAATTCTTTGCCGCCAATCTTGATGATCGGGCCGTTCGGGCTTTCTAACGGGTCAATCACATTGTACAGCCCTTTACTCTTCAAATCAGCCAGATTTTCTTTCAAAAAATGATCCAGAACTTTACTTGTCAACGTAACCCCTCCTTACTTTCCACGCAAACAAATGTCCTTTTCACAAAGACAAAAAATCTGTTAAAAACCGCTTTGGATCAAGCATCTTTAACATCAGATTAGCATTTCCCTCCCAAAAAGTCTATACGGAAAGGACAATAAAACGTCATTTTTTCATGCGAATCTGCTTATTAACATCCCCTTTTTCCAGTTAAGAAAACCAACCCGACATTAGCTGACGCTCCATCAGGCGGGGCACCCCTTATTCAAAAAAACGGAAACCCTCTGCAGGCATTCGTACGGGACAAGATTACGTACGCCTCGCAAAGGGTATTTGTTCCAACCGGTCATATCATTTATGTACGAGCGGATTGCGATTTCTCCGATTCGATCTTTCTATAATATGCAGATAAACGTTCCGCATATGCCTGATTCTGTTTCTCTCCCTCTGCTGCCAGCAAGGCCATCAACCTTGCATCAGAGGGATACGTTTGCAGCAGTATGGTCAAAAGCCGTTGGTTCCAGTCCTCAACTGCCAACCTCTCCGGTATCACAGCTCTTTTGCTTGTATTCATCCTTTCACCCTCTATTCATTCTCTATACATCCTCTATTCATTTCACGCAGGCTTTGGTTTCATCATTTTTATAACGGATTCGGTTAGATTCCTGTCAAAAAAAATCGCAGGTTCTACTCCTAATTCATCGGCGATAATCTTTAATCTCTCTACATCCAGGCGCACTTTTCCCGATGTGATATGTCTGTACCCTTGCAAAGAAAGGTTTAATTTTTTGGCAAGATGCGTCTTCGTAACTCCTTTTGCTTTTCGGACAAGTTCGACATTTTCATGAATCACCCTCAACACCCCCTTTTTGGCCAGTTTGTCATTAACTTCATGTTACTAACGGATTGCGTTACTGTCAACCAGATTTATCCACCCGCTCTCAAATTTCGTTAATTAACTACCGATATTCGTTAGTTATTGCTATTATCATTTTGATGGAGGTGAACCTTATGGGAACAATCGGGGCAAGAATCAAGCTGCTGCGAAAAAACAAAAACTGGACCCAGCAACAATTGGCCTCCCGTGTAAACGTATCCTCACAGGTCGTCTCCAACTGGGAGAGGGAATACACCAATCCCGATCATGATGACATCTCCCGTTTGGCAAAAATTTTGGAAGTTTCAGCGGACTACATTATCTTCGGCAACGATTCCAAAGACCCTCAAAGAGAGACAAACGGCCAGCCGTCCGATTTCGAAAGCCTCTTCCTGCAGGAATTAAGACTGCTGAGTGATGAGGACAAACAAAAGGCCCTTGAGCATGTAAGATTTTTGCGATTCTTGGCGGAACAGGAAAAGAAGAAGTGAGAATTCCCCAGGGATTGCCCGCGGTCACACTCTCCCATCATTCCAAAAAACTCTCCTCTATCACGAGGGTACAATCCGTCGCGTTCATTTTTGCCTGGACACCGAAGGGAAGCGCAATATTATGATCGCAGTGGCCTGCTTGCAGATTCCAGATGGTTGGCTTGTTGTACGGAACGACAATATTTCGGATGATATCCAGCACCTCGAAGCCACCGATGTATTTGACAGGGGAGCAATTGGTCCATGTCCCAATCAAGATGCCAGCTGCATCGGCAAATTTGCCCGCATGCGCCAACTGCGTGAGCATCCGGTCTATCCGATACGGTTCTTCATCGATATCCTCAAGAAACAATATTTTTCCTTTAGTATCCAGTTCATACGGCGTCCCCATCAGTGAGGCAATTAACGCCAAATTCCCCCCGACAATTGGTCCACTCGCCTTGCCCTCTACCAGACAAACCATTTCTTCTCCTTCCGGGTTTAGCACAGCCCCAAGCGGAGCCGTTGAAGTCATGGCGCGAAACAAGTGCTCAAAGGAAAAAGGAGTCCAACCGTGAGCAGCACCAGCCGATGCCATCGGACCATGCAGGGTAGCCATACCCGCTTTTTGTACGAGAGCGGTATGCAGGGCCGTAATATCGCTATATCCGACGAACAGCTTGGGGTGCTTGGCGATTCGGGCATAATCAAGCAAGGGCAAAATTTGTGCCGAGCCGTACCCACCCTTCAAGCACATTACCGCGTCCACTTCAGGATCGGTGAACATCTCCTGCAGCTCTTTTGCCCGAAGCTCCGGTGTTCCCGCCAGATAACCGCCATAGTTTTGCCGGCAGGTTTCACCCATTTTGACCCGAAAGCCCAATGCCTCCCATTCTTCCTGAGTCTTCGCGACAATATCTGGGTTACATGGGCTGGACGGAGCAACCACTCCGATGGTATCCCCTTTCTTAAGCGCCTTTCCTTTTAACATGATGGATCGCCACCTCACTTTTTTCTTTTCAGGCAAACTTCTGACCCAACTTCCCAAATCGGATTCTGCCCCAATCCGCTGTTTGATCTGCCTCATAACATGTACATCCATTTCCAATCGGTTGACACTCCCCCTGTAATCTATCAGCTATTTTATGACGATATTGCATTTTTTGGAAACATTTTTTCCATGTCGGAGCTTCAATTTGCATACTAGCACGTCCTTTACAAGTGCTACGTTGTGCCGTGCGGAGCCAAAAACTAATAAAAATGAAGAAGAGGCGAATTCGCCTCTTCTTTTATTGATTGCTCCAAACCCCGTCCTTGAGCAAGTAGGATATTCCCGATTACCGCTTTCTTTCCACACTCCCCGATCCGTTACGGCATACAGTTTTTGATGGTGGCCAAGGTAGGCTAATCCCGTCACGTTTTGCCTCCATCATCCGAACGCTTGCTAAACCCGTAGTGGCATGCACTTGTCCGCTTTATGCGTCATTTCCGGAAAAGTCATGCTTTGACTCTCCTGACCGCCGCAAGCAGAAACCAATAACGCAGCTATCAAGAGGTACCCATTCACTCTCCTTGTTTTTCTCTCCTTACATTCTGCGACTCATCGGCTAATCTTTGACAATCAATGTCCCCCTGAACCTGCCTAGTTGGCAGTAAAACGGAAAACGTCCGCTCTGATGCGGAAATAGTTCAACACTTACCCGGATACCAACAGGGAGGACAACAATTTTATGAAAGTCAGGGAAAACAAGCAGATCAGAACAAGAAGCGCTCTGCTCCCGCATAATCTCCAGCCGCACCGGCTTTCCTCTTTTCACGACGATCGTATTGGAAGAACATCCGCCATCTATCAATATGAATACTTCTTGGAAACCAGATGCACTCATGGAAGCTCGTGTTTCTTCTCTTTTGGGTCTCTGAAAAAGCCATATCAACATACCGATCAGGACAATTCCGATCAGGACAATTCCCATCATGATTCCCATCCAAACTGAGAGCCCCATGGCCTTCCACTCCTTTGGTTACCCCTATCTTACATCTGTTTGCTGAGAAGCATCTGAGAGTAAGCTGAGACAAAGATAAGAAAAAAACAGGCTTTTCACCTGCTCTCCGCATCATCCATCATGATTTGACGAATTAACACTTTAGACATTCTCAAACAAATCGCTCTCACTAAGACTTATATTGAAAACTTGTCCCTGATTTGATTTTAATCGTAACCATCCCTTGGAAACGAGCGTATTCCAAAAAATTCAAATAAACGATATAATTTACTAAAAAACAATCAAAACGGCGAGTGGAGGAGATTTTATTGAAAAGTATCAAACCTGGCCGCGGTCCTTCCGCAATGGGAGCTGCCGTCAGCATTTTCGCCATCATCTTCGGCTTGTTTTGGACGATTATGGCTTATTCCATTACTCAGGACGCTCCCTTTCCATTAGTGGGGGCCATCTTTCCCTTGTTCGGAATTCTTTTTGTAATCATAGGGATTATGCAGGCGATCTTTCATTTTAAGAATGCTACCTCTATAGAGAGGATGTCTCTTTTCGATATAACGGATTCTCGTGAGGAAGCAGACCCGTTGAACCGCCATTTGGGCACACCAAACATTGATCTGAATGAAACAAGTGACGCCGGGTCTTTCTGTCCCTACTGCGGGGAGAGAGTGAAAAGCGGCTATCAATTTTGCCGCAAATGCGGAAAAAATCTGCATTAACCTAGAAGAGAAAAGGCCGTATTCGCATTTACAGCAAAATACGGCCTGATCAAGCAGCGCAATCCGGTTAAATTGAACTAAATCTTCCACTCGTGCAGTTCCAGTCGCCTGACTCCCTCGACTACATAAGGGTCTTTTTCAGCAAGTTCTCTCGCTTCTTCCAGTGAATCGGCGATGTAGATGACCATTCCACCCGCACCGTCAGTAAACGGCCCTTTTGCGTAAATTTTCCCTCGCTTATCCAATTCGCTTAAGTACTCTAAATGACGGGGACGAAACAGTTGATTCTTTTCCGGATTTTCCATGTGCAAAATAGCTGCAAAGTATGCCATAAATACGAAGCCCCCCCTAAAAAAAATGAAATGTCCATGTAACATTTTACAATATCTTTCGTTCAATAATTGAGTCCCTACGAGTCCCTACAAAATATTTTTTCAGGTGAGAAAATGAAAATCACGCAAATTCATCCTGTCTTCTATTCGATCCGAGTACAGCAGCTGCGTCTGTATCGCAGAATAAAAGACTTCATTTCACAAGTTCATTTTGCCACAGAGCATGCTGAGGAGAATCTAACGTTCCGGATGAAAAAACATCAATCCCTGCTCCGCCGCAAACTGGGAAATTCTGATCCGCGCCTTCAAGAAAATAAGATTGTCAATCTACGAATCGCATCCAAACAGATATCCGGCATTTTGATAAAGCCGGGCGAAACCTTTTCTTTTTGGAGATTGGTGGGAGAAACCACCGCCAAAAAGGGCTACATCGAGGGATTGTTGTTATCCCAAGGCAACGTAATCACAGGGGTAGGCGGAGGGATTTGCCAGCTCGCAAATCTCTTGTTTTGGATGGCTCTGCACACTCCCCTGCAGGTTGTCGAACGCCATCACCATCAATTTGACCCGTTCCCGGATGAGAATCGGGTCCTTCCGTTTGGAAGCGGCGCAAGTGTCTTTTACAACTATATCGACCTTCGCTTTTTTAATCCTACCGAGCAAACCTTTCAATTCCGTGTATGGGTTGATGAAAACCATCTGAAAGGAGAAGTTTACACCGACAGGGAGTGGCCCTTCTCCTATCACATCGAAGAGAGAAATCATCAATTTTTGCAAAAGGACGGCAAAAACTTCCGAACCAATGAGATTTGGCGTATCACCATCGACAAAAGCACGGGCAATAAAGCGAAAGAAGAAAGGATGATTCACAATTTTTCGGAAGTGAAGTACTCATTGGAAGCTTGCCTGTAATAGGTGAAAATGCTCAGATCAGTATACCTAGCGGCCGTAATGATGATGTGAACTTCGTTAATCAAACCTGTGCGCTAGTATACGCCCACCGCATCATACGCTTTTTGGACACTCTGCACTTCAGCGGAGCCTGCTCCGTACAAGTCAGTTGCTGCCTGAATCGCAGCCTGGCGCATCTGGCTAAAGGTGGCGCTGGAGGTCAAATACATGGTTAAAGCACGGTAGTAAATTTTCTCCGTAGCGTTACGGCCAATACCGTTAACCGTTACCCCGTAGTGTGTTCCCCCTTCGGACAACAGATAGGCTGCTTTGTTGTTGATGCTGCTGTTGGTATGAACTCCGCCGTTATCTTGTGTACCTGTATAACGCTTGCTGTAATGGTCTGGATCTCCTAGCGATGCCGGATCTTCCATCGAACGGAGAGCATCTCCGGAAATATTCGGTGTATAAATGTCTTCCCCGATCAACCAGTCGTCACGGTCCATCATGGCACCAAAGATGTCGGACAAGGATTCGTTTAATGCTCCCGATTCGTCCTGATAAATCAGGTTGGCTGTGCTCTCCGTAACGGCGTGCGTAAGTTCATGGCCTACCACGTCAAGTCCGCCTGAGAGAGGAATAAATGTGGTGCCGTCGCCATCGCCATACACCATTTGCGTACCGATCCAGGCCGCATTGTTCCACTTTCTGCCGACATGAACGGAAGAGATGATATTGGCGCCGTTACCATCGTAGCTGTTTCGACCATGCGTGTTTTTAAAGTAATCATAAACTGCTTCGGCATAAGCATGCGCGTCTACTGCCGACCGGTCCGAGAAGGTGGTGGTGGAGCTTGATACGTTTGACCCCGGCAAGCGCCATGAGTAGTAAGGCACATTTTTGGCATCATGGGTGCTGATGGTGCCCCCGCGTCCGGTACCATACATGTAGTAAGTCGACCCTTGCTGTGTAATCTCAAAACTCTTGGTATCGCCCAACACACCGACACCCGTACCTGTTAACTCATCCATCGCGTTCAACTTATGAATCACCTTGCCGTTGGTGGCATCCACAAAATAATGCCAGTACCCAGGCTGGGGCTCGACGAACGAAGCTTTTACCAGATAAGCGAGATGGTACTCTCCTTTGAATGGGTAAATATAAAGCTCTGCGGAAGGCTCCTCAATAAACTGGTTGATTTCCCCGACCGTTTTCTCCAGATCTTTCTTAACCGCTTTAACAGCGTCGTTTTTCTTAATTTTTTCCTTAGTCTGAATTTTTTCTTTCTCAAGCTTCGGAATTACCTGACCGAAGAAAGAGAGAATTGTATTCTCTTCATCCATGGCAATCACCTGATCTGAGCCGTATACAGGAATATCCTTGTAGGTCTCGACCAATCGGAAATGATAGGTGTCTGTCTCTTTATCGCGATATTCCCGTGTGATTCTAAAGCTCTCTTTCATGTCTCCGCTCATTTTAAATAAATCTTTCTTTTCGTCCAGAAAAGCGTATACGGCTTCTTTCTGGTCAAGTCCTTCAGGCGCTTCCCATTTGCCGCCAATGTAGAAGGGCGTGTCCAGCTCTTGATTGTACAGAACCTTCTCTCCCTTGCCATCCTTTCCTTTTGCGTAGAGTGCGGATGGATTGGTAACCATCAGTATTCCCATGAGCGTTACCGACGTGGCGATCGAAACAACTTTCTTGTTCAAAATTTATCTCCCCTTCACAAAAAGTTACTTATTTACAATTTCATTTTCTTTGTTAATTTTACTATCGTCAATTAATATTAAACGGGCATTATCGACATGAGTGTCCCTTAAATTGGATGATTTGTCGCTTTCTGCTCTGTTTTGAGCTCTCTTGCCTCCTGTTTTTTTTCAAAGCAAAAAACGCAGCCTCTCTTGTGGAGAAACTGCGTGTGCCTTAATCGTTTGCAGGGGGGACTATCCCCCGCTTTTTCTTGATTCCAAATCGTACAAGAGAGTTGATTCGTTAAGTTGAACCAACCCTATATGAGAGGTTTTTGAATTAAAGTCGAAAATTCGAATGCATGGACATGACCATCGTTTAGTGTAGTAGTTCCTTTCACAAAATGTATATGCTTTCCGTTACCGATGGGTATAGCTGGACCAGTCATGATGGCAACTTCATGATGATGATCAAAAAAATCTGTATTGGTAAATATTGCATGCACGTGACTGTTGCCAAAAGGTATGACTTCGCTGGTTACTCCTGCGAATCGATGATTATGTCTTTCTGCTCCTTGTTCTGCAAGTTTGGAACTAGCTGTAAATTCATGTACATGTGTCTGAGTAGCCTTGTACTTCTTATTTATGCTGCTCTTTCCTCGTACTTGATATTTTTTTATCGGTTTTCCTTTATTCATAAATATCCCTCCTTTCTTCCAGGAGATGATACATCATATTAATATTTGCAAAGACAAGTGTTAGACTCATAATCAATTTGTAAAAAATAAGAAAGAGCAGCCGAAAATAACCTTTGTGTAATAAAACATGACATGATTATCGGTTATTTGAAAAAATAAGTTGATTTATCCGAATTTTATGTTAGAATTTATTACATGAACACTCTACTCTCCATATCCTTCCTTTTGTCCCCTTGTCAAAGGGGTCTTTTTTTACCCCGAATTTACGGGGTTCCACCATCAGAGTGCGCAAAAAAGCGCGATTTCTCTTTTCAAGAAACCGCGCCGTTATGGGCTCTCTGTTGCTTCTTTTTCTAACGTGGCAATCAATTGAATATAGTCTTGATAATCACCTTCAACATGCGATTTATCAAGCGCCTTGCAGTACTCCAAACGTTGCTCTTTTTTCATCACAAACATCCTGGAGACTGATTTCTGCCTTGTAAGAATGTACGCATGGATATGTTGGTTATGAATATTTTCACAAGGAGTTTATTCTCTGTCATATACTGCCATTTTGACCCTTTGAATGCTATATATATCGTTCTACAAGTTCTTTCGCCTTTTCTATGCCCTGTTCCGTAATAAATATGGATTTAGCTCGAGTGCTTCCTGTTATGTACCCTTCTTCCGTAAGCTCGTCTAACACATCAAAGGGATAGCCTTTCCAACTCCGATGCGCTTTTCCTAGCCCTACATCCTCCTCCCATGAGGTCATATACAATAATAGCAAGGTTAACTCTTTGATTTTTTCATGCATGATTTACCACCTCTCGAGAAGATGTTTGTTCCACTATTACGATTATACTTATCAATATGGGATTAATAAGAGATATGAACTTGAAGCAAGCGTATCAATTAGCTGATTTGTAGTGGTTGACCCTGTTACAAGATTTCCGTAACCATCTGTCCGTTCAGTTTCCGGAGCGAGTGCAACCTTATATTCGCTGAGCCTAACGGCTATTGGAGTTTACACAAAATTTTTGACAAACCCTTGAATGTTTAATCCCTTTTGCTTTTAATTGCTATTATAATTTGTTGAAGGTTTAATAATATTACAAGGATATAGACAATCGGTACAAAAATGGAATTTATTCCGCTATGCTTGTCATAAATGTAACTTCCCAACACAAAGCATAGAATAATAATATTAAGCAAATATATTTTCACGAACTTTTTTGAAGTCTTTTTTTTATTTGTGAAAAACATAGAAACCAATAAAATAACAATTATTATAAACAAACCAATGTTTATCATGTTTACATTAAGCATACCATCACTCCTAAAAAGTATTGAAAGCGGCAAAGATACGGCTCTTATTATTAGCAACCATAAATATTGTAAGCCGATCCATCCCACCCAAAGTCCATGTATACACCTTTGCTAGTCTTCTCATCTTCATTAGCTTCAGCTGTATCTTCGCAACGCTTATTAAGCAATTCAATCACCTTAATAAGAATTGACAACAACTTGATTGTTGAATGACTCCTTCTTTGATAAGACTATTATTTTTTTCGTTAGATTTTTCAAAAAACTCATACTCTTCTTTGCTGAGCAAATCCTTAAATCCGGGTTTAAGATGATAAAAACCATCATCGCCCAAAAATACATTCTCTCTAGCAGTTTTTAAGTTTTTGTTGACAATCGAAAGATATTTCGATTTTACACCTTGTTCGTTAATATAGGTAGAGTTACCTTCTTTTGCGAACGCTTGTAACAAGCTGATACAACAGGCCATGTTCATAGGAGCCTAGGTAGATTTAAAGTCGATCCTTCAATCTTTCCAAACCTCACCTTCCGCCCGTGAATGCTTTAGTTCCACAAACAGAGCATCAGCAGCAATTGCCTTCCGCACGATAATCTCCTTTTTCAGGACCGCTGCCGCTATTGAGCAGTTGAGCTTTAGTTGGATTACTTTCAGTTTTTTGTCATGGAGATGAATCGGTTCCTTTAATTTCTTTTGCATAAGAAAAAGCACCGCGTGAGTGCTTAACCATTCGATTTCGTCATAACTATTACCAAAGGCATTGCTTCGGGTATCATAAATATTGTCAAATATGCTTTGCTGTATGAATGAACGAGAGTGATATACCTCGCAGCGAAGGGGTGATTAAAATGGTTGAAACCCTAGTATTATTATTCGTATTTATAGTGTGCCTAATCGCCCTTGTAGCGACTATATTTGTTGGCAAGAATCCCGTTGAGAAAAATTATGAGGCGACAACTAAAAAAAGAGTGAGACGTTTATTAATCATCTATGGAATCTCCGCCATTGTTTTTCTCGCCCTACTTTATATATTGAGATCTTAAACCCCAAATATCCATATGGCTCAATGATGAAGCCGAAAGGAGGTTCATGGACTAATAGCGGCAAATCTGCTTGTCGATTTTTTATTCTCTTTTGGAACTGCCCGGGGTTTATGATATAATTTTGAAGAAATTGGCCACCTGCGCTTCTGAGCGTGGGCTCTCCAAGGAGGAATTAACCATGAGCTCCCCAACATTTCGATCGGCATACTCGCCTTCTACTGATGAGACCGAAGTCCGTGCACTTTATCAACAGCTGTTGGAAGGCTGGAACAAGCGAAGTGCCGATGCCATGACCGAGCCTTTCGCTGAGGACGGCGAAATCATCGGTTTCGACGGCAGCCAGTTCGTAGGCCGGGCAGATATCACTTTGCATCTGCGGCAAATCTTTGCCGACCACCTCACTCCCGCCTATGTGGGCAAAGTCAAAGGTGTGCGCCTTTTGGGTTCTGAAGTTGCCATCCTACGCGCAGTCGCCGGCATGGTGCCGTCCGGACAGTCGGAACTCGAGCCCAATCTCAACGCGCATCACACAATCGTCGCCGTGAAGCGCGAGGGCAAGTGGTGCATCGCGCTCTTTCAGAATACCCCGGCTCAGTTTCATGGAAGACCAGAGTTGGTCCAGAAACTGACAGAGGAGCTTCGGGAGTTGCTATCATAAGTTCGGCCATAATCCAAGTGGCAGGTAACCGGCAAGGATATGTAGCGTCGGGCGGAAAACTCAGTCTCCAACTAAATCGACAAAGAAACTTGTCGAGGATGCAATTCGGAAAAAGAAACCGGATGTAAAGTCATCCGATTTGTTAATAAAAAAGCTACCTAGACTACGTGTCCGGGTAGCTTTTTCAGCATCATGACAATTTTGTTGCAAAGAAGGCTAGAAAAAAAACAGATAAAATTATGGTATAATACATATATTACCAAAAAGTTACTTTGAATAAAAGGCGAATAAATCGAGCAGGAGGGGGTGACAACCCCCGTCCTCTCACAACACCGTACGGACCGTTCGGTATACGGCGGTTCATCTAAGTTTGACGAATGAGATTACAGCATGCGGTGAAGAATAGGGCTACAGGCAATTCGCCAGTATTTCTTCCGCGAATTTCCCCATTCAAAGGCTTTCACCCGACAAGGTATTCGTTGACCTTCCCCAATTCCCCGATTCCGAACTTTTGTGATGTTCAGTCCTTCGGTATTGAAATCCGCCACTTAACGTTTGAATACTGCTTTCTTTCTGCCTGCAACAATAACGTTACATTTCTTGGCATCTCGTTTAGTCCTTTGACAATCAGTCTCTCTTTTATTTTCTCACCGTCCATGGGTGAATGTTCATAATCAATCTCTGTTCGATAGATGTTGCCATTGTCATCGCGCAAAACCCACCGGGGCCATTCCGAGTTTTTCCCTACCGCTTCCAAGTCGATACTCCATACTTTTTCCTGGGTTTGCGGATCGGTTGTTTCTGTTACCTGAGTGATGGTGTAATTTGTGCCATTGAAGTTAGCACTAACCGGTTTTTTAATGATATCTTTTGGATGAAAACGTATGGAGAACGAGGAAGGCTCGTTTACTTGTATCTCATCTAAGACTAGGAACAGTTTCTCAGCGTGCTCAGCCGGTACGAACGATCCGAACCAGCCTTTCCGATTCTTTTTATCCTCTTTTACCTCGTACTCGGACAAATGGATGGTCCGGGTGGTATTATTCGGGCCATTCTTCATATCCGCGTAAATTTCACCTTTTTCATTCTCAATATGGTAGCTTATTCGATGGTCTAAAAAATACTGAATAGTCTCTTCATCGTTGGTTTTGAACAAATCCGCTACTTTTTTCCTTATTTCGTTACGTTTATCTGGGGTCCAAGCAGTCTCCATGTCTAAACGAGTGGCGCTCGGTGCATATGTCACCTGTTTAACATGAACCACCAGACCTTGTGGTGTCATAAAGTCTTGAGAAATAGGAATGGTTTGGGTAGCTTCCATGCTTTTTTTAATGTCTACAGGCACTTGTAATCTCCAATTCACAGGGATAGGTTTCAGAGAACCATATTGGGTTACTTCAAAATGAACCACGATATTGTTGGGTGGATTTTCCAAATCAAACATGAAATCTGCGTAGTTACCGCCACGTTGAAAACGGGGTTTATCCGCAATTTTTTTCCCATATTCATCGGTTACATATATGTGATTATCGCCAAATATCGGTATATACAGGTCAGGAAGTACTTTTCCTTCTGAGTCTTCCAATACGTAAGAAACGACCAGGCGAGTTGGATCTGCAAGAATATCTTTGACTCTGAAAGTCACACCGCCATCCGTGACTGAGGTGTTAACAGCCGTAGAAAAGCCTGATTGCGCTGCGATCTTTAGCCCGAGATCACCTCCCAGACGAGTGAGGAAGGACGACACATAGGCCGCAAATGTAGGCGAAAAAGAAGTTCCTGCAAAAATGGCTATAAAGAATGCGGCGGCCACAGTGATAATCAGTTTGCGCCAGCCCAGTTTGGTGCGCTTTCGTAATGGTGTAGATGGTACTGCCTTAGACATATCTTTTGATAATTCATAGGGCTCTAAATGTTCAAGGACATTTTCAGCAAAATGTTCAGGTAAAGGAGGAGCCGCCAAAGATTCCTGCAACGCCATTACTTCCTCTTCAATAGCATTCAATAAAAGCTGACATTCAGGGCAGTTATGCAAATGTTTATCGATTGCTGTTCGTTCTTCCTGTGTCATTTCGTTGTCTACATAATACATCAAGCTTCTCTTAATATCTTGACACTTCAAGGTATTCTCCCCCTTCCCGCCTTGAATGAAAATAATCACGTAGCTTTTGTTTAGCACGATGTAGACGTACCTGAACTGTATGAAGCGGGATGTCTAAGAGATCGCTGATTTCTTGATAAGTAAGGTCATTGATATATCGTAACAGCAATATCACCCTGTAAATTTCCGGAAGTTTATCAATCAAGTGGCGAAGTTCTGAGACAGATTCTTTCTTGAGATAGATATACTCTGGCGTTTCAGGGTCCGGTACGTGAACATCCTCAATGTTGACGTTTTGACCCTCTTTTTTTTGTTTGTTACTTTTTACATCCAAACAATGATTTATCGCGATACGATACAACCATGATGAAAACTTCCGTGATGAATCGTAACTATGCAAGTAGCGATACGCTTTTATGAAACATTCTTGTGTAATATCTTGTGCATCTTGGGGTTGTTCGACCATGCGAAAAATAATGGCATAGACTTTGTCTTTGTATTTATTAATCAAGTGGCCATAGGCTTGCTTGTTTCCCTGTAAAATTTGTGATACCCAATGTTGATCCTCCTCCATAATTCTCTCCTCCAAGAGAAAAGCTCTCCAATATTTCCTATCTACCTGTTTACTACCTAAATCCTTCCCAAAATGTTACACGCTTCTTAAATTTTTAATCAAATTATTTTTTAACACACTTGTAAGGTTTTCTCTCCATCCAGGGTAGTTATTAGTGAAACTCAATGTAAAAAAGGAAGGACAGTGATTTTGTATGAAAAATTGTCTCATCACGACATTGGTGACCACCGCTATTACAGGAGTATTCCTCCTGACCCCCAGTACCAGTTTGGCAAATACTACTGCTACCCCTGCCGCATCAAGTGTGGCACCTGCTGTGCTAATGGGTCTATCTGTACTGGAGGCGTCACAGAAGGCTGGGTTTGACGTAAAGCTTCCCGCAAGGATTCCAATGGGAAGTTTTTTGGGGAACATCTCCTATGTACAAAGTACAGGAAAAGTAATCATTTCATATGTGGGAACGAAAAACAAACCATTTTACCTGGAGATCAGAAAAGGCAGTCTACAGGAAGAATCTTCACTGCTTCAACACAAGGTAGAAATCCAACTGTCAAAGGAAAAAGCACTTGCAGGGACGAAACAAGCATTTGGGGACATGAACGCTCTTGTCTGGGAGGAAGAACCCGGAATTGTATATCAATTGGTTAGTGGTGTTCCTATTGAAGAATTAATAACAATCGCGGACTCCATAGGAAAGGACACCACTCCTGAAAGCCCTTCGATCATTGAAATGAAAACCATTTCTCACCTTACTGTGGAGGATGCAACAAAGAAAATGGGCTTCCCAGTCAAGCTGCCAACTTATTTGCCAAAAGGCATGCAGTTAGCGATTGATTATTCTGAGGGTATGAGTACTGATTATCTTGAGATGTATAATTCCATTGCAAGTAAAGAGATCCCATTCTTGACAATCATAGTCCGTAAAGGTGATTTGAGAAAAGAAGCATTGGAAAGAGTTCCACTCCCTTCTTCTGTGGTAGAAACCAAGCTTGGCAACCTCCCTGCCTTTATCGGGAAGTTCCCGGGCTCATCTTTCTTTGATCCAAACCTAACCGAGAGAAATGGACTCACCTTCGAAGTGGGATCAGGGATTATCTATACCATTATTAGTGATCTGCCAATTGATGAAATAAAGAAAGTCGCAGAATCAATTAAATAAAAGGTTGATCTTTACACAAACAAAAGGCCGTTCCATTTATGAAACGGCTTTTTATAATCTATTTAAGAAAGTTTAATCACTTTAAATTATGAAAGTGGTTAAACTTTCATCCATCGGCTATGAAAGGAAAGAGCTTCGTCCCATTGCGTGTTCCTTGTGAAGGCATGGCAAAGTGAAGAGAGTGAAGGAAGGAATCAGAGTTGCCAGATGAGAAAACCCCCTGAGAAACTTCCAAACCCCTGGGAAGGGGCGCGCAGCGTTTGGCGACTCCCTTCCGTAATGAACGGAACGGACAGTTTTCCATCTCTGAATGCCTTCACGGAACCTAAAAGGGACGAAGTCTTTTCTTATTTTTCACTGTATTCGACGAAAAAGTTACTGATCGGGTGGTAACAGGTACGGCGGTTGCCGCGCAAGGAGAACAATCAAAAATCAACAATAAAGGTTAACAGAGCCAAAACCTTATATTTGATCATCAGGAATTCTAAAACTTAAACAGAACATTAGTCTATCGCATACTTCTTTTACTTGGATGTCTTGCATTCCTTCTGGAATAAGGTCAATTGGGATATTAATTGTATCTCGATTTTTAAAACTACTGCCTACTAACGGTATTTTTTCATAGGTCCCTTTTGCTAATTTTTCCGTTTCATCGACAATTACAATCTTTGTTCCCTTTTTTGCGACTCTAATCATCTCTTGTATCGCTTGCTTCTTGTTATTAAAAAAGTTAATCCCTCCTACATGATAGACCACATCAAACGTCGCATCATCAAAAGGAAGTTCCTCGCCAGAAGCATGATAAAGAAAAGCATCAAGACCCCATTTTTTCAGATGTCTTTGACAACTTTTTAACATACCCATGGAAATATCTAAACCATGTAATTCAACGTTTTTTGGTAGAAAAGGAAAGTTGTCTCCCGTACCACAAGAGACTTCTAATACTTTATCCCCTTCTTTTATTTCTAATTCACTTAAAAACTGATTACGATATTTAGCCTCCCCGCCAAACTTCAACCAAAAGTATATTTTGTTAGAGAAATTATAAAAAGGAGCAATCTTATCGTACATCTTTTGATACTTTTTATTATCCCCGTCTATTTCATCTGAACGGATAAAGCTTTTGATTCCATTAATTATTTGAAATTCTTTTTGCATCAATTCTCCCCCAGTCCCAAAAACACAATTTATTGTAAAAATTCAAAAATCACTAAACGTTATTCGATAAGATTTGCATTTGTATCGTTGACGACCCGTGTATTCAGTCTAATCACCAAACCGGTTTCTTCCTTCCCTATAAAATGATAACCAAATCATCCCAAGCCGTATAGAGGCAATCATCCATAACAAAAGGACAATCCCTTTTAACGGTTGTCCTTCTCTTTTAAATAATGAAATGTTCTTTTGCCTTCTTCACTGCTTGCATGCGGTTTTGTACTTCGAGTTTGGAGTAAATAAGCGAAACATAGTTGTTAATCGTACTTTCAGAGAATTTTAATGTTTCCGCAATTTCCTTATACTTTAATCCTTCAGATAACAATTCGAGAATTTTTACCTCTTTATCAGTCAAGCCACAGAAAGAGCCTCCTGCTTTTACAGTCGAAGTGTATGTTTCGGAAGGTAATATTTGATTACCGCCTTCCAATATTCGCTGCGCTATTTCCAAGGGTAAAAAACTGTTTCCACTGTTGACTAATCTCACCGCATTCACGATATTGCTGGCGAGCATGCTCTTGAATAAATAGCCTTGGATATCAGAGTTAATTGCCTTTATTGTATATTCAAGTTCATATGAAGGCGATAAGACAATGATCTTAACGTACGGCCACTGCCTTTTCAGGTCACGGAAAAAATCCTAAAAGAAATAATTACATTGCAAAAAATTAATGGCATTTTATAGAGACAAAAGTACATGACGAAATGACATATACCTTCGAAATCGTCTGTGCTATGCTCTTTGATAGCATTTTTATAACTTCTAAGGGGGTACGTCATATTTCTATAAGAGCTAAAGAGCTGTATAAATAAATCATTAAAGTTGTTATTGGAAAAGGAGATTTAGTAATATGGCTATAGTAAAGTTAGTTCCTCATAGCATTGGCTTTGCAGAAAGAATTTTTCAGTTATCTTCAGATGTAGAGGTAAACCAGCATCTTAGCTTTAGAGACGAATCCGTTGAAGATACCAAATGGTTTATCAACTATGTCTCTAATGAAGAAAAAGAAGGAAGAGCCTATCGCCTTTCATCAGCTTGGGTTAGAAATTGTATTTGCAGGGGCTAGAGCTGCTAACATTCGCTCCCAAAAGGCTCAGGAGAAACTGCCATATATTACTTTAAAACTTAGTAATCTTTATCCAGATGAACATCAATTTCTTGAAGAAAAAGAGAATGCCCCTTATTAGATAAGAAAAATCGAAAACCAACATTCACTAAATAGTTGTATCGTTTGTTTTGAATGGATTGTTTTGAATGGTTTGTGTCTGCATATGATATCCTTCTTTGTTGTGAATATTGAATCAAGTCAAGCATACCATCAGATGGTGACAGGTTATCACCATTCAATAAAGACGACGAAGAGGTGTGGGGATGAAAAAAATCGGAAAAATTACCCTTTTGTACCGACATCCGGTGAAAGCGATGCGGGGAGAACGGCTGGACAGGTGTCGGGTGGATGCCTTTGGGCTATACGGCGACCGCAGCCACTACTTTCTGGATCCGTCCAACCAGGAAAAATATATAAGCGCGGATAAAGTGCCCGCGCTGTTAGGATATACGGCACGCTTTGTCGGGGATGAGAGGGAGGATGCTTATCCCGATGTGCTTATTACAACACCGCAGGGAACAGAGTACCATTGGGGCGAAGATCGGTTGTTTGCAGAATTGGAGGAAATCGCAAAACGACCCGTTACACCGATGCGCAGCACTCCTCTACAAGGAGGGAAAAATTGGGAGGACCACATTTTAATCGTCACTCAATCCTCTCTGCGGGAAATTGCCAGCGAGCTTAAAACGGAGAGGTTGGACGAGCGCCGGTTTCGTCCCAATCTGGTCATCGCGCTGGACGAGGACCAGCCGTTTGCAGAAGATCAGTGGATTCACCAGCATCTGTGCATCAATGACGTGGTAATGCGGGTGAACAAGCACTGCGAACGATGCATGTACGTCAATATCGACCCGGAAATGCTGGAGATGAATCCTGCGGTTCTGAAAACGGTTATGAAACGGCATGAGAACCATTTCGGCGTATATGCTTCGATAGTTGAGACAGGTTATCTGGCTGTCGGAGACGAGGTATATTTGTTATGAGGGAACCGGTAATGGCACCGCATGAGCGGGTAACTGCATTGTAAAACGCTATGGCCGCAATTAGAGCTGATGGTGTTCGATGAAGCAATGAACACGTCGAAAGAGACGGCAAGGGCGTCGTAGTGGAATTGGTCAGATCGCCAATACGATCTTGTTCAAATGTAAGGACCGCGGCGGATTTACAATGAGCTTAGAAAGGTTGGGATTTTTTTATGAGTCTCATGTCCAATATTAGCTGATGAGGTATAGACTACAGACATGTTTATCCCCCCTCCTGTCGTAAATGGCCGTTATTTGAAGTTGAATATGAATCAAAGTAAAAAACCTCATCGATAACGATGAGGTTGCCTATGCGTTTTTGGTCTGACTTTACCTAAGGATCCCGATAGCTTAACAAAATATTAAGAAGTAAAGAAAACCTAATCCTCCATCTGTACGAACTCGTCCGGGTTATTTCGGATATACGTACCAATCCGCTTTAGAGTTGACGGAGCGATTTCGTGGAACATGGCCTTAAGTGCACTTACGGATGCGAGAAGCTCCGAATACCTGCCTATAACCTTCAACTAGCTCTTATTCTAGTGATAATATAATAATCACATTCCTACTACTATTGGTTTTTGAACTTATAACTTTCATTTCTTTTCCGTTGCGTTGCCGACCTGTCCTACAAGGTTTTGGAGTTGGTCTTTCACGTTACCATTACAAATACCTCCGTGATAACAAATCACCGATTCTATATCTAAGTCCAAAAATTTTTCCAAAGAACGAAGTGCTGTATTCATATCTAGCGTTGTTTGTCGAACGGGTCCGCGCAAGGAACCATCTAAACATATCATTGCATCCCCAGCAACAAGGATTTTACTTAGTTTTAAATACAGACTAATATGTCCTGAAGTATGCCCAGGTGTAAAAATAACACGAATCCCTCCGCAATAAGGAAGTTCTTGACCATCATCCACAGTCTTGTCAACCTTCGCTTTCGGAGGATTCTGATATAAAATCCGAGCTTCCTCTGGAAGATACACCCATTCTTCTTTACTCATGCGATTGGGGTCTGTTTTGATAAGAGGTAAAGTCCCTTCAATATATGGTTTGTCGAGCTCGTGTGCATACACTTCAATGCGGTTAATGGCTTCTTTTAGTATTTCAGGAAGACTTCCTATGTGGTCTAAATCCTGATGCGTCAGAATTACTGCTTTCAATTTATCAAAGGAGACTCCGACATCACTCATGGCAGCACGTATTTGTTCTAATTGCCCAGGCATACCAGCATCAATTAAAACGGCAGTTTCATCATCCCAAATCAGCGTAGGATTTAAACCAAAACCCTGAACTTTTAATTCAAGCATTGCTACTCCATTCGAAATCTTCATCAAATCCTCCCCCTTACTGGATGAACTCGGTCTTGATGCTAAACATTACATAATTTTATTTACCACGGTCCAAAGCACATAGTCAACAGTAAAATTATTTATTATATCATAAATATTAATATTTGTCAAGGTATAATAGTGCGATTTTATTGCTCTTATGTTGTTCTAGTGTTGGATAAAACAAACAATCTACTACCAACACTTATCCTGTGTCAATTGTTAAAATGTCATAATCCTTATTACGCTATACTGCCAGTTAGCCCATATGTGAATGTCAATCATAAAGTTGACCATCGTGCTCATCAAAAAATTGACCACCCTAGCAAATTTATTTCCACCGGATGGGTGGGTAACTTTTTCATGATCACGTTTGCCTCATGCTTTGCTTAAATCGGTAACTATCCCCGTTCATTCCAACAAACATTGGCGAAAAACCCCCCGCTAAAATGGAACGTCAAGCTGAAATGGAACGTAAATTGGTACAAGCTGTTCCGTTCCCTGCATCTCTACCTTGGATTGGGCACGTCTATCTTGATGGCCGGCGTCTGCATTCTCGGATTCATCGTGCGCCATCCCCGTCTGTTCGGAGTAGACGAGCGGGTATCCAGTCTGAACTCCGGGGTGTTTCTGTTCGAAGGCCTCCAGGTGGATTTGAGCCCCCTGCTGGACGTCGTAGCCTTCAGCTTGCTAGCCTTGACGGCGAGCGGCATCGGAATCTGGTATATTCCCAAACGGATGAAAAAGCGAAAAACCCGGGGAGACGTCCCGGCCCAAAAGCGGGTGGCGTAACGCGCACAACCCTCCCCGGCAGCAAACTGCACGGGTTGCCACACCTCGCAAGTTGCCGAGTACGAATCGGCAACCTTTTTTGTTTGCGAACATGCAAGTCCGTGAAAACAAAAAAGCCCTCCTCCGGATAACCCGCAGCAGGGCTGCGATATACTGTTGACAGCTTCTACTGCCAGGGAACCTCCTCTATGCACTCAGGCAAATCATTTTTCACATTGCCGACCATCGAAGACACAGGATATGCCCGCATTTGGTCAGCGTCATATGGAACAAGCAACGATTGAAGCAGATCGATGTCGTTCTTTTCTCGATCCAGCCAAAGTCCTTCGTCCTCTTGCCGCAGTATCACCGGCATGCGGTCGTGTATGTCGGCGACAACCTCGTTCGGTTTGGTCGTAATAATTGTGCAGCTATGTATTTTCTCTCCAGCTGGGTTCGTCCAGGTATCAAACAGGCCGGCAAAAGCAAATAGTTCCCCGTTCTTCATCATAATCCGCATCGGCTGTTTCCCCTTCTCCGTCTGCTTCCACTCGTAGAATCCGTCAGCAGGGATGATGCAGCGCTTACGAGAAAAAAGATTTCGGAAGGCTGGCTTCTCGGTCAACGTCTCGGCCCGGGCGTTGATCATTTTATAGCCGATTTTCTCATCGGTTGCCCATGACGGCACGAGCCCCCACTTTAGTTGCCCGATCCGGCGTTTTCCACCGTCGTCGATGACGGCCGGAATGAACTGCCCGGGAGCGATATTGTAACGTGGTTGAAGATCGAAAGGAATCCCGCTTACAAAAAAGCGTTTCATCAATTTTTCCGGATCGGTCAAAAGGGTATATCGTCCACACATGGTTATCCCTCCTACCCTCATCATATCCGGAACATATTTTGTCCAGACAGCATTTGGTTATCCATTGATCTGTAGAAAAACCCTCACCGCAACGAGGGAAGCGTTGAAGGAGGTTCATCGTGATCATTATTGATGTTTGGCTGATCCTCAGGTGAAGAGGTTTACAACTAGTGACTTTGGAATCGATTTCAACTGTTATTCCACTCCTCATTAACAAACACTTTATGGGGGAGGAGATGTAACATTGGTCAAACACATTGGAACCTACGTAGTGTGCTTTTTTTTGACTGTCGCTTGTTTCACGATTTCCTGTGCGTTTCACTTTCAAGATACGGTTTGGACAAAGTTTTCCCATGTCAATAGTTATGTCATGCAATCCGGTATTCAAAAAAACCGTTCGAAGCCCGTTCCCGTATTGATGTACCACTCCGTCTCCAATAAAAAAAGCCCTCTTTGCGTAAGTCCTCAACAGTCTGAAATACAACTTCGCAATTTACTGAAACACGGATATACCCCAATTACAGCAAGCGAGTTAATTTTCGCTTGGGACATGGGAAATAAGCTGCCTTCTCGCCCAGTTGTGATCACGTTTGACGACGGTTACCAAGACAACTTTACACATGCCTTTCCCATTCTGAAAAAATACAACGCGAAGGCCACTTTGTTTGTCATTACGGGAAGTGTCGGGAAACCCAATTACGCGAATTGGGATCAACTTGCAATTATGGAACACAGTGGACTGGTGGATATTGAATCCCATACGGTAACCCATCCGGATGTAAGGCATCTCACAAGGAAACAATTTAAAAAAGAGCTGGCGGAATCGAAGTGGTCAATAGAAACTCGCTTACACAAAAATGTCTGCATTTTTTCCTATCCCTACGGAAAATATACAAGAAAGTGGTTCCCTGATCTCTTGGCAATGGGATACAAAGCGGCCTTTACCACGAGGAACCGCCTGACTGAGTATGGCCAGGGGAGGTACAGCCTAAAGCGTTTGCGTGTGTTCCCCCATGAAACATTCTCACATTTTCCCGCCCGAGGAGGATAAAAACATGGGATTCTCTGGTATACAATGGTTGCTTTTGCTTTCGCTAGCCCAAGGGTGTCCAGTGGACGGCCCTATAAGCAGCGACAGTAAGGATAGACCGTACTTTGAACGTCGAGGCGAGGTCATTTGGGAAGTACCCACCGACCAAAAAGTCATCGCGTTGACGTTTGACGACGGTCCCAATCCTGTCTACACTCCACAAATTCTTGATTTGTTGGAAAAATATCATGCGAAGGCAACATTTTTTGTCGTGGGATCACGCGTCAAAAAATATCCTCGAGTGACCAAAGAACTCATGCTTCGAGGACACGAGATCGCCAACCATACGTATCACCATCCGAATATAAAAAAGATATCCTCCCAGCAATTTCAAGTGGAAATCGAACAGACAAAAACTGCTATTCTCGAAACGACCGGCATCACTTCCCACCTGTTTCGTCCACCCGGCGGTTATTACGACGAACGAATCGTAAATGCTGCCAAACAAGCAGGGTGTTTGGTCGTGATGTGGTCATGGCATCAGGACACGCGAGATTGGGCGAATCCTGGTGTCAACAAAATCGTCCGCAAAGTGCTTTCCAATACCCGCAACGGGGATATCGTGTTGTTTCACGACAACGGCGGCGACCGCAGTCAAACGATAGGTGCGCTGGAGAAAATTTTGCCCAGATTGAAACAAAGAGGATACCGTTTCATAACGGTTTCCGAGTTGGTCAAAATACGCAACAAAAAGCCTGTATACAATGGGGAAGACCCGTAAGAACGGCGATCTTACCACCTTGTTTACCGAACGATTTTACGTTTCATTCTTGTGATTCACGATTTTCCCGGATTGCCCGGTTTTCCCCCTTCTGGTATTGGCCGGTTTTCACCCTTCTGATTGAGGTATTTGTAATGCCCACTTCTCGATACGCCAATAAGTTCGCACAGCTCCGTTACAGGATACTGAACGGAAACAGCTTCGATGATGGAATATTTCCCCTTTACACCTCCCGCATCAAGATTGCTGAACACTTTTTTAGAATTTCATTTTCCCGCCTTCGTTTTGCTACATACCGATCCTGGTCAATCTATTCCTTGCGTCGCCCACGTTGATCCAGCAATCCAAACTCTCCAAGTTGTTTGTATTTCCGCATCCACTTCTTTACACGATCTTTATCTTGGATTTGGAAATGTTCTGTGATTTGGCGATATGTCCATCTTTCTTTCACATGGATACGGATGGCCTCTCTTCATCTTCTCAGGATAAGATTTGAACTTTTGTCCTTTGATTGCCATGAAAAATGCACCCCATAAAGTAAATCGGAATTCCCAGGGGGTTTTTCCAATGTCTACTTTAAGGGGTGCACACTATTTTTCAACTACAGGAAAGTGGTTTACTTTAACGGAAGCGTGTTTATCTTCGACCACCATATTATGTGTGGTTTTCAAAACGTTTCAAACCGTTGAAATATCAATAAAATGGTGATCCGGATTGGGTTCGAACCAGCGACCACCACCCTGTCAAGATCAAATGGCCAATTTCCGTCAGTTTCCTTGAATAGCCGAAAATCCACTCGTATCAAGGGTTCTCGGCTATTTTCCTTTTTCTTTGTGAACCGTAACTTCCGGTGATTATTTTGGGTTCTTGACCAAATTATTGACCAAAAAACCCTTTATTCATGTTGTAAATAAAACCATTCTAACAAATCAATTAATAAATCAGCCGGATCTTCACCACGCTCTTTAATATATAACATTTCTTCTAACTCTTCTTTGGTAACAAATAAAATTACTTTCCCATATTCACTATAGATAGAATTTCTTTTAATATGTGCTGAATGATCAGGTAATTTACTGCATATCATAATAGCTAATTTACCCATTGGTCTTGTTAAGTAACTACTTGTTTGATTGACTTCTTCTTTTCCGATATCACTTTTATCATAGTTTTTAAACTCAAACAGGATCATTCTAGCATCTAACTCAGAATATAGCTTCCCCCAAGAACAATTATTGTCAAAGTTCCTGTTCGGATAAACTGCATCTCTACGATCAATTCCAGAATATGTACGTGGTTGGATTTTAGGGGGTGACAGGGGTGGTACAAACAAATAGTTTAATATGTCAATACAAATGTTCTCGTACTCACTCCATCCTTCCATTCCTAATGGGCAAGATCTTAATCTATCTATTAGGTCACGTATAACGCCCATGATCCTGCCTCCTATTCAAAATACTTTGTAACAAGCTTCTTATTTTTTAGTATCAATCGTTTCAACTCGTTACCTTCAATAATTTTCATATCTTTTTTCTCTTTATTGGGTAGGCTTTCAAAATATCTTTTTGAAGCAGAGGTTAAGTGCCCGTTTGTCACCAACAGCCCTTTTGTATAATGTTCTTTGTAAACTAAATTGTAATGTAATTGTTGAATCGACTTAATATCTAATCTTGAGTTTTTATAAAACTTCGTTTCTACAATCCAAGTCTCTAGCCTCTTGTCTCCAAATGGATCTGTGTACGGATACTTGGCAACAATATCAATCTCTTGGCAATCATCAGCAATAATATTTCTCTGGATTTCCAAAAAACCTAATGAATGAAATAGATCTACAATCATCTCTTCAAAGGTCAAAGGTGTTAATTTTGCAAAATTAATCAAAGATGAGTTTATTATTTGGGTAACTAACTCTTGCAAACCTCTTTCAAAATCTTTGGTTAGATCAATGTATTGGATAGAATTTAAAATATTAGGCAATTTATTGTTATTAACTAGCACTGGCAAAATAGTAATATCTCTTTTGGTGAGATTTATTTCTATAGATTTTAAAATCTCATATTCCTGCCAACTCGAATAGTTTTCTGAAAGTAAAAGAATGATGTAATCGCTAGCAGATAACATTTTTTCTATTGTATTGTTTACAGAATCAGCCAAAGATATTGTATATTTATCCATAAATACATGGATTTTATTTCTTGATAATTCATCAATAATTCTATCAGCAATTTCTGAGTCTTTGTTGTTATAACTCAAAAACACCTTCGGTCGAGACATTTCCATTACTATAACACCTCCAAAGTAAAATTTAATATTATGATCGATCTCAGGTTTAATACCGAAGAAGATTTTAAATTAAATCGTAAACTAATCATATCTAGCTTTATTTAGATACTTTTCAAAAATATAATCTATTTCTGACCAAGGTTCACTTTCTCTGAGAAGTTTCATTCTTTCTTCATCTGAAATTCCTTCTACTAATGTATAGCCTCTTGGGAACCCGAGTTGTTCTTCAATATCTTCAATCGATAGTGTCAATCTTTGAATATTTTCTAAGGTATGAATCGGTTACACTTAACTAGACAGAAAAATTAAGGTCAAGTAGACTACTACTAATCTATCTGAGGAGAATCTACTATGACGAAAAAAGAAAGAAGAACATTCACGCCCGAATTTAAAGAGCAGATGGTTCAACTATATCAGAATGGGAAGCCACGGAAAGATATCATTCGTGAATATGAATTAACACCTTCCGCGCTTGACAAATGGGTCAAGCAGAGTCAAACATCCGGTTCTTTCAAAGAGAAGGACAACCTTACTCCTGAGCAACAGGAGCTTATCAAATTGCGGAAAGAAAATAAACAATTGCAGATGGAAAACGATATTTTAAAGCAAGCTGCGCTGATACTAGGACGAAAGTAAATGTGATTCGGAACAACCAGCACAAATACTCGATATCAGCAATGTGCAAAGTCCTACAATTACCAAGAAGTACATACTACTACGAGGCACAAGAAAAACAGTCTGATAATGAACTAATCGCAAAGATTACGGAAATCTTTCGCATCAGCCGAAATAACTACGGAACGCGTAAAATAAAGGTGGAGTTAAAAAAGAAGGGCTTGATTGTTTCACGGCGGAGAATAGGCCGAATCATGAAAGAAAATGGGCTTGTATCGTCCTATACCGTGGCTCAGTACAAACCTCATGTTGAGTCTTGCAATGAAGCAAAGGTGGCAAACGAACTTGATCGACAGTTTGATCAGGGAGAACAATTGGCTGTCGTGGTTAGTGATCTGACATACGTAAGAGTCGAGCAAAAATGGCAATACGTATGTTTATTAGTCGATCTCTTTAACCGTGAAATTATTGGTTACAGTGCTGGTTCACACAAAGATGCAAAGCTTGTTTACCGAGCCATCGCATCGGTTCAAACGGATTTAAACAGAATCCAACTGTTTCATACGGATCGTGGAAATGAATTTAAAAATAAGCTTATTGATGAGGCGCTCTCCACTTTTCATATCAAGCGTTCCCTTAGCATGAAAGGCTGTCCCTATGATAATGCGGTTGCCGAGGCAACATTCAAAATTTTTAAAACTGAATTTGTGAAAGGCCGACATTTTGAAAGTTTGGAAAAACTAATCCTTGAGTTATCTGACTACGTTAACTGGTACAATCACATCAGAATTCACGGAACACTCGGTTATTTGACCCCCATTGAGTACAAACTTGAACACCTTAAGAAAGTTGTCTAGTTTAGTGTTGACAATCCA
>JBHGXW010000066.1:0-39910 GCA_041920465.1 Paenibacillaceae bacterium | reverse complement strand
TCCTTTCTTGCCTCCGTTACAGCTTGCGCAGTTGTACTCAAGTCCGGCTTCTCTCATCGTCAGGAAGTGGTCAAAACCGTAGCATCGGCCTTCGTATCGCTGCTTGACCACTTTTTTTACCCACCCGGCCATAACTTACGTTGCGCCGGTCGGGGCCCTTTTTCTCCTGACGATTACGACAAGCCTGGGCTTGCGCTGTAAGAGTCGCTGCGAAATGGACAATCGTTTTTCTCCACTAGCAGCGCAAATGAAAAGAAAGCTTAACTGCTTTAATAATTTAAAGCAGTTAAGCTTTCTAACATTATAAAATAGCCCTCCCGGAGGAGAGCTTTAGTGAAACTCAACATCAATTCTCTTTTTTGTACTGGAGTGGAGCTTGGGCAAGTGAACTTCGAGGACTCCATTTTTGTAAGAAGCTTTTACCCCTTCTTCTGAAACGCGGGTTGGCAAGCCAACTGACCGTTGGAAACGGCCAACAAACCGCTCTTGTCTGTGCATTTGCTCGTTCTTCATTTCATTCGTTCGGTTGACACTTCCGCTTATTGTCAGGATGTTGTTATCAACATCAATGTGCACATCTTCCTTTTTTTCCAAGCCGGGAATGTCACACCTTGCAATTACTTCCGTATCCGTTTCCTGAATGTCAACACGAGGGATTCCGAATCGGCTATCGAAGCTTTCAACCGTCGGAAACCCTGTCTGGAAGAAACGGTCCAGATCTTTTCTCATGTTTTCGAGTAGGCGAAACGGTTCATAGGGGATCAACGACATGAAACGGCCTCCTTTTGATTTGTTTCACAAGGAATATTTTCCATCAGATCAGGTGCTTTTATTCTTACAATATGAATTGTGATCTTTACGGTTACGCTTCCGTGGCGAAGCTGACCTATGAGACAGCCCCGCCATCAATAAAGACGGTCTGCCCGGTAATGTAATTGGAGGCTTCGGAAGCAAGTAATACGACTGTTCCGGAAAGATCATCCAACTCGCCTAACCGTTTGATCGCCAAGGAAGCTAGCACCTTTTTCAGAAAAGCTTCGTTGGATAGTTCCGCCTCATTGATATGGGTCTTGATATAGCCTGGACCGATGGCATTCACATTGATGTTGTAGCGGGCCCACTCTTTCGCCAAGGCACGTGTCAGATTGATTACCCCTGCCTTGCTTGCACAATAGGGGCTGATTCCGACTGCCCCTACCGTACCCGCCACGGAAGCAATGTTGATAATTTTCCCGTAATTCTGCTCCTTCATCACCTTGGCAACGGCCTGGGCACAGAAGAACACGCCTTTCAGGTTCGTATCTACTACCCGATCCCATTCTTCTTCGGTTACTTCCAAGGCAAACCTGGTTACACCAACGCCCGCATTATTTACCAGTATGTCAATCCGTCCCAATCTCTCTTTCACGGTCTGTACCATTTGATTGATGGCAGCTACGTCCTGTACATCTACGGCCAAAGCAAATGACCTGCGTTCCATGGAACGGATGGTTTCGGCAACCGCTTCTCCCTCTGCTGCGTTGCGGCTGACGATCACAACATCAGCCCCCTGCTTTGCCAATGCCTGGGCTATTCCTGAACCAAGTCCTTTGCTTCCACCCGTTACGATCGCGACCCGGCCTGTTAAATCAAACAGATTCATCGTCGTCACTGTCGTTTCCCCTCCTTCCTAGACAATTAACCATCCGCCATCTACAAGCACATCAGATCCTGTCATATAGGAAGCTTCCGATGAGGCAAGAAAGGCGATCACATTGGCGATTTCCGCCGGCTGTCCCACGCGGCGCAAAGCTGTATTTCTCTGGATCGACTCCAGGAAGCGAGTGTTTTGCAGCCCTTTTTCGGTCAAAGGTGTTTCCACAAAACCCGGAGAAACGGAATTGACCCGAATGCCATAGGGAGCATACTCATTGGCAAGTGCCCGCGAAAAATTGATGACGGCCGCTTTGGAAGCGCTGTAATGCGGAATGTGGGCTCCTGCTTTGTGGCCGGACAGGGAAGCGACATTTACAATCGCCCGATCTTTGCGGGCCTGTTCCGCTTCACGGCCGGCAGATAAGATCATGATCTGTCCCAAAACCTTGGAAACAAGGAACACACTGCGCAGATTCAAGGCAAGAACCTGATCCCACTCATCAACGGCGATATTTTGAATTTTGGATTGATACGAGCCTCCCGCATTGTTAATCAGCACGTGCAAATTCCCGTATCTCTCTTTCACATAATCAGCTAATGCAGCCACATCCTGTTCAACGGTTACATCCGCGGCAAAAAAATCGGCAGAATCAGGATACTCCTGATTGATCTCCTCGGCTGCCCGCTGAAGCTTTGCCTCGGTGCGGCCAACCAGCACGACCTTGGCCCCTTCTTTCGCCAATCGTCTGGCCGTCGCCTCGCCAATGCCGCTTCCGGCACCCGTCACCACCGCTATGCAATGGGAAAAACGTACCATGCTCCCCCTCCTCTTTCATATCTTTTTTTATGTCAGGTCCTCTTCCACCCGGTCCGCCGCATATACCCTGTCTTTGTCCAAACAAGGTACCAGTGATATAATCCCCTGCTGTGACACAAACTCGATTTCGCGGGAGAAGCCTCTCTCCTGAATCATCTTCCCTACGCTTGATCGCTGGAGGACTTCGTTACTGTCAAGTGAGCTGCCTTGATAAAAGAAAAGGGCTGCGAGAGCGGAATCTGTTAATGTCCACTTCTGAGGACCGCCGGAAATGAGGCAATCAAGCAGGTAACCGGCACCGTAAAAATCCTCCAAGCAAAATGATCCGGAAGAACCTGAACATACGATGATGATTGTCTCATCCTGGTGTTCTTCGAGGAGGCGGTCTGCCACTGCCCGGCCGTTAAGCAGGGAGCATATGAACACTTTCTTGGCGCAAGCCGCTTTGCGAATGGCTACGGTTCCATTGGTGGTGGAAAGAATCACCGTTTTCCCTTCCACTTCTTCGTTCAAGAGAAATGAAACAGGGTCGAGGAATCCCTCGATGGTGTTCCCCTCATTTTCCCCCACTAGCAGGCAGCTGCCTGTGTCTCTTCTTTCCGCTTCCTCTATTGCTTCCTCTCCTCTTTTGACCGGAATAACTTCCTTCGCTCCCAAGTGAAGCCCAACTGTAATCGTGGATGTCGCCAACAGTACATCAAAAACGACTGCAATCTTGCCCTGGATTTTTGCTTCATCAATCTCTTCCTTCTTGAAGAGGAGATGAATTTTCCCCATGTTCAACACCTCAGTTGCACTCGCCTATTTTTGGTTCGATGCTTCTTTGGCAACGAGCAGCAAACTTTGCGTGTAGTCGCCAAACTTAGCAAAACGAGGGTCCTGCGTCTGTCCCATCTTCCAACGGTAATAGATTTGTTGGCATATAACGGCCAGCTTAAAGTAAGCAAAGGTTTGATAGAAATGAATTTGAGAAACGTCTCTTTCGCTTTTTTTCGCGTAAGCTTCGATGAATTGATCGCGGGAGATAAATCCCGGCATGACGGTGACGGACGGTTTTCCCAATCCGTACCTGAGAACGATCGGATCATCATCCTGCGTCCAATAGCTTAGCGCACACCCAAGGTCTGCCAAGGGGTCGCCAATGGTAGTCATCTCCCAATCAAAGATCCCCACCATTTTGGTTAAATCAGCAGAGTCAAACATCACGTTATTCAGCTTGTAATCGTAATGGATGATGGCTGGCTTTGGAGATACCGGGAGATGATCGATCATCCATTTTTGCAATTCTTCCACGAATGGAATGTCGTCTGTTTTGGCACGTTCATAGCGCCCGATCCAGCCCTTTACCTGCCGTTCCATGAATCCCTCAGGGCGGCCGATTTCTTTCAAGCCGGTCGCCTCATACTCTATGGAATGAAGCTCTACCAGCTTATCCACCATCGTTTCCGAGATTTGTCTGCACAGCTCCGGAGTAGGTTGGCAAGACTCGGGGAATTCCGTATCGAGGACGACACCATGCCGTCTTTCCATCACAAAAAACGGACTTCCGATGATATCCTCGTCATCACAATAAAGGAACGGTTTGGGCGCGAGCGGAAAGAGGGAGTGAAGCTCATTCAAGATCGCATACTCTCTTCCCATATCATGAGCTTTCGGCGCTACCGGTCCGAGCGGAGGACGACGCAGCACTGCTTCCCACGTCCCGCTCCGCAGTTCATACGTCAGATTCGAAGCGCCTATGCCGAATTGGCGGATTTCCAAAGGAGAGCCACCCAGATCCTCTATTCTCTCTCTCAGATATGTCTCCAGTTTTTCAAGCGAAAGCTCCTCGCCTTTGCGAACCGAGATCGTATCCTGACAAATTGGCTGCGGTGAAACATGATCTTTGTTCGACATAATGATCACCTTACTTATGCTTAAAGTGGGGAGCGCATATTTCGATAAAAACGCCTGACCAATTTAATTGAATTAGCAGACCCATTATTTGGAATAGTCGTACCAACCCTTCCCGGTCTTTCTGCCGAGGGTTCCTGCTTTTACTTTCTCTTCGATGCACGCAGCCGGTTTATCTTCCGGATCGCCTGTCTCTGCATAGCGTTGCAGTTGCACATAGTGCACTACATCAATCCCGGATAAATCCATGAGCGCAAACGGCCCAATCGGGTGGTTCAGCGCCTTGGTACATACAAGGTCAATGTCCTTGAAGTCGGCGATGCCTTCTTCATAAAGTTTCAAGGCTTCTTTGGTCAGCGCTCCCAAAATCCGGTTGGCCACAAATCCGGAGATTTCCTTGCGCAGCAGGACTGCCGTACGGTTGATCTTTTCGCATAAATCCATGGTAATCTGTGCCGTTTCCTCTGATGTTTGCCCGCTCATCACGACTTCGACGCAATCCATGACAAGCGGAGGGAAGAAGAAATGCATGTTGCACACCTTGTCCGGGCGGCTTGTTGCCGAGGCAATCAACGAACTGACGATCGTGGAACTGTTGGTCGCCAGAATGGCATGAGAAGGGGTGATCTTGTCTAACCGGGCAAACACGTCCCGTTTCGCCTCCAGCTTTTCAATCACCGCTTCAATCACAAAATCTGCGTCCCCTGCCGCATCTTCCAAACTTGTGGTAAAGGTTAACCGATCAAAAGCCGCATCTTTGGCTTCCTCTGAAATCTTCCCTTTTGCCACCCATTTCGCCATGATGTCCATAAGCGTTGAGTGAGCTTTGATGAGAGATTCTTCCCGAATGTCCTGGACTTTGGTGTTATAGCCAGCCAGGGCACACAACATGGCGATCTGGTGTCCCATGGACCCGCTGCCAACCACACAAATGTTTTTTATATCGGCAATATTCATAACACAATCCTCCTGGTCTTTTAGTTTGAACCTTTTAATTCCATCTTGGCTATTGCCGCGCGGTGCACTTCATCCGGCCCGTCTGCAAGGCGCAGGGTTCTGGCGTTTGCCCAAAGCGAAGCGAGCGGGAAGTCTGCGCTTACTCCTGCCGCGCCCAGTGCCTGGATGGCGCGATCCAGCACTTTTAAGGCAATGTTGGGTGCAACTACCTTAATCATGGCGATCTCTTTTTTGGCAACCTTGTTCCCCACCGTGTCCATCATATAAGCGGCTTTCAGCGTCAACAGGCGTGCCTGTTCGATCTCAATCCGGGACTCGGCAATCCACTCCTGGATAACCCCCTGCTGTGCCAGCGTTTTCCCAAATGCAACCCGCTCTTTCACTCGCTCGCACATGATTTCCAACGCGCGTTCCGCCGCTCCGATCAGACGCATGCAGTGGTGAATGCGCCCCGGTCCAAGCCTTCCTTGGGCAATGGCAAACCCTTTGCCTTCTCCCCAGATGATATTGGAAGCAGGTACCCGCACATGGTCATAGACAATCTCTCCGTGACCGTGCGGGGCGTGGTCGTAGCCAAAAACGGGAAGCTGACGCAAAATCTTTACACCAGGAGTTGAAAGCGGTACCAAAATCATCGAATGCTGTTCATGCTTGGGGGCTGAATCATTCGATTTGCCCATGACGATGGCCACCTTGCAGCGAGGGTCGCCCGCCCCGGAGGACCACCACTTTCTCCCCGTGATGACGTATTCGTCCCCGTCGCGTTCGATCCGCGTTTCCATATTGGTTGCATCAGACGAGGCAACTCCCGGCTCTGTCATGGAAAAGCAAGAGCGAATCTCGCCTTGCAGCAGCGGAATTAACCATTCTCGCTTTTGTTCTTCCGTTCCGTAACGGACCAGCACTTCCATATTGCCCGTATCAGGTGCCCCACAGTTGAACACTTCCGGAGCAATCAGGGAACGTCCCATCAATTCGCATAAGGGAGCGTATTCGAGGTTGGATAATCCTGCGCCATATTCGCTTTCCGGCAAGAATAAGTTCCACAATCCGGCTGACTTCGCTTTTTCCTTCATTTCCTCCATGATAGGAGGAATCTGCCAGCGGCTTTCTCCCTCCTGTAATTGCCGCTCATACACGGATTCATTGGGATAAACTACCTCATCCATAAACTGTTTTATGCGATTTTGCAGATCTTTTACTTTTTCACTGTAATCAAAATCCATCTATGTTTCCCCCTCCTGATTGCCGTACCCCCTTTAAGGCTGCGGCTCTCGCTTCGCTTCTTCCGCAAGCTGGCGGCGCAAGATTTTACCCGAACCGGTTTTCGGCAGTTCGCTTCTGAATTCTACAATTCGCGGATATTTGTAATCTGCCATGTGTTGTTTTGCCCATGACACCATTTCCTCTTCTGTAACCGACATGCCATCCTTCAAGACGATGTACGCTTTGATTTCCTCTCCGCGGTATGCATCAGGCACACCTACTACGCACGCTTCCTTAACGGCCGGATGTTTGTAAAGGTATCCTTCTACTTCTGTCGGGAATACGCTGAACCCGGATGCCTTGATCATCTCCTTCTTGCGCCCGGAGATGTAGAGATACCCGTCTTCGTCAAAGTACCCAAGATCGCCGGTCAGCAAATATCCGTCGAGAAATGACTGCTTCGTGTCTTCCGGTTTGTTCCAGTATCCCTTCATTACCATCGGGCCTTTGATCGCCACCTCTCCAACCTGACGAGGCGGAAGATTTACCGTGGGATCTTCCATGCTGAGAATGCGAATATCGGTATCGAATAAGGGAATGCCAACTGACCCGATTCTGCAGCCGCCTCTTGGATTGGTTGTCGCTTGTGCCGTCGTTTCGCTTAAGCCATATCCCTCCAATAGCTCGCAGTGCGTTAACTCCTTGAACTTTTCCAGGATTTCCAAAGGAATAGGGGCCCCGCCCGAAAACACGCTTTTCAGGGAAGAGATGTTCCTGTTTTCAATCCCCGGCATATTGACTACGGCAATATTCATCGTGGCTGTTCCTACCCAATACTCACAGCGATATTTTTCGATGGCCTGAACCATAACTTCCACATCAAACCGCGTCATCATCACAATGGTTCCGCCGCTGTAGAGAGGCACATTCATGCTGTTCACCATCCCGGTGATATGAAAGAGAGGAAGATTGCAAAGGTGAATATTCTCTCCGGTATCAGACAACAGCCACTGGGAGCCCCCTGCCGCATTGGACAGCATGTTGAAATGGGTAAGCATTGCCCCTTTGGGATGACCGGTTGTACCCGATGTGTACTGCAAAGCGGCAATCTGATCAAGCGATACCTTGATGTCGGGAAGCGGTGGATACGTTTGTTTCAGGAATGATAGGTAGTCAATGGCATGATGGGGGGTCTGTTTAGGAGTTGCCATGGTTGGATGGACAGGAAGTGTTGGTTCGGCAGGCAGTTCATCCTGCAAACTAACCGTAATCACATGCGTGACAGAGGATGCTTGATCTTTGATCGCTTCGTAGATGGGATGCATGACATCCAAAACGACAAGCACTTTTGGAGTGGAATCTTGAAGCTGATACGCCAACTCCGTCGATTTATTCATGGGATTGATCGGAACGACAATTCCGCCAATTTTCAAGATGCCGTAATAAGCGACGACAAAAGCGGGGCAGTTGGGAAGAAAAAGCGCCACACGATCCCCTGCTTCAATGCCAAGCGACAACAAACCGCCGGCGAAAGCATCGATCCGCTGATTCAGCTCCGCATACGTAACAGACTTGCCGTAATACTGAATGGCACATTTGTCAGGCTGTGTTTTCCCCCACTCTTCCACAACCTCCGGCAATGTTTGCTCTCCATAATCCAAATGCTTCGGCATCCCAGCAGGCCAAACGTTGTACCAAGGCTTATTCATGATATCCCTCCCATGGAAATGGTCACAGCATACCTTTGATCGAGTCATTCTTTACGGAACAAGGATTAGCTTTCCGGTTGTCTTCCTGGATTGCAAAAGCTCGTGAACCTTGGCTGCCTCTTCTAACGGGAATACGCCTCCAATCGTAAGCAAGAGTTTGCCGCTGTTCACGTAGTTGAGTAATTCTTCCAAGCTGGGCTGCAGCAATTCAGGCTTTCGCATAATCTGCGGAAGGAAAAATCCAATGACCGACTGATTTTTTCTCATTAAGGCTGAAGGGTAAAAAGGGCTGGACTGGCCGCTTGCCACCCCGTAAATAACAAGTCTTCCGAATGGCGCCAGGCAAGCCAGGGTTTTGTGAAAAATATCTCCACCGGCCATTTCCAAAGCCACATCCACGCCCTTGCCTTCCGTACAAGCCAATACCTCCTTTTCCCATCCTTCTTTCGTGTAATTGATGAGATGGTCAGCTCCCAACTCCTTGGCGAGCAAAAGCTTCTCGTCCGTACTGGCAGTGGCAATCACTTTGCCGGCGCCAAACAATCTGGCTAATTGGAGCGCGATGATTCCTACTCCCCCTGCCGCTGCATGGACAAGAACGCTTTCTCCTGGCTGGAGCCGTCCCATCGTTTTCAAAACGTGATAGGCGCTTAATCCTTGAAGCGGCAGTGCAACCGCTTTCAGAAAATCCACCTCTTCAGGCACAGGAATAAGCGAACGCTCATCAGCGAGCGCATATTCTGCATAACCTCCTGATTCAATCAAGGTAACGATCCGGCTTCCTGGCTGAACATTCTGAACCTTCTCGCCAACTTCCACGACAATTCCCGCAATTTCCGCTCCCGGGATAAAGGGCAAAGGCGTCTTGACCACGTATTGTCCTTCCCGGCGGGCTGTGTCCGCATAGTTCACCCCAACCGCCTTTACCTCGATCAGCACCTCATGCCCGGTCGGCTTCGGTTTCTCAATTTCCACGGTTTTCAGCACGTCAGGGCCGCCATACTCCGTAAATTGAATCGCTCTCATCCATTGATCTCCCCTTCATAATGGTTTCTTGATATGGCTTCTTATCATGGCTTCTTGGCATGTGCCGGGATTGTTTAGCATATATACTGATCTGCTTCACATAACCGTTCAGCTATCTCTCTGTTTCGCTCTATTGAGCCGCTGCTGTTTGTTTGATAGCCGCCAAGTTCGCGCATGATCATCTGCAGAACGGTTTGCCGCTCCCGTCCATCAGTTATGCCCCTCGTCAATGCCCGTGCGAGCAGCTCCACTTCAAGCAATGTATCTTCCATAAATGAGATCGCGAGCTTTTCCTTCAATGACTCGGCCTTTTCACCATTTTGCAAAATGGCTTTGTACGAACGAAGGACAACAGATTCTGCGGCATACAAATGAATGGCAATATCGGACAGCTTGATGATGGTTTCTTGTTCCTCTGCAAGCTGCGTGCCAAAAGCTTCAAAAGCAAGGCCAGCACATAAGAGAAAAATGCGTCTGATCGAGGCGACTGCCATCCTCTCCTGTCCAAGCGGTCCTTCCCATTCCGATTGGGGCGCCTGCAATTCGGCAATGGCCTTTTGAATCATTTCTTTCAGCGGAATCTCGCCTTTAGCCGCTTTGCGGAATAAGTGGGTGGGGATCAGCAAGCGATTAATCTCGTTCGTTCCTTCAAAAATCCGGTTAATCCGTGAGTCACGATACATTTGTTCCACATGGTACTCTTTCATAAATCCCGCACCGCCATGCAGTTGTAGCGCTTCATCCGCAACTTGATCCAATGTTTCGGAGCCGTACACTTTGCAAATCGCACACTCCGTCGCATATTCCATCATCCGGCTGGCGATCAGGGCATAATCGGTTGACTCATACAAGTCACCAAGCGCTTCCTCCAGCAAATGTGCCGTACGATACTGCACAGATTCCGCTGCGTAGATTCTTGTTGCCATTTTTGCGATTTTTTCTTTGGTAGAAGCAAAGTCAGCAATAGCCCGGCCAAATTGCCGGCGTTCCTTCGTATACTGAATGGCTAATTGCAGTCCGTACTTGGCAGCTCCCATGCAGGCGGAACCCAGGTTAAAACGCCCAAGGTTCAAGACGTTTAACGCAATCACATGGCCTTTTCCCACTTCACCCAGAAGGTTTTCTGCCGGAACCAGGCAATCTTCCAGAATCACTGCTCTTGTCGAAGAACCCTTGATCCCCATCTTGTTTTCTTCCGGCCCGAGAGACAAGCCGGGAAAGCCTCGTTCCACAATGAAGGCTGTAAATTGGGTACCGTCTACTTTGGCGTAAACGATGAAAGTATCGGAAAACTGGGCATTGGTGATAAAGATCTTTGTGCCGTTCAGTACGTAATGAGTTCCTGCTTCATTCAAGCGGGCGGTTGTTTTCGCTGCCAACGCATCCGACCCTGACCCCGCTTCCGTCAAGCAGTATGCCCCGATAAACTCTCCGGATGCCAATTTCGGCAAATACTTCGCCTTCTGTTCATCCGTTCCGAAGTAGGTAATTGGCAATGTCGCAATGCAGGTGTGATTGGAATGGGCAACCCCATAGCTGCCGGATCTGCCAATCGTTTCGCCAACCAGGCTTTTGCTGATTTTATCCAGGCCAAGCCCGCCATATGCTTCCGGAATACTGTGGGCCAGCAAGCCCAGCTCTCCAGCTTTGCGCAGCGCCTTCACCGTCCGGTCAAAATCCTGGTTCTCAATCGCTTCCCGATGGGGATACACCTCCCTTTCGATAAACTGCTTTGCCGTAGCCGCAATCATCCGATGCTCATCGCTTAGATCCTCAGGTGTAAAAAGATCATCCGGCTCCATTGGCGTAAAGAGAAAACTGGCGCCTCTGTACTTCATTCTTGTCACCATGAGTATACTCATCTCCCTCGTATGAAAAGGTTTTTGATTCGGCTCGCATACTAACCGGTTAGTATGTAGACGCTGCAACAATCCCGCAAAGGGGATTAAGCCTCAATTCCGCTTAAGATCATCTCCACAAAAATTTCCGCAACTTCTCTGTCTGTTACCGGTCCCTTCGGGTTGAACCATTGATAGCTCCAGTTTGCGACCCCTAATATTCCAAAGGTAGCAATATCCACCTTCAGATTTTGGCGAAACTCGCCCTTCTGGACGCCTTCTCTTAGCAGTTTTTCGATATTAAACCGGATGACGTCCCGTTTTTTGGTAATTTTTTCAAGGTTTTCTTTGCTTAAATGTCTCATCTCGCGAAAAAATACGCGCGCACTGGGCCCCTGATGCTCAATGTTATGGATCAGCATATAAACAATTTCAAATAACTTCTCCCTGCAGTTTTTGGCAGGATCATTCAGAATCATCTCCTGATGGTGCAGCAGGCTATTGATATAACCAAGATGAATATCCATCAAAAGCTCTTCTTTGTTTGAAAAGTAATAATAAAAGGTTCCTTTTGTGACGCCGAGCGCATCCACAATTTCCTGAATGGAGGTATCGCTGAAGCCCTTTTTTTCGAATAGGCGGATACTTTCTTCTGTAATTTTTTCTTTCACGGTCTGTTCCTCACAATCTCATATCTATTTCAAGGAAATTATATCATTCGCGCTATCCCCTCTCTATTCATTTTCCAGATACTGACCGGTTAGTATGTAACTATTTATAAGTATAGCTGTCGGCCGCAATTATTCAATATTTATTCCGAAAATTTTAAAAAATAACGCTCTCAAAACAAAAATGGCTATCTTATGTTTGGTCATAGACAGACCCCATAAGATAGCCATTCCAGTTGAGCACTCATTACTTCTTAACCCGGCACTTCTCTACATTCACACGGCCCGAAAAGAAGGTCGCTCCCCCTCCCATATCAGCGATACGGTCCGGCGTCAGCGAGTTTACGAGCCATTTGGTTCCAGGCAAGTCTGCCCACAGCCCTTGGCTTACCAAGACACCCGGTAACACATTCTCTCCTACAGATGCCGGCATCTCACACTCTCCGCGCTCGTTCCATATCCTCACGCAATCTCCGTCCTCGATGCCCAAAGCTGTTGCATCTGCTGCATTCATATGGAGCTTGGCCGTTTTCTCCATTCGAACATGCTTTTCGTTATTGGAGAAGGTTGAGTTGAGAAAGTTATGATTGGGCACAGGCAAAAACAAGAATGGAAAATTCCCGTCATCGCCAAGCGGCGTGTACGTTGGCAGAGGGGGATATCCCTTACTTTCCATTGTTTTCGAGTACAGCTCGATTTTGCCGCTTGGGGTTCGTAATCTGCCAGGGAGAATCGGCTTAACATTTGCTTTCATATACTGCTTCTCGACCAGCGCTTCATACGTGATTCCCTCCAGATAAGGATTATCCGGATTATGAAGAGCCTGACGGATCATCTCTTCTTCCGTATCGTCAAACACTTGATCAACAAACCCCATCCCCTTGGCTAATAAGCGAAACACTTCCACATTTGATTTGCTTTCCGCAAACGGCTCAATGACGGGCTGCTGAATTTGCACATAATGATGCCAATAAGATTTATAGAAATCCGTATTCTCGAAAGATGACGTTGCCGGAAGGACAATATCCGCAAAAAGGGCCGTTTCTGTCAGAAACAAATCGTGTACGACCGTGAATAAATCTTCCCGTGCCAGCCCGAGCCGCACTTTGTTGGCTTGTGGGGCAACAATGGCGGGGTTGCAGTTATACACATACAACGAACGCACCGGAGGCTCCAGTTCCAAGAGAGCGCTTCCCAGCTGGTTCATGTTAATGCTGCGTGTCTTGGCATTGATGAGCAGATCGGGACGTTGAAGCGCCAATGAATTATGGTCCAGATATCCGCTGTTTCCTTTGATCGCTCCGCCGCCCTTTACAAGCCATTGGCCGGTTAGTGCGGGAAGGCAGGAAATCGTGCGCACGCACATGCCGCCGTTATCATGATGCTGCAGCCCGTTGCCAATGCGGATAAACGACGGAGATGTCTGGCCGTACAGCCTTGCCAGCCGATAAATATCTTCAACAGGCACTCCCGTAATGGAAGATACGGTTTGCGGATCGTACTGCTTGACATGTTCGCGAAGTTCCTCATGTCCGACGGTATACTGCTTAAGAAATGCCTCATCCACCATGTTCTCCGCGAACAAAATGTACATAATCCCTAAAGCAAGCGCCGCATCTGTTCCGGGTATGATCGGAATAAACCAGTCAGCCCATCGCCCCGTCTGGTTTTTGTGGACGTCAATGACGATAATCTGCGCTCCGTTTTGCCGGGCCTTCTCGGCGAATACGACCTGGTGCATATTGGTGCTGACCGCATTGATCCCCCACATGATGATGAGCTTCGCATGGATGGTATCTTCCGGATCAATCCCAAAGCTTGCGCCCATCGTATAGTTGTAGCCTTCCGTTCCGGCTGACTGGCAGATTGTCCGCTCCAGTCTGCTGGCGCCCAGGCGGTGAAAAAAACGGCGATCCATCCCTTCCGTACCGATCCTGCCCATGTTCCCGTAGAAGCTGTAGGGAAGGATCGCTTCAGCACCATCCGTTTCTATCAGTTTTTTCCAATGAGAGGTAATCGTGTCAATAGCTTCTTCCCAGCTAATCCGCTCAAATCTGCCTTCGCCTTTCGCTCCGACGCGTTTCAGCGGATACTGAAGACGCTTGGGATCGTAAATTCGCTCCGCCATGTTACGCACTTTGTTACAGATGGCCCCTTGGGTAACAGGATGATTGGGATCTCCCTGAATCTTCGTAATTTTGCCGTCTTTTTTATGAATCAAAAGGCTGCACTGGTCGGGGCAATCCAATGGACATACAGAAGGGAACACCCCTGTTGCCTGCTCTTTAAAGGATCGCATACTGATCTCCTTTCACCGCTGATGATTACCCCCACTTATAGCACCTCTCTTTCTTTTCGTCAATTGATTTTACTTTTTATTCGAATATTCGCGTTGCTCTGTCCGATGATGGCGGACAGGCTGCGATTGCCTTACCTCAGTACCGTCCGGACGATAAAGCCGGTCTTCCTCATAGCGCCAGACATCCCCGTTGGAGGTCGTCAACCTCATGATGTCAGACTTGTCATCATAATCGATATGTTCAATTCGAATATCGCCGAGAGGCAATTGGCTGATTCCGTCTACCGCGTCGAATTTATAGACTTCACTTCTCTCCCCATTGCGCATTTCGATATAGAGAAATTCCAGATACGGCGAAAAGTAGGTATTCACAACCTCCCGTTTCGACCCATACCAGCTGTAAATTTTGGTTGGTTTTGATCCGTCAACGTGCAGCAAATACCCGGTTACATGACTGCCGCCAACAAAATAAACCAATGCGTTAGATTGTCCAAGCCAATGCAGGTAGGTGACTTTGCCTACTTGTTCGTGAAAGCATTCCCCTGGACCGTTCACAATGACTAACTCGTCGTCCGATGTGGTATAGGCCGCATACTGATTGTCCGGGCTATACTCATATCGAATGGCATCAGCCGGCACTTCCGGTTTATTCTCCGCCGGCTCTTTCCCTGAACTCACCGCAGCGACGGCTGAAAGAGACGGAGAGCGCAAGAATTGATCAATGCCGAACAATACAACGAATTGGATGAGCGTGAGGCCAAAAAAGAGACTAACCAAACCCCAAGGCTTTTTCCAGATAACACGCGTTCTTCTCATCGCCGGTTCACCCCGTCCACAACAAAACTGGTCGCTACATATCGTTCACCAAGCGGATTGGAAGGTGTTACGAGGAACTGCCCGTTGTAGTACAACTCCGAGCTGTATCCCCCGTCCAGATTGGCAGCAACGTACGCTCCATTTTGCAGCATTACTTCTTCACAATCCAAAAGAGTAGCACCGATTCCTTTGTTTCCCCGGCCGGAAAGCGCCAAAAGGAGGATCGCGCCGTCTTTTCGCTGCCCGATTGCGGACCGTGGCGCAACTCCCCAAGAGCCGTCCGATTCCTTGAGGTACGGCTTGCCTTCGCGCACCAGCTCAGGACCAAACGAGATGGCGTCAGTAATGCCAAGCTGCTGCAATTCCTGGTACGTGTACTTGCCGACTACCAATGCCCCCTCTTTGGTAATTCCAATCACGGGCTGAGAAGATTTCTGGTCACCGCTCACCAGTTTGCCTCGCGAGATCGTTATTCCCAGCGGCATTCCCCCTGTACCGCGGCCTGCGCCATCAAAAAAACCGCCGGCGTTAATTCCGGCAATCGCGTTTGCCTCCTTCGTCATCTCACTGACGGTTTGGCCAACGCTGTTCAAATATTTGGTGACGGCAACATGAACGCGCTTCGGGTCGTGAACCACCAACAAACTTCCCGAATATTTGGCGGTATTGATCGGGACAACCTCAATGCCGTCATCGTGAATGGAAGAAAAGTTGCCCGCTGACATGCTTCCCTTGTCCATTCTGTCCAGCCCGACCGGCCTGTACTTGGCAAGTGTTTCCGCTGAATAAAAAGGCTCAATCACCCATGGATGTTGACTGGTAAGAACAGCCCCAATCACGGTACTTCTAATATTTTCGAACGGTCCGTACAAAACCAGAGCAGCCGTTGACACAATAAAATATAGTAGAAAAGCTCCTGCGACCAGCACGATGCGTCCCCAGCGCAGCAGCGTTGCTTTGGAACTGCCGCTAGCGGGACGGAAATGCCCTTTTTCCAGGTCTATCATACGTTTGTATCCTCTCCTGGTTGCACTACTTGATGATTTGTTTCCATCCCTTTATTATAAATCGCCTATCACGAGAAAGCATTGTAAACTATTAGGAAACGAATTCTTTCAATCTACTCTTCCTTTACTTTGCACTGGGATGCAATCTTGCTCCTGCCCTTTTTCATCAATAGCACCAGTTGATATTGGAAAAAGGAAAAGCGTATCCGTCTTCAAAAAGGATGGATACGCCTGAACAAGCCAAAAACAACCGATGTTCCCCCCTTGTTGTTACATGGGCAACAAGGCGATTGTTTCTTTTGCTTCCAATTGTTCAATCATTTCATGCCAAGACTGTGGTTTATTCGAGAGAACAGAGTAGTAGCGTCTCAAGAATTTTACAATCAGACTGGCTGGCAGTTCGTTGACATCATCGTTCATCGGCAGAAAACAGAGGTCAAGGCCTGTGACCGCCTCCCCGTCATTGTTCCAGGACGGATGGACATAAGCAAAATCAAGGCGTTTATAACCGAGGTGGGACAGGACTTCGCGGCGGACGAACGGGTCCATCGGCTTGATTCCGCCGAATTCATGGTGTTCTGCACGATACGGATCGTAAATTTCAGCAAACATGCCATGCAATTCTTTTTTGCTTTCCGCTGCCAGAGAAAGCAAATCCTCCTGCCTCTTTTGGAACAAGAATCGGCCAATTCCCAAACCGGGCTTCCCAATGATCGTGAAATCGGTCATGGCCACTTGAAAATCTTCATAGTAGCGGTATTCCGTCGCCCCTACAACCTCTCCTTCGTGAACAGCAACGAACACGCGGATTCCCGGATCTTCCAAAGGCTCTTTCCACAGATCAAATTCCAGCACTTCCTCCGGCGGAAAAACCTCTTGCATGAATTGATGCATTTTTTTAAACAATGGGTCTTCAATGCTTGTAATCCTGCGATATTCCATCTTCCTTATGCTCCTTATCAAGATTTTGACGAGTAAAAGGGGTTTTTCCATTCCATCAGCGCCGCGTAATTGCAGGACTCTTCATCCTGCAAGTAGTTTGCCGCCACTTTGAGAGGGGTACGGCCGCAGCGCAGAAGGAAGGTGATGACAGGGTCCTTGTACTCTCCTTTTACGACAGCCTCCAAATATTGCTCAGCCGTCATTTCCCCGGCTTTTTGAGCATAGCCGGACATTCTGCCTCCGCCCAATAAGCGGCGCAGCCCCTTGTGAATCACGACATCGTACATGGAAAACATCAACCATTTTCCCAGGCCCAGCTTTCGATAGGAAGGACGGACGCTGATATCAACCACATAAAGTGTGTCTCCGCTCGGATTATGATTGCGAATATAACCGCTATCCGTCACTTCTTCCCAGGTGTGATCGGGATGTTCAGGATCGAAGGTGACGATCAAGCCGGTCATGGACCCGGCCAGTCTTCCGTTTACCTCGACGCATAATGCCCCCTCCGGAAACAGCGTGACATGATTATTCAGCTGTTCTGTATTCCACCATAATTCAGAAGGAAAAGGCGGAGGGAAACTCTCCTGCTGGATGGAAATAAGTTCAGGAAAATCTTGTTCCGTATAATTGCGGATGACGGCCGGGACTGGTCGGTCCTGATCGAATACAAAAAACTCTTTTCGGTACATGTCTCTCCCACCTCACTACACAAGTGAACAATCCTTGCCTTATTTCCAGTCTGGATAGAGATCGATGCGGCGATCACGCCAGGTTGTCACCGAACCGCTGTCGCGAACCTGGTACAACAAGGAAAGATCAAGATCCGCCGTGATCACCATATCATCATTGATTTCTCCCTCTGCCAAAATGCCGCGGGGCGGAAAAGGAATATCGTTGGGAGTAATAATCGCCGCCTGGCCAAAATTCGCCCGCATAAAGTCAACCGTAGGAAGGGAGCCTACCGTTCCCGTAGTCACGACGTACACTTGGTTTTCAACTGCTCTGGCATGACTGGTATAACGGACACGGTGAAAACCATGGCGATCATCGGTACAGGAAGGGCAGAAAATCACATCGGCTCCTTTGGCCTTGGCCATGCGGACGATCTCAGGAAATTCGATATCATAACAGGTTAGCACAGCAATGGTGCCCTTCTCCGTCTCAAACACCTGCAAACCTTCGCCCGGAGTCATCTTCCACTCCTTGACTTCCGTCGGCGTAATGTGAAGCTTGGGCTGTTCCGCAATTCTTCCATCCGGATAGAACAAATGAGCCACGTTGTATAATTTGTCTCCTTTTCGGAGGACATGGGTTCCGCCAATAATATGCATCTTCGTTTGCTTGGCAAAATGGCTGAACAACGAACGGTATTGCTCTGTAAAATCAGGCAGGTCTTTGATCGTCAAGGCTCTGCCTTGCTTGTCGCCAATGGACATCAGTTGGGTTGTTACAAATTCCGGGAACAGGACAAAATCGGCGCCAAATTCTTCGGCTGTTTTGATGTAATGTTCAACCTGTTCGGCAAATTCATCAAAGGATTGAATCGTGTGGAGATGATACTGGACCGCGGTTACTCTGAGCTTCATAAGCTGCTCCTTTCCTCCTCTTCTTGGGACTTACTCTCATTTTCGTTGTTTGTTATATAATTTTTTGTTATATAATAATCAAATCAAGAGCTAGGAAACGATATGGTAATTATTCAACATACTGCTTCTCTGCGCAAGTACATACTTTTTTGTAAGGAAGTATCCTTGAGTATACTAAGGGAGTACCGAAATATGGGAGATCAGGCATTTAAAACTTCAGTAGAAGCCACATTAAAAGTGATCGGCGGTAAATGGAAACCGATGATTCTTTGTCACCTGACAGAGGGAACAAAACGATTCGGGGAGTTAAACCGGGATATGCCCGAAATTACCCCAAAAATGTTGACGCAACAATTACGCGAATTAGAGCAGGACGGGATTGTCCAGCGTAAAGTATATACGCAGGTTCCGCCAAAAGTTGAATACTCCTTAACCCAATACGGACAAACCATACGGGAGGTTCTGGATGTCATGTCACAGTGGGGAAGCAGGCATCTGGAGAGAATGAATCAAGAAGGCGGGGCCCCTTTCCTTTATTAAAAAATAAAAAACGGGTATCAATCCCATAGTTGAATTGGATGGATACCCGCACACTGAATGATTCTGCCCTTAAGCAGGACTTGTTACAATTTATACAATTTACTGTACAATGTTCTCTCACGGATTCGATCACGATTTGGTTCATATCCAATACCCGGTGTATTCGGAACTGTAATGACGCCGTTTTCCACGATCACCTCAGGATCAATAATATCCTGCTGCCAGTAACGCGAAGAAGCAGCCGTATCACCAGGTAAAATAAAGTTTGGCAAGGTGGTAATCGCAATATTGTGGGCCCTGCCGATACCTGACTCCAGCATTCCCCCACACCAAACCGGAATGTTGCGAAGCTGGCACAGATCATGGATTTTTTTTGCTTCCGTGAGTCCGCCTACGCGTCCTATTTTAATGTTTATAACCTTACAGCTTCCCAACTGGATCGCTTTCCTGGCATCTTCCACAGAATGAATGCTTTCGTCCAGGCAGATCGGAGTTTTTAATTTTGCCTGCAGCTCCGCATGGTCAATAATGTCATCATGAGCAAGCGGCTGTTCAATCATGGTCAGGTTGAATTCATCCAGAGCAGCTAAACGTTCAATATTCCGCAAAGAATAGGCGCTATTTGCATCTGCCATTAAAGGAATATCCGGGTAATGTTCTCTTATTTGCTTGATCACCTCAACATCCCAGCCTGGTTGAATTTTTACCTTAATCCGTTTATATCCTTGATTCAGATATCCTTCAATCAGTCCGAGAAGACGGTCAACAGAATCTTGAATCCCGATACTAATCCCTACTTCAATCTTCCCTTTGGTTCCACCTAGTGCCTTGGACAACGAAATCCCTTGTTCTTTGGCATAAAGATCCCAGACAGCACCTTCCAACGCAGACTTGGCCATGTAATTCCCGCGTATATGTTGAAACCGCTCAGACACTTGGTCGGGATGCTCGATAGGCTGTGATAACAGGAGAGGAATCAAAAAATCCTCCATAATATGCCAATTGGTTTTTATGGTTTCCTCTTTATAAAGGGGATCTACCCCGGCAACAGACTCTGCCCAGCCTGAAATGCCTGACTTTGATTTGATTTCGACCAAAATAAATTCCTTATCGTATTCCGTGCCCAGACTGGTGGTAAACGGTTCCAACAATTCCATTTTCACATGTCTCAAAATGATATGCTGAATCTCCATCACAATATCCTCCTGGTATCCTTCCTGCTATCTTTCCTGCTATTTCCGGTTAATTTTTTGAAGCACATAATGGTGGACAGGCTCTGATCTGTCATTCTTCACGAAATCAACAACCTGCCATCCTTGCTGAAAATAATGGGTAAATACTGCTCGCGTTTTCAGACGCCAGTCGATCGCCAAATTCAAATCATGCTTTTTTATTTTTTGAAATTCTGCAGGCACAGGGACGAAAAGCGTGTCATCTAATTGATCACAGTTCATATCCAAATCTTTTGGCACCGCAAATCCATTACCATTTGTCGTAACCTGAATCAATCTTGGCGAGTGATGAGAACCCCCATGATCACGTGCGTCCTGATTTAAGATGTCGTTCACACGATCGTTTGTAATCCGCCACTCCACTTGAAATCTGTCGGAAGGAACACCGGCATTCAGGATATCCGTCATTTCACCGTAGCAGTTTTCCAAATACCTCGAGCAAACGGCACCCAGTTTTTTGATGTTTAAATTTGCGTTCACCGTTTCCAATGGATCATACGTCCACGTAATCAGGTCATACCCTTTTCGTATTGCCTCGATGCGTTGTTCCCGTTTCAGCTTTTCGCCAATCCCAATCCCCCTGAAGTCAGGGTGTATCCCTAAGGTATGGGAGCAGAGATACGCTTTCTTCCCGTCAAAACCGGCGAAGCTATATTGAAATCCGATTAATCTCTCTTCCCAAAAAGCTCCCAACACCATTCCGCCGTTTTTTACGGCTGTTACCGTTTGATGAAGCGGAACCGGATCGTCTTGTGCCCAGACGACTTTTTCCAAATCTCTTACCATGGTCAGCTCTGACACTGAATCCAAAAGCCGGACTGAAAGCGATTGAAGGATTTTAGCTTTTTCCAATTCTACGTTCTCCTTTTCCCACTACATGGTGTGTATTGCTATTTCATTCGGCGGAGAAAACCTTTTAATTTCTCGCTCTTCGGATTTGCAAATACTTCTTCCGGGTCCCCCTCTTCCTCAATGATCCCATTGTGCATGAAGATCACCCGATCAGCTACTTCCCGTGCAAAAGACATTTCATGAGTAACAACTACCATTGTCATTCCCTCTTTGGCCAATTCTTTCATCACGCCCAACACTTCATGGACAAGTTCGGGATCCAAAGCGGAGGTCGGTTCGTCAAACAACATGATTTTAGGGTTCATTGCGAGAGCACGGGCAATGGCAACACGTTGCTGTTGTCCGCCTGACAGCTTCCGGGGATACACATCTTTTTTGTCAGTAAGCCCTACCTTTTCAAGCAAGAACAGCGCATGTTCGATAACATCCTGCTTTTTTCTCTTCAACACTTGAACAGGCGCTTCAATGATGTTTTCCAGAACGGTCATATGCGGAAATAAATTAAATTGTTGAAACACCATACCCACTTCTCTTCTGATCTGGTTGATGTGTGCCGAAGATTCATCCAGAACGATCCCGTCAATTGTAATTTTCCCTTTCGACGTTGTTTCCAGATGATTCAGACACCGAAGGAGCGTGCTCTTTCCTGAACCGCTTGATCCAATCAAAGATATTACTTCACCTGGATAAACAAAAAGATTGATCCCTTTTAATACTTCAACGTTTCCAAAATTCTTGTGGACGTTTTCTATCTGGATAATCGCACGGCCTTTCTCTCTGATTGCAGCGCTCATTCAACCCTCTCCTTCTATCGCTCGCTAATCGAAAGCTTTCGTTCTATTTTCTTTAAGATAAAAGTAAACAGAGTGGTCATCAAAAGATACAAAGCGGCTGCGGTAATATAAAACTCGATAAACGCATAATTCGTCGCGGCAAAACGCTGGGAAGTCATCATAAGTTCGGACAAGGTAACCAATGATGCAAGCGATGAGTCCTTCAACAGGGTGATCGCTTCATTTCCGATCCCTGGAATGCTTACCCGCAAGGCTTGCGGCAGGATAATTCTTCTCATGATCGTGGCGTAATTCATGCCTAACGATTGAGCGGCTTCCATCTGCCCCTTGGGGATGGACTGTATGCCTCCGCGAAGAATTTCGGCTATATACGCCCCGGCGTTTATCCCGAGAGCTGCCACGGATGCGACAAAAGGACTTAGTTCAATCCCGATTTGCGGCAACCCAAAGTAAACCAGGAAAAGCTGTACTAGTAACGGCGTGCCACGGATTGACCATATGTAGAAATCGGCAAACAACACAAGCGGCTTTACCTTAGAGATTTTCATTAGGACAATGATTAAACCCAAAACCAACCCAAGGAGAATAGAGAATATCGTAATTTCGAGAGTGAGCAAGGAAGCTTCAAGGAGAAAAGGGACGTATTTTTGTACAAGCGAGAAGTCTAGCATCTAATCTTCCCCTTACCTTATATCTTTGCCAAACCACTTTTGACTAATTCTCGTATATGTTCCGTCATTTTTCATGTCAGCAAGAATTTTGTTGATCTGATCACGCAGAGCCGTATCTTCTTTACGAATCGTGATTCCGGCCTGTTCCTTATTTAACAAATCACCAACAGAAGTTGCTGCGTAATTCTTTTCTTTGATAATTTGCGCTCCAACCCCTTGATCGGTAATAACCCCTTCCAGCCTGTTATTGGCCATGTCCGCGAAAGCAAGAAAATCGTTTTTATACAGGACAACATCCGCGCCCATCTTGGTGGCAATATCAGCAGCAGTCGTAGAGATGGTTACCCCGATTTTTTTTCCTTTCATCTCGTCGGGGTCCTTCAATGAAGAACCGGCAGGAACGAACAGTTGATTGCCTGTAGTGAAATAAGGATCGGAAAAGTCCACTTTCTGTTTCCGTTCTTCCGTAATCGCCATATCTGAAACGATGATGTCATATTTACTTGCAATCAGACCTGGAATCATACTGTCCCACGGAGTTGCCACCAATTCCGCTTTAACCCCCAGCCGCTTGGCAAGTTCCAAGCTAAAGTCAACATCAAACCCTTCCAATTGATTTTGCGCATTGATGTAGTTGTAAGGAGGGTAGGCTCCTTCAATCGCTATTTTGATTACACCTTTCGCTTTCACTCCATTTGTTTCTTCCGCTACCTTTGAACCATTTGCATCCTTTCCTCCACAAGCGCTCAAAACCAGAAATAACGAGAGCAGTGAACACAGTAAAACCAGAAAGTTTCTTTTTTTCATCATGGCATTTCCCCCCGTAATATAAGTTTTATTCTATGAAAACATCATAGCTTGAATACAACTGCTCCAATTTTTGTTGGCGCAATTGAATGCGCTCCTGGTCTTTCAGATTCATCCCCATAATAATTAAATCCAGCAAGCTGATAACCGGAGCAATCGAGTTGGACCCCGACTCTACGTTTTCTTCGGTCGTCAGGGTGATATCAGAGATTCGACCTACCGGAGAGAGCATGCGGTCGGTAACAGATAGCAAGGTAATGCCTTGCTTCTTCGCGCACTCCGCAATGTGCATGGATTCTTTCGCATAGCGTGGGAAAGAAATTACAAAAACCACAGATTTTTCGGTAAGATTGCATAACTTCTCATAAACGTCCCCTGTTGGCGGGCACAAATCTACATTCTCCCGTAGAGTGCTCAGCATAAAGGAAAACCAGTAAGCGGATGCGTAAGAAGCACGAAATCCGACAACAAGAATTTGATCCGCCTTGATTAAGGAATCTACAACTCTCCACATGTCATCCACACGCAATTCATGCAGGGTTTGCCTCATGATCTTGATGTCATTCTCTATGACCTTGGCAAACGGAGTTAATTTTTCATCAATCGTGGCGGCAAATTCCTTGCTGTTTGTCTCATAGGGCTGATTATTATTTTTCAGGATTTGTTTTTGGATTCTGTCCTGCATTTCAGTAAAACCGTTAAAACCAAGTGCGTACGACAAGCGAATCACTGTTGTTTCACTTACATCCACTCTGCGACCTATCTGGACGGCTGTGCTGAATGCAGCTTCTTCAAGCTGTTCAATCAGATACTCCGCTACTTTTTTTTGTCCCGTAGACAAGCTGTTAAACTTTTCTTTAATCAAATTTTCGAATGTTACATGTTCCATTGAATTCCCTCGTTTTGAACAGATTCGTAGCGCTTCTACACGCAAGAAGAATTAAAGACTTCATAATGAAATTTTGATGAAGCAAATGCTTCGCAAATTATTAATACCATACATTCATGGAAAACAAAAGGGTTAAAACTTAATTCTCTAAATATTTTTATTTAATCGTTTATTCGCACCGATACAAAAAGGCTATCTTGAGTTAGCATTTATACGCCAACTTAAGACAGCCTTTGGTTACTTTTTCGTGTAGGTTTCAACGGTTTAACCCCTTAATTTTGTCGTTGTGGCTGCAGCAGATCAAGTTGGTACTGCCGTTAAAGTAGAAGTCACCCACACGACCATCCCTAATTAAAAAGTTCATTACAATTGTCCTGACTGTAAGCACCCGAAGTCGTAGACATCAATTAGCAAGAATCGAGTTTTTTCTTGATCTCATCGATCTGATCTGCACTTCCTCCTCGGTATAATAACCTAGAAATTATTGATGCGTCAGATCCCTCTTGAGCAAATTCCTTGAACTGTTGGAGTAACTTGTTTAATTGTTCTTCCGTATAAGTTTTTCCCGATTTTTTTGCAGCTAGATCCATTATTGTTTTTATAGTTTCATCGTCGTTGAATTTATCTTCCGGCACACTTTTAATTAGATCTATAATCATGTCAATATCCATAGATAATCTCTCCTTTTAAAGGAAGATAAGATATCGTATCCTTTATTTGTAGTTTTGGATTGTCTCGTACATTGTTTTATCTTCTAATTGAAGAAATATATTATCATGCGGTGATTTATTGGCTTCAATGATCCACACCTTCCCCTGCGTATCAAAACACATATCGAACCCAATGACTCGAATACTTGGATTTTGGTATTGAAGTCGCTCTGCCGCCCGTAATGCTACTTGATCTAACTGGGATAGAAGCGTTTGTTGTGAGAGGTGCTTTAAAGAGGAACGTTGGATTGCTGTTTCAATGGGAAGTATGGTTGCCCCAAGGTTTACATTGGTTATGGCATAACCGGAGTTCGCTAATTTTGCCAGTTTCCCCGTCACTTTCCATGGCGAATCGCTCTTACGTTGTACCATTACCCTGATGTCGAAAGGGCGGTGATCTATCTCCGTTAAAGGAATCCGATGCTGAACAATATATGTTTCAGATAGGATTTTATTTACTTCCCCACTGTCAATGTATTGGGCAAAACCCTTCAAGATTTCCTGTGTTAAGCAGGAAAAGAGATCATCACGTGTTACGACTTGTTTCGTCAATTTAACCTGAACCATAAAGCGCCCGTTTCCTTCGGAAGAAATGTTAATGATACCACGACCGGCACTCCCGGCAGCAGGTTTAAGAATGACTGTACCATATTTTGCAAGCAACTCCCATAGGTTTTCCTCTGTCATCAATCGTGTCTCTGGTACAAAGGAATTGATCCATTTATCTTCTTTGAGAACTTTAAATGTTTCCCATTTGCTCATACTTTTACCACCTCCGCCATTCATATTAGCCCTTTTTATATGCCCAAATTCGACGACACATGTCTTTGTCCCCCAGTTTACGGAAATGGGACATAGCGGGATAATGATTTGTTTCAATGATCCATACACGGCCATTCTCGTCCAGTCCCATATCCAAACCGTAAATGCGGTGTCTTGGGAATAATGAGCTGAGCCTCTTGGCTGACAGTAAAGCGATCCTTTCAATATTCGACAGCAAGGTTAGGTGAGAGTGACCTTTGAGTGAAGATCTTCGAAGCGCCGATTCAACATGCAGCAGCATTCCTTTGCTCCTTGTGTTGTTGGTAACGATGTAACCTTTTCCTGCTACTTTGGCAACTTTTGCGGTAATTGTCCACACACCAGAATTTCTTCTGCGTTGTACAATGATCCGCATATCAAACGGACGGTTATTCACTGTGGCCAGGGGAATCCGGCGTTGAACCATATAATCAGAGGATCCGATTTTCCTTTTTACATAGTAATACGTCTGTTTTATCCCTTTTATCGTTATCTTTGTCTTCTCCCTGTGTACTTCGTAATAATGATTTCCTAACGAAGATACCTGTATCACGCCATATCCGCCGCTACCATGGACAGGCTTCAGAATCACTTGGTGATATTTCTTGATAAACTCCCAAAACGTACTTCGCGTCAGCCTCTGGGTTTTCGGCAAGTATGGGGCTAATTGTTTAGATCGTTTCAGGAACAAATATTTTGACCATTTATTTTTTCCGCTCATTGGTCTTTCACCTTTTTGAAAGGATAACCGATGGCTCCAAGATAATTTTCCATCAATTGCAAAAATTCTTGGATATCTTTGTAGGTAATATCCCCTATATTGGCGATCCTGAACGTTTTTGACTCTTCGAGTTTACCGGGATAAATCGTAAAACCTCGTCTGTAAAAATAGTCATGCATTTCATTGAAATCGTATCCGTTACAATCAGGTTCAAGAATCGAAGTAAGGATTTTGGAATGATGTTTTTCAGGAACGATATAGTTCAATCCAAGCCGGGTAATCCCTGCTATTAACGTTTCCCACGACTTGTTATACCGTTCGTATCTTCCCTTTACGCCCTCTTGTTTTAATTCCTCGATCGCTTGCTTGAGTGCATAAAGGGTCTGTACAGGCGGTGTAAAACGCATTTGACGGGTTTTCGAAAAAAACTTGTATTGAGCATACAAATTCAAGTAATAATTTCTTGGTTTCTTGTGCTGTATGCTTTCCAATTTGCTTTTATTTGCAATGACAAATGCGACACCCGCCATACCTTGAAGATTTTTATTGGAGCTTGCAGCCATAAAACTGATATTCATTTTGTCCATTTGAATAGGAATGGCCGCGAAAGAGCTCATCGCATCCACGACCATATCAATGTGATGTTTCCTGCATATTGCCCCAATAGACTCAATATCGTTTAAAAGACCGGTAGTCGTTTCATGGTGGACTACTGCGAGGTGGGATATTTTTCGGGAGGAGTTTTGGATCAGTTTTTCCAGAGCAATCAAATCGATGCCATCATCAGCAGGGCTATTAAACTCCAAGAAATTCAAATCGTAGGCTTCGGCAATTTCACACATCCGTTTCCCGTACGCACCATTGTTAATGATGACCACTACCTCATCATCTACAACAGAACTTAAAATGGCTTCAACCGCTGCAGTACCTGAACCGCCAAACAATACGGTCGTGTAATGTTCCGTTTCGGCAACCAACCGGGTGAGTTCCGTAGATACGTATTCCATGAGATCGCCAAACTCCGTTTCACGGGGGCAAATATCAGGTACCACTTGTGCGTATTTCACGCTGTCTGTAGTTGTAGCGGGGCCGGGATTCAGCAAAATATTTCGCTTCACGATCCACATGCGGGTTCCCCTTCCGTAAACTTCGAGAGTTGTTTCTTACAAACGTTTGTATCCGTTCTTTTACTTCATACGGTTTTGTTTTCGGACGACCAAGTTGTTCCGAAAAGCCTTTTGAAATTCGCAAATACAGAAAAGTGAGTCCTCTCGTTTGTGTCCATTCTTTAATCGAGGATTCCAATTCTTTCAAATTGTGGATATAAATCGATTTCACGTAGCCGCAAGCAGCGGCAATTTCCACGAAATTGACATTATGTGATACCGTGCTTTGACCACCTGTCGAATCATGAGCGTTGTTATCAAGCAGAATATGAAGCATGTTGGGCGGACTGTAGTACCCGTTTGTAGCCAAACTCCCCATGCGCATGAGCAAAGAGCCGTCCCCATCAATTACAACGATATCCAAATCTTTTTCGGTCAGCGCCAACCCCAATCCGAAAGAACTGACACATCCCATGGAGCCAACCATATACAGATGATTGTTGGCATCTTCGATTTCATACAATTCCCTCCCTGTAGTTCCGGTTGTAGCAAACAGTACGGTTTTGATACCTTTGCACGCATGAATGACGGTGAGTGCTTCATGCCGAGTGGGCATCTGATCCTCTCTATTTTTGATCACTTTTATTTGGTTCAAACGAATGGAAGGCTCCTTTTTTTGTAGGGGTTCTTCTGCAAATGTTCCTTTTCTGACTACAAAGAAGAAAGGATGGTTATCATTAATACACTGATTTGCATATAGCAGTTGATGCTTGGCTTCCTCCAAATCAGTAGACAAATACAGCCATTTAATATGCATCAATTCCAACAATCGCGTTGTAATTTGCCCCATCAGTTCGTGCTGTGGTTCATCAGGCATACCCGTTTCTCCTCGAAGACTGACAAATCCAAGTAACGGAATCCGAAACGGATAGTTCAGAGAAACTAATGGGGAAACTGCATTCGTTAGCCCTGAATTTTGCATCAGAACAACTGGTTTCCTTCCTCCTAAAAAGGCCCCGGATGCAATGGCAACCACATCTCCTTCGCTTGCTGCAGCAACGTATTCGCATTCATTGATGGCGTAATTGATCAGGTTTTTCAAAAAGGAGCAGGGAACCCCGCTGTAAAAGGTAAACCCGAGCTTTTGCAGTTCTTCTCCAAATATGTTTGTTTGCAGCATGATTCAATCCCCCTGAATATTTTCATGGGAAGGAAGGTATTTCTTTTCAGCAGCTTGCAGCTCGTCAACTCTTTGCAGCCTGAAAACCTCTTCGATGGTGGTCACTTGGCCTTCTACTCCAATAAGACTTTCATCTTGGTAAATTTGCCTTGATATTTTTTGCATCGCGTCGATGGATGCCCTCAGATTATGGTTAGCCCAGATGACAACACTGATCCCCAATTCACGAAATCGTTTTGTCGGAGTGGAATAATATTTCGTAGGCACAATGATCACCGGGTGCCTTTCATTCCATTCATTCATAAACAATTCAATTTCCGTTATGTCTGATCGATTGCTGTGGATAAGGACAGCGTCGGCACCTGCTTGCCGATAAGCCTCCGCCCGTCGCAGCACCTCCATTAGACCCCAGCCCGCAATAAAAGCTTCCACCCTCGCCACGACAATAAAGTCATCGTCATTTTGCGTGTCTTTCATTGCTTTAATCTTGCCGCAAAACTCATCTACTTCGGCAAGGGGTTGGACTTTGCAGTTTATAAAAGAGTTGGTTTTTGGAAACAGCTTATCTTCTATGCAAACCCCTGCTATGTTTCGCTGTTCCAATTTTTTTACTAATCGTCTTGCGTTATTGAAGTTTCCATAGCCCGTATCTCCGTCCAACAAAATCGGTATGGACGTAGCATCACTCATAAACTCCAAAACATCCAGCACCTGAGTCCAGGAAGCTTCATTGCTGTCCCTCACTCCCATGGCTGCCGACATGGATAATCCGCTGGCCCAAATCCCTTTAAAACCGGCTTCTTCCACAATTTTTGCGGAGAGACCATTATGTGCTTCCATTAAAAACTCCAGGTTTTGCGAGTGAATCAAATGTTTTAATTTTGATGTTTTTTTCATGGAAGTATCCTTTCATTAAGAGTCGGAATCAACATCAATCTATGGGAAAAAGAGAAAATCTGTACCGGGACATCTGTTTGTTTTTTCGTTTTATCTCGATGTGATGTACCGCACAAACTATTTTTGTCGCTTGAACGAAAGGAGGGGCTGCTGTGGAAAAGATTTTGCTGGAGAAACGGAGAATCGGTGCTCGTTTTGGGCAATTAGACGAGATGAAAGTTTACAGTAAATTCACTTACCTAGAACGGTTTAACCGGGCGATCACCGCTCACGCGGCGTCCTTATTCCCCCGCCTTACTCCTTCGAGCAGACAGGTGATGGATGTATTGGTAAGTGATCACAAAAGAAAAACGATTCGAAATAATCCATTCATTGCGTGAGAAGCATCATCTTCCTTGGTTGTTTCAGATCGCTGAGGTTTCACGTGTCTCCCCGAAATGACTTGGCCCTGGTAACCGCAACACTTGACAAAGCAAGCAAAAAAAAGACGTGAACGGGATCTTGATTCACTCCGATCAAGGATTCCAGTACACGTCGAAACCATACAACAAGTGATTGGACAGTTGATGAACTTATCCAAACGCTGAATTCTTTTTAAAAGACAATTGGTACAGTCTAAGTGAAGCAAACCGAAAACTAACGATTTCTGAACTGTACGACTCGATTGTTATTGATACCAATATGAAAGATCCTAAAGGCGGACCAGGTAAACGGGTACCTGTTCAAATTGTAGATTGGAGTTTTAAATCTTAGTCCCACGCGAACCGCTGCTCTTTCCACGGATCACGGTGGATCTTATTAAGTAACCATTAAAAAGGAGTTGTCCCTCAGTCATTTTTCGACTGTTGGGACAACCCCCGTTACCCTTTTGATAAATAAGTTGGTGTTGTCTTTTTTACTCTCGTCTCCAATATTTCCAAGCAGTGAAGTGCATCACGCCAACGGCCTTTAACTAAATGTTCCTTGGCTAGTTTGATCAGCCGTAGAGTTTTGAGGTATTGATTCATAGACAAATGCCTCCATTTAGTTTTTTTATCGCATCAGCCAGTAGTGAACGGTAATAACTGGCTAATATATAATGTCCGGCAGCTTCCGCTAGCTCTGCTCGTTCTTTGTAAAGAATAACTGCAGCATTCGGTGTAATAAGCGAGGCTGACACTTCTTTAGCAGCTCTCAATTTCTTTTCTTCTTCCAGATCCAATCAACCCACCTCTCTTTCCTGTACTTCTTGCAGTTCACGAACGTATTTAATGAACTTTTCATATGCTCGTCTGCTCATTTCTGATCTTTTCAGCATAAAATAGGCGTTTCTGCCGACTGAAACCTTTCTTTCCGCTGAAATCTTCGCAATAAACTTCCAGTTTAGGCAGCAGGCAGGAACGAGAAGGAATCCAAGTCCATTAGCGATGTTCTCGGCCATTCGTAGCATCTGATCGTGATGAAATTCCGCAACCAACTGAGCGTATCGCTGGGCGTTCATGCTTGGATAGTGATATAGGAGCTGGCGCGGATCGCGAACCTTCCGAACAGGAACAACGGAAAGAATCATGCAGTTACCCCCTTGAGTGCCAGAGAAAAACACTTCGAAAGAAACTGCTTGGATAGGATGGGAAAAACAGAGTAGGGGCGATGGTACGTTTTTTTGGTCACGCGATGTCCTCCTTTTCTTCGCCAATGAGAAATTCAAGATCAATATTTGCATCGTCTTCATGTTCCATTGTGTATCCAAGACGAGCAAGGGCTTGATTGTGTATCATGTTCAATTTTTCCATAAACTCAGCTTGTGCCCGCGGCGTTTTTGGCATTGGGAAGCCGGTTACCAGGCGAAATGTATTGAACAAATTCAGTGAGTGAATCTGCTTGACTTTCCAGGCCGGGAGAAAACGAGAGTGAAGAAATCGACCTAAAGAACTGTCTTTGTCTCCGCTTTGATAGTCGAAGTATTCCAACCGAATGCCTTTATTTCCGACCTTTGTAACGTTGATCAACACTTCGGTAAGCTGCCTGATCCGTGTATCAATATTCCGAAAGCTTGGGGCAACGATCATCTGTAGAGAAGCCATTTTGCGGCAGTAGTTGAGCAGCTTTGTAGAAAAGATGCGCTCTGCCGAAGAGAATTCCCGGCTATCAAACTGCTCTTGTCCTTCATCCCAGACGCAAATGGAACCGTGGGCTTCTGCGACTTTAAACCAGTCTTCGGGTTTTCGCATTTTTTCCGCTCCACGAAGTCCGTAGTTGCTGAACAGTTTTATGTCTCCACCTTGGAACACTACCCGGTTACGGTAGTAGTGAGCCAACATGCTGGCAGCCGTTGTTTTCCCGGCTCCTAAAGGGCCTTGTATACCGATGAAATGAGCCATTTCTCTATCCTCCTACTTAGATTGTTGGATTTTCTTGAACGTACCGTCCTGTGTCATCAGAATCGGCTTAGGCGGCTTTGGAATCAGCGCTTCGATGGTATCCAGCAGGTACTCAGGATCAGCAATGATTTCACGCTTTTCGATCACGTACTTGATGATCTCTTTGTAGGGGTTTCCTTCTGGATGCAGGTCTTTGTTGTTCCCTAACTCCTGCAGGTACAGAATCCCTCGTATCTGTTCCTCTCGTAACGGTTGAGTGTGTGGCTGGATAAACTCCAAAACTTGTTTTACGTCTGAAACATGGTTAACTGTAGGAAAAAGATCGTCACCAATTACCGTTTGCAGTTTTTCTGCGCTTCCTGGTTGCATGATCTCCCTCCTACTTAGCTGCTGCCACGATAGCAACAATAATTAATCCGATGAGCATACCGATTTTGAGCCAATCTATACGCTTTTCTGACTCGTCAGGCTTCTTGTATTGCGTGATCTGGCGAACAATCGTGTTCATTTCAACTCTTCGTAAGTGTTCGGTGAGTTGCACGATCTTCTGCGGCGCTCGTAAGACATACACACGTCCTTGCTTGCTTAGTGTAAGCGTCAAATCGGCTTTTGGAACGGTTTTGTTTCCGGCTCTCACAATCTCTTCGTTTTCCTCTTCGACCGCCAATATCTCGCATGTTTTGTTATCCTCATCAAAGATAATGAGTCGATCCCGTATAATTGGCTGGTTGTTGTTTTTTTTCAACGCTGAAAGCATTAGTCAATCACTCCTGTATTACGTTTTCTTGTAAAAAACCGATAAATCAAAAGGCTTGGGATTACTACGACCACGATACCCGATGCAGCTCCTGCGCCAGCTTGGAACCACCATTCATAAACCGATTGAATACCCATTACCACCATTGCACCCCTTGTTTGAAGTTTAGATAGAGATTGTAGACCTTCTTACCGATCCAGAAGGTAAAAACGAGTGTAGCGCCAGCGAGCAGAGAATTGACAACTTTGACCCATGAGGGACCCAAAAGGCTAATAGGCGCTAACCAAGATGAAACATCAATTCCTTGGGCTGCTAATTGGCTTGCCCCGGATAGTTTGTCAATGACAAGGTTTAGGATGGATTCGGGGAGCGAAAAGATATTGTCGATGAGGTTCTTGAAAGGGTTTAGGTTCATCTCTAATCGCTCCTTGCCCCAATGATTTTGATAATAGCGACACCAACAAATATCCAAACAGCAAACAAGCAGAGGATCGCCAATTTGTTAAGCTGCATGATCTCGAAAGCAGGCTGAATGTTGTTTACTACCGTTTGGTATCTGCCGGGAAGTGTGACTCCAGCTCCGTTGTAAGATAGCCCGATCAACGTGACGAAAAGTCCCTTCATGACATAAACGAAAAAGAAAACGAGCTTGTAAACAACGGTAATCACTTTGAGGATCAATGCCCCTAGCTTGTACAAGAAATAAAAAATGGTTCCGATCAGCGCAAGAATAGGGGAGAACAGCCAAGTCAGTAGGCTTTTTAGTCCGTTGAATAGCCCGCTAAACAAGGAACCGAGGAAACTAAATAAGGAACTAAAAGCACCGCTAAAAAACTGGTAGATTCCAGAAGCAAGCTCCCGTATCATTTCCTACGTCTCCTGACTACAGGTAGAACAGATCGCTTCGCCAGTAAAACAATTTCGTCCGAGAGAGCAATGATCGTTAACAGTGTGATTGGAACAGTCAATATCCCGGCAATTTCCGAAGCAGAAATGAGTGTTTCTGTCATGTTTTGTCCTCCCTCAATTGTCCTCGTATTTCTCTGGCTGATACTCTGGATGCTCGTTTAGGTGAAGAGATTTCTGTTACGCTTTTCTTTCCTAACGCGCTTCGTGCAACCGAGTAAATCCACGGTACAAGGAAGAAACAACAGCCAAGAATGAACCACAGCCAAAAGTTGCTTGCAAAACTCATCGTCATATTAAACAGATCATTTGGATTCGGTGGTGTACTGTTTGTCGGCACACTGATCAGTGGTGTAGTAGCCGAAGTAGTAGCAGTTCCGTAGTAGCCGAATACCGAATTGTACGCTGTCACAGACAACGAAACATTTTGTCCTGCTTGCAGATTATTGACCGTGATTGAATTTACCGTAGTGGTGACTGTTGTGGTAGTTGTCGGTGGTGGGGAAGCTGTCCACGTCAAACTCGCTGTTAGTTTTTGCTGCGTAGTAATCTCCACTTTGTAACTTGTTGCGTAAGGATCAGCGTTCCAATCAAACCTGATACTATCTTGTTTTTTGTCTGTCGCCCGAAGGTTTGTGATGGTTCCCGGTTTGGCTGTTTCTACGGTGATGATGTTGCTCGCCGCTGTTCCTCCGGCATTTTCCGCGACAATCCAGTATTGATACGTTTTTTGAACTTGTGCTGTTGTGTCCTTGTAGATGGTTGCTGTACCTGACAGAGTAGTGAGCAGACTACCGTCTCGATATACTTTTATCGTGTCAGCTCCATTAGCCCGGAAATTAAGAGATACATCGTATAAAGTAACCGGTCCTTGGCTAATGGTTACCTGGGTAGGAACAGGTGGTTTATCAAGTGTTTTTACAGTGATGATGTTACTTGCTGCTGTTCCTTGGTTATTTTCAGCGACTATCCAATATTGATAGGTGGTATCCGGTTGTACTGAATTATCCGTGAAACTCGTTGCTGTTCCAGGGAGAGTGGCAATCACGTTACCATCTTTGTACAACTTGATTGAGTTGGCATTAGTGGCAGAGAACGTAACAGTTACGTTTTTGTAGTCAATTGTTCCCTCACTAATTGTCACATTCGATGGTGGCGGCGGCGGCGGCGGTGGATCAGCGGTTTTGACCGTGATAATTGAACTAGCCGTAGTACCATATCCATTTTCCGCAACGATCCAGTAGTCATAACTTGAAGAAGACTGTACATTTGTATCTGTATAACTTGAAGTCGTTCCAGAAACTGAATCAATCACCGTTCCGTCCCGGTAAATGTAGATTTTGTTTGCATACTGTGCTGAAAAATTTAATCCTACCGTACTGTATGAAACACTTGAAGAACTGATTGTTACAGACTTCGGTTTTGACTTTGTTTTGACCGTAATTTCCGGTGTAGAAGTCGTTCCCGTACCGTTGACTGCAACGACATAATAGTTATAGTTTGTATCCGGCGTCAGGTTCATATCTGTGTAGCTGTTTGTTGTGGTAGAACCTACCTTGATGTTGTTTCGATATATGTCGTAGCTAATTACATCCGTTCCACTCATAGAAAGTGTTATGGAAGTATCTGATACGTTTGAAGCAAAAAAATTGACGTTTGAAGGCGGCATTAACTCAGAGATCGTGTATTGGATATTAGGAAAGCTGACTAAGCCCAAATAATCAAAAAGGGAAATAGAGCCTGTTCCTACATCATTAACAGTTAACTCTATGTGGTTTCTTACTTTTGTTACGCCACTGACCGTTGTATTCATATTTGGGAAGTCTAAAACTACTTTAAATTTCGCCCCTGTGTTCGCTCTTATAAACGATACCGAACCTGAGTATGTACAAGATGATCCACATGCACTGCCATTTGTATTTGCTCTTAGTTTTCCGTCACTAGATGTATTTGAGTTTGGATAACTAGGTATTTGCAACTGTCCAGTATAAGTTTGCGAAGCAAATACTGGACTACACAATATCAACAAAGCAAGAAAAGAAAAAATAATCTTTCGTATCACTTTATCACCCCTCTGGCATTGGCATTTCGGGTTTTGGTGGATCGCTAGTCGTTGAATCAGGAACAGGCGGTTCGCTAGTCGAAGTATTTGGCTTGGGAATCGAATCGGCCGGCGGTTGAACTGGCCCACTATTCGATGGTTTTGGAATATCAGAAGTTTTCGTCTGCGGCTTGAATCCACCTGTTTCTTGTCCTGGTATGGGCATGTGATCCTCTGAACTGTGAGGTATAGATTCAATCGGGTCTGATTTACTCAAGTCAATACCGCCTGTTTGATCTTGTTCAACTTGTATATCTGGCACGGTATCAAAAGTAGTTTGTTGTGCTGGTGGCGTTTGATCGACTGCCTGCGGTATATCAACTCCGCTCGTACCGTCAAACGTTGGTGGCGGCGGTGTAGAAACCGTTGGCGGTGGATCAGGATGCCCTAACTTGTTTTCGATCTCGTTCCCGATCCGTGGAACAAACTCATCACCAAAAACCTTTGCAACCTCTTGCCAGTTTGGTGGCGGCGGGAGTTTTCCAGCAACAGCGCTGCCGATCTTATCTGCGATCTGATCCCACCCCGGACATGCAAGCAGATCGCAACCGATACAATTTGTTCCCGTCTGACCCCCTGTATCTGTTCCTCCTGTATCTCCAGACGGTGGCGGTGTTGTACCTCCGGTGTCTCCTGGATCTTCTGGTGGGTCTTCCGAGAGGGTTTCTGCATCCGTTGGGACATGACTACCATCCTCATTGACTGTCCACTTAAAAGTATTGCCGTCCGAGTCTGTCGTGGTGACAGTATAGGGAAAAGGATTTGTCGTACCTTCTCCAACTTCTCCGTTTGTATCGAACATGTGACTCTCCAAAGTATCGCCTGTGTCGGCGTCTAAAAGATCAATTTTCATGTAATAACCACCATCAGGAGCATTTGGTTCATATGTCGTTTCAAAAGGCCCGCGTCCGTTGTATTCATCTTTGTAGTACGTCAAAGGATGAAACTGACCAAATTCCATCGTTCCTAGCTGCGCTCTACTTTCAACGTTTTCCATAGAACCTGAGTAGTCATACCGGATATGATGTCCATCGAAGAATTCCCAAGTAAAGTCGTACTGGCTGTTACTAGACGAATTCGCAAGAGGAATATATATTTTTCCGTTTCCTTCATCAGTAAAATAGACAGAATCACCGTTGTCATCAGTTACTTGATAGTTCAATCCAGATTGTCCGAAATTGATACTGATTCCGTCATTATTTTTTGTGGCGCTCATACTTGGTGGATTTTTTGTTGTCTCAAGTGGTGGATCGCCGCCAATGTTGTATGTTGTCAGGGGCGCTAGTCGGTTATCCTTTGTCCTCACGAAAAAATCAACTTTCGATATGGAATATTGACCGGAGGTGTTAAAAGTAAAAATCTTCTGTGAAGAATTCGTTCCTGTTGAATTGTTTGAAGCTAAACCTGTGGTTCCAACTTCACCGCTGGTATATGTTCTTCTCATGACAATTGATGATTCGTTGGCGTTGGCAAAAGAGTAGTTGATAGTCACTCTTTTATAGGTATCACCTGTTTGTGAGTACGTACCTTCCGTCACGTTAGAAAAGCTGATTGTTGCCGCACTTACAGGACTTGAAATTAGCAAAATTAAAATAAAGGCGATGTATTTTAAGTTTTTAATATTCTTCACCCCCTGTATAAAGAAAAGGCTCGCATAGGCGAGCAGTTTTCTTTTTTTGATTGAATTAAGCTTTTGCTTTTCGCTTGCCGAGTGCGCTGCGAGCAACAGCGAAGATGGCTGGTGTCAGAACGATAGCAAGTCCCAACAGAACGAACGGCCAGAAGTTTGTTGCGAAAGACCACGCGCTACCCATGAGATCAGATGCGCTTGGCAAACCAGAACCAGATGGTGCTACCAAATTTAATGCTCCAGAAGTACCCATAAAACGAATTCCTCCTTGAAATGAAATTTTTATTTAGTCCCAATCGTCATCTTCCGAATCATCCGAATCTTCTGAATCAGAAGATTTCCGAAAGGTCTTGATAATGAGGTAAAGGATTAAACCTACAACAAACAACGCTGCATCAATCAAAAAGAATGGCAGCCCGATTGATAAAATAGAATCTACATAACTCCAAAAGGTTGAGATAGGGATCACGTCGAAAACATTGTATTTGGGGAGCGTTTCCAACCCTACCACCTACTTGCTTCTCGCTTGTTTCACGGCTCCGATTAGAACAGATAACAGTAAGCCTACTCCAAAAATTGACACGATAATAAGAGCGAAAGGTAATAGCGTGTACATGAAGTTATTGAAGGTTGACCAGAAAAAACTCCAATCTATTGAACTCGAAAAATTCAACGCGTCCCCCTCCAATAGTAAAGTAGTGTAAAAACAACAGCGGCACAGGTAGTGAAGGTAAACCCTAACTTTTCAACCCCATCGTAGGTAAGTAAGAATAAGAGAGCATCATCAACCACCAAAACCCCTCCAGGACTGTAATGTGCCTTTCAGAAAGTAACCTATCAGCACAACTGCTGCCGGGATCGCGGCTATCGTCGCGTAATGAATCGCAATTTCCGTTCCCGTCATATGATCACCTTCCCCATACGGCCCGGAATACCCATTGAAGAAGTTGGAGGGCTAGTACACAGATCAATAGGAAACTGATCAGCAAGTCCCCTGTTGTCATTTCGTGTACTACTCGAAACTCACCTGTAACAGAACCCTTTGTAGCTGCCACCGTTTGATATGTTGCTTGTTTACTTGCGATTGCATCTGCAATCTTTTGAGAAACTGCATCCCAATCAGCTGCAGGTTGCGGTGCTGGTTCAGTTTGTGTTGGTTCTGTTGTAGTAGGAGTTGTTTGATCTTCCAAAATTAATCACTCCTTGCTTACAGTTGTATAATGCGAAAGGCTAAAATATCCGTCAATACCAAGCTTTTTAATATTTTAAAACGTTTCACCATGTTCTATTTTCTTTGATAATTTATTGATTTTTACAAGAAAGAATAGACTGATTGAAAACAAGACCAATAAAGATACGAAAACGAAGATTACAAGTCGTATATCTAAATTCGATACAGCAGAAGCCAAAATAGCTAATCCTAAAATGCTCAATTTTGATATCATATAGACCTCCAAAAAGGTGAAGTTTTTTAAAAGATACGTAGTATCTAGTTATTATCTACCGGGCGCCCTGTGGCATCTGTTTTTATTTCTTCGAACGAAATCAATTTGATCTCGTTCAAGTATGTTTCTAATTCATCCAGGCAGTGGTCTACATCTTCATGGCTCGATGCTTCTCTCACATCTTCCATTTTTTCAAAAGTTCGTTTCCATAAAAATTCAAGAAATCTCTCTTTCATCAAGCTATCACCTCCGCAATATCATGTGCGCAGCTCGCAGGTATCGGCAACCGCTTTGTTACCTTCCCTTTGGGATCTACAATTTCGAGCACTACTTGTTCCTTGTCAAAATCCCGATAGATCGATCTCCCTACATGAGAAATTTCTTCCCTCTTGATATGGATTGCATATCCATTCGGGAGATGGATATGCGTTTGCATGTGTAGGGTTCCTTTTTTGAATGGCTTATCTGGTGTTAATGGAAAAGCTTGTGATCTCAAAAGAACTCCCCCTTTTTTCATTCATCCCATAAGATTACCTTTTGGCCCGTATTTTTTGACCCAAACATCAAAAAACTTCCTTTTCAACTTCAAAAAAGACACATCGATTAATAATCCTAAAAATATAAGAGGATACGTTATAAACATAAGATTCAAAGGCCAATATTCAATCGGTACAAGTTTAACCCCCCAATAAGCACCTAGAACGCCAAAAATAAACATCATAATAACCCACCACCTTACTAAAATGCTCACTACTGATCATGTCAGCCGAGGTGACCCTCGCTCCCCAGATCCCCGTTTATCACATTGAGCATTAAGTTAAACTCCACTGTTCAGCCATAGCCTGGGCAATTCCCTTGTAAGTTCGACTTCGTTCCTTCCAACGATCTTCTCCAGGAGCCATACGGTGAACTCTTGCTTCTCGACCATCAACAATATTAGTTGGCACCAACTTCGGTAAATTCTTCAGCCAAAGGCAAGTCGCTTTAGTTTCCCCATGTCCAAACTGCCAAGGTTGTATAATCTGATCAGGCTTACGAATGCGACTGGATATAATAGAGACAGGATTCTCAATAGCAATACGCTCTATAGGTAAATCCATCAGCCAACG
>JBHGXW010000053.1:0-5075 GCA_041920465.1 Paenibacillaceae bacterium | reverse complement strand
TCATTGTGAAACCCAGATGTTGAGCCCCCGCCCCGTGGATCGTCGCGGAGCGGTCTAAATAACATTCCGAAGGGTGGCAACCAAGCGGAGCAAAAAATGCCGCCGTTTTCCATTAAACGGAAGCGTTTTGCAGTGCTCTCCCAAAGTTAGGTTTTTTTCATTATTTTTTGGAGGGAGTCAGTAGTCCGAGCTGTCTTGCCCGTAAAATCGCTTGCGTCCGGTTCCTCACCTTGAGTTTGGCGTACAATTGATTGTTGTAGCCTTTTACCGTTCCCAGAGAAATATGAAAATGGGCGGCAATTTCCTGGTTGGTAAAGCCTTTCTCGATGAGTGAGATTACCTCTATATCCCGCTTCGTTAGTGGCTCCAAGAGAAGTGGTTGCTCCTTCGCAAAAGGAAGCTCTGAGGAATTTTCTTTCGGCTGTGCGTCAGATTGGGTGCTGTATCTCCTCAGATTGGCTTTCACCCGCGTGACAAGAATGCTCGGGTCGAATGGCTTGGTTACGTAATCGTCAGCGCCAATCTCCAAACCGTGAATAACATCCTGCGCTTCCATCTTGCAGCTCAAGAAGATGATGGGCAGGTCGGATTGCTTTCTTACTTCACGGCAAACCGTTAATCCGTCAACATCAGGAAGAAGTATATCCAGAATCATCACATTCGGATGCTCCTGTTCGACCAGGCGAATGGCATCCTGGCCGTTGCCAGCCTCCATCACCCGAAAACGTTCCTTTTGGAGATAAAGACGGACAAGCTCCCGGATATCCGGATCGTCTTCTACCAGAAGAACTTTCTGCTGTGGCATCAAGACACCTCCCCTAGCTCAGCTTTGGGCACAAATTCAACGGGAAGCGTAAAGGAAAACTCGCTTCCCTCTCCCAACCGGCTGCTTGCTTCGATTTTGCCGTGGTGGTATTCAATGATTTCATTGGAAATAGCCAATCCCAGTCCTACTCCTTCATTCTTCCGCTTCCGCGATTCTGTTCCCTTGTAGAAACGATCAAAAATAAACGGCAGATCCTCATCGGCAATTCCTGCTCCCGTGTCGGAAATGCTGATTCTGGCGTTACCATGGGATGCAGATTTGACGCTGATCTCCGCTTTCAGACAAATCGTTCCTCCCTGTGGCGTAAACTTGCTTGCGTTCATCAGCAGATTGACAAAAACCTGTTCGATACGGATCGGATCTATTTTCGCCACGGTAACAAATTCTGAAGAAGCGGGAGCCACGAGGTTTTGAAAAGTAAACGTAATTCCTCTTTTTTCGATGTCTACTACATACTTGTCATATAATTGCTGTATGAACGGCTTAAGAGCCACTCGCCTGTAGTGGAAACTGATTTGTCTTGATTCAAGCTTGGTCAGTTCATACAAATCGTGGATAATCCTGTTGAGAAAAATGGTTTTATCGTAGATCAGATTCAAGTATTTCGGATCATTTTTGTCTACAACCCCGTCTATCATCGCTTTAATGAATCCCTGTATGGAAGTTAGCGGTGTACCTAGCTCGTGTGAGATGTTGGTTAATAACAGCTGGCGTGACTTCTCTACAGTAGAGAGCTCATGATTGACCCGTTCCAGATGCAGATTGATTTGTTCAAGTGCCGTTGTCCGCTCCTTCACTTTTTCCTCTAGCAATTGGTTCATTTGCTTCAATTCTTTGGACAGCTTCTCCACATGAGTGAAAGAACTGGCAAACTGATGGGCAAGATTCAGCATTTGTGTAATCAGGAAGCATAACAAGCCGAAGGGCACCAGATTTTCAAATTTGCCAAGGTTTTGATAATAAAGCGTATCATTTAACACAGCTGCAAAAAAAAGGAACAATCCGATGCCGTTCAGAACAGATCCTTCCCGTCTTTGGATGGCAGCTAACAAATAGACACAGATGGTCAGCGTTATGCTGGTGAGGATAAGCAGCTGGAAGACAAATAATGAGGAAGTAAAAACAATCGCCGGTGTTGTGATAATCCATACGCTGCCTGCCATGCAGCACAGCAGAATAAAATGGCGCACTCGTTTCGACAGCTCCTGCGGATACTGGGAGCCGACAAATTGCATGAGGAAGGCTAATCCCAACATGGATGTCAGATACTCTGCCTTAACGGCCACCTCCCAATCCAATCCCGGGAATAAGCGAACGGCGAGGGTCTCGCCCAACAGCAGGGTTCTTAAGCCAATCACGATACACAACAGTCCGAAGTACAGAGGGGATTGATTCGTACGGCGAACCGCAAAAAGTCCAAGGTGATACAACCCCATGATAAACAGGCTGCCTGCGATAAATCCTTCATAGGCTACTTCCCGATCCCTCAGGTATAAAATCGGTTCAGCCAGGCCGAAACGGATGGACTGCCAGAGCCCCCCTTTTCTTTGCACAAAGTTGGAAACCTGGATCAGCAGTTCAATCCTGGTGCTCCCCGGCGGGACAAATACGACTTTGGGATAATTTTTGGGCACCATGTCGTCCCGGCTGATTCCGACCAAACCGTTCTCAGCCAAGAGCTGTCCGTTGATCCAGAGCTTATAGGCGGTGGCTACACTTGGCATATACAGAGCTTTCTCTTTGTCCCGATCCAAGTAATTTGTTTGAATAATCAGACTATATGTACCGTATCCTTGGTTGGGCAAAGCAGTGGAATTTACCTGTATTTGTTTCCACTCGGCAGGCACTTTTCCATATGACCTGGTCAACAAAAGACTGTCTCCTGCTTGCAAATCCTTGGGTTCCAGCAATTGCTGCCAATAAAATTCCCATTCTCCATTTAAAAGAATGGCATCATCCTGGCAAAGGTTGTTCAGATAAATCGAATACGCCTTTAAGCGCCTGTGGCGAGTCATTCCCTGCGGCATCTGATGGTGAGCCAGGGAAGATCAGAAAACAGGCTGCCCACACAATCAAGAGGATACTGCGCATCATCGTCTCCTTATATCCTTTTCATCTTCATAATACTTCCAATTATAGCACATAACACCCGCTTGGTTATCGAGGAACCGGATGTTTTTCCACTAGGTTTTCGACCAACGGTCAACTCCTGACACTCTCCAAAGGATATTCATATCATTCAGGCGAATATGCCAGAATTCCGTACATTACGACTTCCGCCATTTCTTCTGCCAGTTCCTCTGGTGATTTCTGGTTTGTTAACAGCCATTTTATCGTCAGACGATCCACAATCCCGACGAGGATTTCCGCCACGATCTCAGGCACCAACTGTTTGCGGATATGTCCCGCTTCTTGATTGATGCGAATGTTGCCTGCGATCATCTGAATCAGCTCATGCTTGATCTGCTCGGAATCAGGTGATTCATACCAGGCAATTTTGGTTAATTCCGGATTGGTGGAGAGATAAGCAAACACTTGTTTCAGGTTGTTCACAACCTGGCGAGGGACCTCCGCCGGAACCAGCGGTGTTACTTTCTTGGCCGTTTCCGCCAAGGAGTGCAAATTCATCCGGAAGTCATCCACCAGCTCGGCAAATATCGCTTCCTTGCTGGGAAAATAGAGATAAAATGCCGCTTGAGTCAAGCCTGCAGCTTTGACAATATCGCTGATTTTGGTTTTTTGATATCCTTTTTCGGCAAACAAGCGAGCCGCGGTTTCCAGCAATCGTGTCCTGCTTGCCTGGCCTTTTGCCGTAATATTTCGATCCATAAAAACGCCTCCACAGCTAACTGAATACTAAACTAACTCACGAGTTAGTTATATCCAATCTTTTACTCTCTGTCAATGGTTGCGAAAATTGGTGAAACGCCCACCAACATTAGCACAAGCGCTTTTATCATTCCTGTCTATCCTGTAGTAAATGTGAAAAGAGGTGATTTTCGTATGTCATATCCATTCCCCCCCGGTGGAGGAGGTTTCCCTCCAGGCGGCGGGGGGTTCCCTCCAGGCGGCGGGGGGTTCCCTCCAGGCGGCGGAGGTTTCCCTCCAGGCGGCGGAGGTTTCCCTCCAGGCGGCGGAGGTTTCCCTCCTGGCCAGCCCGGCTTTCCACCTCCACCTTCCGGTCCACCTCCAGTGGGCGTTACTCCTTACGCTCCTCCGACAGGACAATACCGGGTTGACCGCAATTCATTGCGCCCTTGTCTATTCCGTTACGTGTATGTCTGGTTGAAAAACGGCAGATCATTCTGGTTCTATCCGGTGTATGTCAGCCGGACAACAGCAGCCGGATATCGCTGGAACGGATACACTTGGCAGTATTATGGGCTTGATTTGAATCGGATCGCTTCCTTCCAGTGCTACTGAAACCCACGCGGACTGAGCTATCGCTGTGTCGGGCGAGGCCCCTTCTGCACTGCGCGCCCTTTTCAGGAGAAAAAGAAGCTTTTCACAAGAGCTTATCATCGGATGAAAGTTTTACCACTTTTACAATGGAAAGCAGTTAAACTTTCTTATATAGCTAAGAAAAACGTTGTCCTTTCTCCCCTCTCATCCCCTCTCATCGGGGGACTGAAACGTCGGGGGACTGAAACGTTGCCTCCGTTACAGCTTGCGCAGTTGTACTCAAGTCCAGCTTCTCTCATCGTCAGGAAGTGGTCAAAACCGTTGCATCGGCGTTCGTATCGCTGCTTGACCACTTTTTTTACCCACCCGGCTATAACTTACGTCGAGCCGGGCGGGCCCCCAGCGAGCGCCTGGACTAGCGCTGTAAGAGTCGCTACGAAATGGACAATCGTTTTTCTCCACTGGCTGCGCAAATGGAAAGAAAGTTTAACCACTTTCATCATGTAAAGTGATTAAACTTTCTACCCTGAAATTAAGTGTTCCATTTTCATTCATCTGTGGTGCCGAAGAAATCAGCATGAAAGTCTTATATAGCAAAAAAACTCCCTCATATTCCACTGGAAATGAGGGAGTTTTTGTTTACCTGCTGCCGAATTGTTCCTGCAGCTGCTGGTACAAGAAGGCGACATCGGCTCGCGTCAACGGTTGGTCAGGCTTAAACTCTGTCGCTGTCTTCGGTTTTAACAAGCCAAGCGAATAGGTGAGCGCCACCGCGGGGGTATTGGCCGCATTCACGTCAGAGAACGGCACTTTGAAGATTTCCTTGTTGTTTAACAGCTTTTCAAAT
>JBHGXW010000052.1:0-7674 GCA_041920465.1 Paenibacillaceae bacterium | reverse complement strand
TATGGTGGAGCATAGCGGGATCGAACCGCTGACCTCTACACTGCCAGTGTAGCGCTCTCCCAGCTGAGCTAATGCCCCGTTGTGTCGGCAAGAATTATGTTATCATACTTACCGACGCATTTCAATAGTTAATTTATCCCCCAAACTGCCAGCAGGCAAGGCTGAGTGAACCAAGTTGATAATTCTGGTACAACAGCTTTGCCTTCCGCTGATCGTCAGCGGCTCCCATGGCAAGCAGCAGCGGGATGAAGTGCTCCGGTGTGGGGACAGCTTCTTTGGCGAACGGAGCATTTTTCTCGTATGCGAATAACTCTGCCGTATTCCACTCCAGAATCTGCTTGGAAAGCCACCCGTCAAATTCCTTGGCCCATCCTTCTGTATTCGAGGAACCCCAATTCAATCGACGCAGATTGTGCACGGTTCCCCCGCTTCCCATCACCAATACGTCTTTTTCCCGCAAAGCGGAAAGGGCTTGGCCGATTCGGTATTGCTGTTCTGCCGGCAAGTAACTGTTTACCGACAACGCGATGACAGGAATATCGGCTTTCGGATAGAGCAAGCTAAGCGGAACCCATGTGCCGTGATCAATTCCGCGCTGCATGTCCAGTTTGGCCGCAATGCCGTGATCTGCCAGCAGTTTGACAATCTCCATTGCCAGAGCAGGGTCTCCTTGTGCGGGATATTGGACCTGATAAAGCTCTTCGGGAAACCCGTAGAAATCATAAATCATCTCATGGCAGGAAGCCCCGCTGACGAGTTGTTCGCTGCTTTCCCAATGCGCCGAAAAAATGACGATCGCTTTTGGGTCAGGGTATTTCTGGCCAAGGCTTTGCAGAAACTGGACGTATTCCCCCTGCTCGATGGCGAGTGTGGGAGCGCCATGTGCAACAAATAACGATGGCAGCATTTCCATTCCTCCTCACATATCGTATTTCGGTAAGCATTTCAACTGATTACTTTGTGACGCTGGATGGACTCTCAGATTTTCCTGCAATCATTTGGCCAATCGAGAGAAGGCTGCTTCCGTTCAAGCCTAAATAAATGTTTGCCGCAAGCAATACCACATCGTATTCGTAACCCGGCATTTGGCCGTTCCCCATAAATCCTGCCGCCAGCTTAACCTTCACAATCGCTCCCGCCATTAATAGCGCGAACAGCCAAGCGAAAACACGTGTCCCCACTCCGATAATCAGCAGGAATCCCCCCACCAGTTCCAGTGACGCTACAACGTAAGCCATAAATCCGGGAAGTCCGATGCTTGAGAACCAGCCTGCTATGTTGTCCAGGCCGCTTTGGAATTTATCCAAGCCATGCAGGAAAAACACCAAACCTACAACAAATCGTAGTATAAAGCTGCCTGCTTCCACCTTTTTGTACATGTACCATATCTCCCTTTCGAAATAAATATTATTAACTTACTTAATGTAAGCATAATAAATCTATCACTTACTTTTGTCAAGTAGCTATGGTAAAATGTATGTATGGAGATGATGAAGAATGAACAATCACCATTTATGTCCTAAATTTGAATCTGCATTTGAACTGCTTGGCAAGCGCTGGACTGGCCTGATTATTCAGGTATTGCTGGATGGTCCCAAACGTTTTAAAGATATTTCAGCCATGATCCCCGGCATGAGTGACCGCATGCTGACGGAACGGTTCAAGGAATTGGAATCAGCCGGAATCATCGTGCGCCATGTGTATCCGGAAACCCCGGTACGGATTGAATATGAATTAACGGAAAAAGGAAAAGCTCTGCAGCCTGCGATGCTGGAAGTACAAAAGTGGGCGGAAGTTTGGGTGAAGGAATGCGAGATGTGAAGCAGGATGTGATGCGAGATGTGAAGCGGGAAGTGATGCGGGAAAGAATGCCGCAATTCTTACGCCGCAAGCCGGTCTATCGCGTTCTCATGGTTCTCTTGCTCGGTTTGCTTGTATGGTGCAGCTTCCTGAGCCTGCACATCTGGCGGGTGGCTCATGCGGCAGCTCCGAGAAATGCGGATGTAGCGATAGTACTGGGGGCAGCCGTATGGGGCGATAGACCAAGCCCAGGCTTGGCGGAGCGGCTGGATAAAGCAATATGGCTCTACCGGCAAAAGTACGCCCCGCGTATTCTTGTCAGCGGCGGGCTTGGAATCGGCAAGCAAGTCGCCGAAGCAGACGCGATGAAACGTTATCTGATGGAGCAAGGCATTCCGGAAGAGGACATTTTGACAGAGGACCAGTCTCACGACACCCGTGAAAATCTCATGTACTCCAAACAAGTAATGGAGAAGCATCAGCTTCATACTGCGTTAATTGTCAGCCACGGGTACCACCTGGCTCGGGCAATGGATATCGCCCAAACCATGCAACTCACGGCGTATCCGGTGAATGTGGACAGCCATGTACTGTTTCTTCCCTATCATTTCGGCAGGGAAATTCTCGCCTATACCTATTGGTTGTTGGTAAAAAGCGGATAAAAAGCAAGACCCCTGAGTGGCCTTATCTACTGCCTCAAGGGTCTTGTTTTTCTTTACAAAGCGGCTCGGCGGGCGTCTTCTTCGGCCACGTCTTTGGCGACAGCGGCTCTCTCTTCTTCCGTAAGAATCGCGCTGAACATCGGGAATAAATAGTGATCTTCCTTCTCGATGTGCTTTTTGATCAGATAGGCGAGCAGGTTTACTTTTTGCACCAAATCCTTGGATGGGTTGGCCGGATCGTGCTCGGCAAACATCTGGATTGCATCCTGGTGGTGCCTTCTGATCAGCTTGTGTTCCTGAATCAGCTTGGCCGCCGGTCCGACATCTCCTGCTGCAATGTGTTGGGCAAGGCGCGGCAGAATAAACTCTTCTTCATACAGGAAATGGTGATCCAGCTCCGCTCCGATCACATCGAGCGCCTGCTTGTAGATTGCTTCATTGTAGCCCTCACGAACTTTATCCATGAGCATCGCCACTTCCGCATGCTCGTCAATGAAAGAATGGAGCTCAGGGGCTACGATTTGCTTGATTTGTTCCACTTCGTATTTATTGGTTTTTTGCCAGTCGGTTAAGTCCAACTTCGGTTGGTATGCTGGTTTTTCCATTGCTTGCTTCTCCCCTATCGACCGAGAAAATTCTCTCCTATTTTACCGCGATCAGCAAGCCAGAATTGTGCTTTCCATCACATCAGCCGTATTTTCGGCGATTATCTCCTTCAATCAGGCAAACCTCCACGAAATGGCGTATTCGCTCCATGATTCGGCGGGCCTTGGTATTTTCAATGCGGTTGCCGTTGCTGATGGACAAATGCTCCTCCAGTTCATCGAGAGAATAGTTGGAGGTAAAAAGCGTGGGCAAGTTGTTGTTTACCCGCTGGTTGAGGATAACGCCTAGCACCTCATCGCGAATCCACGGCGTCAGATTCTCCGCGCCAATATCATCGAGAATCAAAACAGGCACCTCCTGCAAAAGCTTCAGCTTGCCGGTATAGGAGTGATCAGCGATGGAATCTTTCATCTCGCGGATAAAATCAGGCACATAAACCATTAACGAAGCAATGCCCTTGTGGGACAGCTCTCTGGCAATCGCGCCCATCAAATAGCTTTTGCCTACGCCGAACGGCCCGTGCAGATACAGCCCTTTCGTTTTTGTTTCCGTCTGAAACTCCCGGCAAAAACGCATCGCTGCCGCGACCGCATGGCGATTTACATCGTCTATGTCCATCGTCTCGAAGGAGGCGGTAAACGTCTCTTCAGACACGTAATAACTGCGCATCAGTCGGCGGGTTTTGGCTTCTTCCTCATAAGCGGTCTGTTTGGCACAAGGCGCGATTGCACTAAAAACCAGACCGTTCTGTACATCCAGTTTGGCGTAATGACCGCGTACAAGATTGGGGCATTCCTTCAGCCCCGGGCAGTTCTGGCACCAGTAATGGTCTTTCACGGCTTCATAGACGGTCGAGAGAGAACGCAAATAATCATCCCGTGTCAATTCCGGATGATCCTGCTGGAAGCTTTTCAGGTAAGCAGAAGAGCGCAGCATTTTATCCAGTTGTTCGTCCAGCGAAAGCAATTGCCTGGGCCTGCGCTTGGCTAGTTCTTCCATAAACTGTGAAATTGGCTCCATCTATTCATCTGCTCCCCCTTCTCCTTTGCGTAATGATTCGAACAGCGCACGAAGCTCCGGGTCGTCCATTACGGTTTTTTTCTTCTTGCTTTTGCCTTCCGTCCCCTCCGCAGGCTCTGCTTCCTGTTCCCGTTTCAACTGCCGTTCAATTGAGGCAGGCAATTTGTCTTCCAGAATTCCGCGCGCCGATTTACGGGAGGCTGGCGCGGCTGCTTCGCGCTTCGCCGGTTTTGCCTTTTCCCCGGCCTGTGTTTTGGCTTCCGAACGTTCCAAAATCACTTTGACCGCATCGTCCACCGTCGAAATCTGCTTGCCCTTCCAACTGTCACGTACCGTCTCAATATACGCTTTAGGCAGTTCCATGTTGGTTTCTTTGAGCGAATACAAGAGCAGCGCATTCACGACTTCAGATGTAAGTCCATCAGTAAAGACGAGCGCCTCTGCACGCTCCAGATATGCTTTGTTGATTCTTCCCCCGATGGCGTTCTCCAACAGATCCAAAGGAGATAACATCCGGCAGATTCGGGCGAAAGAAGAACTGCCCGGCTGCGGCAGGATGCCCGGCGCCAATTCTTCTTTGGGAATCTGGATGGTTTGACGGTTCAAGCGGCCGTCCACGTATTTTTCGCGAAATCTTTTGCGGACCGCCAGCTTGTCCAGATTGCCCTGTGTATCGAACAAGCTCCAATCGTTTAACTCTTGTCCCAACAGCCAGCTGCTCATCCGGTAAAAATGCAAGAGCGAGAAGAAAAACTCCACATTCTCCTTGGTCAGCACAAGAGTAGGCTCAATATGTCTGGGCAAATTCAAGCGAATAAAGGATAAATCGAGTGCCGGATTGGCTTCCGCTTCATATTCGCTCTCAAGCGGCGCAGCCGGATACTGCTGATTGATTTGCAGCATGAATTGCTCTGTCTCCGTTCCCTGCCGCACCTCAATTTCTGATTTGGACAGGGAATGATATACCTCGTAGAAGCGTTTGGTGATGTTTTTTTCATACGGATACTGTTCATCCAGCTTATGAACGACGGGATCGGCGTATCTCCGTCTTATCTGCTCAAACTTGGGCTTGCCAACCTGATTCAAAAGCATCACGGGCCAAATGTCTTCCTGAAAGAACTGATAGGGAGTAAGCGGCGGCTTTACGATATATTCGTAGAAATAATCGCCGTCACGATTCTCCCGCCGGCGTACTTCCAGAAGGCCCATCGCTTCCAAACGTTCTCTTGCTGCCAGAAGACGATCAAGCGAGAGCGAGGTTACTCCCATCAAACTGCGGTGCGTTCCTTCCGCTGCCGCTCCGCTTACCTCCTGTACGTCATGGACAAAATATTGATAGAGGGAATGAGAGACGGTTCCGATCAACGGCAAATAGAGATGGGCTACATAGCCCATCTCGGCAAAACTGATTGGTCGAATGGCACGAACCATATATCGATCATTAGGGGTAAGCTCATTCCATACTACACGCATACAAGTAAGTCCTTCCTGCTTCTTATCGTACCTCTTATTATATCATCTGAGGCGAGCGGGAAGTAGGGAAGCGTTTGGAAGAATCCCCTATTCTTCTTCCGTTTGGCTCTTGGACGCAAACCTGTGCGGGTGGCTGCGTGCCTGGCTCAGTAATTCTTCCAGTTCGCGCATGAACACGTTAATGTCGCGGAATTGGCGGTAGACGGAAGCAAACCGCACATAGGCCACTTCATCTACGTAATACAAGCGTTCCATGACCATTTCTCCCACATCTTTGCTGGGGATTTCTGATTTGGCCTGGCTTTTTAATTCTTTTTCAATTTCGTTCACGACGTTCTCCAGAACCTCCAGCGAAACAGGCCTTTTCTCGCATGCCCTGATCAGGCCGCGCAAAATTTTGTCACGGCTGAATTCTTCCCGCGTACCGTCCTTCTTGATGATCAACAGCGGCGTCTCCTCCACCACTTCGAAGGTGGTAAAGCGGCGGCCGCATTCTTCACACTCCCTGCGGCGGCGAATCGAACGATTATTATTGAAAGGTCTCGAATCCAGGACTCTAGTCCCATTATATTCACAAAATGGACACAACATATCCTATCAGCTCCAGTAAAGTCAATGCTTTTTTCCAGTCTCCCTCATCTTAAATGCCTAGTCAAGTCAAATCCTTGTGCCTATTCTCAATAATTTTGGAAAACCCTACAATTAAAGTATCACAAGCGAGGAGGGACTTGCTATGCGTTTAATTTCAATAGGACAAGTCCGATCCGGCATGAAGCTGGGGAAAACCATCTATACGCCTGACGGCAAAGTGCTTCTTGGCTCAGGGATGGTTCTCACTGACCGGTTGATTCAAGGATTGATAAAAAGCCAAGTCGATTCGCTTTTTATTGAGGATGATCGTACCTCCGATATTATTGTCCGCGATGTGATTCGTCCGCAGACACGTCAAACAGCCATCGAAACCATACAAAGAACAGTCAAACAGATTACCAATACCAATAAACTGGCGCGCCGCATCTCCGTGAAAGACATGGGAATGCACTTCCAGCAGGTGTTTCATGCCATTTTAGGGGATATTTTGAGCAATGAAGGAATCCTGACTCATTTGTCCAGTATCTCCATGTACTCTGGCGGCATGTATCATCATGCGGTAAACGTGGCTGTTCTCTCTACGGCTGTCGGCATGTCACTTGGCTACAATAAACAGCAGCTATTGGAACTGGGCATCGGAGCTCTCCTGCACGATATTGGCAAGATCGAACTGCCGAAAGAACTGCTCGAAAAAAATACCCGCTGGACACCGGAAGAGCATGAGATTGCCAAGCAGCATGCGATGAATGGTTTTAACATCTTAAGAAAGCAGCATGATATTTCCTTGCTCTCCGCTCACGTGGCACTGCAGCACCATGAACGGCTCGACGGCAGCGGCTATCCGCAGGGTCTGAAGAAAGACCAGATTCATGAATACGCGCAAATCGTCGGCATTTGCGATGTATTTGATTCGCTTACGACTCCACGCCCATGGCGAAAACGCTTCATGCCGCAGGATGCGCTAGAATATTTGCTTGGTTCGGGCGGACATCTCTTTTCGCATCATTTGATTGACGCTTTCCGCCGACATATCGCCATCTTCCCGCTGGGTAGCGGCGTTGTGTTAAATACCGGTGAGACAGGTGTCGTCTGCCGGGTTGATCCCGACTACTGCCACCGTCCTGTGATCCGCGTGTTAAAAGACGGACGCGGCAATGACGTGCGGCTCCCGTATGAACTCGATCTCAAGTCAGAACTGAAGCTGTTTATCATCGGCTTCGAGCATGAGGAACTGTTCTCGATCAAGCAGGCGGTAAATCAGTAAGTCCCATAAAAAACTCCCTCATATTCCACTGGAAATGAGGGAGTTTTTGTTTACCTGCTGCCGAATTGTTCCTGCAGCTGCTGGTACAAGAAGGCGACATCGGCTCGCGTCAACGGCTGGTCAGGCTTAAACTCTGTCGCTGTCTTCGGTTTTAACAAGCCAAGCGAATAGGTGAGCGCCACCGCGGGGGTATTGGCCGCATTCACGTCAGAGAACGGCACTTTGAAGATTTCCTTGTTGTTTAACAGCTTTTCAAAT
>JBHGXW010000024.1:0-106574 GCA_041920465.1 Paenibacillaceae bacterium | reverse complement strand
GGTACGAAGGTTCTCCTGAGGGGCCTTGTACATGAGGTTCGTCTGCTCATCAGCATGTGGCAAATTGGTGTTGGTGTACATGTCTTCGTTGGGCTCGTCGCAGGCTGTTTTTCGGATGGTTGGGAGAACTTCTTCGAAAAGCCACGTTTCAAACTTTTCTGCTTCAGGTAACCTCGATTTGGTTATTAGTCGATAAAGATTTCCTTCATTGATGAATTTCACTTGTTGTGCTCCGCCTTGAGTAAGGACCTCGTGAAACGCGATCCCCTCTGCTCGGCAATGTTTTGCGATTGCATCGTGAGGATTTGAATAGCCCAGTGCTTTAGCAGACTGTGTGGCACCGAACCATTCCTTTCCGTCAACGGTGATCACTTCGACACCACCGAATGATGGATGGTTAAAGATTTGAACTCGATTCACAACTTTCATCCCCTTTCATATAGAGGTCTTATGCAACGTCACCACGAACGCGGTGTCCAATCGGCAGTCGACGGTTCATGCGAATGATGCGACCGACAGACTGACTGACTGTGATGTTGGAACGTGGTATCAGGAACGTTTCTTCACACCAGCCATGGATCGTTAACGAAACTTCAATCAAAGGTCTCATCTCCTTTCGGTTTGCCCCACAACTGCACACAGCATCGAAGTCTTGGCGGTGCCTTCTCATGTATTCTGGCGCGGCTTCTCGTTCGGGTTTTCTCTCCCGATTGGATCATCGCTCGCTCCCGCTCGTTCGGTGCTCTGCGCAGTCGTGGAGTAAATGTTTTGAAGCTTGGGTAAACTCTTGATAGTGCTTGTCCGGTGGGGCAGGCCGGAGCCTGCTACAGATTTCATTCAGTTACCATTTCCCAACGCTTCGACAACCTCAAGTATCTTCGGATCAGCAAGCATATTCGGAAGAATATTGTCAACAATATATAAATAAGCAATCTGTAACGCTGATTCACTTGGGCCGTTGCCTTTTTTACATTCATTCATCTTTAACTCCCCTTCACTTGTCTTTACTGGGAGTTTATGAGTGACAGCTTGTCTCATTGTTTGTTTTCTCCTTTCGAATCAGGAATAAGATTCGAAATATCGATTCAGACAACATCTTCCCGGGCAAGCCTAGCATCGTATCGTCGTTTGTACTCTTCAAACATCTCTTTCCGTTTTAGTGTATTCGCCTGCAACCTGATTGCTTTTGGGGTTCGATTAAGCGCAGCGGCAATGGCTTCAGCCCCATCGGTTTCATAAAACTTACAAATGTATTCAAGCTCTTTCTGAGTGTAAGCTTTTCGAGAAAGTGCTATCTTCCTATCCACACGTGAATTTCTGGACCTAGGTTTCAATTTGTGTTTATTTGCGTTCATAGGACACATTTCGTGTTCTTTTTGCTCAAAAAAAAGCCACTCAACTGATACGTCATAGTATTTGGCGATCCTGAGTTTTATTTCATCACGAGGAACTCTTTGTCCGTTTTCATACATTTGCAAAGTGCTGACACTTATCCTTACAGCATCAGCAACTTCTTTTCTGCTTTTACACCCTCGCAATTTTATCAATTTTTCACCAATTGTACTCTTCATTTATCATCACCTCCACAAACACGATTCGTGTTCTTGACTAAATGATAGGACACTTTATGTGTTTTTGCAAGCAGTTTTTTTGAAGTTTTTTGTTTTCAATTAACACACATCGTGTTATTCTTAACGTTAAGAGGTGTTGTGAATATGTTCGGTATAAGATTACGCAATCTTAGAGCGAAAAACAATTTAACGCAAGACGATCTGGCTCGAATTTTTGGTATTAGTAAGAGTGCTGTTGGAATGTATGAACGTGAGGAACGAGAGCCATCTTTAGATTTAGTTAATAAAATAGCCGACTACTTCGAGGTTTCTGTTGATTATCTACTCGGAAGAATTGAACCTTCTTCAAAGGATCGAGTTTCAGAATTACTTGACGATCCTGCAACCCCAGCTAAAGCCAAAGAAATGTTGAAAAAAATCATGAATTTATCTCCTGAAAAGCAAAAAGTTATCGATGATTTGTTAAATACCTTGTCTGAATAGAAAATAAGACCATTCCTCCATAAGAAGAATGGTCTGTTTTTTATACTGCATCATGATTCTTGATTTACGAAGTTTTCAAGCAAAGATAGTACCTCTTTTTCGCGTTCTTCAAGACTTTCCTTCGAATATAACTCAACTAGTTTGTCTAAATTCCTTTCATCTATGTAACAATTCGGATATTCGTCTCTGTGTTTCATTTATATCCCTCCGATAGGAACAAACGTTCTGTTTCTGTATTATCCCATGTTTTACCGATTGTTTCAACCTTGATTGTTACTTAACAATCCACAAAAAATAAAACTTTGTAAAACTTGCTGTTTCTCTTTTTTCTATTGTTTCCTTTTTTAGAAACTTAGATTAAACTGCTAGTGTAGTTAAAAAAGAAATATGTGAGTGCGTTCCCCTAATGCTTGGCGGCTAGGGGAATTTTTTTATACACGATTGATTCCATTTTAATCACCTCTCCTTTGTCATATTTCTACAAAAATGCAAAATAGCGACAGGTAGTTACCCTATCGCTATCGTATAATTTTTTGGTGTGCTTTGTCTGTAAAGTGATATAAAAAGTTTTAACGGTGATGGGAATTGCACTTTACATTTCGACAAAACATGACAATAACTAACTTGTTTCTCCTGGGCCTTGTTGAACAGGTGGATAGGAAATGCTACTTGTCTCCCCAGGACCAGCATACGTTTTACTTGTTTCTCCTGGACCAGCAATCACAAAACCAATTGCAAGCGACAAGCTCAAAAGTAAAGCTGCAATCTTCCTCATAATGATACCTCCTGTAAATGGTAGAATTTGTTTATATCTACAGTTTACATGATAGAGTTATCATTTCGACTAATAAATTTTTTGTTTGGTTATATTCGTCCTGCAAATAGCTACATTTCAACTTATTTAAAATTTGTGTTACTTTAGCAATCCCGCTTTCTCCATTTTCAATCATTTCGATAAATGCTTTATTTCTTTCAAATAAAAGTTTTTCCACTTTGTAGCTATGCCATTTTGCCTCCTTTGCCAATTTGAATAGCCTTATTGTTTCAGGGATCGTCATCTTTGCTGCCTCTATATTACCAGAAAGTAAAAACATCATACATATATCATTTAACGCATTGATTCGAAGAAAATCATTTTCTGGTGTTATTTCGAACATTTTATCCCAATATTCACTCGCTTTCTCATATTCACCTAACATATAATACGTCCTTGCGATATTGTGATAACAGTACATTTCGATTTCTGGATTGTGTATTTCTAGACACTTGAAAAATGCTTTAAGTGCTTCTTGGTGTCCATTTAATTGCATACAAATGAGACCGTGTCTTGAATAAACTTTGGACAACGTAATCTGATCAACATTGTGAAGATCGTACCGAAGTGCTTCAGTTGTCGATTCGAATGCTTTTAATAATTTTCCTTCATAGTACAAAGCGTTTGCATATTGAAATCTAAGCACAAAAGCTTTTTTCTCTTCTAGTTTCAAATGCTCAACCACATTTTCTGAAATTTTTATAAACGCTTTAAATTGTTTGTTGTGATCAAAAGATTTTTTGTAAAGCTCTCCCAATAAGTCAGCAAACTTATCTGGGTCAAGGGTGTCAAATGCCTTAATAATAAAGTCGACTTTTCTTCTGTTGACTGCTTTATTTACTTTAAGGTCCCACATTATTAGTTCGAATAATACCGATACAGCCATATTAGTATCTTGTTGATTTAAAGCAATTCGAAAGGCTTCTTTCATACAGAGTCTTGCAAGTAATGGTTTGCTAGCGGAAAATTTTCTTGCTAAATACAGGAGATCATTTTTATCGTGATGAACTGATAAATACTGTTTTATTAATTCATCTTTTTGATTTATGGCAAGTAATTCATTAATCTGAATTATTATATCTAGCTTCGGGATATTTTTTCCTCTTTCATAATTAGTTACTGCTGTCCTTGATATATTAAGTTTTTCGGCAAGTTTGTCTTGTGTCATACCAAGACTTTTACGCATTCTCTTAATTAATTTACCGAAATCTTTTCTTTTTTTTTGTTCGGAGACTGCTTTCATAATCCACACCCCTCGAAGGATTCCAGCAATTTATCTCTTGAAGTAATTTCATGTTATGATAACAAAAAGAAATATTTTGGAGGCATCGCATGGCAGTAAAGGCCGGTCGATGCTTGCTCCAACTGAGGCTTGCAGAAGCTGGTTTAACACAGCAGGATATAGTTGATCGATTGAATATGACCAGATCACAGGTAAGTGACTATGCTCATAATCGTCGATTAATGGGTTTAGAAACTGCTGTCTCGATTGCTGGAGTAATAGGATGTCGTGTTGAGGAGTTATATGAGTGGATTCCTATTCCTCCATCTGTCCGCAAACGGAGCAAGCGTACTACAGAGTAGACTTTGTTGTCTACTCAGTGTCGATGTACTGCAATTGCGGAACAAGAGTAGCTTCCAAGCCAAACAATTGTATTGTAAATAATTGTATACTCATGGTATTCTAAAAGTGAACTTTATATGATTAGAATAGTTCACTTAAAGAAAACTGTCAAGGTGGTTCAAATGTTTAATAGACAGGTTTTTGGAGAAAGGGTTAAAACCCTTAGAATTGCTTGTGGTCTCAGTCAAGAAGAACTGGGCAAAATTATCGGGCTCACAAAATCATCCTTCAGCAATATGGAGTCCGGTTATCGTGCAACAAGTATCGAGGTTCTTTGTGCTTTAGCTGAGTATTTTGATTGTTCCTTGGATTACCTTACTGGAAGAACAGACAATCCAAATAGCCACAAATGTTAAGAAAGGAGGATTTTTGTTTGAAAACAGCCATTTATATTCGCGTTTCTACTGAAGAACAAGCAAAAGAAGGGTTCTCCATTGCCGCTCAACGTGAAAAACTAACAGCTTTTGTTCAATCACAAGATTGGGATATTTATGATTACTATATTGATGATGGTGCTAGTGCCAAAAACCTTGAACGACCAGAATTGCAACGGCTAATAAACGATCTCCAAAACCGTTGTTTTGATATCGTGTTGGTTTATAAATTAGACCGACTAACTCGTTCCGTCCTCGACCTATACCAACTTCTTCAAGAATTTGAGCGTTATGATGTGAAGTTCAAGAGTGCCACTGAGGTATATGACACAACCACGGCTATAGGTCGTTTATTCATCACTCTGGTAGCAGCCTTGGCACAATGGGAGAGAGAGAACTTAGCGGAGCGTGTGAAGTTCGGACAGGAGCAAATGGTGAACGAGTTAAAGCGACCTGGTGGCCGCCCACCGTACGGATTCGATCTCAAAGATGGAACTTTGGTAATTAATGAAGATGAGGCCAAGTATGTTAGGGAAATGTTCGAAAGGTATCTAACCGGAACGGGATTTGATTCCATAGCAATTGATCTCAATCAGCGTGGCGTGCGTACAAAACAAGGAAATAACTGGGATAAAAAAACGATACAACTGATTCTTCAAAACCACACTTATTACGGAGCTCTTCGATGGAACTATGCCAAAGGAGGTAGAAAGGTAAACTCTCCTGATGAATGGATAATAATTGACAATGTGTATGATGCCATTATCGATAAGAGCACTTTTCAAAAAGTACAAGATATGATGAATTCGCGTAAGCTAAAACACCCAAGGGCGCTTGCTTCTGATTTTATTTTCTCAGGCGTACTTAGGTGTTCAAAATGTGGCGAAGGTATGTACGGGAAAACCGCAAAGGTAATGAATGGCGGCAAATTATACATTATGAGGCATTATATCTGCAAAAACGTCAAAATAAAAAAATGCGATTGTCCAATTGTCCGTGAAGAACGGCTAGAAGAAATTTTTTTGAAAGAGCTCAATGGATACAACGATATCCAAGCCGCAAGAACAGCATTCAAAAAACGCAAAATCTCTCCAAGGTCGAAAGATTCTATTGAAAATCAGTTAAATAAACTGGCTGAAAAACGAAAACGATGGCAAACAGCATATGCTGAAGGGTTAATCGAGATAGAAGAACTAAGGGAGAGGATTGCAGAGGATCGCCAAAAAGAGTCAGAACTTAAACAACTTCTTCAGCAAGAGAGTAATGATAAAGCTACGCTTTCTGACGAGCAAATTATTGGTATGATCCAAAATCTTCAAGTAGTATGGAGTTATGCTACGCCATCCCAAAAAAAACACCTGGTTACAGTTTTAGTGAAAAGCATGACAATTGATGTTGAGAAGACACCTCAAAAGACTTGGACAAAAAACAAAACCATAAAAATAAAGAACCTCGAATTTAATTGAGGCTCTTTTTTATATCTCTATGGTGTAACTCGCTTCCCCGACAATCCGGGAGTACTCCTTAAAGTTAAAATCAACGGCCTGTATCCGTCCGTTGCGATCCTTCTCCATGTGGACGATCTCGTTGAAGTCTACTCCTTGCTGGGCTATCCGCTTCGTCACGGCATCGCTTATTGCCTGCTTGGCAAGCTGCTCTGCTTTTTCTGAGGCCAGGATCAGCAGCGTTGGTTCCAGCCGCTTCTCCAGCCATACCAACGATTGGATCGTCAGGGCAACGGTAATGACAAAGGCGAAGAAAATCGCTTTTGTCTGTGTCATGGGACTCTGAAATCGCCTGCGTGTGCGAAACACAGCCATCCTCGCCACCTCCTACCATAGTACAATCCTATGCGGAAGATGAGGAAATACGTCCAAAAGAAAAAGCTGCAAAAAAGAAAGCTCTCAGGCAGCCTGAGAACTTTTAGCAGAATCAGCTTACTTCAGATTCAGTTGAAACTTCAAGCCGTTTCTTTCTGCGGATGCTTTGGGCCCGAAGCGTTTGGACAGAGAGCGCGATTCCTGTAACGGTAAGGATAATCATGGCTATTGCAGCCAAATCAGCCAACCATTTTACATTTGTGCTGCCAATCCGTCCCTCATGGAGACCGTGGATGATACCCATGAGACTGTTCATTCCTTGCGGTGCACCGCCTTTTTCCTTTTGGAACTGGAAACCTTCTTCTTGTGATCTCTCCGCGGGCGAGGCGGTTGAAAGCGACGAACCATCGGGAACAGCACTGCCCGAAGCCCCGTTCATCGAAGTGACTTGAAACGGCACTCTCTTCTCTGTTCTTTCTTCCCCTCCCATGAGCCAAGGCTCTGATAAAAGCAAGCCTGTAACGGATTCTACCAATATTAAGACCGAGCAGAGTAATCCAATCCATAAATGAAGTTGACGATATTTTTTCATGGTAACAAAAGACCTCTTTTCTATATCTTTATATCAATTATTCGTAACGCAATGCATCGATAGGTTTCAATCGTGCCGCTTTTCGCGCTGGATAGACGCCAAAGATGACTCCCACAGCCATGGAGGACAAGAAAGCATAGATGATCGGAGATAAGCTGATTGATATTGCTAAACTGGCTAGCTTGCCAACCAAAAATGCTGATCCTATCCCAAAAAGTATGCCGATGATTCCACCCAACAAACTTAGGGTAACCGATTCTATCAAAAACTGTCGCAGGATGTCCCAACGTGTTGCTCCGACCGCTTTTCGGATGCCGATTTCACGTGTGCGTTCTGTCACCGAGACCAGCATGATGTTCATGATTCCAATCCCTCCGACAACCAGGGAGATTGCGGCAATTCCGGACAACAAGGCTGTCATCACACTGGTAACTCCTTGGGCAGTGCTGAGAATTTCCGATTGAGACCGGATCTGAAAATCAGCTTGTTCACTTGGTCTCAAATTGTGTTTAGCCCTCAGCGTGCTTTGCACATCATATTGTGCTTTGTCCATTTGATCAGATGATACGGCAGAAACGTAAATGGTTCCCACCTTCTTGCTCCCTGTAAATCGGTTCATTGCTGTGGTAATCGGGATGATGATTTTGTCGTCATTATTGGTCATCCCCGAGCTTCCCAGGCTTTTCAAGATCCCGATTATTTGAAATGGAATCTTGTTGACTTGAATGGTTTGACCGATGGGATTGGCGTTCGTGCTGCCAAACAAATTGGAAATCACTTCCGTTCCCACTACAGCCACATTGGATTGCCCTTTCACTTCAAAATGGTTAAAAAACCTTCCCTGCTGTACCTGAGTATTTCTGACCTCAGGAAACGACTCGGTTGTTCCTTCCAGTAAAGTGGAGTAGTTATTACTTCGCCACACCACTTGTGCCCGGCCATTTACGCTTGGAGCGACCCCTGAAATGGAATCATTTTTGCTGATTGCTTCCGCATCTTCCAAAGTCAGCGTATGTAGCGAACCGGCCCCCAAGCTGATTCCGCCTTGTTTCGCCTGTCCCGGTGATACAATCAACAGATTGCTTCCCAGCCCATTAATTTGGGAAGTGACGTTGGCAGAGGCCCCTTCCCCTATGGCAACCATGGCGATTACTGCTGAAACCCCAATGATAATCCCAAGCATTGTCAGGAACGATCGCAATTTATTGGTTCGGATACTGCGCAATGAGACCCGTATGCTTTCCAGAAAATTCATATCCTCACTTCCTCAAGGTTCGCCCATCTTCTGTGTGTTACCTTTTCATTTGAAACGATCTGCCCATCAAGAAATCGCACGATATGTTTGGCATATTCCGCAATATCCGGCTCGTGTGTAACCAGAATGATGGTCTTTCCAGCCTCGTTCAACTGCTGAAAGATACTCATAATCTCCATACTGGTTTTCGTATCCAAAGCACCTGTCGGCTCATCCGCCAGCAGAATTACCGGATTGTTTACCAACGCACGGGCGATCGATACCCGCTGCTGCTGTCCACCGGAAAGTTCATTTGGTTTGTTATTCAGGCGATTTCCCAATCCTACGCTTTCCAGTGCGGCAATAGCCCGTTCTCGCCGTTCCTTCGCTGGTATTCCCGCATAGAGCAGAGGAAGCTCTACATTTTCTACGGCACTTGTCCGGGGAAGCAGATGAAAATTTTGAAAAACAAAGCCAATCTTCTGGTTGCGAATGACAGCAAGCTCGTCTTCATCTGCTTTTGATACGGGGTAGCCGTCCAGATAGAATTCCCCTGAAGTTGGCAGGTCTAGGCAACCAATGATATTCATCATCGTGGATTTTCCTGAACCGGAGGGGCCCATAATCGCTACGAAATCCCCTTCTTCAACCACCAAATTTACCCCGCGAAGCGCATGAATCTCTTGCTCTCCGATTGCGTACTTCTTTTTTAAATCTTCAATTTGAATGACTGGTTTCATCTTCCTAGTTTCCTCTCGGGCCACCGCCAATCCCCCCACCTGGTGGAACTCCCATGCCGCCGAATCCAGGGAACCCGTTCATTCTGTTTTGTTTGTTGTTGGAAGTGGCTGATGTTGAATTATTAAAGGTAAGAATAATTTGATCTCCTTCCTGTAAACCAGAGGTGATTTCCACCATATCCGAACTGTAGTAACCGATTGTGACGGATTGGAAATGATAAGGGAGAGCGGATGAGCCCCCTGATTGTGAATGGGAAGCGAGGTAGACTCCATCTTTTCCATTCTTATTGATCAATGCGGCTGCCGGTACATACAGAACATTTTTATGAGTTCCTACTTCAATGTTGACGTTCATGGACATTCCTGTCTTAAGCAATCCATCCTTGTTATCAACGGAAAGAAGAACCTTATAACTCGTTACTCCAGAATCCGTAGTCGCTTCAGGATAAACAAGCGACACCTTGCCTGTAAACTTCTTATCGCTGTAAGACTCTGATGTAAATGTAGCCGTTAAGCCTTCTTTTACTTTGCCGATATCACTTTCACTGATTTGCGCCAGTACCTCCAGGCTGACGGAATTGGAGTTATCCATGACAATGAACGGATTTTCAGGAATTTCTCCCACATTTCCATTTATTTCAATAATCACTCCATCCATCGGCGCTTTTATTGTTAAGTCAGCCAAGGCCTTCTGTTTCTGCAGCAATTGTGCTTCTGCCTCTTCGACGGAAGCCCGGGCCGATTGCAGTGTGGAAGCATCTGGACCCTCTTTTGCTTCATTTAACTGCGCCACGGCCGTTTCATAAGCTGACTGAGCCTTTTCCAAATCACTCGTTGACTGCCCTTGCGCTTGATTATGTTGCAACACTGCAGCATTATACTCGTTTTGCGCTTGCTCCAAACTCAATTTCGCTTGATCGAATTCACTTTTCGAAATGGCTCCTGCTTGATAAAGCGTATTTTGGGATTGATAGGTCCTTTGGGCATTTTGCAAACTTGTTTTTGCCTTCTCCAGATCGTAACGGGCTTTTTGTGTATCGTAACCGTTCTTGGCCATATCTAAAGCAGCCTTTGCCTGATTCAAGTTTGCCTGAAGAGCTTTCATCTCTTCGGCAGTTTTGGTCTTTTCTGCCTCTGCCAAATGCGCTTTGGCAGAAAGGAGATTGGCTTCGGCAGATTTCAATTGAATCTTGGCGTCGGAATCGTCCAGGGTAGCAAGAATCTGACCAGCTTTTACATGATCGCCGATTCTTACGTTAATGGATGTAATGGGTTTTCCGCTCTCTGAAGGTGATAAGGTTATTCGTTTGGATGCCTGGACTGTACCTGATGCCGAAATGCTTTCTGTTACATCCCCTCGTTTGACAGACACCGCTTGCGTAAATGTAGATGATTTTTGTGGGGACGCCCATTTTTCATACGCAAAAACTCCCATTCCGCCAAGCAAGAATACCGATAATCCGATTAGAATGAGCTTTTTTTGGGTTTTGTTCTTAAGAGAAAAAAACAATTTTTCTCTGACAACTCCGTTCATTTTTCACATTCCCTCCAAAACCATCCAGATTAGCTGAAGTACTTCTGGACCAACTATACGCAAGAAATGTGTCAGGAGAATGTCAGCGAATTTTGTTAAAAATGGACAAAAGAAAAAAGACGATATGCCTTCGCACACCGTCAGCTGCTATCGTGGCAGAACCAGGGTAAAGGTTGTTCCCGATTCTGAGCTTTCCTTCAAAAGAAGGTTTCCTCCCAGAGCCTGCGCCATCAATTTACTGAATGATAAACCCAAGCCCAAGCCTCTCACTTTATGTTTTTTTTGTTCGCCGCGGAAAAACTTCTCAAAGACCATCGGCTGCTCCTCTTCAGAAATTCCAACACCGTTATCCTTTATCTTAATCCTGATTTCGTCATGTTCCCCGTACAACGTCACCTCGATGATTCCGTTATCCTTGATTGCCTGCTTGGCGTTGTTTAACAGGTTATAAAGAATCTGCTGGACGCGCAATGGATCAGTTAATGCAGTGAAGCTTTGATCAGGCAATTGCAAGTTTAGACGAAACGATTCTTCCTGCATGATTCGCCATTGATGAGTGATCTCCCGGATCAGAGAGTTCATGTCTTGCTGTTCCTTATGGATTTTTATTTCACCCACAGCAAATGTATTGAAATCCAGCAAGTCTTCAACCATTTTTTGCAGCTTGTTGGTCTCCTTCGTACATATCTCCAGGAACTCTTTTGCTTCGTCTCCGGTAACAATTTCATCTTTCACCGCTTGAATCAGTCCGCTGATGGAGGTGACAGGAGTTTTCAATTCATGCGTAACCCCAGCCAATAATTCCGTTCGGGTCCTCTCCAACTGGCCCAAGCGGTCTGCCATGTTTTTAAAGGAATGAATCAATTCAAAAATCTCTTTCTCTTTGATGTTATAGTTCAAATGAATGTCATAGTCTCCGGCTACGATCTGCTTGGCTGCACCCGCCACTTCTTTTATGGGCATGGCTAATTTTCTGGTAAGCAAATAGATCACTACCCAACCAAGCAAAGCCAAGCTTCCTAACATTATAAAAAGCAGCTGCAGCTCCGCCGGATTCCTTGTAATTTCTGCCTCAGGAGATAAAAGAATCACCCAACCAATGGTTTTGTTATTGCTTTCAATCTTCCGCTTCACGGAATACATTTTTTCGCCATGGTGGAGGGTTATTTCAGTAACGCTTTGTTCGTCCTCCAATAAACCCGCATTATTCTGCATTACTTCATCTGTCAAAGGGCCGGGCATCCCGAAAACCACTTTTTTATTTTGATCCAGAATGATTAAGATGGGTTTTTCAACCGGACCCAAAAATCTTTGCCGCTTGTCGATAATTCTCGGCAAAGACGGCGAAATCTGCAAATTTCCTTGGCTGTCAACAATCCGATCCGCTATTTCTTCGGCCATCAGCTTCATGATATCTAAGCGCCGCTCTGACTCCGTGTATTTCAACCAATAAGTGGAGACGACTCCGATTACAAGCAATCCAGTACACAACGTGATCAAATAACGTGCAGTCCAGTATCTCAGCAGTGATTTTCGTTTTTCCTTATGCGTATACACAAAATTTATACCCCAATCCTCTGTAAGTCCGTATTTCTCCTTCCGAGACCGGCCAATGTTCCAATGCTCTTCTGATCCTTTTGATGGCGAGATCAACTGCTCGGTCGCTTCCCTCGTAATCAATCCCCCAGACATTCTCGATCAATTGTTCTCTTGTAAACATTTGGTTTGGATTTTGGGCAAGAAACAAAAATAAGGACAGGTCTCTGGGATTTAAGCTCAGTTCAATCCCATGCAGAATGACAGAATGTGCTTTAAAATCAACCTTCAAGCTGCCAAATTGCTTCGTCTCCTCGTCTTTCGTGATTTGGGTCGACCGCCGTAAAACAGCGTTCACACGAGCAACCACCTCTTCTGCGATAAACGGCTTTGTAATATAATCGTCCGCTCCTTGATTCAATCCGGCCAATTTCTGATTAATTTGCCCAAGAGCAGTAAGCATGATAACCGGGCAGGAACTTCTTTCACGAATATAGCTTAAAATGCTCCAACCATCCTGTCCGGGAAGCATAACATCAAGCAATACGAGGGAAGGGTTCAATCTATCAAATTTTTCAATGGCCTCATCCCCGTCAAAAGCTTGCTCAACCTTGTAATTTTCCTTTTGTAAATAGGCTTTTAACACACGCGAGATAGGCAGTTCATCTTCGACAATGAATATGGTTTTCATAGGCTCCCTCTTTTCTTATCCGACATTATACACGAAAAACCTCGACTCAATCGAGGAAAGCGGCAGATCGGTTCTAAGGAATCCACCTTGCAGTTCCCATTTAACCGAAGAAATGTGTCGAGGAAATGTCAAGAGAATGGCTTCAAGAAACCTTCTGATACTTCCAAAGATGAAGTGGTCTTGTTTTCTGCCTAGACGAATAGGAAACGAGTATACTATTCTGGTATTATCGCATTTGAGATTTCTTTGAAGGTGATACCTGTATGAATAAAATGCTTATTGTCTATATCGTGTCATTCGCCGCTTTTTTTGGCCCCTTCACCCAAACGATTTATACCCCAATGTTACCGGAGGTTCAGCAACAGTTTCAATCGTCTGAATTGGTCGTAAACCTCACGATTTCCATTTTTACACTTGTCCTGGCACTGATGCAAATGGTATATGGACCGCAAACGGATAAACGCGGCAGACGAAAAGTGCTTCTGCCCAGTATATTGCTGTATGTGATAGCTTCGGTCGGGGCGGCCTTATCGCCATCCATCTGGATTTTTCTTGTTTTTCGTGCTCTGCAGGCTGCCGGAATCGCAGCCGGCTCGGTAGTAGCGACTACCGTAATCGGTGACCTGTTTGAGGGCAAAACGCGCGGTCGCGCCATGGGTACCTTTCAGATGCTTGTCTCGCTTGGCACAGTGGTAGGCCCTGTAGTGGGTGGATTTGTTGGAGAATTTACCGGTTTTCATGGAGTGTTTTGGATTTTGGCGGCAACCGGACTTTTGATGTGGGCAGCCAATCATCGGTATTTGCCTGAAACAAAGCCTGTTACAAGTGATGGCAATCTCTTCAGTCCACGTGATTTCGTCAAAATATTGGCTGAACCGACTGGCTCGGCCGTCATCCTGCTTGGGTTGATTCAATACTACACTCTGTATACCTTCTTGGTGTTCCTCCCGCACTTGCTGTCGATATTCTATGGCTTGTCGGCCAGCCAAAAGGGAATGGTTTTTCTCTCCATTTCCATTTTTATCGTAATCGGCAGCTACACGGGCGGACGCTTACAGGAGCGCCGCGACAGCAGGAAGTTCCTCATTACAACAGCATCTCTCAACGTATGTTCCGTACTTTTGTTCGTATTTCTTGCTCCGATTTCATTGCCTTTGCTAATTTTCAGCATCGCGCTGTTTGGTTTGTGCATCGGCTTGTCCCTTCCCGTACAAACCACTCTTCTGACGGACGCTTTCAAGCAAAACCGGGCAACAGCGATTGGCGTGTACAACTTTTTCCGTTATATCGGAATGGCAATTGGCCCGATCGCTGGTACACCGCTGTTCAAACTTGGCAACCGTCTTGAGTTTTTCGTTGCTGCTCTCCTTTTCGCTTCAGCCGTGCTGTATGCCTTTCGCCAGTTTTCCATTGTGAAAAAGGGATTGAAAAAAGAGGAAATGTAAATAAATTCGCCATCCCATAAGAAAACGCGTATTCTTGTCGATTTTGGACAAAAATACGCGTTTTTGTTTCTAAGCCTTGGCGGCTGCTTCACTGGGCGGCTGTTCTGCTGCCGGCATTGTTTGAGCTGCCGGAGCATCCGCTTTTTTTCTTTTCATAAAGAAGAAAATGAGCGGAATACAAACAAAGATCGGGATGGACGAAACCAGGAACGTATCGCCGATTGCCCTTACCGTTGCCTCTTTTTGAATCAGTCCGCCAATCACCTGATAGGCCGTTGCTTGGGCGGTACCTGAATCGATTCCCGTCTGAGAAATAATCCCGGAAATCATTTTTAGCGTTTGTGTCGCGGTGTCGGAGGTTACCTGGACATTTTCTGAGATGCTCGCTCCATGCCAGGCAGCGCGTTGAGACATGATAGCGGTACAGACGGCGATCGCCAAGGACCCCAGCACCTGCCGAATCACGTTGGAAAGCGAAGAAGCTCTTCCGAGAATAGGTCTGGGAACCGCGTTCATCCCGACGGTAGACAGTGGCATCATGCATAGACCGATACCCATTCCGCGGATGGTGAGCACCACATCAAGCCAGTGATTGGGTGTATCCACTTCCAGCAGATGCAAATCGTAAGTGGTCACGCCAATTAAGGTGAGTCCGACGAGTCCAAGCGGAATCACGCCAAATTTATCAAACAGCTTGCCGCTAACCGGCATCATCAATGCCATCGCAATGGATTGAGGCATCAAGACCAAACCCGTATCAATCGGAGATAATCCCTGAATGTTTTGCAAGTAGATCGGAGTTAAGAAAATCCCCCCGTACATCCCCATGGTTACAAGACCTGAGGTAAGCACACTTAGCGAAAACTCCGGTATTTTGAAGAGTCGTAAATCCATCAGCGGCTGCTGCTTTCCCGTTTCTACCCAGACGAGGAGAATCAGGCTGAAAATCCCTACAAACAGCAGACTGACGATATATAAAGATGTCCAGCCTTCTGTCTGTCCTTTGCTTAATGCCAATAGAATGCTTCCGAAGGCGAAAATGGAAAGGATGGCTCCTGCCTTGTCAAAAGACGCATCTTTTTTCGGCTGCGTTTCTTTCAGAAGAATCATTCCCATGAAGACGGCAAGGATTCCAATCGGAATCGTCAAAAAGAACAGCATGCGCCAGTTGAAATATTCAATGATATATCCGCTTAAAGTAGGCCCGATTGCCGGTGCCGACATGGAGGCAATCCCCCAGATTCCGAGCGCCATCCCGATTTGATGACGGGGAATAATCATGTAGATCATGGACATTCCGATCGGCATGATCAGGCCGCCCGCGACCCCCTGGATAATCCGGAAAGCAATAATGCTGCCTTCGCTCCAGGCCAATCCGCAAAACAGAGAGCCTACGGTAAAGCCCGCAAGCGAAAGCAAAAGCACCTTCTTGTATCCAAAACGGTCGCCAAGGAATCCACTCATCGGAATGACAACCGCGGAGGAAAGCATGTACCCCGTTAACACCCACTGCATCGTTTGTGTGGTAGAACCAAATACAGAAACCATGTTGGGCAGCGCCACGTTGAGCAAACTGGCATTAAGCACAGCAGCGAACGTCCCGATAACGATAGCTACTAAGGCAAACCACTTGTAGGATTCACTGTGATTTGACTGATCATTGGTTTGCGGCACGTGATCGCCCCCTATTCCATTCGGATGCGACTTCCGTCTCTCAAATTGTCGCTCGGATTCAGAACGATCTGGTCTTTCGCCTGTACTCCGTTTTGAACGTATACCCAATCCGCATTCTTGGGCTCAGTCGTTACTTCGACCAGATGAACCGTATCTCCATCAACCTTATACACGTATGTTTTATTATTTTTTTTGACCAGTGTGGAGGCAGGAAGCTCAATGCGGCTAACCGGCTGGCCGGAGAAGAACACTTGTGCAACCATTCCTGCGCGAAGCAAGCCTTCGGAATTTTTCACGATTACTTTGACAGGGAATGTACTGCTGTTGGCATCAGAAACTGGACTGATAAAATTGATTGTTCCTGTGAACGTTTTGTCAGGCAATCCTTCCACTTTGACAGTAACCGTTGCACCTGTCTTCACCTGATTGATCTGATCCTGCGGTACACTGGCATCTACTTTCACTTGATCAATATTGACGATGGTCAAAAGCGGAACGCCCGGCTGAGCCATTTCACCCGGATCAATCGAACGGTGTGCAACAATACCGTCGATTGGCGCCTTAATCACCGTATTGGCCAGTGTGGTTTGAGCCAGTTGCAAGCTGGATTTCAAACGATCCACTTCGGCAGCTGACGCCGTAATGGAATTGGCTGTCGCCCCGGCATTAGCCAAATCAAGCTGAGCTCTAGCTGCTTCATAACCGGTTCTGCCTTTTTCCAACTCGAGTTGTGCCTTCTCCAGATCAGCCTCTGATACAGCCCCAGAGTCGTAGAGCGATTTCATCCGGTTGTATGCTTTCTGGGCTGTGTCATAGGCTGCTTTTGCTTGTTCCACTGTGCTTTGCAGCTGCTCAATCTGTTGATCCCTTGCACCTGCTTTCAGATCGTTCAATCGCGCTTGGGCCCCGACGATTCCAGACTCTGCTTGCTTCACTTGCTGGATGTAATCATCTGCTTCCAGTTGAACCAGCGCTTCGCCTTTTTTCACCTTGGCGCCTTCATCTACTTTGACCAATGCCACCTTCCCGGGCAATTTGGATACCACTTGAATTTCTTGGCTCGCTTCCACTTTTCCGCTTGCCATCAAACCGGTGCTGGCCCCCTCGGCAACATGAAAAACTTTGACCGATGGCAGGCTCTGCTCCTGTCCGCTGACCGGATCTGAGCTGCAGCCGGTAATCGAAGCGGAAGCGGCGAGCAGGGATAATGCAATGATTGAATGCAGATATTTTTTTCTCATGAGAGCGTCACCTTAATTCCCTTTCACGTGGATTTTGATTACAGCGTTCATTCCGCTCAGAAAATCGGCTCCATTGGATGAGTCGATGGCGATTTTAATGGGGAAACGCTGTGTCACCTTGGTAAAGTTCCCGCTGGTGTTGGTCGCCGGAAGTAACGAGAAGGTAGAGTTTGTCGCTTCCCCAATCTCACTTACTTTTCCGTGGAATTGCTGGCCCGGAAAGGAATCTACGGTAAAGTCCACAGTTTCGCCAAGGCGAATTTTATGAATGTCTGTCTCTTCAATATTGGCGGAGACATAAAGATTATTTTCATCCACTACCATGGCGACCGCTTGCCCCGGGGCGACAACTTCGCCCACTTTAGCCAGGGTTTTAATGACGGTTCCGCTAATCGGTGCACGCAGGGAGGCGTTTTCCAGCATATTGCCGGGAAGGTTGGACGTATCTTGCTGCCCTACGATCTGATCAGCCACAACGGTGTCTCCTTCTTTTATCGAAAGGGAAGTAAGCTTTCCGGAGATTCTGGGCATGACACGGTAGATGTCACCCGCTATTCTTGCATCCTCTGTTTTCACGTAATGAGCATCTTCGTACCAGTAATAGTAGCCGATTCCACCACCTGTCAAGACCATAACGGCGAGAATGATATAAAGCACGAGCTTGCGTTTCATTGTTTCTCCTCAACTTTCTTCTCCAATTGGGTTATTAGCAAACGCAGAGATGAAACGATATTGTTTACCTCTTCTTCCGATAAATCTTGAAACATTTGGGCATAGTACTCTTCCTGAAAGAAAGGTACCTGTTTTTTAATTTCTTCAAATTTCTCTGTTTTGTTAATCCAGACAACGCGTCTGTCATCCAAATCTCTCGTTCGTTGGACGAAGCCCTCACGCTCCAGGCGATCAATAATACCTGAAACCGTGCTATACGAAAGATGAACCGCATTGCTGATCTGCCCTATTGTTTTGGGCTCGTAAAGAATACACCGCAAAACCATTATTTGCGGTGATGTGATCCCGACCTGTTCAAATTCTTTGATGGCAATCATGGAAAACAATTTGTTCAACCGCTGCAGGGAATCACGGATTTGTACCGCTTGGTTCATCATTTCACCTCCCTATATATTTCGGGTAGAAAAATTTCTCATACGAAATATTATATGATTTTTGTCGGCACTGCAAGAATTTTTGATGCGCAAAACTGTTTGGTCAAGCGTAGATAATATACTGAATTTTTTTTATGAAATATCTAGACAAAAGTAAATATACGGATGTATGATACTTACATAAAGTAAGAATTGATTTTTTAAAAATATTGGAAGGATGATATCCATGGCGAAAGATTTTTATACTGCTGTAAAAGACAGACGCTCCATCTACGGAATCAGTAAAGAAGCGGTCGTTTCAGACGAAAGAATTCTGGAAGTGGTTCATCATGCTGTCAAACATGTTCCTTCATCATTTAACTCACAAAGCGGCAGAGTTGTTGTTTTATTGGGAGAGCACCACGACAAATTATGGGATATTACCAAAGAAGCGTTGAGAAAAATTGTGGCTGAAGAACAATTTGCACCTACTGAGGCAAAGATTAACTCATTCCGTTCGGGTTACGGTACAGTCTTATTCTTTGAGGATAACAGTGTAATCGAACAGCTGCAAAATGACTTTGCGCTTTATAAAGATAACTTCCCCGTCTGGTCCAATCAGTCTTCCGGCATGCTTCAATTTGTTGTGTGGACAGCATTGGAAATCGAAGGCTTCGGTGCATCCCTGCAGCACTATAACCCGCTGATTGATGAAGATGTGAAAAAAGAATGGAGTATTCCGGACAGTTGGAAACTAATTGCGCAGCTTCCATTCGGAAAGCCGACTGTTGAAGCCGGCGAAAAATCATTCCAGCCACTGGAGGATCGGGTTAAGCTGTTTAAATAAATTGAACCTGTCACGTACTTCTGCGTACGAACGACTTGAGCGCCAGATCCCTTGATCTGGCGCTCTTACTCTGTCAGATTCTCGCCGCTGATTCGTCCTGTTTCATCTGAAACCGGAAACGGCAAGCACCCTCTTTGAGAATGTGAGATTCCTGGGTCACCTCAAGGTTGGGGTTAAAACCCTTCGCAATTGCCGGATCGATCATTTTGCAATAAAGAACCCCGTATTCCTCCATGCCATCCTTTTTCCATTGCTCAGCAAACGCACATTTGGTAAAGGTTTGTTCAAATTCCCCCGGATGAAAGGTCGTCTTCGATGTAAATGACTTGCTTCTTTCCATATCGTAGTTGGGTAAATAGTTTTCAATTTCGTTGGGTTGACCAACCGCCGCCGCACGACGGGCAATATCGCGTCCCCGTTCTTCGCCAAACGACCGAACCCCTTCCATCACTGCTTCCCGGCCTTCCTCTCCGAAACGATCTACCACCGACTTGGCTACATGGGCAAACAGCTTCGCCATCATTTCATACATGGAAACAGGCTCTAGCTGCTTATTTTCCTGCTTCGTATCTTCCCTCATGGTATTTCCCCCCTTTTTGGTTACAGGATATATGGTTCATTATACGATGGTCAACTTTTTCGCTGAAGTTTCAAGGCAGCAAAACGGTCATTGCTTGACATATCTCCGCACATTTTACAGCAGAAAAAACCGCCAGATGCTTTCATCTGGCAGCCAAAAGGTGCTTCGGTCTGTCCGCTAGCCATTTTTTGGTGCGCTCGAACAGTTGCATCCTATGGACATGATTGGAGTAGGTGTGATCCGCGCCTACGATTATATCTTTGTCACATTTGCCTTGAGAGCGCAGCAAAAAAGCCTTTTCATAATAGAAACAATATTTGGAGGGAATTATATGATCATGGTCTCCATGGATAATCAGAACATCCCCAGGAAACTTTTGAAGCTCCTTTAGCGGGTAAAAATCCACCATCGAATCGAAAAACTGCTGAGATAGCAAGTATCCCCGATGATCCGTGTATCTTTTTTCTTTTGCTTCCTGATAAGCTTCCTTGCCTACTATACGCAGAATATCCTGAAACGGATAGGCTACCGGCGACCAAAGAACAAGCGAATTCACTCTCTTATCCAAAGAAGCTGTGATCGTGGCAACCGCACCACCCAAGCTGTGTCCGATCAGGGTGATATTCCTTCGGTCAGCACCCTCTATCGTCTCAACATAATGGAGCACATGAACTGTTTGCTCGATCAGATCCTGGAGCTGCTGATCTCCATAATTCCCTTGACTTTCCCCGCAACCTGCATAGTCAAAACGCAAAACGATATAACCGTCCTCAGCCAATGTCCTTGCCGTTTGCACAAAAATCCGGTCTACGCCGATTCGCGATCCCACAAAGCCGTGGCAAATAATGATCACAGGCAGCAGTTGATTTCTTCCTGCATTGGGACGATGCAACGAACCCGTTAATTCGCTGGTACCGGCAGGAATTTTAACAGTCTCCTCCATCTGATCACTCCTCGTTACAAATGTATCCAGAAATCCAATACTTGGTTTGTTCTTTTTAATGTTTAGTAAACCGATTAATTAAGTCGGATTTAATCTTATTATTAGAGCTGTCTCATGATTTGTCAATCATTTTCTCAGGTCATACCACCGATCCGGATGATTGGTGCAAATGGCGATCCTTTCGTCAAGCGCCGCTACCTGTTTCATATGCTTCGGGTCATCTACAGTCCAAGCGATAAACTCAATTCCTTGCTCAAGGAATGGAAGAACGAATGAGCTTGTCAAATAAGGATAACACATTGACAGAATGGTAGCTCCCGTTGCCGCAAGCTGTTGATCAAGCAGTACGGGCATTCCGTAAATGATGAGACCTCTTTTTATCTCCGGGGCCAGACGGCTTACCTTCTGTATTAATTCATGGTTGAACGAGGTAATCACCACGGAGGACTCCAGGGCATACTTCCGTGTCAGTTCGATGACCCGCTGCTCCATATCCGGGTACAAATCCCCGGCCCGTTTCAACTCAATGTTCAATTTCTTGTGATGATCACTCGCCACCTGCAGCACTTCCTCAAGCGTAGGGATGGTCTCTCCCGCATATTGATCGTGAAACCACGAACCGGCGTCAAGTTTTTTCAGCTCTTGCAAGGTATGTTCAGCTACTAGCCCCGATCCGTTCGTTGTTCGCTCCAGAGTATAATCGTGAATCACGACGGGTATGCCGTCACGGCTCAACTGCACATCAATCTCGATCATCTCAATCTGTGGGTGCTCTGCCGCCTTTCTGATCGACGACAATGTATTTTCCGGAGCCAAGCCGGACCATCCGCGGTGTGCGACAAGCTGATTATTCATGTGTATGCCTCCTCTTTTCAGCGAAAAAACGTATCGTTTCATGTCGAGTCAACCTCCGTTCTAAATAACAAAGGCTGATCTCTCTCTTCGCGCCTTGCACATAATAGAAGCAGTCAGGTGGAAAAGTAGTGGTGGTGAAAAGAAAACACGGGGTGATCATGTGAAGAAAATTTTTTCGTCTATCCTTATCGCCGTGCTGTGCACATCGGTTCCAGCCATTACCGCTACGGCAAAAAAGAAAGATTACACCAGCATCCAGGTTGACAAGACTGTTGTTCAAAATGCGCAGCAGCTTGTCAAACGCTCCCATCTGGTTGTATACGGATGGTCAGACACAGCATATGATGAGTATCCCACTCCGATCAAGGAAGGCAATGGACGCATCGTGAATTTCGTCCAAAAGTATCATGTAAAGCAGGTTCTGAAAGGAAAGGCCCCCATCCTAGTGAATCTGCTGTCGGAAGGCGTAGAACCACTGCCTGATAAATCAAGCCCACTTAACAACCGCTATCCCGGACCGCTTGCAGAAGGTGATTATATCTGCTTTCTCCAGCAAATCCCGGGCACGAATCTTTACTCTCTCGTCGGATTATGGCAAGGGGTTTATCCCATTTATGAAGGAAAAACAGTAGCGTTAGGCGAATTCAGTTTTCCCCAGTTTCAAAATCTGACAATTGCCTCCATGAAGCAAAAGATCAAAGAGCTTGATGGAAACAACTAGCGTAAGGAAGAAAGGGCGCCACCCCAATTGATCTGGCGCCCAATCTCGTTTATGCCCAAATAATTTCAATTAAATCAAACAGCAGCTTATGCCGCTCCTCCAATTCTGCCGGTCCAAATGTGTCCATTGGCCGAAACTGAAGGTTGAATTTCTTTATCATGTTGGAAAAATCTAATTTTGATTTATAACTGTCCTGTCTGAGTGTTTCATTCCAGTAAAGGGTGTTTGCGTACGTTTCCAGCTTCTTGTGAAACGGTTCGTTATTGCTGGAAATGTTATCTTTTCCTTTCAACAGAAGAAGTCCGCCCAGTCTGTTTCGTTCCCGCTCAAACAGTTCCTGATCATTGCCAAATGCCTTTAAATTTTCCGCATTGTCTGCCAGAATATGCTCGATATGAAATCCGTTTACCGAGCCGGTATTGGCCACCAAATCATACAGGGAGTGTTTCATTTTCATATTAGTATTGTCTGCAATAAACTGTTCTATTCTGGCAAAAAAATAGCGTTTGAAACGTTTGTTCAATTCTATCCCCGTATCCTTGAAAAAGTTGTAGGAAATGGGTTGAGCAGAAGTAACCCCTCTCGCATCAGACAACAGTTTTAACAGGTATTGGTCAAAGACAGCTTTTATCTTATGGCTGTCTATTCCCCTGATTTGAGCGCTGATCTGATATATCGCCTCGTTAAAATCATTGCTGTCATAGCTTTTTTGCAGCTGCAACAGAGAAAACAACCGATCCACTTCATACGATACAATTTTAATCTTCTCTATTTCTTGCGGATCGTTCAACTGGCAAGCTGACAAGATCAGCAAAAACTGGCTGTCCATTTCCGTCAAGCCGTTGTAGTAGACGTGAATGAAATCCTGGTTAGGATTTTTGTAATATTGTAAAACACGATAATACAATTCCGTATAGTATTGAAACTCATTTTGCAAGAAACTTTTTACCGCCTTCGGGTTATGCTGCAAGTGCAGCTTTTGATCGATGTCGGGCATAAACATGGTACGGTGGTAATTTTTGTCGTACTTGCGTGCTTCCCCAACGGTATTGGCAAACTTCGCTCTCAAGAAATAGATGAAAAAATTATCAATCTCGTCATCGTACATATTATTGATTTTGCCCACCTGTTGATCCCAAAGCTCATTGAGGTTTAACTGCTCCAGTTCTTCTTTATCGATCTGGCCCAATAATTTTCCTTTTAAAATTTCATATGGCTTCAGCTTGATCCCTCTGTCGTTAATCACCTCAAAAATCATCGGCACATCGGTTTGTTCCACATTGAGATTGATTAAAACCAATCTTCTTAAAAAATAGAAAACGAAGCTTTCAAACTTGTGCTTATCCTCCAGTTCCTTGTCCAGGTAGCCGGAAATCGTTTTGTAATTGGCAACCAGGTTGACGGAGGTAATCCCGCTTGAGGTATCGATCTTATCCAATTCTTGTCCGTCATAAAGAGCAGAGATCGTGCCCTTGTGCTGCTCATGGTTCATCCAGAATTCTTTTTTGAATCCCGACTGACCGGCAATTAAGGAGGAAATCCACCCTTCCAACGCTGATTGCATTTGCTTGGCTTTATGTCTTAGCTTGATCAAAATCAGTGTAAGAGTGGTCAGTCTTTGCTGCCCATCCACAATATACAGCTTCCCATCGACACGATTGGTTACGTATGTATTGAGATAATACCAGGAGTATTTTTCCACAAGTTTATCCAGTTCAATGTCGCTGTCCTTCCAACGAACATATTCGGTGTTAAATTTATAAAAGATATCGTCCAGCAGTCTCTTTACCGGCTCATCATTCCATTTATATTGTCTCTGATAAAAATCTATATAATAGGTTGTATTTGAGAAAACCTTTTCAATATTTTGCTTATCAGGTGTAACATCCATACTCTTTTCCCCTTTTTGCCTTTCTATTGATTCCTCTATTATCATACCATAGAAAAAGAGCTTCCCGTTGGGAGAAGCTCTTTTCCCTGATTATTTTCCCATCACATTCTCGAAGCTAATGACCGCCAGATTATAATTGTATACCGCCGCTTGGTACTGGTTTTCGCGGTTGGTCAGCTCTTCCTGCGCTTGAATCACTTCCATCGTCGTAGACATTCCATTTTCAAAACGGAGATTGGTTAAGCGGTAGTTCTCCTTGGCCGCTTCCATCGCCTTTTCGTTGGCTTCCAGCGCTTCTTGGCCAGAGTGAAGGTTCAGATAAGCTTGCGCCACTTCAACCGTAATCTCTTTCTTCTGTTCCTCGAGGGCAATTTTTGCCTTCTCCACCTCATTATCACTCAGTTCACCTTGGTAAGTGGAAAGAGAAGAGTATTTGGCGATCAGGTCGTGATTCAGTTCTGCCACTTTGATCTCTTCTTGCTTTTGCAGCACTTCTGCCCGCTGTGCCAAGGCAAGCTTTGTGGCCTCATCGAGTGATACCGATAACCCGTCAGAATGTAAAGTGTCATCTGAGAGCTTCCACTGTTTATCCAAGTTTGTGCCGATAAAAGCATTCAGTTTCATTTGAGCAATCTTTTCATTATTTTGGGCTACGGCCAGTTGGGCTTTGGCTCCCGCTTCCGCCGCTTGCGCCTGCAGAACATCAACCTTGGCTCTTACCCCTGCCTTGAATGAAGCTTCTGCCACTTTGCGCTGGGTTTCTGCCCGAAGCATTGCTTGCTCTTTGCTTTGCAGTTCGGCTCTGGCATTTAACAGGTCGTAGTAAGCTTTTTGCGCACCCAGACGAATGTTGCTTTCCGTCGCCTTCACATACAGTTGATTTACTTTTTTGGCCATTTCCGCTTTTGCCTGATTCACGTACTTTTGTTGGGCCAGATCAAGTGATTCAATGAAATCGCTTGGGATGTCCTTCACCTTGGCATTTACCAAACGCGCATTCAGATCGGCCGAATCGGCATCTATCCGCAAAGTTTGCAAATCGGTATTGTTCTTGAGCGCAAGCTGAATGGCTTGATCAATAGTCAGAACAACGGAAGGAATAGTTGTCACGATGCTGACGGTTTTGTGCTCCTGATCCCAGCTTACATCGGCGCCAAGTGTCTCCCCGATAAATCGCAACGGTACGAAGGTACGCCCGTTTTTCAGGACAGGCAGAGCATCCAGTTCAACCTTCTTCCCGCCTACATCCGCCATTTTTTCATGCAATGACAAACGGATAACCGTATTGGCCTGGGAGATGGTTACTACCTGACTAGCCCCGTTCCAATCTACCTTTGCTCCCAGTTCCTCGCTGATCAGACGCAGTGGAACCATTGTCCGGCTATGGGCGGAATCAATGAACGGCTTCGCGTCGGTTGAAGAAACACTCTTGCCGTTGATCTGAATTCGGATTTCCTGGAGCTGCTTGGCAGTCTGTGCTTGCCGGATCGGCGCTTGCTGGCTGCTTGCTGCGGCTTGATCAGCCGAAGCCGCCCAGGCAGGCTGGAACGAAGTGGTCAACAACGCGGCTAGCAACAATGCCGTCGCTTTATTTTTTGGGAATCGAGCATTCATCTTTAGGTTCCCCTCTCATGATGTTTGGTTTTGGAATGGCTCGGTACAAGCTTACAATCAAGATATACACCAAGAATGGGATAAAATCTCTAGTGAATTTCCGGTAATTCTTTTGATTCCAGAATATTCCTAGTGGAATTCTCGGGAAAATAGTGATAGTTTTTTATACAGCCAAAAAACATGCGCCAAAGAGCGGAAATATGTGCAGAAAGGATTTGCAGAGTTTGAGTTGGGAAGTTTTTAACATTATCGGGACAATCGCCTTTGCGGTAAGCGGAGCAATTGTTGCCATGGAAGAAGAATACGATATTCTCGGTGTTTATGTTCTTGGATTGGTTACGGCCTTTGGCGGGGGAATCGTCCGTAATCTGCTGATCGGAGTGCCGGTCTCAAGTGTTTGGGAGCAGGGTATTTTGCTTAAGATAGCGCTGATTGCCATGACGGTTGTTTTTTTGCTGCCGAGCAGCTGGATTTGGCGTTGGAAGCGCTGGGAATCTTTTTTTGACGCAATCGGTTTGTCGGCGTTTGCCATTCAAGGCGCACTCTATGCAACGCAGATGCAGCATCCGCTGAGTGCCGTCATGGTAGCCGCCATGATGACAGGAATTGGCGGAGGTATCATCCGTGACATATTGGCAGGACGAAAGCCGCTTGTCCTGCGTGAAGAGATTTATGCGGTTTGGGCCATGCTCGCCGGACTTGTCATTCAACAGGGCTGGGTAAACAATGAACAGCCGGTCCAATTGTACATCCTGTTTGCGCTGATTGTGGTATTTCGAATGGTTAGTGTCCATTATCAGTGGAAACTGCCCAGACGCTCCTTTACACAACGCATGGATGCCAATCTGAAGGTTTAACGGCGAAGAGACCATTTTTCCGCCTGTGTACTGCCAAGTGCTATGGCTGGAAAAATGGTCTCTTTTAATCTTTTGGTATTTGACGGGATACAAGAGGCTACCTCAGGGCAAATTCCACTCCTGCCTCAGCATGGATTCTGGTCGTGTCAAACACGGGCACGCTGCAATCTTCCTGATTCATTAACAGCATAATCTCTGTACATCCAAGAATAATTCCCTCTGCCCCTTTCGCGACAAGCTGACGGATAATTCGTTTGTATTCTTCTTTGGATTCCTGCTTCACTTGGCCAAACACCAGTTCTTCATAAATGACGTTATGCACGATTTTCCGGTCATCTTCGTCGGGAATGATGACATCCAGATCAAATTTTTCTTTTAAGCGGTTTTTGTAAAAGTCTTCCTCCATCGTAAACCTGGTAGCCAAAAGCCCTACTTTGCGGATATTTCGGGCGGCGATTCTTGCGCCGGTCGCATCGGCAATATGAAGCAGCGGAATCGTAATGTTAGCCTGTACCTCGTCAGCCATCTTGTGCATCGTATTGGTGCAGATCAAAAGACAGTCCGCCCCGCCTCTTTCCACTTGTTCAGCAGCCTGAACGATCAGGTCGGTCGCTGCCTGCCAATTTCCGCTGTACTGCAGTTGTTTCACCTCTTCGAAATCTACCGAATACATTAGACATTTGGCCGAATGGTACCCTCCCAGCTCTTCTTTTACTTTTTCGTTCATGATACGATAATATTCTAAGGAAGATTCCCAACTCATCCCGCCAATCAAGCCAATCGTTTTCATCCGTATTCCTCCCGTGTCTTTTACAGAAATCATAACAATCCTCCATTTGGAAGATCAAATGAAGGTTTCTCATGGTTTGCATGAACGATTACTCATGCTAAGCTAGTAGGCCCGATCAACATGAAAAGGAGCTTATCTGCATGACACTGATTCAATTCGAAGTGTTTCTCGCTGTCGTCAAAGAAGGCAGTTTCACCAAAGCAGGCGACACGCTGGGAATGACCCAGTCGGCCGTAAGCCATATTATCTCCAATCTGGAGTCGGAGTTGAATGCCACGCTTTTCATCAGAGACCGCAAAGGCATCAAGCTTACCTCTGCCGGTGAAAAAGTTCTTTTTCACGTTCAAGAGATCATGCGGCACACCAAGCAGATTCAAGAGGATTTATCGGAATACAAAGGTCTATCGAAGGGCTTGATTCGCATTGGCAGCTTTCCCAGTGTTTCTGCCAGATTGCTTCCCTACGCCATGAAGACGTTTCGCGCCAGCTATCCGGGAATCGAGTTGATTTTTCTGGATGGAACCAACCAGGAAGTGCGCAACTGGATTTATACGGGAGCAGTCGATGTGGGCTTTGTCTCCCTTCCTGATGATGAATTCGAGACAACGTTTATCATGCATGACGAGATGAACATCATCGTTCCAGCCTCCCACGCGTTGGCAAAGCGCAAGGCCATAGACGTCGAAGAAATCCGTGGGGAAGCTTTCATTATGACGAAAGGCGGCTGCGAAGGGATGATTCGTCAAATTTTCAAAGCCTGCAATCCCGACATTAAATACGAGGTGAAAGAGACCGCCACCATCCTCACCATGGTTCAGCAGGGCTTCGGCATTACCATTTTGCCGTCAATGGCCCTTCCCTTGAAGTTGTCACATGCGACGGTCTTATCGTTTGACCCGCCGATTTACCGCTCCCTCGGGCTTGCCGTCACTTCTATGGAATCGACTTCCAAAGCGGTTGCGATGTTTATCCGGCATGTGCAGAACATCTGCAAAAACAGTTTGTCGTGATTCTTCCGAAAGGGCAGACGGGCAAGAAATATTGCGGGCAACATGGATTCCCCATGCCGAACTGGAACAAATGAGTGACGATCAACTCTGGTTCCCGGAGATAATCAGGCTTCTCGTGAAAGACTCGTTAACAAACCTCAAAATCCACCGGCCAGGTGACCAATCCGATCCTGCGGTTCCCTGAAGACACTTCCTGAATATAGGCCCGCACCAGCTCATTTTCGCGCAGGAGCTTGATCATCCCTGCTTCCCAGGGCTGCACCACCGCCTGATAGGAACTGCCGAATACCTCCTTGGTCGCAGATGAATCGGGGTGTACCTGAATCGTTAGCTGGTCTGCCGACGTCCTGCTTACATAGCAAGAAATGTGGTGAGATAGAAGGATTTCGGCCGCCTCCTTATCTGCTGCCAAAAAGGAAAGGATTTGCTCAGGTGAAGATTGGTTATAGCGGACATAACCCAATAATTGTTCATTCCGGGTGAAAACGAAGGAAATGATATTTCGGTTGGTGGAAAGCCACTCTCCAATGGAACTGCCCGGCCGAAGTGCCAGGTCGCAATCATGAAACCAGTAATCCCAAAGGGAGAGCAACGCGGGAAGATCGGACGGTTCAACCCGCCTCTTCACTATCGGATGAGAAACGTCCTTACCTGTTGCCCATTCGCAAAGAGGGATGGAAATTCTGCAATTCCCAAACATTTTGGCAGCATACCCGAAGCGAGGATAATAGGTAGGATGCCCCAACACAAGGGAAGCTTCATATCCCTTGGCTCTTGCTCGCCGCAGACCTGCTTCAATCAACATGGTTCCAATTCCTTGAAGCTGGCAGGCAGGGTCTACCGCAATCGGTGAAAGAACGACTGCCGGAACGGACTGGCCCGATAGCATCATTTGGTATGGTGTAAACAAAACATGACCAACCACGTTCCCGTTCATTTCGGCAACAAGGGAAAGCTCGGGATCATATTGTGCTTTTTGCCGATGTACCGCTACAAGAACGGCTTCGACGGCTGAATTACTTTTGGTAAAGGCGGACGCATATATTTCGGCAATTCGGTGATAATCAGGCTGCTGTTCCGGACGTATTCTGATGTTCATCTCTTCCTTCTCTCTCATCTCTTTCATCTCCCTTGGGTAGTCCAACGCGCAACGCACGCTATCATAGGTTCAATGCGTCTTTCTCGTTCAGCATCTCTTTCCCATCCATCTTATCATCTGACCTGAAAAAATGGAATTATATCCCTTCCACAATCCGTTTGGCGCGGGCAGACGCTTCATATTTGATTTTTTCTTCGTCTACGATTAACATCTCCCGCTGATGCATCAGCAGGCGGCCGTTGACGATCACGCTCTCCACATCTGTTCCCTTCGCTGCGTAAACCAGCAGGCTGGCGATATCATGCTGCGGGATCAAGTGCGCTGTATCAGGATTGATTATGATCAAATCGGCTGCTTTGCCCGCTTCCAGAGCACCCGTGGTCTCCCCCATGCCAAGGATGGATGCGCCGTTCTGCGTCGCCATGGTGAGAACCTTTCGTGCATGGAGACGGGTCGGGTCACGGAAGGCAATCTTTTGCAGCCAACTGGCCGCTTGCATGGTGAGAAACATGTCCAGAGAAGAGGCGCTGCCTGCTCCATCCGTCCCCAATCCGACCGTTATCCCTTGTTCAAGCATCGACTCAATCGGGGCAATTCCGCAGCCCAGCTTCAGATTGCTGACTGGATTGTGTGCGACCCCTCCTTGAATGTTGCCCAGTAATTGTATGTCTTCCTCACTTAAGTGAACGGCATGAGCCAAGAGGATCGGATGGCCGTCCAAAAGTCCGCAATCAGCCAAATATTCTGTAGGTGTACATTGATACCGCTCCTTCATCTTGTTCCATTCCTCTTCTGTTTCCGCCAGATGAATATGGATCGGGATTTGCTTTTCTTTGGCCAGCTGCCCGATCATGCGCAAGCTTTCCGGCGGACATGTATACGGCGCGTGCGGCCCCAGCATTACCTGAATTCTGCCGTCCGCCTGATTATGCCATTTTTCATAAAGCTCCAGTGCTTCCCTCATTCTTCTGCCGCCGTCGTCTTCGAGAAATACCATCCCTCTGCACAATGAGGCTCGCATCCCCGCTTCCGCAACCGCTTGCGCCACATGATCCATCTCCATGTACATGTCGGCAAAGGCTGTGGTTCCCGACTTCACCATTTCCAGCATCGCCAATTGGGTGCCCCAATAGATATCTTCTGGCGTCATTTTCGCTTCTGCCGGCAGTATTTTGTTGCTTAACCACTCCATTAAGCGTTTGTCGTCACTGAAGCAGCGAAGCAAGCTCATTCCCGCATGGTTATGGGTGTTGACGAAACCTGGCAATATCCATTTTCCCTTTACAGACATCACTTCCCCCTCACCGTGGTAAGCTTCTCTCCATCTGTTTGACAAATCGCCGCCAATTTCAGCGATTTTTCCATTCTCGATGATGATGTCGCGAGGCTCGAAGCGAATCCCTTCGTCCCTCCCCTGCATCACGATACCGCCTTTCAATAACATTCGGTTTGTCTTTGCGATCACGTGTTTCATCCTCCTTTTGTTGATTTCGATGTTCAGATTTGTCTGCTATATCCAGCATGAAGGATGACGCAGCGTGAAGGTCAAGTGTTCGATGATCCCAAAAATGGTATACTAAGAAAAACCTACCTGACCAAGGCTTATACTGTGTCGGGAGGGGCCCCCGGTTGACCCTCAGAACGAGGCGTCCTTAACCTATTCCCGGGCTGGCCCCATGGAGAGGAGAGCATCATAATCTTGAAAATTCATCTTGTGCAAAATGGCCGACTGAAAGAAATAGAAGACATTGAAGACATGCGCTTGCCCCCGGCATACGGCTTTTACTGGATTCATGCCGGTTTGTTTGATTTGGACGAGCTTCAGCGAGTCTTTGGATTTCATGATTTGGCTATTGAGGATTGTATCGACGAAGAAGAACAGCGGCCAAAACTGGAGATTTACGACGATCATTATTTCATCGTGATCAACAGCGTGGAGTTTGCCAATCAGGACATCCATCTGCGCGAGGTCAACATTTTTATCGGGGAACACTATATGGTCACGGTCAGCAAATATCCGGTAAGGGAATTAAGCGAGATTGATAACATCATTCGGGATGAAGAGATCAATAAAGCAGATTTCATGCTATACCACTTGATTGATCAAATTGTGGAGAATTACTTCGGAGTCATCGACCATATTGAGGACTTGATTGAGCAGCTCGAAGCCAAGATTTTGGTCAAAGCGGAGAAAGCTCATCTGAACGAGATCATCGGACTGCGAAGCGAGATCTTGTACGCCAAGAAAATGCTGGGGCCTCAGCGCGATCTAATCGCTCTCTTGAATAAAAAAGAGCTGGCTCTAATTGACGACCACTTGCAGAAATACTTCGGAGATATTCATGAGAATGCCGTAAAAATTGTGGAGAGCTTCGACACATTCCGCGACTTGATGGGTAACTTGCGGGAAGCTTATCAAGCTGCTCTTGCCAATCGGGCAAATGAGACCATGCGTGTGTTCACGGCGCTGACCACCATTTTTATGCCGCTGACCATCGTAACGGGCATTTACGGTATGAACTTCGAATACATGCCGGAGCTGCATTCTCCATACGCCTACTACATCGTGCTCGGCGTGATGGTAACGCTCGGTTTAGGGATGTATATTATCTTCAAGAAGAAAGAATGGTTGTAATAAAAAAAGGCGTGTAAACTGACAAGAGTTTTAACGCGCCATTTTCTTTGTTTTATAGAGGTGGGAAGCGAGCTTTACTTAATCCACTTTTCCATAAACACTAGCTCATCCTGTTTAAAACCAAGACGTTCATAAAATCCCTGAACCTTTGTGTTATCCATCCTAACGAGGAGATTTACTTTTTCACAGCCTTTCTCCTTTAAACGCTTTTCAAGTTCCTCCATGATGATCTTTCCAAAATGCTTTCCTTGAAATTGGGGATCGATTGCTAAATGATTCACCCATCCTCTTCTGCCATCAAAGCACCCCATTACTGCTCCTACGATTCGTTGATCTTCCTCTGCCACCAAAAACAAATCAGGATCTCTTTCCAATTTGCTCTTAATCCCTTCCAGCGAATCAGAACGTGACAGTACCAATCCTGCTCTTTTCCACAAATCAATTACGGCTTCATAATCATGCAGGGTAAATTCACGAATCTCCATCAACATTCGCATCCTTCCAGCTTGTCATGTTTGGAACTTTAGATAAGCAGATCACAAGTTGAAATGACCAGATTCAATCGCTTGGACAGGTCAACCTCATATGGCGAGTCCAGTTGATTTCCGTGCTCGTCCTTGAATATACGGACAATAGGCCTGCTTGGAGCTCCGCGGTTATAATCAACCACCACTCCTTCTTCGCCCGTATTCAGTGTGACGCCTAATCCAATCGGATACAAAGCAATCGTGTCCCTGAACGTCTCCACATACTCCTTTACAAACAGCTTGTCCACACCTGTATACAAAATCTCCATCGCCTGATGCGGCAGCATCGCTTTCCGATATACGCGATGTGTCGTCAATGCGTCATATACGTCCGCAATTGCGAGAACCTTGGCAAAAGGATGGATTGCCTGATCTTTCAGATTGCGGGGATATCCCGATCCGTCGAGCCGTTCATGGTGCTGGAACGCACAATGGGCCGCCAAAAGCGGAATCTCGTCTTGTTTGCGCAGAATCTCAAAACCAAATTCGGTATGCTTTTTGATCTGTTCAAACTCTTCATCCGTTAACTTGCCTGGCTTGCTCAAGATTTCCTGGGGAACAGCCACTTTTCCCACATCATGCAGCATCGCGCCAATTCCGATTTCCATCAATTCCTTCTCGTTTAACCCGATCCTTAGACCAACTGCGGTTGTGTACAAGGTGACGTTGAATGAATGGGCAAATACATAGTGATCCGTGCTGCAAACACTCCCCAACAAGTTCATTGCCGAGTGATTCTGCTTCAACTCATCAATCACGGATGACATGACCTGGCGGAACTGTTTCCCAAGCTGCCTGTTATTGAAGTGTTTCTGCCAGCGTTTCGGATCTTCCTGAAATACTTGAAACGTATTATGTATCACACTCATCGCTTCTTTGCGGGTTGCCTCGCTTACGGCATCCTCCACGACGATATCTTCGGTCTGCTCATCATCAATATAGATTGCCGTAATATTAAGATCCTTCAATCGATCAATCATCCGCTGGTTGAGAATTACTCCCTGTCCGATGAGGGTGTTACCGTTGTTGGAATATATGCTTTTTGCCAATTTCTCTCCAGGCCGGCAATTGGCAATCGAAACAAGTCGCATGGTTTCAACTCTCTTTCTGGGAAGTTCTTCTCCGCTGCCTAATTTACATACATAACTCAAAATCTTTTACTATCATAGTAAAAAAAGAGCACCCATGTAAATGGATGCTCTAAAACATTTTTCTCACAGCATCTCTGCCGGTCATTCCTGCCGCAATCCCAAGTTTTTCGGCTGTCACGGTAACGGATTCGAGGGGAGCGTTGAGCAGTTCCTCAATCGTTTTCACTCCAACTGCACGCCCCGCAATGATCTCCCTGGCTGCCAGCCTTTCGTTTAATAAGCCGATATCTAAAGCGCCGCACATGATATATCCTTTATCGGTTGTAACAGCCAGTAATGTCGTTTTAGGTAAGCGTACCGTTACAGCTACTGCGGTCCCTTCTTCAAAATGCAACGGTTGTACTTCAATCACCAAATATCCCTCCCCTTAGCTTCCTCTTCATTACCCTATGACCCCCTGCCAGTATGTGTGAGTCTTCCCCCTAATGGACAGCCGTGGGTGATCCTTCTACATCCTCCATGGCTACTTTGCGTTTCATCACTTCAATCATATAGTAAGCAACCATATGAAACAGTTCCTCTTCATCCATTTCACCAATCAGCTTGAGCAAGTCATCTCTCGACTGTTCAGATAAAATCCCTATCACAATCGCCACAATGTCCTCTTCGTCACGAGTCAAGTGTCCCCGGTACAACTCGTATAGTTCATCAATAAAACGCATGCACTCACCTCGCCGCTTTTCTTTTTATCATTCCCAAACTTCGCAAAAGAAAGAGGCCCAAATACCTTCTTACAGACTGATCCAACGTTTGGTAAAGCTGGCTTGAATCAGCGCTTCGTTTGATAAGGTTTCCGCCAGAATCTCCCGCAACACTTCCGGCAGGAAAAACTGATGGGGAACTTCTTCCGTAATCTCGGTAAACAGCCGGTTAAACACATACATGTCAACGGTTCCCACTTTGTAGATTCGCTCAGGGTCCAGTTCTTGGCCGCCGATTTCTACCCGAATAATGACTGGTTCGGGTTGGCTTCGATAAAAGATTCGCACATTGTCAATCCCCATCCAGCCATTCACCTTGCCGCGAAACCCAAATCCGCGAAGCTCTTTGTGTATAATCTCCGGCTGAACGGAACGCTCCAAAACCCGCAGCAGTTGCTGACCACTCAAATGTACGAGGCAAGGATTGATCGGATGAGGCAAGCATTCCAGCAAGTCTTGCCGCGTAACCTCCCCTTTGGAAAGCGGATGAAGCAGCAAACCACCGTTGGCCAGTCCCACTTCAGCCTGAGTCCAGAGGCGGATACTGGCCGCCAGGAAGGAGCCAAACGCCGTTTCCTTTTCCCAATCAATGGGTAATTCTTGCTTTAACTCGGCAATCACCTGAGACAAAATCTCTGTGGCTCGCTCTTTCTCCCCTTTGATCAGTTCCACGACTTCCTGATCGGCGGGAAAGTCGCTGGAGTGAAAGGTTTCTACCTCAACATACGAGATTTTTCCTTTATTTAAGCCAAGACATACATGTCCCACATATTCGCCAAAAATGCCGACCTGGGCAATCCACGTGTTGTTAACCTGTTCGCCATGATGCAGCAACCGATGGGTATGAGCCCCGAGAATCATGTCAATTCCTTCAATTTGTTCCGCTATTTGAACGTCGGCCGGATAACCCAGATGAGACAAGACAACGATCACATCCACTTGTGATCGGAGCTGCTGCACTTGTTCCTTCAAAATGGGCAGAGGATTCTTGGCATCCCAACCCAGCTGTTGGTAGAAGCTTGTAAAAGGAACGGTCACACCAAGTAACGCGACGCGTACCCCGTTACAGTCATGAATCGCATAAGGAACAGCCCACTTAGGGGGATTGCCTGAAGATCTTTCCAAGAGATTGCTGAGGATAACGGTAAACTCCGCATGGTCATACAATCCGTCCAATACTTCTTTGGGGAAGGTAAGTCCTTCATTATTGCCGATCGTTACATATTGGTAGCCGCTTTGATTGAGGACTTTGACATTCGATTGCCCCCACGTTGCCTCCGTTTTCATCCGCATGCGATCGGTATGATCGCCAATATCAACCGTTAGGACATATTCTCCGCGGGACTCCCACAATCGGCGTTTCTCTTTCAGACAGCCGGCAATTTGCGCCATTCTCTCGAAGCGGCTGTGAATGTCATTGGTGTGCAAAATATGTAACGTACAGGTCTGAGACAATAGGATCCCCTCCCTCGATCATCTCTGTTTCTGGCAGCTTTACGCCCAAATCGCTTTGGAAATCATCTCGACAGCAATTCCCAAAATCAGTACACGCAAGAGAAGCACCAGAGTTTTGCCTTTAAGCCGTTGAGCCATGATTGCCCCAAATTTGCCGCCTGCCCATGCTCCCGGGGCCAGCATCAAGGCATACAGCCAGTGAATGTGTCCGTTTAACAGGTTGGTCGCACTGCCCACAATAGCTGACAAGAAGATGACAAACATGGAAGTTGCCGTTGCCACATGCGGCGGAAAGCGGAACAACACGATCATCGCGGGAACCATCAAAATTCCTCCGCCCACTCCGAACAAGGAAGAAGTAACTCCGACGAAGAAGGCAATCAGAATGGCTACCCACCGCTTGTATCCGTACTCATAGGTAATCCCTTCCGAATCGGTAATGGTACGCTTTACATCCCAGGCGATATTACGCGGCTTCAGCTTGTCTTTTACCAACATCAAAATAAACATGCAAATCTGAAAAAGCCCGAATAAGAGATAAAACGATTCCGCGTGAAGCAGTTTATTTAAATATACGCCGACAATCGAACCGGGAGCACTGCCCACAAAAAACAACCAAGCCGTTTCTGTGTCAACCTTCTTCTGCTTCAAAAAAGCAAGGGTTGAGGAAAGGGCGGTAATCACGATGACGAGAAGAGAGGTCCCGGTAGCCATTGCCGGACTCATCGTACCCGGCTCGTTTACATTTACAAAATAGAGTAAGGCCGGGACAAAAAACAATCCGCCGCCGATGCCAACCAAACTTCCCACAACACCGGCAAGAAACCCGATCAAGATAAACAGAACAGATAATCCGAGCATAAAAAATTCCTCTTCCTGCTCCCGAGAGCGAGTATTCGTTTTTGTCTAAAACAATTCAATTTGCCGCGGATGAAGACCGGTCGGCTCCACGCCAAGCATCCGCATAAACTGCTTGGCATTGGACGCCGCATGGCCGCCCGAGTTGTTATTGAACAAGATGCATACCTCGCTGGTTTGGGCGGCCAACTGCTTGATGCGCGGCAGCCATTCCAGAAGCTCTGTTTCCTGATAATGGTACAGATAGCGGACATCCCGCCAATTTTGGCCCTGTCCCGGGTCTCTCCACCCCGCGGCATTACGCCCGTGAAAACGGACAAGGCTTAGCTTGGAGGAGGTAGCCGCAACCACAATAGGGACGCACCCATTCCCTACTTGCGGCTCGTCACAAACGACATGTACGGCCCCTATTTCCGCGAGAAAAGCGAGAGTCTTGTCACGGAACGGTTGGTCAAACCAGCTGCGATGCCGGAATTCGACGGCTATCGGGTACACAGACAGTTTGGCAGCGCAATATCGGATGTAGGCAACATGCTCGCGCTTACAATCAAACCACGGCGGAAACTGAAACAGAATCATCTTCAGCTTTCCCGATTCCGCCAGAGGCTGGATGCTCTCTTCAAACTGGCGGAACAGTTCTTCCCGCCCTACCGTCTCTTGGCTGCCCCGCTGATGTCCGGTCATCCCCTGATGAGGCTTTACAATGAATCGGAATGAGTCCGGTGTTTCACGCACCCAGGTTTCGTAGTTTTTTTGTGGTAAGATAGCATAAAAGGAGCTGTCAATTTCAACAATGGGAAAATGGCTGGCATACACCGCCAACTTGTCTTTGGTCCGCACCCCTTGTGTATACAGATCATGATGATCTCCCCAGCCGCATAACCCAATGGAAATATGTTGGTTATCCATGTTTCTAAATCCCTCACGTTTGAAAGGAAATCAAGATGTTTGCTTCCGTCATTGGTAATCCCTTTGCGAATAAGAATACCAAACTGCTGATTGATCGGAAAGTAGTGCAACGCCTCTTCGCCGAGGGGCAAGAGGCGCTGCCAAAAGAATATTCGGCTATGTTGGCCGGCCATGGTCCCCATGTAACCAAACATTTTGCGGCCCCGCTCTCTGATACAGATTCCCGCACCTTTGCCTGGAGCGGCCCATCGCTGATCGGCGCCTTGCGTGACATGCGCGCGGAAGGTCTGGAGTGGATCGGAGTGTTCCACACCCATCCGACAACACCCGCCGTGCCTTCATCCGCTGACCGGCTCGGATGGCACTACCCAACGCTTGGCTATTGGATTGCCTCGCTGGAGAAAGCCGAACCAACGCTTTGCCTGTATCAAATGGCAGACGGCGTTTTCATCCCACGGCCATTTGTCATTATGTAAAAAACAAACCGGATTACACCTGCTGAACCACTTCGATAGCCGGTTCAACCGAAATCGTAACATTGCCCCTCAACGCTTTGGAAATCATGCATACTTGTTCGGCCCGATTGGCGGCATATGTTGCATTCTTTATCACAGTTTCATCCTGCTCGGTCAGTCGAATCGTAGGACGGTGAATAATCTCGCGGAATCCCAGATTTCCTTCCTCGACTGTCAGCTTCCCTTCGGAATGAAGCGTGATGGATTGAACCGGAATTTTCCGTTTTTCCAGGATAGCGGCAAGGGTAATCAAATAGCAGGTCATCGCAGAGCCGATCAGCATCTCTTCTGGATTCGTCCCTTCACCCGGCCCGCCCAATTCCCCAGGTACGGAAATGACCGTCTGCAAACCGTTGCCTTTTAGCTTCCCGGTGCTGAGTCGTCCGCCTCGCCAATCTGCTTCCATATGAAAACGATGTTCCGACATTTTTGATCCATCCCTTCTATCCTGATTTTCTTTAGTGTACGCTGTTTCCGGCAGGAGCACAAACCCCAAATGGGCTGTCACGATACCCAATGCTTCCACACCTTGGATGCAACAATCGACCAATTGGCTTCTGTCGTATCCAAAATGAGCCAATCCAAACCGGATGTATGGGCACGTTGAAGCATGGCTTCTTGTTGTCTTACATAATGCTCGACAATTTCCTCATCATTTTTTCCGTACCTGGCCAAATATCTGCGCCAAGCAGGATATGGCCTTGATTCAATAATCCGGTACCGCATCACGGCCGGATCCATCACGAAGAGGCAGCCTTTTGCCGATAGCTTCTTGAGCCGCTCTTCAATCGCGCTGTAATCCCAATCCTGCAGATAAGGATAATAAGTGGCATGAGTGAGATGAAACCGTTCCAGCAAATACAAAAATTGAAACCGGCTTTCTCCGCCGCTCCACCCTCTCTTCAAAAACCTCTCCTGCTTTTGTTCCAAAGGAGTAATCAACTCGTCAAGAAGCTGTTGGTGATCTTCCGCTGAAAGGCTGCCTTCCTGTGTGCGCAGCTCAAGCGTCCGCTGTGTTATCTCTTCGCCGAGCAAGAGCAAAGTTGTTGCTTCACGCTGAAGAAACGCAGGTAATCTCTGTATCTGGCGGATGGTGCTGGTCTTGCCGGAACCCGGAATCCCTTCGATGATGATACCTTTCGATGCTCCCATCGCTTCACTCCCCTCTATGTCATGAAATCAGACCTTTTTTCTATTTTATCTGGAAATCCAAAAAACAAAAATACGGCCATCTCCTAGGATGACCGTACTTTTGCTTTCATACAGTTTTGCGCTGCCATACACTCGTCGCGGTATTCGCACAGTGCCTGCTCGATGGAGCACCAGGAACGTTTCGCGAAGCAAATCGGCAGTGATTGCTCTTTTGCTTTTTGCTTAATCACTCTGGATAAATTGTGATTGACGTAATCGGTCAACACAAGAATTAAGTCGGTATCCTCGGAAATTGCCTTTTTAACCGACTGAGTCTTTCTTCCCGTAATATGCTGAACATCATCAAATCCGTAGCTGTTTAACTTGTCTACAATGGTTCCCAAATGATCAGCACCTACTATCAAGAGTGAAGCCATATGATCGCAACTCCCTTCTTATGTACTCTTATATCGTCAGCGTAATTGATTATCCGTTTGCCTATGTCTAGATTTTAATTGATAATGATTCTCTTTGTCAATTATCAAGTTTGTTTAATGTCTACTATTCCAACCAACTTACTTGGATATATAATATATCAAAGGGGAGCCATTTACAAGCTCCCGAAGACGTTTCCTATGTATGCTGCTTCATAACCGGGATCGGTCAATGCTTTCATTACCTGATCGCGGCGTGCCAAATTATCAAGGGGCCACTCTTTGAATTCATCCATGCTTACCCAACCGGCCCAGACAATATGTTCCCCTTCAATTCCACCCGGAATCGGCGAAATCTCTTCGCCAATCAGTTTCGCCAACACTCCGACACCGATGGTATGCTTCCCCTCTTCGCGATAAATCCGTTCATCCAGCCACAAGAGCTTAACAAACTCGACCAACAATCCTGCCTCTTCCCATACTTCTCGACGTACGGCTTCCGGGATGCTCTCCTGATATTCTATTCCGCCGCCAGGCAAACTGTATCGCAGTTCGTTGCCCGATTTTTCTTTGATCAAAAGAATATGGTTGTTATGCACTACAACAACTGTCACTCTCACACGGATCTGATCCATCGTTGCCCTCCTCGATTTACACCACAGACTACCTTTCCTTTTCGTCTTCGAACCAGGCTTGGATAAAGTAAGCTACAAAAAAAGCCCATGAAACCTTTGCTGATTTCATGGACTCTGTTGATTGATTATGGTGCCGGTAGAGGGACTTGAACCCCCACGGTTTCCCTCACGATTTTGAGTCGCGCGCGTCTGCCAATTCCGCCATACCGGCAAATATCAGATTAATATGGGGCGATCGATGGGACTTGAACCCACGAATGCCGGAGCCACAATCCGGTGCGTTAACCACTTCGCCACGACCGCCATAAAGAAAAAAGTTTTTGAAACTGGCGGACAGGGTGGGATTTGAACCCACGAGACGAGTTATCCCCGCCTACACGATTTCCAATCGTGCTCCTTCGGCCGCTCGGACACCTGTCCAGACAAATGTTTCAGACAAGATAAAAGTATAGCATGTTTAAACATATTCGACAAGACTTTTTTATTAATGGAATAATAGTTGAACGAAACGAAAAACAGCGATAAGATAATGTCATGGTTTGAAAAACTGAATAAGCTTCACTATTTTCTGAATTACTAGGGGTGCCTGTATGGCTGAGAAGCATGATTATGCTAACCCTTCGAACTCGATCCTGGGTAATACCGGCGTGAGGAAGTAATACACTTAATGATTCATGCGTTTGTGTATCCCCTCTTCCATCCAGGCAGAGGGGTTTTCTTTTTGCACAGGTCTTTGATGTTGACGGAGGAAAGAAAAATGTCTCATGTTCTTCATGTCATAACGAATGGCAAGCAGGAAAAAGAAGTTGTCGCAGAAACCTGGAAAGAGATCGCGAATTGCGCGGATTACCTGCATATTCGAGAAAAGAGACGAACGGCCCGGGAAATTTGGGAGTGGGGAACTGCGTTGCAACAGGTATCCCTTTCACCCGAACAACTCATCGTGAATGACCGACTCGATGTCGGGGTTGCGTTAAACAGCGGAGGCGTTCAACTAGCTTACCACAGTTTGCCTGCACGCATCGCAAAATCATTTCTTCCTTCCCACATGCTGATCGGCTGTTCCGTCCATCATCTCGAACAGGCAAAGCGTGCAGAAGCAGAAGGGGCTGATTATCTTTTATTCGGTCATGTTTTTGATTCCCAGTCAAAACCCGGACTTGCGGCAAGAGGGCTTAACCAATTACATGAGATCGTCGAATCCGTCTCGATTCCCGTCATTGCCATCGGCGGGATGACACCAGACCGCGTTTCATATGTATTGGAGACCGGCTGCACGGGAATTGCCGTCATGTCAGCGATCATGGAAGCGCCTTCACCCAAAGAGGCTGCGCAATCTTTTATGCAAGCGATGAAAAAAGGGAAGGTCCCCCCTAAAGTTCCATGGAGAAAGAAAAAGTAAGGGAGGTTAAAAATCATGGAAAAATGTGACGTCTTTATTATTGGCGGTGGAGTCATTGGCTGTGCTATCGCCTACCGCCTGGCCCAGCGAGGCAAAAAAGTTGTTCTGGCTGAACGGGACACGATCGGGGCTCATGCTTCCAGCGCGGCTGCCGGCATGCTCGGAGCCCAGGTCGAATTCGCGGAACCGGGGTCACTCGTTGAATTATCGTTAAAAAGCCGCCAGCTTTTCCCCGCCCTCTCCCGTGAACTCTACGAAAAAACAGGAGTGGATATTCAACTAAACACATCCGGGATATTACGTGTTACCTACACGGAAAAGGAAAAGGCCAAATTGTTGGCGCAAGCGGAATGGCAGTCTTCCATGGGAGAAGCGGTCGAATGGCTTGAGACCGATCAGATCCGGGCTTTGGAACCCGCGGTAACCTCCGAAATTCTCGGCGGTTTATCCATCCCCCATGACTATCAAGTTTCTTCTCCCCATTTAACGAAGGCGTTTGCCCAGGCAGCGGCTCTGGAAGGCGCAGAGTTAATCGAACATTGTGAAGTGGAAGAGATTGTGAGGGAGCAAGAGCATATCATTGGCGTAAAAACTTCCAGGGGAGTTTTTCCATGCGATGACATTGTGCTGGCTGCCGGAGCCTGGAGCGGCGTGTTGGCAAGAAGATTTGGCATCGACCTGCCCGTGGAACCGATCAAAGGCGAATGTTTTTCTGTTATTGCCCACAAGCTGCCGATCAAGCGAACGATCTTCTCCCACGGATGCTATGTTGTGCCTAAATCGGGAGGACGGATGATCATCGGCGCTTCCGTGAAAGAAGCCGGTTTTGATAAACGCCTTACCCTTGACGGCATTCAAAAATTGACTGAAAGAGCCGTACGCTTGATTCCGGAACTGAAAAACTATGAAATGGAAACGATGTGGGCCAGTTTAAGGCCGCAGACGCAGAATATGCTGCCTTTCTTGGGCCGCCATTCCACATACAAAAATCTGGTGCTGGCAACCGGCCACTACCGCAACGGAATCCTGTTAAGCCCCATTACCGGGGAAATTGTCAGCCAATTAATCATGGGTGAGCCGTTAGCCCACCCTATTGAATCTTTCCATGGATCGAGGTGAGCAAGATGCGTCTAACCATCAATGGCGAAGAGCGGCAGCTCCCTGATTCTATTCAAACAGTGAAGGATCTGCTTGCCCACTTTCGTCTGGAAAATAAAATCGTCGTCGTGGAAGTGAACCGGGATATTTTAGAAAAGGAGCACCATTCCCATACGCAATTATCTGACGGGGATAAAATTGAAATCGTACATTTTGTTGGTGGAGGTTGATACATATGAACAACACATTGAAAATCGGGCCTTATGAATTTAACTCGCGCTTATTGCTGGGAACAGGAAAATTCCCGAACTTTGATATCCAAAAAGAAGCCGTAGACATCTCGGGAGCGGAAATCTTAACCTTTGCCGTGCGCCGCATGAACATATATGAAGCCAGCCAGCCTAACTTTTTGGAAAAACTGGATTTGCAAAAATATAAACTGCTGCCGAATACGGCGGGGGCAACTACTGCGGAAGAGGCCGTTCGCATTGCCAAATTGGCAAAAGCTTCGGGCCTTTGCGACATGATTAAAGTAGAAGTGATCGCCGACCCCCGTACGCTCCTGCCTGATCCGGTTGCGACGCTGGAAGCGACCAAAATTCTGGTTGAAGAAGGGTTTATCGTTTTACCGTATACCAATGACGATCCGATTCTTGCCCGCAAGCTGCAGGAAGCGGGAGCGCATGCGGTAATGCCCGGCGCTTCTCCAATCGGGTCCGGCCAGGGAATTTTAAATCCGCTTCATTTAAGCTTTATTATTGAAGAAGCAAAAGTACCCGTCATCATTGACGCCGGCATCGGTTCACCTGCCGATGTCGCCCAGGCGATGGAATTAGGCGCTGACGGCGTGTTATTGAACACGGCGGTTGCCGGAGCACAAGATCCTGTGAAAATGGCGCATGCGATGAAGCTTGCCATAGAAGCCGGACGCCTTGGCTATGAAGCGGGGCGAATCCCGAAAAAACGCTACGCCTCGGCAAGCAGCCCAATGGAGGGCCTCGTCAAGTGATGGAACGATACTCCAGACAAATGTTATTTCAGCCGATTGGGACAAAGGGGCAGCAGAAATTAACAGAAAAACATGTGGTGATTATCGGTGCGGGCGCTCTGGGAACAGGCAATGCCGAAACCCTCGTCCGCGCTGGAGTTGGACGCGTTACCATCATTGACCGGGACTTTGTGGAACTTAGCAATCTACAGCGGCAGCAGCTGTATGCCGAGAGCGACGCCCTTGAACGGCTGCCCAAAGCTGTCGCTGCCGAACAGCGGCTTCAGGCGATCAATTCCGCTGCCAGGATCAAAGGGATCGTTGACGATGTGGCACCTTATAATATTGAGGATTATATCGCCGGTGCAGACCTTGTGCTTGACGCTACCGACAACTTTGAAATCCGCATGCTGATCAACGATGCCTGCCACAAGCATGGCATCCCGTGGATTTATGGAGCATGTGTCGGGAGCTACGGTTTAACGATGACGATTGTTCCCGGCAAGACTCCCTGCCTCCACTGTTTGCTTAAGGCGGTTCCGCTGGGTGGAGCCACCTGCGATACGGTTGGCGTTATCGCTCCTGCTGTCCAGATGGTCACTGCGCATCAAACGGTGGAGGCGCTAAAAATCCTGGTCGAAGACTTTGCTTCCTTACGTCCCACCCTTGTTTCCTTTGAGCTGTGGAGTAACCAGCATTCGTCAATCAACGTACAAAAGATGAAAAAGGACTCCTGCCCGACCTGCGGCAATTCACCTACTTATCCTTATTTAACGTCCGAAGAATATTTGTCGCAAACGACTGTCATGTGCGGCCGCAATTCCGTACAAATCTCTCCGCCGCACAAGCAAAACCTCGATTTCGACCGGCTCGAAGAAACGCTGGGGATGCAAGGAAAAGTGGAGCGAAACAAGTTTTTGCTCTCTTTCTCTGTCAACAATTACCGACTTACGGTTTTTCCCGATGGCCGTTCCATCATCCAGGGCACTCAAGATGTCAGCACAGCCCGGACGCTGTATAATCGGTATATTGGGGGATAATCGAGTGAAAAGGAGCAATCGTTGTCGCTGATACCGAAATGCAGCAGTGGATCTTTATACGTTGAAGACGTAAATCTTAGCATCTGAAAAGAAGAATGACGTTTGAAAAAAAGCATCACCAGAATCAATCTGGTGATGCTTTTTTCATAAATTATCCAATCGAACCTTCCATCTCGAACTTGATCAGACGGTTCATCTCTACCGCATACTCCATCGGGAGTTCCTTGGTGAACGGCTCGATGAAGCCCATGACGATCATTTCCGTCGCTTCCTGCTCCGTTAAACCGCGGCTCATCAGATAGAAGAGCTGGTCCTCGGATACTTTGGAAACAGTCGCTTCGTGCTCGAGAGTAATGTTATCGTTCAAGATTTCGTTGTACGGAATCGTATCGGACGTAGACAGTTTATCCAAAATCAGGGTGTCGCACTTGATGTTGGACTTGGAGCCTTCCGCTTTGCGTCCAAAGTGGGACAATCCGCGATAAGTCACTTTACCGCCGTCGCGGGAGATGGATTTGGAAATGATGGTGGACGTACAGTCAGGCGCCAGGTGAACCATTTTGGCCCCTGCATCCTGGTGCTGTCCTTTGCCCGCTACGGCGATGGAGAGAACCGTACCTTTTGCACGCGGTCCTTTCATGACAACGGCCGGGTATTTCATGGTCAGCTTCGACCCGATGTTGCCGTCAATCCATTCCATCGTCGCGTCAGCGTAAGCAACCGCGCGTTTGGTTACGAGGTTGTATACGTTGGTCGACCAGTTTTGGATCGTCGTGTAACGGCAGCGGGCACGGTCTTTGACGATGATCTCGACAACCGCAGAGTGCAAGGAGTCTGTGCTGTAGATTGGCGCCGTACAGCCTTCGACGTAATGAACGAAGGAGTCTTCGTCAGCGATGATCAGCGTACGCTCAAACTGACCCATGTTCTCCGAGTTGATCCGGAAGTATGCTTGCAGCGGTGTCTCCACTTTTACGCCTTTTGGCACGTAAATGAAGGAACCACCGGACCATACAGCCGAGTTGAGCGCCGCGAACTTGTTGTCTGCCGGCGGAATAACGGTAGCGAAGTATTCTTTTACGATCTCCGGATAAAGCTTCACGGCAGAATCCATGTCGCAGAAGAGAACGCCCAGCTTCTCCAGATCTTCCTGCATGTTGTGGTAAACTACTTCGGATTCGTACTGAGCGGATACCCCGGCCAGGAACTTCTGCTCCGCTTCCGGAATCCCCAGCTTATCGAATGTAGCTTTGATCTCTTCCGGTACCTCATCCCAACTGCGTCCTTGTTTCTCCGAAGGTTTTACATAGTAGGTGATGCTGTCGAAATCAAGCTCATCCAGATCGCCGCCCCACTTCGGCATCGGCATGCGATTGAAAATCTCCAATGCCTTCAATCGGAACTCCAGCATCCATTCCGGTTCGCCTTTGATGCGGGAGATTTCTTCCACGATTTCACGGGTTAACCCTTTTTTCGTCCGAAAGACAGACACATCGGGGTCATGAAACCCATATTGATAATCCTGTATCTGAGGGGCTTTCTTTGCCATACTACTCACTCCTTGTCTTTCGTTTTAGTGTGCCTGCTTGATGCCCTGCTCGAGCGCTTTCCATGCCAGTGTCGCGCACTTGATCCGCGCAGGGAATTTCGCCACACCGGAAAGCGCCTCAATATCGCCAAGGTCGATGGAATCATCAACCTCTTTGCCCTGCATCAAATCAGAAAAGATTTCCGAAAGCTTCAGCGCTTCTTCAACCGTCTTTCCTTTGACAGCCTCTGTCATCATCGAGGCGGACGACATGCTGATCGAACAGCCTTCACCCAAGAACCTGGCATCCGTCACTTTGCCATCCTCTACTTTCAGCGACAAGGAAATGCTGTCCCCGCAAGTTGGATTATTGAGATTAATAATGAGACCTTCCGACTCTTCCATCTTGCCCTTATTACGCGGCTTTTGATAATGATCCATAATCACTCGACGGTATAAATCATCAAGAGAAGACATTTCCGAAATACTCCTTTGTCTTTTTCAACCCGGCGATCAAGCGATCCACATCTTCTTCGGTGTTATAAAGATAGAAACTGGCGCGAGCGGTAGCCGATACTTTCAGCCAGCGCATCAGAGGCTGTGCGCAGTGGTGTCCTGCCCGAACGGCAATGCCGTAGCTGTCCAGTACAGTGGCAAGATCGTGTGGATGTACATCGCTCAAGTTAAAAGTAATCAGGCTGGTACGGCTCTCAATTGGGCCGTAAATCGACAGCCCCTCTATTTCTTGCATCTGTTTCAATGCATATTGGCAGAGATATTTATCGTGCTTCGCAATCTCATCCATGCCGATTTCTTCCAGAAAATCGATCGCGGCTCCCAGTCCGATGGCACCGGCAATAATTGGCGTTCCCCCTTCGAACTTCCACGGGAGCTCTTTCCAGGTCGAGTCGTACAAATCTACGTAGTCGATCATTTCCCCGCCAAATTCAAACGGGTCGGTCAATTCCAGAAGCTCGCGTTTGCCGTAAAGGACACCAACACCGGTAGGCCCGCACATTTTATGGCTGGAAAATGCGTAAAAATCACAGTCAAGCTCTTGTACGTCCACCTTGATGTGCGGAGCCGATTGCGCCCCGTCCACCATCAGGACCGCGCCGTTTTGATGGGCAATCTCGGCAATTTCTTTGATTGGCGTAATGTCGCCCAATACGTTGGAGATATGGTGGATTGCCACGAACTTCGTATTCGGGGTAATCGCTTGTTTCACTGATTCCACTGTAACGGTGCCGTCCTCAGCCAGGTCAATGAACTTGAAGGTGGCGCCAGTCGCTTTGGCCGCCTGCTGCCAAGGAATGAAGTTGCTGTGATGTTCTACGATGGTCGTAACAATCTCGTCACCCTCACGCAGAAACTTGCGGACATAGCCGTTTGCCACCAGATTGAAGGCGGTCGTGGTTCCGCGTGTAAACACAATCTCCGCCGCTTCTTTGGCGTTGATGAATTTGCGCACTTTTTCACGTGCTCCTTCATACCCGTCGGTAGCGCGTGTACCCAGGGTATGAACGCCGCGGTGTACGTTGGAATTATACTCTTTATAATACTTGTCAAGTGCTTCAATTACTTGAATCGGTTTTTGCGACGTAGCACCGTTATCCAGATAGACCAGCGGATGGCCGTTGACTTCTTGATCTAGGACAGGAAAGTATTTGCGGATTTCTTTCGCATTCATCATCCTAACTTCCTTTCAAGTGCTTGACGGAGTCGATTTTGCACTTCTTCAAGCGGAATTTCCGCTACTACCGGGTCCAGGAAGCCCATGATGATCAAGTGTTCTGCCTGCTTGCGCGGAATACCGCGGGACATCAGGTAGTAAAGGCTTTCTTCATTTACACGGCCAACGGATGCTGCGTGGCCTGCCTTGACGTCATCTTCGTCAATCAAGAGAATCGGATTCGCATCTCCGCGCGCCTTTTCACTCAGCATCAAGATATTTTCTGCTTGCTCGCCGTTTGCTTTTTCGGCGCCTTTTTCAATTTTGGTGATTCCGTTCAAAATCGCTACAGCTTCCTCTGTCATCACCGCTTTGCTCAGCATTTGGGACTCGGAGTGAGTGCCGATATGCTGAACCTGGGAAGTGAGGTTTTGGCGTTGGTTGCCTGTGCCGATCGTTACGGTTTTGGTGTCGGCGAAAGAGCCCTGACCTTTCAGGATGGTTGTATTGTTGGCAACGGTATTGCCGTCGTTCATTTCCCCGAGAATCCATTCCATTTTGCCGTCACGCTCAACAACAGCGCGGCGGAACGTATAGTCGTGAACCTCTTTGGAGAGGGAACGGACAGAAGCTACCTGCACATGAGCTCCGGCACCCACAAACACTTCCACAACGCTGTTTGCCACCATTGCTTCGCCAGCGTCAGATACATAGGTATCCACATACGTTACTTTGCTGTTCGCTTCCGCCACAATCAATACGTGCGGGCAGAGAAGCGAGCTGTTTTGCGCTACCTGGAACACTGCTTGCAGAGGGACTTCCACTTCTGTATTCTTCGGAACATGCAAGAATACCCCGCCGTTTACCACTGCCGCATGAAGCGCGGTCAGGCGATGCTCATCGGCTGAAACGGCTTGATAAATATACTTCTGAACCAGATCGCCATGTTCACGCAGAGCGGTTGCCAAATCGGTGAAAATAACCCCTTTGGAGGCAAGCTCGCCGGAAACGACATGAAATACGGTAGAAGCGTTCTTTTGAACGAGCAGGTTTTGTGCCTGTTCGAGATTGATTTGCTGCTTCACCACTTCATCCAATTGCTCGATGCTTGCAGCCTTGGCTTCCGTCGCAAAAGGAGTAAACTGATCCAGATTCCAGTTGTCGATCTTGGTTTTTTCCAAAGCAGGCAAAGGCAGTTCGTTAGATGCCTGAAAAGCTTGGAGCCGCTTCTCCAAAAACCATTTCGGTTCTTGATTTGCTTGAGAATAAGCGGTAATTGCTTCGCGGTTGAAGCGAAGTTGTGTATCTACACTCATCGTATAAGTACCCCCCTTCGCTTAGACGCCTGCGTTAACAGTTTCGTCTTCGATACCCAATTCTTCTTTGATCCAATCGTAACCCTCAGCCTCTAAACGTTCAGCCAGTTCAGAGCCGCCGGATTTCACAATTCGTCCTTGCATCATGACATGAACGAAATCAGGTTTAATATAATTTAATAAACGCTGATAGTGAGTAATAATTAAGAAACCGCGCTCAGCGGAACGCATTTCGTTAACACCTTTGGCTACGATTTTAAGGGCGTCGATATCGAGACCGGAGTCGATCTCGTCGAGAATACAGATGCTTGGTTGAAGCATCATCATTTGCAGAATCTCGTTACGCTTCTTCTCCCCGCCGGAGAAGCCTTCATTGAGGTAACGATGAGCAAAAGTCTGATCCATTTCAAGTGTTTCCATACGCTTATCCAATTCACGGATAAATTTCATCAGAGAAATCTCGTTGCCTTCCCCGCGGCGAGCATTCATAGCAGAACGCAGGAAGTCGGAGTTGGTTACGCCGCTGATTTCGGAAGGATATTGCATCGCAAGGAACAGACCGGCACGCGCACGCTCATCAACAGCCATTTCCAGCAGGTTTTCCCCGTTCAATGTGACGGAACCCTCTGTTACTTCATACTTTGGATGCCCCATCAAAGTAGAAGCGAGAGTAGATTTACCCGTCCCGTTCGGCCCCATGATCGCATGCACTTCGCCTCCCTTGATTTCAAGAGACAAGCCCTTGAGGATCTCTTTTTCCTCAATTCTTGCACGCAGGTTTTTTATTTCCAAATGTGGTATACCGGACATTGTACATTCCTCCGTCGGTCAAAATTTTCTATAGGATGGGTCTGAAATTGTTCATTCTCAATCCATTCTCAATTACTATCTTATAATAATTGTAAGGAAAGATCAATGATATAAACATAATTGTATTTATTAAATATTTATGTTTAGTAAATGCTATTGTTCCTTTCATTCTTCACTAATCAAGAAATAATCTTCAGAATGGCTTCCCGCCTTGCCGCATACTCTTCATCTGTCAGTACAGGCGTAAAAGAACCCTGCGGAACTTCTTGAAGCAGATGATGCCACGATTTGCAGCCTTTATATTCGTCAGCAATCGGAATCTCCAACGGCTTTTCCAGTTTGTACACGCGGGCAAATAGAATGTGAAGCGGATTTTTCTTTTTCCAGTGCAGACGGACGTCAGCGAAGTTGTCTGTCCAGATGTGGAATGGGGCAAGCGCACGGATTCTAGCTTCATCCAGAACTTCCACATCATCTGTAATATGAGCGAAATAGCGGATGTCCACGGTTGTCTTCTCCGGGCTCCATTGCTCAAGTGTCGCCTGCAGGTCGGCATGGTATTCCGGTTTCACCATCTCCGTTTTTTGATGCTCATAGGTTGGATATAAATAGAAGGTGTCGCGCTCAAGCTTGAAATCGCGAGTCTCTTCATATAGTCCACCTTTGCGGACGGTAATGATTTGTTTGCCTTCCCCCAGCGCTTTAATCGCAACCGCCCACTCTTTCAAAGACAGTGTAGAAATCGGTTGTTGAACAACTGTAGCCATTATGACGACCTCCCATTCTCAAGTCATTCTCAATTAGACCTCTCTATTCGGATAAACAATAGCATACTACATGCGCAGAAGCAATAAGAAAACCCACCCGACTGACCAACGATGTCGGGCCTGGCCGCGAACTAAAAAAGAAAGGTTGCCGGTTCATTCGACAACCTTTCCGTCGTATATTCACAATTTCATCCGAACAGCGTTTGATACAGCAGATAAACGTTTAATCCAACGATCACAACGGCAACCACCCAAGATAAGATAGTAAGCCATCGCGGGTTTACGAACTCGCCCATCTTCGCTTTGTCACTCGTAAATTGCACAAGCGGGATTACGGCGAAGGAAAGCTGAAACGATAAAATAACCTGGCTGAGGATCAATAATTGGGCTGTTCCCGCTTCACCATATAAAGCAGTGACGATTATTGCTGGGACGATGGCCACCATGCGGGTGATCATCCGGCGCAGCCATGGCGTCAAACGAATGTTCAGAAAACCTTCCATGACAATTTGACCGGCCAACGTCCCCGTTAATGTGGAGTTTTGCCCTGCCGCAAGCAATGCGATCCCAAATAACAGACTGCCAAGCGTAGTTCCAAGAACCGGGGTCAACAGATGATAAGCGTCGCCGATTTCGGCCACATTCGTCATTCCCGTCCGATGGAAGGTAGACGCTGACAAGATGAGAATGGATGCGTTGATAAAAAGGGCAAAAAACAAGGCTATCGTGGAATCGATGGTAGCAAACCGGATCGCTTCGCGTTTTCCTTTGCTCGTCTGTTCATACTGGCGTGTCTGCACGATAGAAGAATGGAGATAAAGGTTATGCGGCATTACCGTTGCACCCAATATGCCAATCGCGATGTAGAGCATCTCAGGATTTTTGATGATTTCCGCACTGGGAACGAATCCGCCCAGAATGCTAGCCACATCAGGCTTAGCCAGTAACATTTCGAACGCAAAGCAAACTCCAATCGTCGCAATTAAGGCAATCACAAATGCTTCGATATACCGGAAGCCCTTGTTCTGCAATAACAGAATCATCATGACGTCAAATGCGGTTAACAAGACACCGTACAGAATTGGTATTCCAAACAAAAGATTTAATGCGATAGCCGTCCCGATCACTTCGGCAAGGTCGCAGGCAGCGATGGCTAACTCGCATAATACCCATAACACCATCGACACCGGTTTGCTGTAGTGATCCCGGCACGCTTGAGCCAAATCACGCCCGGTGACAATCCCCAGCTTTCCCGCCAACGCCTGCAACAGAATGGCCATCAGATTGGAAAGCATGATAACAGACAGCAGCGTGTATCCAAACATGGAGCCACCCGCAAGGTCAGTTGCCCAGTTTCCGGGGTCCATATATCCTACGGCAACAAGGTAACCAGGTCCAACGAAGGCCAAGAATTTTCTAAGCCAGGAACCCGTTTTAGGAACTCGCAAAGAGCGATACACTTCTTGCAAACTTCTCTGCTCGGAAGAACGCCGCCATCCTTGTTCCCTTTCCAGAGGTAGAGTATTTTCACTTGCCATAAGATTGCCTCCTTTGCGTAAAACTAATTATTTTGCATCAGGGAAACTTTTTGTTTAAAAAAGAATCTTCTCCTAATTGTATGAAGAAGGCCTCGTCTGGGTTCCTGTATATTTTTGCGTCCAAGACACTATTTTGCCCTAGAGCAACTTTTTCTTCATTATACTTCTTTTAATTAACATTGTAAACAACGGAAATACAGAAAATACCCCCAGCCTGAACGACTGAGGGCAATGAAGTGGTAGACAATTTGGGAAAGTGTTTTATTCAACGATTGGGCCAGCTTTGGCAATATCAGCAGCATTCGGGAACTTCTTCGCAAAGTTCTCTGCAAACCGGCTTGCCAGCTCACGAGCTTGTTTGTCGTAAGCCCCTTTATCTTCCCAGGTATTGCGAGGTTGGAGAACTTCCGCTGGTACTCCCGGGCAAGAAGTAGGAACCTGTACACCAAATACCGGATCGGTTACAAACTCTGCTTGTTCCAATTCACCGTTCAACGCAGCTGTTACCATGGCCCGGGTATATTTCAAGTTCATGCGATGACCGATGCCGACAGGGCCGCCAGTCCAACCGGTGTTTACCAGATAGACGCGTGCATTGTGCTGATCGATTTTCTTGCCAAGCATTTCTGCGTAGACAACCGGACGAAGCGGCAAGAACGGCGAACCGAAGCAGGTAGAGAATTCGGTTTGCGGGGTAGTTACGCCGCGCTCGGTTCCGGCCATTTTGCTGGTATAGCCGGACAAGAAATGATACATCGCTTGCTCTTTGCTTAACTTGGAGATTGGCGGAATAACGCCGAAAGAGTCGGCAGTCAAGAAGATGATCACGCCAGGGTGTCCGCCAACGCCCGGGATTACGGCACCCGGGATCATTTCAACCGGATAAGCGGCCCGGGTATTCTCTGTATATTTATCGCTGTCGTAGTCTGCTGTGCGGGTTTGGGGATCAACCACTACGTTTTCCAGTACCGTGCCGAAGTTGATTGCTTTCCAGATTTGCGGTTCGCCTTCTTCTGACAGCTTGATGCATTTTGCGTAGCAGCCGCCTTCGATGTTGAATACGCCGTTGTCTGACCAGCCGTGTTCATCGTCACCGATCAGGAAGCGGTTCGGGTCCGCGGAAAGAGTGGTTTTACCGGTACCGGAGAGGCCGAAGAAGAGCGCTACGTCACCTTCTTTGCCGATGTTGGCCGAGCAGTGCATGGAAAGCACGTTTTGTTCAGGCAGAAGGAAGTTCATGACGCTGAAGATAGACTTCTTCATCTCACCTGCATACTCGGTGCCGCCGATCAATACAACCTTTTTCTCGAAGCTAATAATAATGAAGGTTTCCGAATTGGTACCGTGAACTTCCGGATTTGCTTGGTAACCCGGGGCAGCGATCACGGTAAATTCCGCTTGATGGTTGGCAAGCTCTTCCTTGGTTGGGCGGATGAACAACTGATGAGCAAACAAGTTGTGCCAAGCATATTCGTTTACAACGCGGATTGGCAGTCGGTACTTGAGATCGGCACCGGCAAAACCGTCAAATACGTACAATTCTTTTTGTGTCAGATATTCCATTACATCTGCATATAATTTTTCGAACTTGTCAGCAGAGATCGGCTGGTTAACCGCACCCCAATTAATTTTGTCGTGAACCGATTCCTCATCGACAACAAACTTATCTTTTGGTGAACGACCTGTAAACTTGCCAGTTAACGTGTTGAGTGCTCCTTTATCAGTCAGAATCCCTTCGCCGCGCTTGATTGCTGCTTCTACAAGCTGTGGAACTGATAAGTTAAAATGAACTTTCGTATTATCTAACACGTCAGCTAGTTGTTTTACTGTCTTCGTTTCCATGTAAACGTTCTCCTTCCCCGCTGTCCAATATTGGGTTTCTTTTCGTTAGTTAAGATGTAATTAGTATAACACATTTATCTAATTAAGCTACATAATTTTAAAAAAATCAGCGGAAAATATTCTAATTAGAATGTCTAACTAACGAATACAAGCCCGTTTGCGGATAAATTCGATCTTATCGGTGAGCCCTTTCATCTGCTTTCCGAATAACTGATAATAGATTTCCCGCCCGTCTTCCCGCCGATACAGGATGCGGACACGGCCCTTGTCCCCTATTACTTTGAGGATTTGCTCCGCGGGCAACGTTACAAAAGGAAAACCTTGCTCAGTAAAACCGATAAACACGGAATCGAGATAAACCAGCAAGTCAAATTCTGCCTCATGCCGTTCATCATCTGCCACAATCGCCTCTATTTTGCCTTGCCAGATCGGCTGATCGAAACCTTTTTCATCTTTTAGCGGGATAAGCTGCCGCTCCATCACTTGTTCCGCTTTACGCTTCAACCGCTCTTCCCGTCTGCGGGCCACGAAATAAAGCCCGCCCAAAAACACGGCAATACAGATATACAACGCCAGATAAAGAAAATCCGCCCCATCCATCAGATAACCTCACTCAAACGTCCGCACGATAACTCGCGAGAGAATCTCGACACCGGTTAGGAGAGCATCACGCCGAAAAGTCATATGCGGATGATGCAAACCCGGTTTTAAATCGCAGCCAAGCGCCAGCATGGTTGCCTTGATCTTTGGACGTTTCACCGTATAGAAATGGAAGTCTTCCGCGCCAGGGCTGACGGGAGCGGGTTTCAATCCCGTTTCGCCCAAAACGTCTGTTATCGCTTGTGCCATCAGCGATTTTGCCTGTTCATTCACTTCTGCCGCCACCATTTGCGACCCTTGGCGAAGTTCAATTGTCGCTTTGAAAATTGCGGCAACTCCGAAAATGAGTTGTTCTACCTTCTCAACCAGTTGATTCATTGCCTGGTTGGTCTGCGCTCGCAAGTCAAGAGCGAAGCTGGCTTTATCCGGAATGATGTTGGTGCTTTCTCCGCCTGCCTTAAGCATCGTCATTTTTACCGTAGCCGGAACCGCAGGATCGAGATGGATAGAGCCCAGGCCCTGGACAATGGAGCTTGCCACCTCTATCGCGTTAATCCCCAGATGGGGTCTGGCTGCATGTGCGGCAACACCTGTAATTTCTCCGTACATAAACATGGCTGCTCCGTTGTAGATAGCAGGTCCGGCAAAACCCGCCTCCATTTCCTGGACAGGCCGCAAATGAACGCCGTAAAGAAAATCAATATCGTCCACAACACCCTTCTCCACCAGCTTCAGTGCACCATCTCCCTTTTCTTCCGCCGGCTGAAACAGGAGCTTGAGTGTTCCCGGTGGCTGGAACCCGCTTGCCATGAGGGTTTCCACGGTTTCTACAATCATAGTCATATGGGCATCATGTCCGCACGAATGATTGGCCCGCCACTCTCCGTCCACTTCTTGCCAAAGGGCGTCGATATCCGTACGCAATCCCACAACCGGTTTCCCTTCTCCCCACTCCGCGACCAGCCCGGTACAATCAGCAAACGTTGTGACTCGTAATCCTAGTTTGCGCATTCTTTCTGCCAAATACCTGGTCGTCTCTTTTTCTTGCCAACTGATTTCCGGATTCGCATGCAAATGTTCAAACGTGGCGTAGATGTCCGCCTGCCTGGCCTGGATAATTTCCTTGATTCCTTTGATCATTTCTCATCCTCCCTTGGCTTCGCTTCGTCAACGATTATGTATTATGCAATCGGGCAATCTCCTGTTGAATGGGCAGCTGATACGGGCAAGCTTGTTCACATAACGGTTTCTCTTTACAAGGTTCATACTCCAGACATTCTTGAAATTTGGCGGCCGATTGCTGCCAAAGCATTTCTCCCCACTCCAAAAGCCCGTAACGCTCCCGGTAGCGGGACGGAATCAACGTATCCGGTATGCGAATGCCTAGCGGACACGAGCAGTAATTGCAGCGTCGGCAGCCGTGTTCATCCAGACCTTCTGCCATACGGGTGAGATCTTTGCTTTCTTCCCCGTCCACTGCTTGTTGAAAGACAGAAAGGTTCATATCGACGTCTGATATGCTTTTCATTCCGGATAATATGACATGGGCTGGTGAATCGTACGAATAGCGAAGTGCTTCCTTTACATGGGAAAGAAACGCTCCCGACAATGGTTTCATCGCAATCATGCCGACATCCAGGCGTTCTGCTGTCGGCATCAACTCCTTTCTGGCAAACGGTTGCGCCATACTCAAATGAAACAGGACCGTATCAAACGGATATTGCTCAATCCATTTAGCCAAAAGCTCCGGACGGTGTCCCGTAATGCCGATATGGCCGATATATCCTTTGGCCTTCAGCTCTTCTGCGGCACGAATCGCCCCGTCCGGTGACAACACTTCACGGTATTCCTTGATATAATTGACGTAATGGATTTGCAGAATATCAATATGGTCCGTGCCCAATTGGCGCAAACTTGCTTCTATCTCCGTTTTGGCTTCCCTGTAGGATCGTTTGGCTGTCTTGGTTGCCAATACATATTCATCGCGTCTCGACTTGATCGCTTTGCCCAGCTTTTCTTCGCTGTCGCCGTACCCAGCCGCAGTATCGATGTAGGTAATCCCCCGGTCAAGGGCGTAATTCAGGACCCGGTTCGCTTCTTCCTGTGTCAATTTCGGCAAATGCATGGCGCCAAAACCCAGAGGCGATACCCTCAGTCCTGTTCTGCCAAGCTGGCGTTTTTCCATTTTTTTCACCACTCCTCCCTGAATTATACCATAGTCAGAAAATACGAAGTCCGTTTCAACTCGCTAAAAGCCTGCAGCAAAAGCTCATTGTCACAGATTCTTAGCAAAATCGTGAATGCCTATCGCCCCCGAACCCCCCGCATGGTTTCCTTGGCGACGGATGGGGCCAAAAAACGTGAGAAGACCCCACATCTCAAGGGACGTGGGGTTCAACCGGACACAAGGCTAAAAAGATTTGGTAAACCTTTCTCTTGGTAACGGGGGAGACACTCCCGGATCAGCCTGTTGGCGCGATTGGCGTGTTCAGCCGATCAACTCCGAAATCAACTTGTCTGTTGGCCTGTCAAGCGCAAAAGGGTGTCCAGTTTCAGTTGATCCCTGACAGAGCCGATCGTTTCGATTCTCTGACGGACGTGCACGTAAGCCAATTCGTCTCCTTGAAAAAACAGCCAAATATCCTGTTCATTGCCGCGAACCAGCATATCGTACTCATAATTGTCCTGCCAGGGCTTAAACTCGGCATGATCTCCGCGGAACATGAGAGAATACGCTTGATTGCGGTCTTTCACCATGACCCCAACACTTCGGATCCAGTTTCGGGTTACCACCTGTAAAAAAGTTTTGTGATTTACCCGTTCAATAAATTGCTGCAACAGCGTCTGAATTGATCTTTTCATCCCGATCCCTCCGTCCAGCTTTCGTGTTATGCTGAAGGTTCGGCAGGAGCGAAGTCGAATCCTTTGGCGAGCTTTCAGAAGCTGTGTCAGCAATTGTCAGGCTGATGAAATATTTTTTGACAAAAAGCTAAGAAATGAAAAAGGCAGTTGAGCAATCAACTGCCTCTCCTTTATTCATCGTTTTCGTCTCGGTCTAAACGTACCTCTAAATGGTGTCCATCCGGTGTTTCAAAGTAGAGATTGAAGCTGGTAGGACGTTCAATCGGACCGCGGTAGCAGATGTTGTTGGCTTCCAATTTATCAACCAGATAATCCAACTCATCCCTGGTAGAAACAGAGAAAGCTATGTGGTCTACTTGTCCTACACCGTTTTTTCCATCCTCTTCCCGATGGTGAAGCCCGATTCGGGTATGGCTGCCTATATGGAAGTAAACAGGTTCTCCTTCTTCAGCATTGTTCAAATCGATGGGAACTTCCAGGATCTCTTGGAAAAAGTCAGCTACCTTCATCACATTGCGGCAATTAAGGGCGATATGATGAACGCCTCGCAAATTAAACATGGTGCACAATCCTCCCAAACATGCATGCAATCTCTTTGATGGGCTCCATCTCAAGCGAGTTCCCGGTTACACAAATGCAAGACTATTATGCACTGCGACGTGTTGTTTCCATACGTCTATTATAATCACGCAAACGTTCGCTTAGCCTTTGCAACCGGTATTTCAGAGCTTCCTTCCATACTTCGTCATCCAGTTGTTTGGCAACACCCAGAAGATCAAGTGCAATGTCGATTTGTTGTTTCAACACTTCACTGTAGCTGCCTTCATCGGTCATTGTACAATTTTCGAATAAATCCTGCTTATTGTCAACACTTACGAAGTCGCTAAAATCGATCTCGCTCGCTTTATCTCCCAAGGCGTATTCCACTAAAATCTCATATTCAGCCTCAACAGATGGATGAACATCCGCGCGGTTACAAACGGGACAATACATGATAGGGACGTTATGCACAATGATTGCGTCATGGCGTACGCTGCCAATCGAACCAATCATATTGGCTCCACAACAAAAGCTCATAGCTCTTCTCCTTCCCATAAAAACAAAAATGATAAGTGAATGTCCAGACTTATCATGTATTGATTGTATAGGACTGCCCACAGGATCGCTAGTCGAAAAAGATACCATTTCATCCAACATCTCAATGTTTCTGACTCTATTTATTATCTTATCGAAAAACAAAAAGATTGACCAGTATTTATCTGACTAGTATGACAATATAAGGAAAAACCTCTCCGCTAAGGTCGGTCAGCTTCCTGACAGTGCAAAAAAGACCGGATTCGCCCGATCTTTTTCATTCCTTGCTCTATTCTTTTACCATTGCTTCGTATTTAGCCGCATCCATCAGCTTATCAAGCTCGCTGGAATCAGACATTTCCACGACGATCATCCATGCTTTATCGTAAGGTGAAGAGTTCACCAATTCCGGTTCGCTCTCGAGGGCGCCGTTTACTTCCACGACCTTGCCGCTGACAGGAGCGTACAATTCGGAAACAGTTTTAACGGATTCAACGCTGCCGAATGGTTCATCTTGTTTAAGAGTAGCGCCTACTTCCGGCAACTCTACAAAAACGATATCTCCAAGCTCGGATTGGGCAAATTCAGTAATTCCGACATAGGCTTTGTTTCCTTCAACGCGTACCCATTCGTGTTCTTCGCTATAACGAAGCTCTTTTGGAAATTCCATTTTCTAAACTCCTCCTATTGATCTGTCAGATGCCTTCCCTCTTAGTATTGGACAAACATTCTAGTTTTCCTCTTCAATTCCTAAAATTCGATGTAAACGTTTTTTCACGAGATTAAGTCCTTTCTCGCCTGCTTGGAAATGACGAAGCTGAAGGGATTCATCAAACAGGTAATAGGCAGGCACGTACTCGTTTTGGAACGCGTCCGTTGTTGTCATATCGTTGTCAACAGCGATCGGATGAGTCAACTGATACTGCGCAATCGTTTCCTTGATTGTCTCGATGTTGGTGTCAGCCTCGGAGCGCGGCATGTGGACGCCGATCACACGAAGACCGTTTGCCGCATACTTCTCACGCCACTCGTTGATCTGCGGAAGAGATTCTTTGCACATATAGCAGCTAACCGACCAAAAGTGAACAAGGACAGGTTTTCCCGCCAGGTCTGCCTTGCTTACCTGTCCGTTCACCCACTCGGTAATTCCGGGGAAATCAGGTAACTCTTCACGTAAGCGCATTTTTCAACCACTCCTTTTTATACTTTCTGAAGGTGGAAAAAAAGGATCTAACAGTGGGTTAGATCCTTTATGCTTGTTATATCCTTCATTTAACAGAAGAGCGATTACTTCGCTACAAGGTGTTTTTGACCTGGGCGCCAGTTAGCCGGGCAGAGACCACCGGATTGAAGTGCTTGAAGAACACGGAGAGTCTCATCGTTAGAACGTCCGATGTTGAGGTCAGTTACCACTTGGTAGCGGAGAATGCCTTCCGGATCGATGATGAACAGACCGCGGAAAGCCACGCCTGCTTCTTCGTCAAGAACGCCGTATGCACGTGCTACTGTTTTGTTGAAGTCAGCAGCAAGCGGGTAGTTCAAGCCGCCAAGACCGTTTTGGTCACGCGGAGTGTTGATCCATGCGCGGTGAGAGTGGATGGAGTCAACAGAAACACCGAGTACTTCTGCATCGAGATCTTTGAAATCTTCAATTGCATCGGAGAAAGCGATAATTTCAGTTGGGCAAACGAAGGTGAAGTCAAGCGGATAGAAGAAAAGCACTAACCATTTGCCTTTGTAATCAGAAAGGGAAACTTTGCCGAAATCTTTGCCGTTTCCTAAAGCTGTTTCCATTGTAAAATCGGGTGCTGGCAAGCCTACTAAACGTTGTGCCATATGTAACAACCTCCTTATATTCTCATGTGATCGTTCTTACAGTCTACATCATATCAAACCAGCTAGTTTATAGTCAATACAATGTAGTAATTATTTTTATTATAGTCTGTGTCTAGCCACCATTTATCAGCTTGCCCTTTGGCAGATTGGCTTATACCCATGTCATGCATACGTTACGATTTTTGCAACAAGCCGCTTGCTTCCATTCGCCGGGCCGCTTCTTCGAGAATTTCGCCATCCTGCACAAGGGCAATTCTGACGTACCCTTCTCCTTCTGCACCAAACGCGCTTCCCGGAATCACAACAACCCCCGCCTTCTCCAAAAGGGCAAAAGCAAATTCGCGCGAGGTCCATCCGGCGGGAATGGGTGCCCAGACGAACATCGTAGCCTTTGGAGGTTCAATCTGCCAACCGATGCGGGCCAAGGCGGAAAGCAGTACATCCCTTCTTTTTTGGTAGATCGCACTCGTCTGATTCGGATGCTCCCCCGACATATCCGCTTCCAAAGCAGCAATCGCCATCTCCTGAACGGCATGGAAGACACCGTAATCAATGTTGGATTTGACGACAGCAAGCGGCCGGATGATCTCGCTGTTCCCTACTACATATGCAACTCTGCATCCTGCCATGTTAAAACTTTTGGAAAATGAATTGAACTCGATTCCTACTTCCTTCGCTCCCGCTGCCTGTAAAAAGCTTGGCGGGCGATACCCGTCAAAAGCCATCTCCGAATAAGCCAGGTCATGAACCACAATAATCTCATGCTGCTTGGCGAACTTTACCAGCTGCTCGAAGAAAGACAGCGGTGCGACAGCCGAAACGGGATTATTCGGATAATTAAGAATCATGAATTTGGCCCGCTGCCTGATCTCATGCGGAATTGCCTCCAAATCGGGCAGAAACCGATTCTCGGCACGAAGCGGCATCGGATACAGCTCGGCCCCTGCCAGGTAGACGCTTCCCGCATAAATCGGATAGCCGGGATCAGGCACCAGAACCACATCACCCGGGTCCGCCCATGCCATGGCCATATGGGCAAGCCCGTCTTGGGAACCCATCAGGGAATGTACTTCTGTCAACGGGTCCAGCTCAACGCCAAACCGGAATTGATACCACTTCGCCACCTGTTCGCGAAAACGGGGAGAGCCTTCTGAACCGGGATAGCCGTATACATCAGGGCTTTTTACCGCTTCCGCCAACCGTTCCCGCAAATAAATAGCAGGCGGTTTATCAGGACTGCCAATGCCAAGGTCGATCACTTGCATGCGCTCTGCCACTTCCCGTTTGCGTATCGCCATCTCGGTAAAAATGGCAGAGCTTAGTTTCTCAAGTCGTTTGGAAGGCTGGCGAGGGCACATCTACTTCTCCCTCCAGACGTTCATTTCGTCTTCCTTGAAGCCGACGGTTACCTTGCTGCCTTCGACCAAAAGCGGCCGCTTGATCAGTTTGCCGTTGGAAGCAAGCAGATCCAGCATCTCTTCTTCACTCATGCCAGGCAGTTTGTCCTTCAATTGCAATTCACGGTAAAATTGTCCGCTGGTGTTAAACATTTTCTTCAAATCAAGGCCGCTGTTTTTCCAGATGGTTCGCAGTTCCTCCTTGGATGGCGGCGCCTCGACAATCGGAATCTCTTCAAACGGAATGTTTTCCTGTTGCAGCCATTGCTTCGCTTTGCGGCAAGTACCGCACTTGTCGTACAAATATGCTTTGATGGTCACGGTCGTTAGCCCCTTTATGGATAATTTAGCTATTTATTCATTTTAGCATATCAAGCTGGCAAATTTACGATCCGGTTTTTGGGGCAAATGCAAAAAACCGTTGAATATTCTGCTATTCAACGGCTTCTCGCATCATTCAATTACTCATTTTGGTTTGGCCTTTCGCTTCCGTCTCGCGGCAGCGCTTCTGCCCCGGGGTTTACCTGCCACATCGTTTGAATCGGGCTGTACGGCAATCCAGACTGTTCGCGGTTCGCCGTCGCGTCCAATGCTCCGGCCAAATCCCCTTGGTATTGGATTTCGTTTTGAAGCTTGGTGCTCGGTTTATTTTCAGCCACTGTTGACGACCTCCTGGATGTGCTTTTGTCATCATTGTGGCTCTTCTTTTACATGTTTATCCGCACTTGATAGCCCGCGTGTTTTTTGACCTGGAATACTCCTTTGTCAAAAATCAGGTATTGCGCTTTGACACCGATCAGCTTGCCTCCGACGCTTTCCTGCTTGTCCAGGCTGATGGAATTGATTTTGTCGAGCGTCTCCAGCATCGGGTAGGTAATATCCACCCATTCATCTTCTCGCAATTGATACGGTTTAAACTGTTCCGGAAAATACCCGTACACTTCATCGCGAAGCGCAAGCAGATCGACTTCGTTTACGTCGCCTTTCAACATTTTGCGCCAATTGGTCTTATCCGGAAGGTACTGGCTCAAGTGAACCTCCAGTTCCCCGGCCATTCTGCGTGTCGGCACCTCGGCAATCGGAATGGCACGAATCGCTCCCTGATCGACCCAGCGCTTCAACTGGTTGTTTTTGCGGGTCAGCCCCACCTTGACATCGCTGGAAACGGCCAGGTACACGTAATGCGGGATCATGCAGTACGTTTCTCCGAAGCTTGAATCCCGGCATGTTCCCTGGTCGTAATGGCACACATGCGGCTTGACGATGCACAAATCATTCTCCGGCAGTTGGGTAAAACAGGGATAACAGTATCCGTTGTTAAACGTTTTGTTCGTTTTGCGGCCGCAAGCAATGCAGTTTTTCTGTCCCAGATATGTAATGGTTACATCCTGCCCCAAAAGTTCGTTCAACGGGATTTGGTCTTCATTTAGCTTGAGATAATAATCAACGGGTTTGCCTTTGCCGTGATAGGTATGGGTTAGGCTCTGCAGCATGCCTTTATGTTCCAACGTCAACCACTCCTTCGTCTTCCCTGTCAAATCATCCGTCGTTTCATTGTACCACAATCGGCATTGGAATTTTTACAGACATGTTTTGGCCGGAGCGGGTGAACCTATAATTATTGATTTTTGAACCAATAGGGGCTGATCTGGAATGAAAAAAATAGCTGTCATACTTACTGCCGTATGGGCCCTCCTGTTTTCTTTGCATTCTGTCTTCGGATTTACAGCTTCCTTTGAGCCGATTCACCGGATTAATACCCAGAAAAAAGTAGTCGCGTTGACATTTGACGACGGGCCGGATCCTACCTATACCCCCTTGATCCTGGAGACTCTCCACAAAAATGGGGTTCCCGCCACCTTTTTTGTTCTCGGCTCACAGGTGGACAAGTTCCCGAAGATTATCCAATGGATCAAAAAAGCAGGACATGAGATTGGCAATCACGGCTATATCCACCACGATTTGAACCGGCTGACGGAACAAGAAATCTATGACGATATTAAGCGGGCAGAGAAAACGATCTGGTTAAAAACAGGGGTCCTTCCCCAGTACTACCGGCCACCGGGAGGCGTGCTGACGCATGATGTGATGAATGCCGTACAAGCATCAGGCTATGATATTATTCATTGGTCAGTCGATCCAAGAGACTGGTCGCTGGAGAGAACCGCTTCCGTCATTGCCAAAAGTGTCAAATCCCACATAACCTCCGGCGACATTGTCTTGTTCCACGATGGGGGCTTAAACCAGAAACAGACGATTGGCGCTCTTCAGGAGTTGATTACCGATTTGAAGTCAAAAGGCTACAAATTCGTCACGATAAGCCAACTGCTGGAGCAGGGAAAAGTTGCTGCGCAAATGGAAGGACTCTGCCTTGATTGATTGGCAGAGTCCTTCTTTTCTTATCCCAAAATTTTCCCCAAGAAGGAACGGAGGCGCTCGTTTTTCGGATTGGCAAAGAATTCATCCGGTTTGCCTTCCTCCACGATATACCCGCCGTCCATGAAAATGACACGGTCGCTGACTTCGCGGGCAAATCCCATCTCATGCGTTACGACAATCATCGTCATGCCTTCTTTGGCCAGATTTTTCATTACGGCCAGCACCTCGCCCACCAGTTCAGGGTCTAGCGCCGAGGTTGGCTCGTCAAACAGCATAATCTTAGGATTCATGGCCAATGCGCGGGCAATCGCCACACGCTGCATTTGTCCCCCAGAGAGACGTTCGGGATATACATCAGCCTTGTCTCGGAGGCCTACCTTTTCCAATAGTTCCAGGCCACGCTTGCGGGCATCATCCGGATTCATCTTTTTCACTTTAACCGGGGCCAACGTGATATTCTCCAAAACGGTTTTGTGCGGGAACAGGTTAAACCGCTGGAACACCATCCCTACTTCTTCCCGTACCTTGTTGATGTCTGTCTTGGGATCGGTAATGTCATATCCGTCAATGACAATTTTCCCGCTGGTCACTTCTTCCAACTGGTTGAGACAGCGAAGAAACGTACTTTTGCCGGAGCCGGATGGGCCGATGACACAAACCACTTCCCGTTCCGCAATTTGGGTAGTAATGCCTTTTAACACTTCTAATTTTCCGTAGTACTTATGCAGGTCAGTTACTTGAATAATCACGTCGCATGTGCCCCCTAGTATCTTGTCTCTATCTTCTCATATTCTAACGTATATCCTGACAGGAGCAAAAGTATGAATTTTTAGCTTTTTCATAAATGTAAATTTGTGGATTTTTGACGCATTTTATCCGCCGTTTCGAAATGTAACTACGGAAATATAATAGCGATAGATTCGTTGGAGGGAGGTGTTTTTTTGCCTGATAAACAAAAGCATGATCGCTTTCGACATCACAAACACACTCTTCAATACACAGCACTGGGTGATTCCATTGCATTTGGTATTGGTGCCACTGGTTTCTATGGGTACGTTAACTACTTTCGAGACTTTTTGGCTACTGAATTCCATCGTGTCATTTTAACAAACCAAGCGGTTCCAGGATTCACAAGCACTCTTTTGCTCCTTCAACTTCAACAGGATTCTGCGACTCGGCAAGCAGTAAAAAATGCTAATCTTATAACCATTAGTATCGGTGGAGCAAACCTGTTAAATTGTATTGCTAGCCCTAATCCTGCATGTTTTCAAAATGGAGTGTTAACTTTTGCTGGTAGACTGGCCCCGAATCCTGAGAACAATTCGTAAATCCATTAAATCTAGAGCGAAAATATTCGTTATGACTGTGTACAATCCACTAAAATGCGATGACCCCAATTACAACACGATAGATTGATGCAGGTCATTTAGAAATCGCTCGTTTACATGAGTTAAAATTTCTTAAGCATTTTTAGATGATTTGAAACTATTGACATATAAAAATACAAAGGGAGCTGTTCGCTCCCTTTATCCCAAGAACTTCATCGTGAAAAAACTGGCGACAAAAAAAGCTTGTGGCGCAAGGCCCCGATACAGCTACTATTCCTCCCGCCGCAAAACTCATACATCTTCGCTTTGGAGCCGGGGGCGGCCGCTTTGATCAGGAAACGACCGCTTCGAAGTCACTCGGAACCCCCTTTTTTTGGGGACGAAAAAAGAGACCCGCCAGCGAAAAAGAAAGCAGCAAACCACCCATCCCGTAAAACATCCAGCCGGGTGTTGCATAATCAATAAAATACCCGTTTACATTCGGGCCCAAAATACTGGCGATGCTAAAATTCATGCCTGCAATAATCCCTGCCGTAGGGAGCATGCCCTCTGGCAAAATATCGGCGGCAAACGCAAGCCCTAATGAATAAAAGGAGCCAACTGCCGCACCGGCAACCGCCAAGAGGCCCATGATCATCCACACGCCTGTTCCGGCAAGCGGAATGAAGGACATCGCCAAGCCTCCTATCACGGAAGCCATCATCATTACTTTTTGGCGGCCGATCCGGTCACTTAACGTACCCAACGGAAGCTGGAGAATCAAGCTGCCCACTACAAACGAAGGCAGAATAACCGATACCCACTCGGCGGACAGGCCGATGCGAAGCGCGTAGATCGGGAAGCTGCCGTTGAGGGACGATTCCATAAAGCCGAACAAAAAGGACGGAATCAGCGCAAGCCACGCCAGCCTCCACACCAGCGTGTAGCGATTTTGTCCTTTCGCCGCGGGTTCTGCCGGCGGAGGATACGCATTCTTCAGCCTTCTCAGCAAGCCGTATGCCACAACGGCGCAAATGCTGAGCGCCACGAACGGAGCCCATGTGCCGAACGGCAGCAAGTTAATGCCGAGCGGCCCGATACTAAATCCAACCCCATAAGCAAGGCCGTAAATGGATAAATCCCTGCCCCTTCGCTCCACCGGCGTTATCGCAGCCACCCACATCTGACTGGCATAGTGCAGAACGGAATCCCCAATTCCCATCAGCATTCTCAGGAAAAACCAAATCGTTAATCCCTGGAAAAAGGGAAGCAGCAGCATCGCTGCCGTCATCAGAATTAACCCGATGAAGATCGTTGATCGATATCCGATACGGCGGAGCGGAATCTCCAAAAAGGGAGAGATTAAAATAATCCCCACATATAAAGCGGCGGCATTCAAACCATTGGCGATTGGAGAAACCCCTTTCTCCTCCAAAAGGATCGCCAGCAGCGGGAGGGTTAGCCCCTGATTCATGCCGGCGATACAGACAATGGCTATCAATGTCCAGATCGTATAACGCGAAGAGCGCATGACTTGAATAACTCCTCTCTCCTCAATCCCTGTGTACTCTCTCTACTATCGTATCATACCTTACTGTCGGTCAGTTCACATCCACTTTTTCACCAGCTTGCCCTTGCTGCAGCTGGTACATCTTGTAGTATAAGCCGCCCTGATTCATCAGCTCCTCATGCGTACCCCGCTCCACGATTTCACCGCGGGAGAGGACGAGAATCTGGTCTGCATGCTGAATCGTGGATAATCGGTGGGCGATCATAAACGTAGTCCGTCCGCTGGATAACACATATAAAGCTTCCTGGATAGCCGATTCGGTTTCACTGTCAATGTTGGCCGTTGCCTCATCCAGAATGAGAATGGCCGGATCTTGAGCCAACGCGCGGGCGAACGAAATTAATTGGCGCTGCCCCGATGAAAGAGTAGCTCCCCGCTCCACTACCGGCTCGTTATATCCATTGGGGAGTTGGCGGATAAACTCGTCCGCACGCACCGCTTTTGCCGCCTCCTTCACTTGTTCATCGGAAATCTCTTGATTGTAGAGCCGGATATTGAAAGCAATATCTCCGGTAAACAAAAACGGATCTTGCAGAACCAATCCCACATGCTTGCGAAGAACCTCAGGCTTCAACTCGCTGATGTCCACGCCGTCAATCGTGATTTTGCCGCGGTTGAGATCATAAAAACCGAGCAACAGGTTCATGATGGAACTTTTGCCCGATCCTGTATGGCCGACAAGCGCAACGGTCTGCCCCGGCTCTGCCGTAAAGGAGACGTTTCTTAGCACATACTCCTCTTCGTTGTAGGAGAATGAGACGTTATCAAACACCACTCTGCCTTTCGGGCGCGGAAATTCCGTCTCCTCTTTAAGCGGAAGCGCAGGCGTGTCAAGCACATCAAAAACCCGCCCGGAGGAAGTAATCGCTTGCTGGAGCTGAGACAAGCGCTGCATGATCATATTGACCGGTTCAAAAAAGCGGCCCATGTAATCAATGAATGCATACAAAATCCCAAAGGAGACGAACCCTCCGAACGAAGCGGAACCGAAATACCAGATGATCATCGTCAAGGTAATGTTGTAGACAAAATCGACAGCAGGACGAAGCAACAGCGCTTCCAGGTTGTTCTCCCGCATCCGCCCGTCGAAATACTCGTTGTTCAGCTTGGCGAACTCCTTCGCAACACCTGATTCCCGGCGAAATGCCTGGACGACCACCATGTTTTGAATCATTTCGTTGAGCATGGCGTTCATGTCGCTCAGCCTTGCGCGTATCGTCGCATAAGCGCGCGAGCTGTAACGGCGATACACATAAATCAGCGTAAAGAGGATCGGCAAAACCAGACAGCAGAATAACGCCAGCTGCGGCTGCATGATAAACAGCGCAATCAGAATTCCCAGCAAGAAGACGCCATTTTGGGCGAATGTGGCCAGTACGCTGACATACATCTCGCGAATAGCCTCCGTATCATTGGTGACACGAGAAACAAGTGATCCGACAGGCGTACGGTCAAAATAGGAAACCGGCAGCTTCTGCAGATGGGAGAAAATATCGATCCTCATTTTTTGAATGATTCGCTGTGCCGTTGTCTGCAGCGAGATTAATTGAACGTAGTTAATCCCGGCGGACGCAAGAATGAGCACCGCGTACCCGCCCAAAAGCCATAATAAAGGCGCGAAATCATAACTGTATAAGGATAAAACTTCATCGGCGGTTAAAAGCGATGCTTTTTGCCTGGTGCTCGCATTGCCTTCTTTGACCGTAATCTCCACCTGCTGCCTGCCTGATGAATCAACGGCAAGCGGTGTAATGATGCGCTGCCCTTCCAGAGGAAGTTCTCCCAGAACCAAATAATACTTTTTTCCTTCCGCGATCACTTGCCGGATGCCTTCCTGCGCACGTTTATGCCCGGGATCGAGCCAATCCTCTCGAACCAGATAGTCCGAACCGATTTTCACTGCCTTGGCGGAACCGTCTGTTTGCCCCGGTGGATGATCGTAAGCGTACCACCGTTTTTGGATACTTAGGATATGCTCATCAATCGCAATTTTGGCAATAAACGGCCCGGCCAACTCCGCACTCGTACCCAAAATCAGCAGGAACAGCGCAATCCAGATTCTTTTTTGAAAAGGCTTCGCATACCAAATTAAGCGTTGTAAAACGGATGTTCCATTCATGGACTAGTCCCTTCCTCCCGTCAGAACCGCCTCCAATTGCTGACGGCGGTATTGTTCGGCGTACCAACCGTTCGCCGCCATCAATTGGTCATGAGTGCCGCGCTCCACAATCCGTCCTTCCTCCAGCACCAAAATCTGATCGGCATGCTGTACCGCTGACAAACGGTGCGCAGTAATAATGGTCGTTTTCTCTCTGCGTTCTTCGCGTAAATGTTGAAGGATTCTCTCCTCCGTCCTGGCGTCAACTGCCGACAAAGAATCATCCAGAATCAAAATTTCCGCATCCATCAAAAGCGCTCTGGCGATAGAAATTCGCTGTTTTTGGCCGCCTGAGAGCATAACCCCCTTCTCTCCGACAATTGTGTCAATCCCTTCCGAGAATTGCTGCAAATCGCGCTCCATCTCAGCCAATCTGAGCGCTTCGAGAATCTCATCAGCTGCCGCATCCGGCTTGCCGAACGCCACATTTTCCTGAATGGAGCGAGAGAACAGAATGTGTTCCTGCGGGACATAAGCGATTTTCTCCCTTAGCGCTGAAAGCTGGATTTTTTCGATTGGCATTCCCGAGATAAACAAGCTTTCAGCCGCCAGCGGATATTGATGCAGCAAGATCCGGCACAAGGTTGACTTCCCGCTGCCCGTACGTCCAACAATCCCCAGGGTTTCCCCTTCTTTCAGTTCAAACGAAATATCGACCAAACTAGGCCGCTTTGCATTGGGATACTGAAAGGTTAGATGGTCTGCCCGGATGCTGCCCGAACCAATCCTGGATACTGCCTTGGCTTCATCCTGCACGTCAGGAACCTCATCCATTAGTTCCTGCAGCCGTTTCAACGAGGCACTGCCTCGCTGCAGGATGTTCATCAGCCAACCGAATGCAAACATCGGCCAGATCAACAGCCCAAGATATAAGTTAAACGCGACCAGATCACCCAGCGAGATTTGGCTGTAGAAAACCAGAATCGATCCGAAGCCCAATCCGATCAAAAAACTGAAGCCGATGATGATCGCGATGGTAGGCTCAAACAAAGCGTCAATCTTGGCTACATGAACATTGCGATGGAGCGTCTCTTCACTTACTTTGCGGAACGCCTCGATGTCTTTTTTTTCCTGAACAAACGCCCGCAACACCCGTACGCCGGTAATCGATTCCTGGACATGATCGTTCATATGGCCGAATGATTTCTGGGCGAGAAAGTAGCGTTCATGCAAAAGCTTGCCGTAATAAGCCGTCGCCCAAGCCAAAAACGGCATCGGGACAAGCGCAGCAATGGTCAGCTTCCAGTCAATGGAGACAAGCATCGTGCCAAACGCCAAAATCGTCATAAAAAAAGAGTCGACCAGCGTTAATACTCCCAATCCTGCCGTCATCTCAATCGAAGGAATATCGTTGGTAGCGACAGCCATCAAATCCCCCGTTCGTCTGCGGTGAAAAAACGAAGGTGTCATCTTGGTGAAATGGCCAAATAACCGTTCACGCAGCGTCCGCTCCAGAATTAAAGAGCCGCCAAACAACAAATACCGCCAGGCAAAGCGCAATCCGTACAAGAGCGCTCCCAGTCCCAACAGGATCGCAATTGTCCACCCCAGTTTGGCAGGAGTAAGCGTGCCAAGCCGCATTTGGTCAACAGTTGTTCCCACCAGCCGCGGCGGGACAAGCTGCAAAATATCAATCACAAGCAAAATCAATATGCCTGTTATGTATCGCTTCCAATAGGTTCGAAAAAACCAGCCCAATTGTCGAAACGTATTCACCTTATCTCTCCTCTCTTCACAGCCTTACGCTTCCCTTATCGCGCGATCCGACTTAAACTTCCTGAAAGTATAACGGATAATGAAAAAGGGATGCTCATAAGCAGCCCTTCATCTTGGTCATTCCATCGTAAGTTACCTAAAATTTCTTGTCAATCCAAAATTCTCTATCCGACTTACGGATATATTCTTCTCCAGTCGGAAGCAAGCATCCCGTATAAAGCATGGTCCACATAACGGCCGTTGACGTACTCGTTTTCTCTGAGAACACCTTCCAATTGGAACCCCAGCCTTTCCGGAATGGCTCTGCTCTTGTAATTATCGGTAGCCGCTGCAATTTGCACGCGGTTTAAATTCCATTGCCCAAATACAAGGTGGTGGATGTACTCCCGGACTGATGCAGTCATAAGCCCTTTGCCCTGGAATTTTTCTCCCAGCCAGTATCCGATTGTTGTATTCCGGTTTGCCCAGTTAATGCCGTGGACGCCCAGCGTTCCGGCCAAGCTGCCCTGATACCAGATTCCGTAATGGTTTCCCTGGTTTTTTTCCCGTTGTTGAATCGTTGCCCGGATAAATTGTGCCGTTACCTGTCTGTCACGGGACCCGTCTACCCACGGCAGCCAATTCCGCAAATAATGCCGGTCTTGGTCAATGAGGGCAAACATGGCATCAGTATCTGACAGGTTGAGCAATTTTAATTCAGCATCCCAAGAGAGCGGAATAATCTGCATCTCTACCACCATCCATCAATCAAAAGATTTTTATTGAAATTTAGCATTTTTGTGTGTTTTCTGCAAGTAAAAAGAAAACCCCCGCCTCTTCCTACTCTTAAAAGTACGAAAGAAACGGGGGAAATAATTCATTCATTTATTTTCGGGCAATAGACAAAGAACGGATTTGGTCTGGTTTATAGATGCCCGTCTCGGTAACAATAGCGGTGATGTAGCGGACCGGGGTAATATCGAAAGCCGGATTGTATACCTTAATGCCGTTTGGCGCCACCTGTTTGCCCAGCCCGTGAGTCACCTCTTCGACCGGCCGTTCTTCAATCGGGATTTGCTCACCTGTTTCCGTCTTCAAATCAATAGATGACAGCGGAGCCGCCACATAGAATGGGATTCCGTGTGCATGGGCCAATACAGCCACTCCGTACGTTCCAATCTTGTTGGCTACATCTCCGTTGGCAGCCACCCGGTCGGTCCCCACGATTACAGCCTGCACTTTTCCCTGTGCCATAACCATTGCCGCCATATTGTCGCAAATCAGTGTGACATCGATTCCCGCCTGCTGCAATTCATAGGCGGTAAGCCGCGCTCCTTGCAAGACGGGCCGCGTCTCGTCTGCGTACACTTTGAGATTCCAGCCGCGCTCCTTGGCCAGATATAAGGGAGCGGTAGCCGTCCCGTATGCAGCCGTTGCCAGCGCCCCCGGATTGCAATGCGTAAGAATGCCCATCCCGTCCTCAAGAAGCGTCAGCAGATTCTCGCCGATTTGTTTGCAAACCTGCTCATCCTCAGCCTGAATCGCCAATGCCTCTTCCAGTACAATTTCTTTTAACTCCTGGATCGTTTTGTCCGTCTGCTGCCGGACGCGGTTCTTTACACGTTCCAACGCCCAGAACAGATTCACCGCTGTCGGGCGTGACGTTGCCAAGTAGTCAGCTTGTTCCGTGAGATCCTGCCAGAACGAATCAAACACCTCAGCCTTGCTGTCTCGAATTCCCAGATACAATCCGTAAGCGGCTGCCATGCCAATCGCCGGAGCCCCGCGTACCTGCAGATGGCGGATTGCTTCCCATACCTGCCCGGAGGAGACAATTTTCAAATAAACGGTGTCGAGGGGAAGCCGGGTCTGGTCCAATAACTGAAGGTGGTCACCCGCCCAGCGTACGGGAGCCAATCCGGTTGCGATGCTCATACTGCTTCCTCCTGCTTGCTAGTAGTAGTCAGATTCAACACAATGGCACTAATATCCGTGCTCTCCTTGACGTTTTTGCGTTCGAGAATCAGCGCGGTGCCAATCCGCAAGGCAAGCCGTTCCGCTTCCGCCCTCACTTCGTCATTCTCGATCGAATTCAAGTCGGCAACTCCTGCCAATCCAATCACCCGGCGAAGCACTTCACAGCCAGCGTAGCCGACCGCATCCTGAAGCACCCAAGCCACGTACTCTTGCCAGAAGTCTTCCACACGTGCGCTTCGTTCCTTGGCTTCTTTGTGCCAGAGCTGAACAAATCGATACACGAATTCTTGCCAGACGTTTTCTACCGTCTCAAGCAAATACTGACGGTATGCCTGGCGTTCCGCGATATTGGCCTGGAGTCCATGCTGCGCCGCGTAATTGAGCAGCAAGTTGGCGATTACCTGGCCAATGTCGAAGCCGATCGGGCCATAGTATGCGAACTCCGGATCAATCACCTTGGTGCTGGTCGGCGTCACAAAAATACTGCCTGTGTGCAAATCGCCATGCAAAAGTGCTTCTGCCCGGGTCAGAAAGCCGAACTTCAATTTGGCAACTTCCCGCTTCAACGGGCCGTTCGTCCAAATCGCTTCTACATCCTGGCGAATTAACGGATTGAAATTGTTAGTGTCCGCATTTTCGTAAGGATCAGTAAATATCAAATCTTCGGTTATTTTGCAAAGCTCAGGATTTATGAATTTTGCGACAAGCGATTTTTTCTCATAGGGATGGATTCCCAAATCAGACGTAAAGAAAAGTGTCTCGGCCAGGAATCGGCCAATCTGCTTGGCAAACAGCGGATAGCGTTCCCCTTTAATCAATCCTTTGCGCATAATGGTGTGATCGCTCAAGTCCTCCATGACGGTAAGCGCCAGTTCGCTATCGTAACGGTATACATGCGGCACCAATTCAGGAACCAGTTTACTCTGGATAAGGAGCGCCTCGCTTTCAATTCTGGCGCGGTCCAGCGTGAGTGGCCACGATTCGCCCACCACCCGGGCGTAAGGCAAGGCTTGCTTCACGATTACGCTTTTTTGGGTACCCTCTTCCCGAATATGAAACACCAGATTCAAGTTACCGTCACCAATTTCCGTACTGGTCAGCCTGCTGTCTGGTTCGAATAAACCAGGCAATTGACGCACATATTCTACCGCTTCCTGCTCCGTTAACGCACGATATGCCATCTGTCATCTTCTCCCTTCTTCCTCCACGTTTTCTCCCGGCTTCCAAGCGGCTCCTAAGGCAAGCACTTCTCATACATCTCCAGAGGATTTGTCAGCTCTTCCAATCTAGCCATCAAACGATATTCCACCAGTTTGTTTACCTTGCAATCTTTCACTTCATTGGCGACCTCTTCGACAGAAAGCACTTTCCAGTTGCCTTCGTCTCTTTGGATAAACCAATCTTTGCCGCGAACCCGAAGCCAGACGTGGGCAGTCGGACTATCCGGCGCAAACAGACGGGAACGCTTCAAGTATTCGTCTCCCCGTTCCATTGCCAAAAGGAATAAGGTGGTCCACGCCTCTTTCCAATCCCCGCTTAAGAGCAGATGCCACGACCCGCTTTCTTCCTCTGCCAGCTTACCGCGCAAATGTCCGAAAGCGTGTACCAGCGCATTTCGGGCGTTTCCTTCATCCGTCGACTGCCGCTTTATTTCCTGCAGCCTGTTGCACAGCCAATCGGCAAAATCCGTCCAATTCTTGTTCCCTGTCTCTCTCGAAAGCTGTACCCGTTCTTTAAACGCTTGAACGATTTCTTGATAATCCCGATAGGATGCAAGCATCACCAGATATTTGTGTTCCGCCCAGAGCTGCTCACAAAAAGCTCTTGAAAGCTGTACGAAAAAAGACCTCTTTTCCAAAGAAAAGAGGTCCTGTGCACACGTTGTCAACGTCGTCGTTCCCCCTTATCTTCCAGAATGTATTCTTCTGCAGGAATTAGCACCGTGCACACTCTTGCCGATTAACAAAAGCAAGAAATGTGTCGGTTGCTGGGTATCATCGGGCCAGTCCCTCCACCGTCTCTGGATAAGGAAATCCATTCACACGATATTCGGTTTTGCAATTACGATGAATCATAACACAGGATTCCAGCAAATTGTCAATACTTTTTTTCAACTCAAAAAATCTCCGCTTGTCTGCACATTTTACCCAAAATGACAGTTGACAGCGATGCGATAATCATCATATGATTTGATTACCGTTTGCAAAAAACGGCTCAATTCTATATTTTCTGACACAACTCTTATTGTGAGAAGGCTGAGGGACTGGCCCAATGAAGCCCGGCAACCGGCGTACGACTTATTGGTACGTAACGGTGCTAAATCCTGCAAAAACCTTTGTTGGTTTTTGAGAGATGAGAGAAGAAGCTAACGCATAAGACGCGCCTCCTTCTCTTGAAGGAGGCTTTTTTGCTGGGGAAAAACTTATAAGTTCGAGGTATCGCTAAAAGGAGGCTTATCGGTGAGCCAGGATCGAATTTTGGTAACCTACTTGACACAAGCAAAAGATTTGGAGAAAAAAGCAAACGCCATTGCCGTAGGAATGACTGTCGGCTCCTGGACAGATTTGCCTCTGGCGAAACAGGAGGCACTCCGTCCCTATCTCGGCGAAGTTCACTTCGTCCACCCGATCGAAGAAAAGGAAAACGGCGAGGTACGCGGTACAATCACGATCAGCTATCCGGCCCGTAACTTTACCAACGATATTCCGTCCCTTTTGACCGGAGTGTTCGGCAAACTTTCGATGGACGGCAAGATCAAGCTGGTGGATATTCAATTTCCCGAATCCTTCACAGCCCCCTTCCCCGGCCCGAAGTTCGGAATCGAGGGTGTGCGCGAGCGCCTGGGGGTATATGACCGTCCGCTTTGTATGAGCATTTTCAAGTCTTGCCTCGGCATGCCTTTCGATGATCTAAAAACACAGTTCCGCGCCCAGGCGCTCGGCGGCCTTGATCTGGTGAAGGATGACGAAATCTTCTTTGCCGATGAGCAGGCGCCTTTTATCGAGCGAATTCAAGCATTCGGCCAAATTGCCAGGGAAGTGGAACAAGAGACAGGCAAACCTGTGCTGTATGCCGCCAACCTGACCGGACCCACCCACGAGTTGATCGACAAAGCAAAACGTGCCGTTGAAGCTGGCGCACAATGCCTCTTGTTCAACGTATTAAGCTACGGATTTGATGTTTTGCATCGATTGGTGCAGGATTCGGAAGTGAACGTGCCAATCATGGCTCATCCGGCATTGGCCGGTGCGCTGTACCCTTCCCCTGATTACGGAATTGCCACGCCGCTGTTATTGGGAAAACTGATGCGTTTGGCCGGGGCCGATCTGGTCTTGTTCCCGTCTCCATACGGCAATGTAGCGCTGGATAAAGCAGAAGCCCTTACCCTTGCTTCCCATTTAACAGAAGCCGATTCCAAACTGAAGCGTTCCTTCCCTGTTCCTTCCGCCGGGATTCATCCGGGATTGGTCGGACAATTGTTTGCCGATTTTGGCATTGATCAGGTAGTAAACGCAGGCGGCGGCATACACGGACATCCGGGTGGTGCAACGGACGGAGCCAAAGCGTTTATGAAAGCAATTGAAGCCGTTGTACGCGGCCAAAGCCTGGATGAAGCAGCTTCCGGCTTTGAACCGCTGGCCATCGCCTTGAATAAATGGGGGCAGAAATAATGCAGAAACAGCTTGTACTCTTTTGTGATTTCGACGGCACCATTACGGAAAAAGACAATATCATCGCGATTATGCGGGAATTTGCCCCGCCTGGCTGGGAAGAGCTGACGGAGAAGATCCTCTCCCAACAAATCACCATCCGCGAAGGAGTCGGCAGGCTGTTTGCCACCATTCCCTCATCGCGGAAACAAGAGATTATTGATTTTCTCCTGCGGGAAGCCAAGATTCGCCTAGGCTTTGCCGAGTTCATTCAATATTGCCGGGATAAAGGAATCAAGCTGCTGATTACCAGCGGCGGAATCGATTTCTTCGTCTACCCGATGCTTCAACCGTTTGGTTTGGAAGAGCAAATCTATTGCAACGGCAGCGATTTTTCCCAAGAGACGATCACCGTTACCTGGCCGCACTCTTGCGACGAACACTGCTCCACCGATTGCGGCATGTGCAAAACGGCGATCATTCGCAAGTTTAACCCAGAGCATTACTATCGCGTTGTGATCGGCGACAGCATTACCGACTTGGCCGGAGCCAAAATAGCCGATTTCGTCATCTCCCGTTCCCTGTTGACCGAGAAATGCGAAGAGCTGCGGCTTCCCTACCAGCCTTTTACAACCTTCTTTGATGTGATTTCCATCCTTGAAGAGATTACCCAGCGTCAGGAGGTACGATGAGACGTGTTAATCAACGAAGAGCTGCGAGCCGATGCTTACCGCCGGCTTGACGATGTAAAAATGGCGTTTGCCAGCCGGAACTGGTTCCCCGGCACCAGCGGGAACCTGTCAATCAAAATCGCGTCTGATCCAATCCTCTTTGCCGTAACAGCCAGCGGAAAAGATAAGACCAAACTGACTCCAGAGGATTACCTGGTGGTAGACAAAGAAGCGAATCCGATAGAACAGACAGGTTTGAAGCCATCCGCCGAGACGCTTATCCACGCCGTCGTATACCGCAAGATTCCGTCAGCGGGAGCATGCTTTCACGTCCACACGGTCAGCAATAACGTGATCTCCGAGCTATATTTCGGACAGCGGGCCTTCTCCATTCGCGGGCAGGAGCTGATCAAAGGACTGGGCATCTGGGAAGAAAACGCGGAAATATCCATTCCCATCGTGGAGAACTACGCAGACATTCCCACTTTGGCGGCTGCCATTGAAAAAGTAATTGCTCCGGAAGTGCCAGGCGTGTTAATCCGCAACCACGGAATTTACGCATGGGGCGACAGCGATTTTGCCGCCAAGCGCCATCTGGAAGCGTTTGAGTTCTTGTTTGAATACCATCTTCGCATCCTGCAACTTCGTCAAATATCAGTATCAACCCGTTAGCTAGGGATTCTTAAAAAAATCTTATTTAGGAGGCTTACCCAATGGCAAGAGTACGTTTTCACGCGACCAACGAGTATTTGGAAGGAACGGAAAAGGTGAAGGAGTTCCTTACATCCCAAGGAGTCACCTATGAGGTCTGGGGAGTAGACCGCTTAAGCACCCATCTGCGTGACAATTATCAATTGACTGACGCCGAAAAAGCCGAAATCATCGAGCTTTTCCGAAAAGAGATCGACGACATCAGCACCCGCCAAGGCTACACCACTGCCGACCTTGTCATGCTGTCTGAGAACACTCCAAATCTGGATAAATTGCTGGTTGCTTTCCGCGGCGAACATCATCATACCGATGACGAAGTGCGCTTCTGCGTGGACGGCCATGGCATCTTCACCATTCGCGGAGCAGACAACAACTGGTTTGATGTGGAGATGGAGCCCGGCGATTTAATTTCCGTTCCTTCCTATACCCGCCACTACTTCTCCCTGATGGAAGACCGCAAGATTAAAGCAATCCGTCTGTTCATTACTCCCGCTGGCTGGGAAGCGATCTACGAGGAACCGACAACTGCGTAGAAGAAAAACATTTCTGATATGTGAAAAAAAGAGTGCTGCCGATGTGGCAAGCACTCTTTTTACTGTTCAACCTCCTTGACCAACCGCTGTAGTGTTTGTGATCGCTCCTGCAGTCTCTCCACAATCACCATAAATTCATCCATGATCGCCGCCGTTTCCTCCGTGGAAGCAGCTGCTGTCTCAATATGAATCAGGTTTTCCTCTGTCTTCTTGCGCAGATTCTGCATTCCTGCCTCGATCTTCATTGCCTCAGCCTGTTGATGATCCGAATCACAGGCGATCTCTTGCAAGAGCAAATGTATCTCCTTTACCGCTTGTTCAATATGGCAGAGCTTTTGTTTGGCTTGTTGCGAGATGGTTACTCCTGTGCTTACCACTTCCCGATTATCGGCCATGCTGCTGTTAATCTCCGACAAATCGGCCTGCACATGCTCTGACAAGTCACCGATCGCTTTGGCCGCATCGGATGCTTCAATTGCCAGTCTCTGTACTTGCTCCGCTACGACCTGGAAGGTACGTCCGGCTGCTCCGGCACGCGCCGCTTCGATAGATGCATTGATGGCCACCACCGTAACATTCTTGGCGATATTGGTGATTGATTCGCTAATCGCGAATATCTCTTGTGTCCGTTCTGACAGGTGCAGCACCTTTTCCGTTGCTTTCAGAGATTGGAGATCAATCGCCTCAATAATCGATGCGATTCGGGATACAACTTCTTCTCCCTCGGAAGCTTCAGATTCAACCTCCTCGGCATGCTTTACCGCTTGCTTGGTGGCAATGCTGATATGCTCCGATTTCTCCACTTGTCGGCTGACAAACTGCTGATTGTTGACGAGAATCTGCTTCGATTCCTGACTGCTGACAATGATGTGCTCGCCTCCCTGGGCAATCTGCATCATGGCCTCGCGTATTCCTTGCGTCATCTGGTTCAATTGCTGGATGACCCGGCCAATCTCATCGGTTGTTGCCGCTACTTCTGCCAAGAGTCTTTGATTCTGCTGCTGCAGCTGATTGCTTCGTTCCCATTCTTGTTCCGTTTTTTGGATAATTACCCGGGAGCGGTTCACCATGGAGATTAAACGCAACGTCACGATCAGAAGAACCAAGGTGACGGTAGCTATATCACTTACGGGAGCATGTCCGATCCAAAATGTCTCAAGCGGTGCGGTCAGCAATACGATCGCGCCAATCAATATCATCGAACCGCGGTGGGAATACAGTCCGGCATAAATGATGGGCACCAGCCAAATGAAAAAGGCAGGGATCGTCGCGTGAAACAAAAAGCTGCCAATTCCGATCGTAATATACATTTGCAGAGGAAATATATAATGAAAATAAGCATGAATTCTTGTTATACGATAAAGCAAAATCGTCACGAAATAGAATGCGAACGAAATGCCTGTTGCGATGAACAGGCCAGGGTACGAAACCATGTCCATCATCTGAAAATACTTCAAGATGAAACAGACCGAATAAAACAAGAGAAGCCCGAGTCCGCTTACCCTCTTCAACAGTTGATTCACTTCCCGCATATTGTCCGCAAGAACCTTTGAATCTGCCATTATTTTCCCCCCTAACACTTGTTTCATTAAAAATTCCTAACCTTTGAAAAAGAAGCTGGGGAATAATTCGCCCCAGCTCCTTGTCTCTTTGCAGCATATTCCTCTTCTCAGCTTGGTTCTCTTAGTCAATTACAGAACGTATCCATCCGCTTCGATTACACGGTCAGCGATTGCGCGCTTCAGGGCAACCGTGTTAACCGGATTTCTGCGGGTCAGCTTTTTGAGGATGGACAGACGCAAACGCAGGTCGTCGCCTTCTTCCATCGCTGCCAAAGCTTCTTTTGCCCATGCTTCAACCTTGTCGAATGCCTCATGCACATATACAGTCGTCATGTCGAGCTTTTGCTGCTCTTTTTCCAAGCCGTTCTTCGCAATTGCTTTTTCGGTGCGCTTCACAACGCTGTCCATTGCATACAACTCGATCAGCATATCAGCTGCAAAGGCAAGCAGCTCTTGTTCATTCGAAAGACCCTTTTGATATTTCATGATTGCCGAACCGGCTACCATCATGATAATTTTGCGGGTCATTTCGACAAGATGTTTCTCCGCCGCAAGTGGTGCTTCTTCGATTTCTTGCGGATAGTAGCTCATCAGTTCTTCTTGCAAGCCTGCAGCTGCCTGCATGAGAGGAAGCTCGCCCTTCATCGCTTTCTTGACTAGTGTATCCGGAATCAGCAAGCGGTTAATTTCGTTGGTTCCTTCGAAGATCCGGTTGATGCGGGAATCGCGATACATGTTCTCAATCTCATATTCTTGGATGAAACCGTAACCGCCATGAATTTGCAAACCTTCATCCACGACGAAGTCAAGCACTTCGGAAGCGTGTACTTTATTGATGGAGCATTCGATCGCGTAATCAGCAATCGCTTTGGCGACTTCCCGGCCATCTCCCGCTTTTTCACCCAGAGCGGAGAGAGCCACATCGAACATGCCAACTGTGCGGTATACGGTGCTTTCAGCCGCATAAATTTTGGTTGCCATGCTGCCCAGCTTGTTTTTGATCAAGTTGAAGTTTGCGATCGCCGTTTTGAATTGCTTGCGCTCTTTCGCATAAGTTGTGGCGAGGTGGAGCGCGTGTCTGGCAGAACCAACAGAGCCAACCGCCAATTTGTAACGGCCTACATTCAGGATGTTGAAGGCGATATGGTGGCCTTTGCCTATTTCACCGAGCAGATTTTCAACCGGAACCTTGACGTCTTCCAGATTGACGGTACGAGTGGAAGAGCACTTGATACCCATCTTCTTCTCTTCCGTGCCGGTGGATACTCCGGGGAATTCACGTTCTACGATGAAGGCGGAGAAATGCTCGCCGTCCACTTTGGCGTAAACAATGAATACGTCTGCGAACGCTGCGTTGGTGATGAATTGTTTTTGACCGTTCAGGATGTAATATTTGCCGTCTTCCGAGAGCTTCGCGGTAGTTTTTGCACCCAATGCGTCGGAACCGGAGCTTGGCTCAGTCAAGCAATAAGCGGCAATTTTTTTACCGGAAGCAAGGTCTGGCAGATAACGGCGTTTTTGGTCTTCATTGCCGAAGTACACGATTGGGAGGGAACCGATCCCTACATGTGCGCCGTGCGTGATGCCGAAGCCGCGAGCCAAGGCAAACTTCTCGGAAATTAATGCAGAACTGATTTTGTCGAGGCCAAGTCCTTCGTACTCTTCCGGCACGTCTGCTGCCAAAAGCCCAAGCTCAGCCGATTCCTTGAGCAAACGTACGGAGATGTCGAAATTTTGGTGCTCCAGCTCTTCCAGATGCGGACGAACTTCGTTGCGCACGAAATCTTCCGTTGTCTGGGCAATCATCTTTTGTTCATCGGAGAGTTCCTCCAGCGTAAACACGTCATCATAAGAACCAGCATCAATCAGAAAGCTTCCGCCACGAACCAGGTTTTTTGTTTCAGCCATTTTATTACGCTCCTTTTCATTAGTAATTGATCACGCAAAGTTTTACACCATTTCGAAAACGCCGGCTGCACCCATACCGCCGCCAATACACATGGTAACGACACCGTATTTACCGCCGCGGCGTTTCAATTCGTTCAACAAAGAGACGGTCAGTTTGGCACCCGTACAACCGAGCGGGTGACCGAGAGCAATCGCCCCGCCGTTTACGTTCACCTTGTTTGTATCCAGACCCAACTCACGGATTACAGCAATAGATTGAGAAGCAAACGCTTCATTCAATTCGAACAGATCTACATCGTCTACGGTCAATCCGGCGATTTTCAGCGCCTTAGGAATGGCTACAACCGGTCCAATCCCCATCACATCAGGGTCTACGCCGCCAACCGTGAAAGAACGGAACTTGGCAATTGGCTCAATGCCCAGCTCAGCCGCTTTTTCCAGAGACATGACGATTACGGCAGCGGCACCGTCGCTTGTCTGCGAGGAGTTCCCCGCTGTAACGGAGCCCTTCGGATGGAACGCCGGCTTCAATTTTGCCAAGCCTTCCATGGAAGTATCCGGACGGACGCCTTCATCCGTGTCAAAAACAAATTCTTTGACATGCACCTTGCCGTTGTCATCAACGAAGGTTTGTTTAACCGGAATCGGAACAATCTCATCTTTAAATTTGCCTTCTGCAACGGCTGCGGCTGCACGGCGATGGCTCTCCACCGCAAAGGCATCCTGATCTTCGCGGCTGATATTGTAACGCTGTGCCACCTGCTCGGCCGTATGCCCCATGCTCATGTATGCTTCCGGCATGGTCTCCACAAGGGTAGGATTCAGCGCTACCTTGTGGCCGGTCATCGGCAGCAGGCTCATGCTTTCCACTCCGCCGGCAATCACTACATCAGCCATTCCGGTCATGATCTGCTGGGCAGCATAAGCGATCGTCTGCAAGCCGGACGAGCAGAAACGGTTTACGGTAATACCCGACACGTTGGTTGGCAAGCCAGCACGCAGGCCGATCAGGCGGGCCATGTTCATTCCTTGCTCAGCCTCTGGTACTGCACACCCAATAATTACATCGTCGATTTGCGACTTATCAAGAGCAGGTACGCGGCGCAGCAAATCGTTAATGACAGCAGCGCCCATATCCACTGGATGGACATCCTTCATGCTGCCTTTTTTCGATTTGCCGACAGCCGTACGAGCACCTGCGACAATGACTGCTTCTCTCATCATTTCTCCTCCCTACTGGCGAAAAGTGCGTCCATTTATAAAACTAATTGCGAAGCGGTTTGCCTTTTTGCAGCATATGTGCCATGCGAGCCTGTGTCTTCGGCGTTTTGATCAGCTCCAGGAACGCTTGACGCTCCAAATCGAGAATGTACTGTTCGTTCACTTCTGTTCCTGCTGGAATATTTCCGCCCGACATGACGTATGCGATCTTGCTTGCGATCAATTCGTCGTGTTCACTGATCAAGCCGCCAACGCGCATGGAGTAGATGTTTTGACGCAGGCTGGCATATCCCGTCTCCCCAATTACGCGGATTTTGCGGTTCTTGCGCGGCGTATAGCCCTCTTTATCCATGGCGAGAACCAACTGTTTCGCATCGTACAACTGGTGATCCTGATTGATGCTGATCCGGTCAGTTGGCCGCAGGTAACCAAGTTTGATCGCTTCCTTGCCGCTGGTAGAGACTTTCGCCATCGCGATCGTTTCAAATGCACGCGCTACAAACGGGAACGGATCAACTGGCACAGAACCGCCTTCCGGTACATTTTCCATCGCTCTGAACAGCATCTCTTTGGTTCCGCCGCCGCCCGGCAATAAGCCAACACCGACTTCGACAAGTCCAAGGTACGTTTCTGCGGAAAGCTGTACGCGGTCTGCCAGGTAGCATACTTCTACCCCGCCGCCCAGTGTCATGCCGAATGGCGCGGCAACCACCGGACGGCCCATTGTCTTCAGAGCGTCTGCTATCTTGTGGAAGTTGCGTACCATCATATCGAGTTCAATGTAGTTGTCATCCTGGGCTTCCATTAATGCCATCGCGAGGTTCATACCTACGCAGAAGTTTTTGCCCTGGTTCCCGATCACAAGACCTGTGAAGTTTTTCTTCACTTCTTCCGCTGCTGCCGCGGCCATTTGCAGTACATCCATGCCGAGCGCGTTGTGCGGAGAGGTAAACTCCAGGCAGAGAACTCCGTCGCCCAAGTCTACCAAAGAGGCTCCGGCATTTTTCTTCACCAGCCTGCCTTGCTCTTTGAGAGCGGCAAGGTTGATTTTTTCTTTGTTTTCTTCAACATCTTTGAATTTTCCGCCAATTGCGAATGCAGATACACGACCTTCACTCTTCTCATAGAAGGAAGTTTTGCCGCTTGCCAAAAGCTCTTCGACGAGCGCCGGAATCGCCTCGCCCTCTTCACGCATGCGGGCAACCGACTTCTCTACGCCAATCGCATCCCATGTTTCAAACGGGCCAAGTTCCCAACCGAAGCCCCATTTCATCGCTTTGTCCACTGCTACGATATCGTCTGCGATTGCCGGAACGTTGGCTGCGGAATAAAGCAGCACTCGTTTGAAGACGCTCCAGAGGAATTCGCTGGCCTTGTCTTTGCCATACACCAGAGCTTGCAGCTTTTGTCCCAATGTTTTGGCAGTTTTGGCTGCTTCGAGGGATGCGAATTTTGCTTTGGTCCGCGGCTTATATTCCATTGTGTTGTAATCAAGCGCCAAAATTTCTTTGCCGGCTGCTGTTTTCTCCTGCTTGAAGAAGCCTTGGCCTGTTTTTTGGCCTAACCAGCGGTTTTCCACCATTTTGTGAATGAATGTGGGAATTTCGAACACCGCTTTTTCGGCTTCATCATTGCTTTTATTTTTCACATTGTTAGCCACGTGGACATATGTATCCAGGCCAACAACGTCCAGGGTACGGAAAGTGGCGCTTTTCGGACGGCCAATCACCGGACCGGTCAGTGCGTCTACCTCATCGACGCCAAGTCCCAAACGCACCATTTCCTGAACCGAAACCTGCAGCCCGAAAGTACCGATACGGTTTGCGATGAAGTTCGGCGTGTCTTTGCAAAGCACCGTTCCTTTACCAAGGACGAACTCTCCGAAATGCATCATGAAGTTCACGATTTCCGGATCGGTATCGTTGCCTGGGATGATCTCCAGAAGTTTCAGATAACGCGGAGGATTGAAAAAATGGGTTCCAAGGAAATGCTTGCGGAACTCATCGGAGCGTCCCTCGCTCATTTCGTTGATGGAAACACCCGATGTGTTGGAGGAAACAATGGTGCCAGGCTTGCGGTGAGCTTCAACTGCTTCAAAAACTTTCTTTTTCACATCCAGATTTTCGACGACAACCTCGATGATCCAATCTACTTCTCCCAAGAGTGGCATATGGTCTTCCATATTTCCGACTGTAATCAAATCGATGTCGGCCTTGTCGTAAAGAGGAGCTGGTTTTTCTTTCAGCAAACGATCCTTGCCGGCTTGGGCAATCCGGTTGCGAACTGCTGGATGTTCAAGCGTCAACCCCTTCTTAGCCTCGTCTTCCGTCAGCTCACGCGGCACGATGTCCAAGAGATACACAGGGATACCCACGTTTGCCAAATGTGCGGCAATACCAGCTCCCATCACCCCGGAACCGAGTACGGCCGCTTTGCGAATTTTGCGTTCCATCATGTAACCTCCTTCATTGCTCCAACAGATTCTTAAATTTCCTATGATGATACTAGCTGCAAGATGCCTAAATTGTTTTGAATGAATACTCATTCATTACTGTTTTAAAAAAACATCCCACGGCTTGGATTCGACTGTGAGATGCTTTTTGTGGGTAATGGACAAAAATGAATCATAATTCATTTTTTATTGTAATGCAAAAGGGAAACGGTTGCAATCCATAATTCTCACGTTTTTTTCACAATTAGGATGATAGGTTTGGGGCCCCGCTCAGCGAAACGATCGTTCTTGCCGAGTGGGTATCCATTACGTTTGCGGGATATAGCTTCCGTCGCGCAGCATAGTCAATTCTCCCATGATGAATGCAAGATCTTCGGACTCTTCGATTTGACCGGACTCCTCGATGGACTCCAGCCGGCGCAACAAGATATTGGCGAAATCTTGAATTTGTACCGGATGAGCTTCCAAATCCACTTCATCCAACACTTCAAACCCGCTGGCTGCTTCGATATGAGTAATCATATAGAATCCGCCGATATCGCCAAGAAACTCTTTTTTGTTAAATGGAGATTTTTGCAGTTTGCTCAACATGCTGGTAACATCGTTGGCCACCATGCTTGGGAACACAACTTGATAGATGGAACGGTTGGCTGCCTCATCTGTTTTCAGAATCAGGATGTCCACACCCTCCATTTTTTTCGCCTTCTTGCCAAAACCAAACATGCCTTTCACCTCAACAATTAGGTATGTCCTTATAGTATCCCTTCCATGATAGTTGGAAAACCGCAAACAAACAAGTGCCGCTCCATCAGAATCGCGTTTATTCAGGAAAAAGTTAACTTGTTTATCATCCAAAGCCAATTCACATCTTAAGAAAGAAGCCTAAACATGAGGTGGGACGATGAAAAAATGGCTGATTCTGCTCGCGCTCTCCCTTGCCATTACCGGTTGTACCGGCAAGAAAGAAGGGATGGGTCAGATTGGCAAGATAAAGATCAAAAATGAGAAAATAACAGCAGCAATCAAAGATGTGGGGACAAACAAGCACGACCTTGTTTTGTTCCTAAACCGGGCGGAGCATGTATTTGAAGATCTGCAGTATGCTGCCGCTACCATGCCTAAAGGGAAAAAAGTGAAAGAAGACGGCATTACTTATCGAGAGTTACCTTCCCGCTTAAATAGCAGAGAAAAAATCATTGCTTACTTCTCCCGCTTTTGGAGCCGGCCGCTCGCCGTAAAAATGTACGACAATCTCCATACCAAGATTGTCAAAGGCAAAGTGTATCTGGCGGAAGGAACTGCCGATTACCACGTGCTCATTACCGTCAAGAACACAAGTGTCGATTCGGGGATCAAAGGAATTACCGCAACCGTAAAAGAAGCGACTCTTCCTTCCTTCGCGATGGATCGGACAATTACCTACCGTCTCGTTCGCGACAAAAAGACCAAACACTTCGAGATTAGCGAGCGAAAAGGGACATACGGAAAGAATTTGTTCGAATAGATCAGGATGTTCTTGACATCATTATGCGCATGTTGGCATAATTATTTAAAACATAGGAAGTTCACACATTGACGCGTTGAAGGGAAATAGTAAAGCTGTTGTATCCTGTCCAGAGAGCGAAATCCACCGGCTGCAAGGTTTCGCCAGCGAACAAGCTTGAACCCATCCCGGAGCGGCCAGGGATGACCTGGACGGGAGTCTTTCCCCCGTTACCAAGGAGAGCGCTTTAATCCCGCGACAAACGGGCCGAAGCGAAAAGTTGGATGATTACTGTTGAACAGAATCATCAAGTAAGGTGGTACCGCGAAAGTAACCTTTCGTCCTTATTCAAGGATGAAAGGTTTTTTTATTTACAAGAAAGGAGGGCATGGAATGAGCGTGCGAAAAAAGCGAATCGTGGTAAAAGTCGGCAGCAGTTCCCTGACAAATGCCGGAAGCGGCTGTGATTCAGCCAAAATGAAATCGTTAGTTTCCGCCATCACCCGGCTTAGGGCAGATGGACACGAAGTCTTGTTAGTCTCATCGGGGGCGGTGGCTAGCGGCTATAAATTACTGGGGTACAAAGAACGACCGCGTACGCTGGCAGCCAGACAGGCAGCGGCGGCCGTGGGTCAAAGCATTTTGATGCAGGGCTATGCCGATTTATTTGCCGAAAGCGGCGAAAGGATTGCCCAGATTCTCTTGACACGGGCCGATTTTTCTGACCGGGAGCGTTACCAACATGCCCTTCAAACCATCACACTCCTGCTCTCGCGCGGCATTATTCCTGTTATTAACGAGAATGATACGGTTTCTGTCGCTGAATTGACATTTGGCGATAACGATATGTTGGGTGCCTTGGTCTCCGGATTGGTTCATGCCGATCTGTACGTGATGGTAACTGACACAAACGGATTTTATGAAGGTGATCCGCGCAAACAAAAAAATGCGCGCCGTTTCCCCTATCTTGAAGCAGTTACACCTGAGCTGTTGGAGCTGGCGGGCGGAGCAGGATCGCTTGGAACGGGCGGCATGCGTTCCAAACTGCTGGCAGCCCAAACTGCCGCGACGCTGGGCATCCCTTCTTTTATCGGAAAAGCAACAAAAGCCGAAAGTCTGGTGCAAATCGTGGAAGGAATGGGTGACGGCACCTATGTAGGCACAATGAGAGAACGGAAAGCGGAATCCGTCTCAATCCGAAAGCAATGGATCGCCCTCCACTCTCCGATCCGCGGCAAAATGGTGGTCGATGAAGGGGCTGCACAGGCGATTTTGCACAAGCGGCGCAGCTTGCTTCCGGCAGGACTTCGCCAGGTGGAAGGCACATTCATGGCGGGAGAGGTTGTCGAGGTATACCGGGGTGAACAATTAATCGGCCGGGGAATCAGCCGTTTTGCCGCATCGGAATTGCTTCATTACCTGCATGCTCCCAATCAAGTTACCTTGCAAGGAGAAGTCATACACCGTGACTATTGGATGGCGGTGCATCGAGCAGACTCCATTTCGTCTATAAATCAATAGAAAAAAATCGGAGGGGAACCCGTATGGAAGACTGGAAGCAAAGCATGATCCGCCAGGCTGAACTTGCCAAATCAGCGTCACGCCGCCTGGCTTTGGCGACGACGGAACAAAAAAATCAGGCGCTGCTCGCAATAGGCGAGCAAATTGCCAAGGATAGCGAAGAGATTTTGAGCGCCAATCAAAAAGATTATCAACTGGCTGCGGAAAGCGGGAGCACAAGAAGCTATCTGGATCGATTGCAGCTCACCCCTGCCCGCATTCAAGCATTGATCGACAGTTTGCATGAGCTTACCCTGCTCCCCGATCCGATCGGGCAAGTGATTGTTGAATGGACCCGGCCGAATGGTTTGCGGATTCAGGAAGTACGCGTTCCGCTCGGCGTCATCGGCATGGTTTATGAAGCGCGGCCCAATGTAACGGTGGATGCGGCGGCCATTGCGATCAAGACAGGCAATGCCATTTGTCTTCGCGGCAGCCGAACGGCAAGCCATACCAATCAAGCCTTAACCAAAAGCATCCAAAATGGGCTAAAAAGCGTTGGCCTGCCAGCTGATGCAGTGCAATACCTGTCAGCTGCACAGCGGGAGTCAGTCGATCTGTTGTGTACATTGAACGGACTGATTGACGTGATTATTCCGCGCGGCGGAGCTGACCTGATCAACCGCGTGGTGAAGATCTCCACCGTCCCTGTATTGGAGACGGGAGCAGGAATTTGCCATACTTTTATCGATCAAAGCGCCGATTACCTGATGGCTGAACAGATTGTCCTCAATGCCAAAACAAGCCGCCCCTCTGTTTGCAATGCGATGGAGACACTGCTCATCCATCAAAATTGGCCGTCTGAGAATACTGCCCGTTTGCTTCATCGTTTGCACGACGCCGCTGTTACCATCCGTGCCTGCGAAAAACTCCGGAGCCAATATCAGGAACTTGGCGGCATTTTGGAAGAAGCAACTCCCGCAGATTGGGATACCGAACACCTTGATTTGATCTTGTCTGTCCGCCTTGTCGAAGATGTATCAGCGGCAATCGAACACATCACGCGGCATGGCACCGGCCATTCAGAAGCAATTGTAACCGACGACCGGCGCATAGCTGATCAATTTATGAACGAAGTGGATGCTGCCTGCGTCTATCATAATGCTTCCACCCGTTTTACCGACGGAGGGGAATTCGGATACGGCGCAGAGATTGGTATCAGCACACAAAAAATGCATGCCCGCGGTCCGATGGGACTTCCCGCTTTGACTTCTTGGAAGTACCGGGTTTTTGGAAACGGCCAAATTCGCTAATCATTTCTATAGCCAATCATTTCTATAAAGGAGGAACACATATGCGTCTCGTATCAACGAATGAGTCTCTTCGACAGTACCGCATTGGCTTCCTCGGAGCCGGTTCAATCGTCGAAGCCATGCTGGGCGGCATCATCAAAAAGGAACTGCTCCCTGCCGGGCAGATCCTCGTGACAAACCGCAGCAATAATGAACGGCTATGCCAGCTTTCCGATCAATTCGGGGTAGCTGCCACTCGCAATATCGAACAATTAATCAACGATTCCGATATCCTCATTTTGGCCATGAAGCCAAAAGATGCCCAGGAAGCGTGCCTGCGACTGCGCAATCTGGTAACAGAACGCCATCTGGTTATCTCGGTGATCGCCGGGATCTCGACGGAACGGTTAAATGAATGGCTGGATGTTTCCTGCCCGATCATTCGCACCATGCCAAATACCTCCTCTGCCGTCGGTTTGTCGGCAACCGGCATCTCCCAAGGCTGCTTTGCTTCAGCCGAACATTTGGCCATCGCATCACGCATTTTTGAATCAATCGGTTCGGTCTATGCCGTTCCGGAAGAAGAATTAGACATTGTGACCGGTTTGTCCGGAAGCGGACCTGCCTACATTTATTATCTGGTGGAAGCGATGGAAGGAGCCGGAACCAAAGCGGGGCTGTCTCCGATGATGGCCCGCCAGTTAACGGTGCAAACACTTTTAGGTGCCGCGCAAATGCTGTTGCATACGCGGGAAGAACCGGCAGTGCTGCGGCGCAAGGTAACCAGTCCGGGTGGAACTACCCAAGCCGGATTGGAAGTATTGGAGACATACGAGGTGAAACAAGCCATTTCCTCCGCTATCCTGCGTGCAACCGAGCGGGCGCGTGAGTTGGGCGCTCAATTCCGTTGACCCGTTGTCCGTGATATACTTGGGATAATGCGGTAACACAGGGGGATTTGATTCCATGCAGGTATATGCTTTATACGGAACAAGCGGAACCGGCAAAAGCACGATGGCTCTGCGGCTTGCTCACCAAATGCAAATCGACGCGATCATTGACGACGGCATCTTGATTTACCAAGGCCGCAAAGTGGCAGGAACCTCTGCCAAATACGAAAAAACCAAAATTCAAGCGGTAAAGCGCGCCATCTTTTATTATCCCGGGCATGCCGAAGAAGTAGGCAGGACGATTCGGCATTTGCCGATAAACCGCTTGTTAATCATCGGTACTTCCCGCAGAATGATAAACCGCATCATGGAAGCATTAAAACTCCCTGACGTGGCGGAATACATCCCGATCGAATCGGTGAAGCCGCCGGAAGAAATTCAAGCAGCACAATATATCAGAGAGACACAGGGAAAACACGTCATTCCCATTCCCCGTGTGGAAGTGGAAAAAGATTTTCTCCACCGCTTAATCGCATCGGCGCAGAAAATTTTGTCACCGAAAAAAGAAGTGATCGGCGAAACAACCATTGTTCACCCTACATTTTCCGGCGGACGTATTCAAATCTATGAACAGGTTTTAAAAAAAATTGTCCAATTTACCTGTTATCGTTATGCCGAAGTTGCGCATGTCCACAAAACGGTTTATACGTTTGTGGATCTGCCCAGATTTACAATCTCCATCACGCTGCGGCTCCCGTTTGGCACCCCGTTTCAGCCAATCATCAGCAAGCTGCAGCGAGCTTTATATGATGAGATGACTTTTTGCCTAAATATTGCTCCGGCCAGTATTGACATCCAGATTTCATCCCTGCAATTGACCAGGCAAGAACCGCATATTTAGCTTGTGTTTGCTTATTCTATTGGTGTATGACGATTTTCATCACGAAAGGAGACCGTCCATGCCAACGTTAATGACACAGCCGCAAATGCAAACGCAAGCGCCTATTCCGGTACCTCCACGTGTGATTACCACCAAGGACACCATGTACCTGAAAGACGCCCTCTCCTGGGAATTGATCGCGTTTAAAAAATTTCACTTTTACGCGCAGCAAGTGACAGACCCCCAAATTAAACAGGCTTTGGACAAAGCGGGGCAAATGCATCAACGCCACTACCAAAAATTGTTGACGCACTTGCAAGTGGACAACAACCAGATAATGGCCACTCTTCCGCGTCCACAGATAAACCAATAAGGGGGGGCAGCAGATGTATTCGATGGCAAATCAGAACAATAACCAAATCGCCAATCCGCAATCAGGACAGCTGTCCCAGGTAAAAGGGCCGCAAATGAATGACCGGGATTTTGTGAACGATGCGTTAAGCACTTGCAAATACCTGACAGACAGCTTTAACGTTGCAGTCCGCGAAGCAAGTCATCAACAGCTGCACAGCGACATGCTGCAAATTCTGATGGAAACCCATCAAAGTGCGCGTGAGTTGTATAATCTGATGTTCCAAAAAGGCTGGTATAAGCTTGAAGCGGAAGAGCAGCAAAAGCTTCAGCAGGCATCCCGGCAATTCAGCGGCTACTCCAGTCAATTTCCATACTAATAAACCCGATTTTCCAGGACTCCCATGCGTGTAGGGAGTCCTTTTTTGGTTAGACTAACGATAACTGGGAATATCTCGTTTTTCAAGGAGTGATTGGACCCTATGAAAAATCAATTCAGTTGGCGTCAGTATCGTTATCCTGCCTTCGCGTTGCTGGTCACCTTATTCTTGCTGATTTTGCACAGCAGTTATTCGGTTAAATCCTCATCCGCGCTTGATGCTAAGACGCAAACGGTCACAATCACCGAATCCGGGTTTCTTCCCAACCAGCTCGCATTTGCCAAAGGAGACACCGTGATCTTGACGGTTGTAAATGCTGACAATACTCCGCACAATTTTGTGATTGAAGATTTGCATGTCGCCACCACTCCGATTGCGGCAGGTCAGTCATCATCCATCACTTTCACCTTTGAAAAGCAAGGAACATTTACCTATTTGTCCAACACACCCGGATATCCGGAAATCGGCTTGCGGGGCACTTTGACGATCAAATAGATCAGCGGAATCAATCCAACCAACGTGGCTATCCCGAAAAATGTATACGTGGCCAGAATGCCCCATTTATCCATAATAATCCCGCCCAGGAGGTTATTGGTCATGGTACCAAGCCCATGCCCGATTGAAGTAAAAATCGCCAGTGCCGTTACCTGCAAGGATTCCGGCGTATTCTCCCTCACGAATTGGGCCGCCGTCGCCAAATAGAAGCCGACTGATAGCCCCTGGATAAAAAAGAAGGAAAGGATCAGCGTCGTACTAGGTGCCGTACCATACCACAACCATCTGCAAGCTGAGACGCTGCCGGCAAGCAATAAGGTAAGCTCCGGTCCAAACCGGCGAGCAAATACGGCAGCCACTTTCATAAAGGGAGCTTCGCTGCCGGCAAACAAAAGAAACGCCAAACCGATTCCTGCCACCGATCCTCCAATGTGCTGATAATATAGGGAGAACCAGATGTTGTGAGCGTTAATTGCACCGAAGATAAAGAACGAACTGGCCAAGATCAGCAGGAAGCGAGGCAATTTTACCAGTTGCCCCAGACCGTTGAAAATATGGGAACTAAATTGGCCCGAAGTATCGGGGATGTTGCGTAAAAAGAAAATAGCGATCAACAAAGCAGCGGCAAAACAATAAAAAATGGCGTCCGGGCCCCACTTTTCCACAGCGATCCCGGTGAAGAAAACAGCTACCGCAAATCCTACCGCTCCCCACATGCGGATATTGCCGAACTGCATCTTCCGCTCTTTGGCGTAACTTAAGGCAAGGCTGTCAGAAATCGGAACCATGGCGCACTGGAAAACGGAAAATACCGTGAACAGCACCAATATCCAGGCAAAAGTGGAGACCAAAGTAAACAGGAGAGACAAGCCTGCCGTCATCAGCAAAGCCATGATGAGAACAGGTTTGCGTATCTGATAACGGTCACAAATCATGCCCCAAAGCGGCTGCGCAAGAATGGATACAATCGGCGTAATCGAACTGATCGTGCCGATTTCCGTTCCACTTAGATGAATTGATTTGTAATACTGTGAAATGAGCGGAGAAAAAGCGCCAAACCCGTAATAAATAAAAATGTAAAGTCCGCTGATTGCCACATAGGCTTCCATCCCTTGTTTCCTTCTTTCTCTAAAAATATTCGAATGCTCGTCAACTAAAAAGCAACCAAACGGCGAGCATGGTTTGCTCGCCGCCGTACTAACTGTTTTCTTTTACTGAAGGAAGTATTTTTTCCATATTAACCGTGCGCTTCTTTTCCCATGTTTCCGGTTTGGCTTCATCAAATTGTTCAAGAAACGCAATCACTTCCTTGGTCAACGGAGTCGGTGTAGAGGCACCGGAAGTAACGGCTACCTTCTTTTTCCCTTTTAGCCAATCTATGTCCAATTCGGACAGATCAGCGATACGGTATGAAGGAACTCCGGCAATCTCTTCTGCAACCTGCGCGAGCCGGTTGGAATTGTTGCTTCTGGGGTCTCCGACAACAATACAAAGATCGGCTTCTCCTGCCTGCTCCGCTACCGCTTCCTGGCGAACCTGGGTAGCAAGACAAATCTCGTTGTGAATTTCTACCCGCGGATACCGCTCAACAATCGCATCCATCAAATGCTTGACATCCCATTGACTCATCGTGGTCTGGTTCGTGACAATCAGCTTTTCATTGGTAAAGGAAAGCTTCTCTACATCCTCCAGCGTTTGGACAAGGTGCACTTTATCCGGAGCAATCCCGACGGCTCCTTCCGGCTCAGGATGGGACTTCTTCCCGATGTAGATGACTTCGTAGCCATCCGCCAATTTTTCGCGGATCAAATCGTGTGTCTTGGTAACGTCCGGGCATGTTGCATCCACAACCGTTAAACCTTTTTCCCGCGCTTTTTTTCGTACTTCCGGAGATACTCCGTGGGCGGTAAAAATAACCGTCCCCTGGTCAATTTTATCTAACAACTGTAAACGGTTTTCCCCGTCTAAAGTGATAATCCCCTCTTTTTTGAACGCCTCCACGACATGGGAATTGTGAACGATCATTCCCAAGATATAGATAGGCCTTGGCAGGTTGAAATTTCTCGCGGTAGTTGCGGCCAGCACCATCGCGTCTACCACACCGTAGCAATAGCCGCGCGGTGAAATCTTGATCACTTCCACAGGTTAACCCTCCCTTATGTCTAGCATGCCTTACTTTTGGGCTAAACGCTTGTTTTCATAAACCTTCAAATTTGTATAGACAATTTGCAATAGCGGAGTTTGCACGCCCAATCTGAGGGCAGCATCCAGCAAGAAGCCCTGCAGGTGATCAGCTTCGACGGGGAGTCCCTTCTCCATGTCGCGCAGCATGGAAGCTTTCATCGTGTCTGGCTGCTTCCAGAACATCTCCATTTGCTTCTCCACAATATCCTCGTCAATCGGCGCTCCGATCGCCCGCATCACACGGGCTGTTTCTTCCGCCAATTGCAAGGTAAGCTCTTTGCCGTATACGGCGTTCCTGATCGGCCCCACCGCTGCGTTCATCAGAGTGGTGATGCCGGATAATGTATTGATAAACAAGTATTTGTGCCACATATCGCGTACAATCTGATTGCTCAGCGTGAAAGTTGCATTGGCACCGGAGAACATCTCCGCCATTTGCTCAAGGCGTGCTTGGTTCGCGCCCCGCCATTCGCCAAAAGTCAGTTCATGCCGCTTGCTGGTTTGAATGACCTCTCCCGCTTCGTTTAATGTGGTCTCAATAAAGCACAGACCACCCAATACCCGCTCCTTGCCGAATCGCTCAACCAATCGTTCCATGTGGGCGATTCCGTTTAACAGCGGTAGAATTAAGGTTTCTTCTCCGATATAGGGAACAATGCTCTCGATGCCTTCTTCAAAATGATACGCCTTGGTCGATAACAAGATCAGGTCATACGGCTCAATATGTTCTCCGCTGATGATCGCCCGCGGTTTCATGGCGGCATCGCCATGGACACTCTTGATGATCAAACCGTGTTCTTCCAGTTGTTGGCGTCGTTTTTCCCTAACCAAAAACGTCACGTCAACTCCCTTTTCGGCAAGACGGCCGCCGAAGTACCCTCCTACAGCACCAGCACCAAGCACAAGAACTTTCATCCCAATCCCCCCAAACCATTTATTCATTTGAAGAAAATTTGCCCTTTACGAATGGCGGGCATCGACTCCGACTGCCTGTTCGACAGACTCAAACCCGTCACGCTTTAACAACTGTACCAAACGTTTATTGATTGATCTGACAATCCCTGGCCCTTGATAAATCATGCCGGTGTAGACCTGAACGAGACTGGCGCCCGCTTTGATTTTGGCGTATGCGTCATCTCCGTTGAAGATTCCGCCCACGCCGATAATCGGCACCTTGTCTCCCACTTCTTGATAAATCTCCCTCACCCAGGCGGTGGAGCGGGCGGTTAACGGTCGTCCACTTAAGCCACCCGCTTGTTCCGCCAGGCTTTGATTGGTAAGTCCTTCACGCGAAAGAGTCGTATTGGTCGCAATGATTCCATTGATTCCTTCCGCTACGGCAGTTTGCACAACATCTCTCATATGCTCATCCGACATGTCGGGCGCCACCTTGAGCAGGATCGGCTTTTTGGGAACGCCTCTCTTCTCCAGTTCCTGAGTCTTTAAGCGGACAGCACCCAGAAGCTTTCTTAAGCTCTCTGTTTCTTGAAGGTCTCTTAGATTCGGCGTATTGGGAGAGCTGATGTTGATAACGAAATAATGGCCGTACGGATACAGCATTTCAAGACATTTTTCATAATCACTCGCCGCTTCTTCATTCGGCGTCACTTTATTTTTGCCGATGTTGATGCCGATTGGCGCATCGGAAGCCGCGTAGTTGTTCAAATTTTGCGAAGCGATGTAGGCTCCGAGGTTATTGAAGCCCATGCGGTTAATCACCGCTTCATCCGCGACCAGGCGGAACAGCCTTGGTTTCTCATTCCCTGGCTGTGCCATCGGGGTTAGCGTGCCCACTTCCACGAAGCCGAAGCCTAGCGCAGTCAGGGCATGATACACTTCCGCATTCTTGTCGAACCCGGCCGCCAAACCAACCGGATTGGGAAACTCGATCCCCCAACGCTTTATATGCAAACGTTTATTTTGATAGGTATACAGCAGTCGAATCAGTTCCAAGACTCCTGAGGTATTCTGAGCCCAATGCAAAGCCGCAATCGTACGCTCGTGAGCCTCTTCCGGATCCATTTTGAACAAAAAATTTCTCACCAGCTGGTACATCCCGCCAACTCCTTACAATCTCTTTTCCCTGCCTTCGAGCATATCATAATCCCTATCAGAATCCTAGAAATTCGTGTGAAAAAATGATCCCGTACCACTCAGCATCAGTGATACGGGATTGTTCATTTCCTCATTCATTTTTTACAACTGTCAGTTTTTCACCAACAACAAATTGTCGATAGATTCATAAGGCAGATTGTGCGCTTCAGCAACTGCTTTAAACGTTACTTTGCCGTCGATCACGTTCACGCCTTTGGCAAGCGCACGGTTGCTTTGAATCGCTTCACGGTAGCCTTTGTTTGCCAATTGAACAGCGTAAGGAATCGTTGCGTTGGTGAGTGCCCAAGTGGAAGTGCGGGCTACTGCTCCAGGCATGTTGGCAACCGCATAGTGGATTACGCCGTGTTTTTCATAAGTAGGATTGTCGTGAGTGGTAATGCGGTCAATTGTCTCAATGGAACCGCCTTGGTCGATTGCCACGTCAACAATGACGGAACCAGGCTGCATGGACTTCACCATTTCTTCGGTAACGAGACGCGGCGCACGAGCACCCGGGATTAATACGGCACCTACGAGAAGATCTGCTTTTTTCACAGCATTGGCAATATTGAAGCTGTTGGACATAAGCGTTTGTACACGGCCCTGGAACAGGTCATCCAACTGACGGAGACGGTCTGCGCTTACGTCGAGAATGGTTACGTTAGCGCCAAGTCCAAGTGCCATCTTGGCAGCGTTCGTACCTACGATACCGCCGCCGATAATCACCACTTCACCTTTCATTACGCCAGGTACGCCGCCCAACAGAACGCCTTTGCCGCCGTATGGTTTTTCCAAAAATTGAGCGCCGATTTGTACGGACATGCGGCCAGCGACTTCACTCATCGGAGTCAGGAGCGGCAAGGAGCCGTTGTCTAATTGGATTGTTTCATAAGCAATTGCCACTACTTTTTTCTCCATGAGAGCACGTGTCAGCTCAGGCTCCGGTGCCAAGTGGAGGTATGTGAACAGTACCAAACCTTCACGGAAGTAACCGTATTCGGACGGAAGCGGTTCTTTTACTTTCATCACCATATCGGCAGCCCAGGCATCTGCAGCCGTTGGCACGATTTTGGCTCCAACCGCGGTATAATCGCTGTCGGTAAATCCGCTGCCCAATCCGGCATTGGTTTCGATAATAACTTCATGTCCGTTTTGTACCAGCGCCGTTACACCGGCAGGCGTGATGGCAACGCGATTTTCATTGTTTTTTATCTCTTTGGGAATTCCCACGATCATGAGTGATGTCCTCCTTTTTTCGCATACAAGTGCTGTCTTACGAACATTGTACAGCGTTTTCAGACATTCCTCATTGGTGATTCCCTTGATTTATAAAATACTCTGTTTGTGGATTTTCACAAACGCATGTGTCAGCTTTGTGACTCTTTGTTTAACTTTTGCAGCTTCAAATCAAGATAAAGCGCGGTTCTGTGGTTCGGATCATCCAGATCGATGCCCATGATTTCCTCAATTCGCCGCAGCCGATAACTTAACGTGTTGATGTGAATATGAAGCCGGTTTGCCGTGATGTTAACTTTTCCCGCCGCATCGAGATATGTCTCCAGCGTTTCCACCAGATTGCTCTGGTGCTCGATGTCATAACGGTGAAGGCTGGCCAAATGTTCATTTTCGTATCCTTCGGCATCGCCCCATTTTTTCAGTTGGGGAAGAAAACGGTAAATTCCCATGTCATGGTACCCTTTTACTTTGCGGGTTTCCTCAGGGAACAATCGCTTTGCCTGAAGGACTTGCAGCGCTTCCTGATAGCTTTTTTTAATATCGAGGCAAGAACGATAAGATCGCCCATAAACACCGATGGTTTGTCGGTCTAGACGCTCTCCTATCCTTCCGAGCGACTCTTGCAGGAATTGCTCGGCAAGATGGTAAATCGTCTGGCCTTCCTTGGCCACGGCTGACAAACCGATCAAAAGGATTAACTGCCTGCCGTCCACCACCCACAGCAGCTTTTCCCGAATCAACAGCGGATATAGATACTGCTCAAGCTGTGCCGAGTTTGCTTCCATGATCAAAACCAGATACGGGGTTGGCAAATGGGCTTGAAGCGCCTCAGCTTTGCGCTTGATCGAAGCCTCGCTTGTATGGTTGCCAAGCAAGAGCTCCCAGAAAAACTCCTTGCGCCGCTGCTCCTCCGCCTTGCGTTTTCCCTGCCGCTGCAAGAGACGCGGTACGGCTGCCCGTGCAGCTTGGCGCAAGATCTCATCGTCTTCTTCAACAAACGGGCGATTTACCTCCTGGGCCCAAATGTACCCGAGTACATCATTTCCTTTACGAATCGCAATGGCTGCTCGCTTCCCCAGCCCCACTTCATCCTTCGCCGGGATGTGAACAGGGTCGCTTTGCGTGAGCAGTTGCTGAAACACTCCGTCCTTCCACAGACGGGTCAACACCTTTTCCGGAACCCTGCGTCCCATGATCGTCGACCAGCGGGCCTGATCCGTACTTTCTCCATGAGAACTGTATGCGATTAACTTATGATCAGCATCCTCAATCGTAATCGGGTTTTGCAAGAGTTCACCGATCACATCGGCAATTTCGTCGATATCGGCATGTTGGAACTGATCGAAATATCCAGACTGCACGGATTATTTCACATCCTCCTTTTCATACAACCGTTTCTATCTTCATTATATCGAAAGCACAAGTTTGTAACAAAACTTCCATGTCTCCTCGAGCCACACCCCAACAAGCTGACGCCTGAACTCAACAGGGGTCAGCCGCATTTCCACTGCTGCTTTCTTAAGTTCAAAACTGTAATGTTTAAATGTTTGTCCTTTCTTTGCCATAACAAAATGCACCCCCTAAAGTTACATCGGTTTTCCCTAGGGGGTTTTTCCAATGTCTACTTTAAGAGGTGCACTTCAAAATGATTGGGGGATTTTTCGCTTGCTGGTTTCCTATAGTTTAAACGTATTCACGGTGTCCTGCAGTTCTTGCGCCATTTTGGCAAGTTCTTGAGCTCCCGCCGCAATTTCCTCCATGGAAGCGAGCTGTTCCTCCGCCGCTGCGGCAACGCTTTGTGCGTGCGCGGACGACTGATCTGTCACCCGGGAAATCTCTTCGATCGAGTCAACCATCGTTTTTGCCCCGTGGTGAATTTGCTGAATGGCGGCAGACACCTCTTGCGTCTGTTTCGATACGCTTTCTACCGCCTTCAGGATATCGGTGAAGGCTGCGCCTGCATCATTGACCATCGTCATTCCTTCCGCAACTGCCGCGGTTCCGCTGTCCATTGCGTCAACTGCTTTTCGCGTTCCGACCTGGATCTCCTGAATCAGCTGACTGATCTGTCCGGCTGCCGTTCCTGATTGTTCCGCAAGCTTCCGAACCTCGTCCGCCACTACGGCAAATCCTCTTCCCTGCTCCCCTGCGCGAGCCGCCTCGATGGCGGCATTCAAGGCCAACAGGTTGGTTTGCGAGGCGATATCGGTGATGAGCGAGACAATTTGTCCGATTTCCGATGATTTGTCGCCGAGCGTATTGACCACATCCGCCGACTGCTTCACCTTTTCATGAATCAGGTTCATCTGCAAAATCGCTTTCTTCACCACCTCATTCCCGTTTTGCGAAAGTTCCGAAGCGCTGAACGAAGATTGTGAAACGCTTTGCATTTCAGCGGCGATCCCGTCCAATCCTCTTGCGATATCAGAAACGATACCCGTGGCGTTCGTTGCACTGGCAACCTGTGTTTCCGCACCGCTGGAAATCTCCTGAATCGAACCCGCAATTTGATCGGTGGCTTTGCTTGTTTCTTCCGCACTGGCGGTTAATTGTTCGGAGGTTGCCGCCACGTGCTGGGCGCTTGCGGCCACTCGCGCGATCATTGATTTAAGCTGGGCTGTCATTTGATTAAAATCTTCAGCCAGCATCCCGATTTCATCCCTGTTTTTTACACGCACGGGCTCTACGGTCAAATCTCCGCTGCTTACCCGTTTCACCTGCTCGGACATCCGCTTGATCGGTCCTGACAAGTGTCTTGCAAACAGGAGGGCAGCACAGATGCCGAACGTCAAACAGATCGCCAAGGTAATCACGAGAATGTACAGAATATCTTTTGCTTTGCTGTTGAAATCCTGCTTGTACGACCCGGCGCTCACAATCCATCCCCAATTGGGATCCATTTCCGAATAGGCGATTTTGGGGGCGACTTCCTCCGAATCTGGCAGTTTGTAATTGTAATAGGTATACCCCCCGCCGCTCATTCCTGCTTTGGCGATCGCTTGCATGAACGGAAAGCCGTCAGCCGATTTTAAATCCCAGACATTTTTCCCTTCCAATTTGGGGTGAGCAAGTTCCAGCCCGTTTTTATCGATCACAAAAAAATAGCCGTTTTTACCCAAATCGAAATTTTTGTTGATCGGTCTGGTTCCATCCGCATTTTTCGGGCCAAGCAGATGCGTCTTCACTTGTTCCTGTGCCTCTTCGAGCGAAAGTTGTCCTGCTTTCACAGCGGCGTTCAACGAATCGATCATGGCAATCGCCAGCTTCACGTTGTTTTTCAAACCGGTTGCGCCGCTCTCATCCAACGCTTGTTTGCTGACATAATAACCGAGTGTTCCGATGCACACGCTGGGAATGATCAATAATAGCAGAGAAATGATCAGTAGCTTCGTATACGTGGTAAATCTCATGCAGTGCTTCTTCCTTTCGATTATGAACTTCCTGTTAACTTATTCCCTGCCTGCAGGAAAAACAAACCTCTTATGCAACGAAAACCAGTCCAAAACACACGAAACATGTGTCAGACTGGTTTCCTTTGACAGAAAAAAACTGCTGCAAATAATGACGCAGCAGTTTTTAAAAGACTCCCAAGCATCTAAACCCAGCGGGAAATCGCATCCAATATTCTCTCTTTTTGGAACGGCTTGACAATAAAGTCTTTCGCTCCTGATTTCATTGCTTCCAATACCATTTGACGCTGGCCCATGGCTGAACACATCAAGATCTTTGCTTTCGGGTCAAAAGCAAGGATTTCACGGACAGCATCAATGCCCTGCATGTCAGGCATGGTGATGTCCATCGTAACGATGTCGGGAAGAAGCTCCTGATACTTGCGAATCGCATCAACACCATTGCTCGCTTCTCCACACACCTCATGTGTTCCCGCCAACATTTGAGCTAACATATTTCTCATGAACGCTGCGTCATCTACGATCAAAACACGGGCCACAAACGTCTCCCCCTAACTACTCAATTAAGTCCACTCTATTACTTTTACAAAATTCTTTGAAAATGTCTATATTGTTGTATCAATCTTCCCCCGTTTTTTTCTAAATAAAACGTTTTCGATAGTGAAAATACAAAAAATAAAAAAATAGCGCTGCTTACCCAAACGATAAGCGCGCAAAAGAAATAGAGGAAAAAGAGATTGAATTATTCCCATTATAACAGTAAGTATATGACGAATTTTGTCAAAATTTCTGGAACCTCTTTCAAAATATATCGCCTTTTCCCAATAATTTTCGACATCCTACTCTAAAACGCCCGTAATAAAAACGGTCGTCTCCTTGCTCAAATCAATATCGACAATATCGTGTTCTTCATCCAGTCGTTGATTGCGGGAGCGCTCTTTCTTGATAATACGGACAACCGGACGAGAAGGCAGCCCGCGGTTCTGGTCAATCACTACTCCCACTTCACCGGTGCTGAGACGAAGCGAAGAACCTGTCGGGTACATTGCGATCGAACGGAGAAAACGAATCACCATATCATGGTCAAAACGGACGTTTGCAAGGGCCATGATTTTTTCACAAGCTTCATATGGATGACATGTTTCTTTCTCCTCAGAAAAGGGAGAAATCAGATTATCGTAATAGTTGGCAATCGCTACAATTTTGGCAAATTCGTGGATTTCGGGCCCTGTTAATCCCCGCGGGACTCCTTTGCCGTTGACCCACTCATGATGCTGCAGGGCTACATGAGCCGAAACAATGCTCATCTCATGCTTTTTGCGCAGAAGGTTAAATCCCAGCCAGGTATGATGCGTCTCCGGCTTCATTCCGGCAATTTTTACCCCCTCTTCGTCCTTTACTGACTTGCCCACATCGTGCAGCAAGGCCCCCAACGCCAATTCTTTCAGTTGGGCATTGTTGTATCCCATGCCTACTCCAATTGCCGTCGCCATCATGCAAACGTTAAGGGAATGGATAAACAAATGGTTATCGGTGGTGCGAATGTCGTTCAAATTCAAGAGCACCCGGCGGTTCATGAGCGTCTCATCAACGATGTTGGTGATTGATTTTTGAATAGAGCGGAGGTCGATTCCCTTCCCGGACTGAACGCATTGAATGGCGGAAGACAAGTTGGAGATGGCCATCCGTTTGGTTTCATCCGTAACGGTATCTTCTATTTCCACGTCCAAAAAATTCGGGTCGGCAATGTACAACATGGTTACGCCAAAACGGCGCAGCTTATGAATCATTCCAACTGTCAGCTGAACATTCGCTTGCAACAAAGTTAAACCGTCGCTGCTATAAATGCTTCTGGCCAGCGTATCTCCAGACTCAACTTGGTCTATGCTTACATAACGCATGCCGCCACTACCTCCAATTTCCGTCGTTCCCTGCTTAGTCTGATCCTATGTCTGCTTATTTTTTTCCTGGTTCCATTGCTTAATCTGATTAAATATCTGCTTGATCTGCGTATGTGCCGCTTGATGGTCAGGTTCGCTTCCCCAATGTTGAATAAGGGGAGGCATCACCTTCAACATGTGGCTGTACAGGCACCAAACCTTTACCATCTCAATTCGTTCGGGAGTTGCCTCGCCTGTCAACAATTCGGTAAACTTGTAGAGCAAATCGTCCAATTCCGGTATGACCAGTTTATTTGTACTCATGAATTGTGTCCTCCCTGTCACGGCTTAAACATGTCACAGCAAAATTATTGGGAAGCCGCTTTCCAAAATTGTAATTCATTTTCCCGTAATACGAAAGAGGACACCGCCGAAGCAGTGTCCCTTCACCATTTTTCTTTTTTTAACCTTATTGGATTACCCGCACGGCAGTCACATAGTGGTCATTCCACCAGCCTTTGTCCATTTTGCTGTATCGGACGCCGCCCTTTCCGTAGGTGTGCAGCACTCGATTGTTACCGGCATAGATTCCTACGTGACCGATGCGGTTGATGGAGTCGGCGGCATACTTCATCGTGGCTCCCGTGGAGAAAAAGACGAGATCGCCCACTTTCAAATCTTTGCGGGATACCTCCACCCCGTTTTTGAATTGGCCGCGCGCTCCCCGGTTCAGCTTGATGCCATTCTCGGCAAAAACCCGTTGTGTAAATCCGGAACAATCGAAGTACTTGCCTTGATAGTCGTTCCAGTCTGCGCCAAACTTATAAGGCACTCCCAAATACTTTTCTCCGGTTTTGATGATTTTGGCTCCCAGATCGCTCGTGTCCTGATCCGGCTGCGGACTTGGCTTGCCCTGACCTGTTTGACCCGATTGACCCGTTTGCGTAACGCTGCCTTCATCTGTTGGATTCTGGATTTCTACTTCATGCAAACGGCGGGCACCTGCATAGCTTTTTTCAAAGTAGGCAAGTTTCCGCTCAATTACCTGATCAGCCCACTGTGCGGCATAAACGAAACGTCCATCGCCAACATAAATTCCGCAGTAGCTTGGTTTTGTATTGGAGCCGTTTTTGAAGAATACGATGTCCCCCGGTTCCAGGTCAGACTTGTCCACTTTTTCTCCGGACTGATACAACGCCGATACACTGTCTTTTACTTCGAGGCCAACTTGTCCGTAGACATAGGCGACAAGGCCGGCTGCGTCAAATTGGTTGGGGCCATTCGTGTTGTATTTATAATCTTTGCCAAGCTGCGCTTTGGCCAGTTGGACGATTTGGGCAGTAGAATAAGAATCTTTCGAATCATCAGTCTGGTCAGAACCGGAAGAGGAAGCTGGATTCTCTATGTACGAGTCCTCTGTGTAGTGTCTCACGCTTGCCAATGTTCCTTTTACATTGGACAATTTTTGCTGGATTACTTCCCCTTTGCTCTTGGAAGCATATAAAAACTTGTCTTCTCCAATATAAATTCCAGCATAATGGAGAGAACCGCTGCTTGTTTTGAACAGAAGTACGTCACCCGGCTGAACCTCCGCTAACGGGACGCTTTTCCCTCCGTGATTCAGGGCGCTTAAGGTATCGTCTACGTTGATGCCATTTTGATTCAACACATAAGATACGAAACCTGCGGAATCAAATGATGCAGGGCCAGTTCCGTTTACTTGATAGGGCTTGCCCAGCAAAACAGTGGCTTGGCTTACAATGTCATTGCCATTTGCTCGTGCGGCAAATGCTTGTCCACCTTCAGCGAACATCAGCAGGGATGTGCTTAGCATGACGGCAATAGAAGTCATTTTTAACCAATGGCGTTTCGTCATTCTCTTTCCTCCTGACTGTGTGATGTTTTTCCCAAGTCACCGGGTATACTACCATGATAATGTAGCTAAACCAATTCAATAAAGCTGAAAAAAATCCCAATCATGTTTTTGATGATATAGTCCTATCTGATGATTCCATGCTATCGTCAGGGAAAGGGAATCAAAACAGGGGCAAGAGATAAAAAAAGACTTCGTCCCTTTTGGTTCCGTGAAGGCATTCAGAGCTGAAAAACTGTCCGTTCCGTTCATTACGGAAGGGAGTCGCCAAACGCTGTGCGCCCCTTTCAGGGGTATAGAAGCCTTTCACAGGAGCTTCTCATCTGACGACTCTGATTCCTTCCTTCACTCTCTTCACTTTGCCTTGCCTTCACAAGGAACACGCAATGGGACGAAGCTCTTTCCTTTTCATAACCGTTGGATGAAAGTTTAACCACTTTCATAAT
>JBHGXW010000022.1:0-21657 GCA_041920465.1 Paenibacillaceae bacterium | reverse complement strand
TCTTTGTTTCGTCTCCTCAGAATGCCTCATAAATGTCTGTCCCTTTTTAGCCAAAGAAATCCCCTCCAAGTATCAGTGTACCATCCAAGCCAATATGTTTGGGCTTTTTTTCACTGTCTACTCAAAGGGGATAATATCAGAGTTCCGGTCTTTTTTTGGTCTTTTTCTTCGGTGGGGGAAGCTTTATAGTTAAGAGTAAGAAATCAAGAACAGGTGGTGTACAAATAAATGCTAGCCAATCAGCTGCGCGATTTGCTGAAAGAAATGGAACCTCAAATGATCAGTTGGCGGCGCCATTTTCATCAGTATCCTGAACTATCCTTTCAAGAGGAAAAAACGCCTGCCATGATTGCCGAAATTCTAACTGAGATTGGATTGGACGAAGTTCGTACCGGCGTCGGCAGCCGGGGAGTGGTAGGCGTTCTGCGCGGAGGACAACCGGGCCGGACGGTAGCTCTTCGTGCCGACTTTGATGCCCTGCCGATTCAAGATCAGAAGGATGTCCCGTACAAGTCCAAAGTTCCCGGTGTCATGCACGCCTGCGGACACGATGCCCATACGTCGGGACTATTGGGATTGGCCGCGGTACTTGCTAAGCACCGCGATCAGATCAAGGGAAACATCGTGTTCATTTTCCAGCATGCGGAGGAAGAAAATCCGGGCGGCGCGAAAGCCATGGTGGAAGACGGGGCGCTTGACGGCGTAGACGCGATTTTTGGCGCCCATTTATGGTCGATGGCTCCGGTCGGCAAGGTCTGGATTTCTCCCGGCCCGATCATGGCCAATACGGACGATTTTATTATTGAAGTGAAGGGAAAAGGCGGTCACGGGGCGGTACCGCAGGAGACAATCGATTCCATCGTGATTGGTTCCCAAATTGTAACGAGCTTGCAGACCATCGCCAGCCGCAATGTAAGCCCGCTTGACAATGTGGTGGTGACGGTGGGGACCTTTCACGCGGGTGACAACTTCAATGTAATTGCCGATACGTGCCGGATGACAGGAACCGTGCGTTCTTTCCTGCCTGAAATCCGCGACCTGGCAGAGAAGCGGCTGAAAGAGATTGCTCAGGGGGTTGCCGCCATGATGGGGGGAAGCGCAGCCGTCCAATATGACCGGGGGTATCCGGCAGTCATAAACAGCGAACAAGAGGCGGAGATTGTCCGTCAAGCTGCTTGCGCCGTACTGGGTGATGAGCATGTGGAAAAAATGAAACCAATCATGGGCGGAGAAGATTTCTCCTACTACCTGCAAAAAGTGCCGGGCGCATTCGTCTTTATCGGCGCGGGCAATCCGGAAAAAGGGGCAGAATATCCGCATCACCACCCTCGTTTCGATATTGACGAGGCTTCCATGCTGGTAAGTGCGGAAGTGTTGGGACGAAGCGCACTGGCGTTTTTACACGAATCTGAAGCATAAAAGGAGTGAGATAGCGTGCAGCAGCCTTTTGAACTACGTTTGGACGAAGAGTTGACCATCCGCGGCAATGTCCATGTGCAGCCGGGAGGGGATGGATCTAAACCGGTATTGATCTTTTGTCACGGGTTTAAAGGATTTAAGGATTGGGGCAGTTTTCCCTATGCATGTGAAGAGCTGTCCAAGCACGGGATCATCACCATTCGCTTTAACTTTTCATGTAATGGCGTGGGAGCAAGCCTTACCGAATTCGATGAACTGGACAAATTTGCCATAAATACATATGCTCGGGAAATCCTTGATTTAACCGCATTGCTTGATGCTTTGACGCAGAATAAGCTGCCGTTTGCCGATCAGATGGCCAAAGAGCGGATTTTTCTCATGGGGCACAGCAAAGGCGGCGGGGATGCGCTCTTGTTCGGCGCAAACAACGATCAAATCAAAGGGATTGTCACCTGGAACGGGATTGCCAACGTTGACTTGTTTGATCGAGATCTTCGCGACGAGGTGGCAAAAAACGGCGTTGGCTACATCCACAACGCCCGGACGAAGCAGCAAATGCCGATTCGGCAAGTGGTGATCGATGATGTGGACCAAAACAAAGAGCGGTATGATTTGCTCGCCATTGTCAGCAAAATGAACAAACCGCTCCTGATCGTCCAAGGCGACCAAGATTTTGCCAGACTGGTAAAAGGAGCTGGGCTGCTTCACGAAGCGGCACCAAACAGTTGTCTGCATTGGATTAAGGGCGCCGATCATACGTGGAATACGAAGCATCCGTTTGCAGGCAGCACTCCTCAATTGGAGGAAGCCATCAGGGTGACAAGCGCATTTGTACAAGAATACGCAAAACATTAAGCCGCCGACACCCGGCGGTTTTTTCTATGTGTCGGTCGGGTAATAAAATTCTTTTGAATGGAAATTGCCTAGTTTTCAAATACAGGCTGTGATATACTTTAAGGCAAAATAATTACATATAAACAAAATATTCGAAAAATTACAAACAAAGTGGAGTTGGAAGAATGGGAGAGAACAAAGTATATCTGTACGACACGACATTGCGTGACGGAACACAAGGAGAGGGAGTCAGTTTATCAGTCGAGGATAAATGTAAAATAGCTGCTCGGCTGGATCAATTCGGCATCGACTTTATCGAAGGAGGCTGGCCGGGGAGCAATCCCAAGGATATGGCATTCTTTGAGCGAGTGAAACAGATGCCTTTAACCCATGCCAAGGTAACGGCGTTCGGCAGTACCTGTCGTCCCGGAGTGGCAGCCGATCAGGATGAAAACCTGCAAGCCATCCTGGCGAGCGGGGTGAAGGCGGCAGCAATTTTTGGCAAGTCGTGGGATTTGCACGTGACTGAAGCGCTGAAAACCACACTGGATGAGAATCTGCGGATGATTCGCGACTCGATTTCTTACCTTAAGCAGCGTGGGTTAACCGTACTGTTTGACGCGGAGCACTTTTTCGACGGTTTCAAGCAGAATCCGGTTTATGCGCTGCGTGTCTTGGAAGTGGCTGAATCAGCCGGAGCGGACTGGCTTGTCTTGTGCGACACCAACGGGGGAAGCTTGCCGCACGAAATTTTCGAGATCGTCTCGACGGTTCGGACATCTGTGCAGGCACCGCTCGGGATTCACCCGCATAATGACGGTGAATTGGCGGTTGCCAATGCCTTGATGGCAGTTCGTGCCGGCGTGACACAGGTGCAGGGCACGATCAATGGCATCGGTGAGCGCTGCGGCAATGTGAATTTGATCTCGGTCATCCCTAACCTGCAATTGAAGATGGGATATGCTTGTGTACAGCCTGACCAATTGAACCAGCTTACCAGGCTTTCGCGGTTTGTGGCTGAAATCGCCAACATGGTTACCCCGAACAATCAACCGTTCGTGGGCAACAGCGCCTTTGCCCACAAGGGCGGCATCCATGTGAGCGCCGTCCTCAAAAATCCGGATACGTATGAACATATTCAGCCGGAACAAATCGGCAACCGCCGCCGTGTGCTTGTCTCCGAGCTGTCAGGACAAAGCAATTTGCTGGCCAAAGCGGAGGAACTGCAGCTTACCTTTGACAAAGATAAGCCGGAGGCCAGGCAGGTGATTAAGCAAATCAAGGAAAGAGAGTACCAAGGCTATCAGTATGAAGGGGCAGAAGCTTCCCTTACCTTGATGGTGCTCCAGGCCTCGGGAGAACTAAAGGAGCTCTTTACCCTGGAATCGTTTAAAATCCTGATGGAAAAAACGGCGGATCATTCCATCCTGTCCGAAGCGGTTGTGAAACTGAGAGTGAACAATCAGACGGTTCATACCGCGGCAGACGGCAACGGTCCGGTCAATGCTCTCGACAATGCTCTCAGAAAGGCATTGGAAGCTCATTTCCCTGCTTTGTCCCGCATGCATCTGACGGATTACAAGGTTCGCGTGCTCGATGAAAGCGAAGCGACGGCCGCCAAAGTGCGGGTGCTGATTGAATCGTCAAGTGAAGGAGAAAAATGGAGCACAGTGGGCGTTTCTACCAACGTGATTGAAGCAAGCTGGGAAGCGCTGGCTGACAGTATCCGTTATCTACTCTGGAAAAACGGTTATCAGGCAGACCAAGCCGAGCAGGAAGCGGAGCCGCGCGTCGGCATCAGCAACCACTAGAAAAACACCTGACAATAGCGAAAAAGGCTTTACCTCTTGCTGCAGCAGAGGTTAAAGCCTTTTCTGTTTCCCATTCAAGGATTCACACGAACTTGGAATGTTCAGAGCTTTTCTGTAGAGGACACCGTTGCTCAAGATTTTAATGGGAAATGTAAATATAAACAAAAGGGAAAAGAAAAGATAAACCACCCCAAATTCATTTTTCCCAGCAAGATAGAGGATAAATAAAACGACACTCATAAAACCATTCATCACCCATCTGGATATTAGATGATCGCGTTTTACCGTTTGCATAAGCGACTTGCTTCTCTTAAAAAAATGCTGTTGTCCTTCGTAAATAAGCACCTGTACAAGCGAGAGTTTATGTTTTAGTACATGATTGATAGCAATCAAAATAATGATGAACGGAAAAACCATGAACAGTGCGTAGAGTAAATTGAGCAAAAAAATAAACAGGACGATGAGGAAGACCAACCCAAAAGTATAGATATATATCCTGGGATCTAACTGCTCAAAGATTTTTAAGGACTTTTGGAAGGCATCACTGGAATACGTACAGAGAAAATAAAAAGATATATAGAAAAAGTTGTTTACGATAAAGCCGTAAAAGCCTGATTTGATTGCCTGAGCAAAAGTAATAGGGGTAATATGGAAAATGTATCGATAAGTCAGAATTTCCAGTAAAGGAATCATCACACAATAGAAGAGATATGCCAATAAAGGAAGCGAATAGTTGAAGTAGAACAAAACCAAAAACGGTACAGTAAAACCGATACACCACGGGAGAATGGTATGCATTTGATGCCAAAACGATTTGGCGGAATTGAAAAGAAGGCTCATAAGAAATAGTTTTGAATATTGATTGACGGGGTAAGTAACTATTATAGATTACCCCATTTCTGGTCGGGAGGAACGGCGACTTGAACACCGTAGCGAAGATTAGGCAAAACAGATGGGTACGCCTCGTTGTCATTACTGTACTTTACACCTTCCTGTCCAAAGCAACAGAAGGTATTTTGATTGCTGATAACAGCTTTCGGCCGGCTATTGCGCTGCTTGCGGTTTATTCGGCAATAGAGGGGCCGATTTTCGGTTTTTTTGTGGGTTTTTTGGGAAATGCGGGAGTAGATTGGCTGACGGGGACCTTTTGGTGGAATTGGAGCATGGGAAACGGAATTATTGGTCTGGTTACCGGCCTGCTTTTTCTGGTGTCAGATTATGAACCGAAGAAAGGGAAAATTCACCTTGTCCATTATGGAATGTTTGTCATTTTGGCTGCTGTCGGCAATTATGTCGGCCTGATTCTCGCTGCACTGATCGATGTGTGGGTATCCCATCTTGAATTCCAGCTTGTAGTCTTCCAATGGGCATTTACGCCTGCTACGGTGAACATTCTGATGGTGGGCACGCTGGGTGTGGGCGGACTATATCTGTATACCAGAGCGAAACGCATAAACTTGTGACAGCTAGGCAGTCTATACAATAGAGCTGATTCACGAGGAGGCAGTGACGCGATGCGCAATATGGATGCCAAACAAAATCCCAATCCCTATCCGTATGAAATAGATATCCGCTTGTCATTTGACCAGCGGATTCAAGAAGAGGTTCTCTGTTCTCTTTTGGAAGATATGCGCTTAGCCATTCAAACCAATTATCCGATCATGCAAATCCGCATCATCGGAGACGACAGCTTATGTGCCAGTAAAATAGCCACTAGCGGTCGGGAGCATAGAGAAGAGGTTGTGCCTACGTGATAAACTTTGTAAGTTAAGGGCCCCGCCCGACACAGCATTGGCTAATGTCGGACGGGTTATTTTATTTCTGCTTGCGGAAACTGCCCAGTTCTTCCACGATCGCCGTCATTTCATTTATGCTGAAAGATGGCTTTTTTTGTACCATGTTGTACAGATAGAGCAGGTCTTCGTAGTTGTCCAGGTCAAAATCTTCCGGACGCATGACGGCCGTGTTGGCCATATTCAACTTCTGTTTGATGCCTTCAATGATGATGGCAAGATTTTCTTTAGTCGCTTCCTGCAAATTTGGCATGTGATTTCTCCTCTCGTTATTTGGTCAGCTGTCCCCTTGTTACACCTAACTGGTTGGTTGCCTTCAACGCTTTCCATACGTGCGTACCGCTCACTTCGCCGCGCAAGGCTTTCAGGTAAAGATTGATCACTTCCTGTACTCGAGCAGGTTCTTCCTCCAGAAACTCGACGCGATAGCTGCCGACCCCAAGCTGTTTGAATTCCGGCAGATACTCTGCACCCGATTGGTCGATTGCATTGTAGACGGTGTTGCGGCAGCCGGTATCAACCCGGACCGGATGAGAAAAGCCGACCCGGTCTTTCAAGGAAATCCGCGAGCTTTCGCAAGGCGTACCGCAGTTGGTATGATCTGTTCCTTCGCTTAAGAACGTACAGTAGACGCAGTGCTCGGTGTGGAACATAGGCAAATGCTGGTGAATCACCACTTCCAGCTTGGATGCGTCTGTATGCTCCAACAGATCAAGCATTTGCTGGATATTTAAATCATAAGACGGTGTAACACGCTCTAGACCACTTTCCAAGAATAAAGCAACCGTTTTGTGATTGGCCACATTTAAAGAGAAGTCGCCAATCAACGGAATGTTCAGCTCATGCCGACGGGACAGATAGTAGTAGAGCGCGCCTGTATTGCGAACGAGAATCGCGTCCGGTTTGCTTCTGGCAATCAGCTCCAGCACCCCGTTTTCATCCGGCATGTGAATGCGCATGGTTGCCAGCGCGATTTTCTTCCCGTATCGATGGGCAAGCTCAACCGCTTTCGGGTACTGTTTGACGAACTCGAAATCGGCATACAGAAAATCCACATCAGTCTGTGCGGCTGCTTCCACCTGCTCCAGCGAGCGGCAAAGCGCAGTCAGCTTCGGAGCGGATACCGGCGTCCGGGTTGTTGGAACATCCGCGTATACCTTGACGTCATGCTTTTGGTAGGCACGCGGTTTGGTGCGCAGGTAAAGAAGCTCCTCAACCGCTTCCCGGCGCATGCGGTTCAATTCGCTGACCGGCACAATCACGTTGCCTTCAAGTTCAACCGTTAACCCGTCGGCATCAAGGTGATAAACCGTCCCGCCCAGACGGCTAAACTGATCGAACAGGGTTTCATGCGTAAGCGGACGTTTTTGCGCTTCTTCCAACAGCTTCTCCGAGCGGATATTGACGGCATGATTCAGCTTCGGATCAATCCAGGTGGTGACAAGCGGTTGGCCGATGCTTCCGGCTGCGTGAACCAATAGCGGGTGCGTGAAATAAGGCTTATCTGTCTCAAAGGTTTTGCGCAGGCGCTTGTTCAACTCCGGGTCGTTGGTTTTCCACACACGGTCGCCTGGGTGAATCCGGCTCAGTTTCACGTCGTTGCGGCCCATGACGATTTCGTACAAGCCTTTTTCGGCGCTTCCTTCCACTTTTTTGCCTCGATTCAAGATATCATAGACACGGCCGCCCTCTTCGTTTTGCGTCGGATCACCCGCGTCAAACACAATCCCGTCCCCGCGCTTCAACGGCGATTCCAATTCGACGAGAACGGCTTGCTTCAGCACTTTTTTCACCGTACCTAAAAAGACACCGCGGCTTTTCGGAAACGTTCCGTCCAGCAGCGTTTTGTTGTTGGTTCCTTTCAGGAAGCCGTAGGTGAAGCCGCGGGAGAAGCTTTGCTGCAGCTCGCGCAGTTCTTCTTTGCTGGGCGACGTGCTTTTTCCGGCGAAATATCGGTCGATTGCCGCACGGTATTTGCTCACGACGTTGGCTACATACTCGGGAGATTTCAAGCGTCCTTCAATTTTAAAGGAAGTGACGCCTGCCTCGATCAGCTCCGGAACGAGGTCAAGCGCCGCCAAATCTTTCGGAGAGAGCAGGTAGGCGACATTGCCCATCTCCTTTCGCTGGCCGTCCACGATCAAATCGTAAGGGAGACGGCAAGCCTGGGCGCATTCACCGCGGTTGGCGGAGCGGCCACCCCACATCTCGGAGGTAAGGCACTGCCCGGAATACGAGACGCAAAGCGCACCGTGTACGAATACTTCCATCGGCAGCTTCGCCTTATCGCCGATTTGCTTGATTTCTTTAAGCGAGTTCTCGCGTCCCAGCACAACACGTTCCAGATCGAACGGCTTGGTAAACTCCACTGCTTCTGGAGAGGTGATGGTCATCTGGGTAGAGCCGTGAATGGGGAAGTCAGGCGAAATCTCCCGAATCAGTTTGACCAGGCCAAGATCCTGAACGATGACGGCGTCCACTCCCGCGTCAATACAGGCGTCTATCAGCTGCCGCGCCTCTTCCAATTCATTTTCGAAGACCAGAATGTTAAAGGTAAGAAAGCCTTTCACGCCATACAAATGAAGATATGACATGATCTCCGGCAGTTCGTCCATTGTAAAGTTCTCAGCACGGGCGCGGGCATTAAATTTTTCTACTCCGAAGTAAACGGCGTTTGCTCCGTTCGCCACGGCTGCTTTTAAACATTCCCAGTTGCCGGCCGGCGCCAATAACTCAATTTCTTCTCGATTTATATGTCTTCCCACTTGGTGCAAACCTCCAGCGTGATGTATTCGTGAAATCAAAAAGTTGCGGGTTTTAATTTCATCTCTCATCATAGGTGAAGTAGCCGGTATTCGCAAGCAAACTGCATCTTGTAATATGTTCAAAGAGTTCATATATTAGAAATAATAGGGAATTATGGTAATTGGATCTGACTTGAACGAGGTGAAGGTATGGCAGAAAAACGACCATCTTTAGGTATGAGAAGCTTTGGATCGGCAGGAATTGGTTCCAAAATGGTACTTATTTTTCTTCTGTTATTTGTGTTTATGGTTGGACTGGGAATTAATGGAGTATACCAAACCAATGTGATGAGCAAAGAGATGGAATCGCTTTACAACAACAGTTTGCAAGCGATCAACTATTTGGATGATGCCCGCTTTTCCGTCGTCATGGTACGGTTGAATGTGGCCAAGTACCTCGTATCCAATAACAATGAGGAGAGAAAAGGAATCAAGGAAACAGTAACCGCAAAAATGAAAGCGTTTGAACGAGCGCTGGAGCTGTATAAGTCAACCGGATTACATGAACTGGAACAGCAAAAGCTGCAGGAGATGGAGCGGTTCTGGAGCACGTATTACGGTTATGCGGATACGGTGATGGAACACAAGGAACAGGGGAATGACGCAACCGATATGTTCAATACTCTGGAGCGGGACGGTTCCACCCTGCTTGGTCTGATTGATGAGATGGTTGCTTTCCACACCAATCAGGCGGCCCAGCTTCAGTCCGCGGCCAAGCTGCGCTATCAACAGTCCCTGATTCTGGCTGTCGTATTAACCATTGTGGGAGCGACCGCTTGCATGATCGGCTGGTGGAAAGTACGCACCATTGTCGTGAAACCGTTGAAAGGTTTGGAAGAAGCAGTTGTGGGCATGACAAAGGGAGATTTGACCAAGAGGGTTGGCGTTCGCTCACAAGATGAAGTAGGACGCTTGGGACGCTCCTTCAATGAGATGGCGGAACAGTGGTCAGGCATCGTAAGCGAACTTCAACAACTTGCTTATCATTTGCGTTCTACGTCCGGTGAATTGGGAGCGGAGGCAGGAGCTGCAGCCGTTACGACCGAGCAGGTTGCGGCAGCGATTGACCGTGCTGCCGATAATGCTTCGAAACAGGCTGATTTCGTTGGCCAGGTGATTGAGCAGGTGCAGAATGGAATGATCAGGATGCAGCAAGCGTATGAAGAAACTCAGCGGACAAATCAACTGGCGCTGGAGACAAGCCATGTTGCCGGAAATGGCAGGGAAGCGGTTGATTTGGCCGTTCACCAGACGAGAGTCACCATGCAGACGATTGAGAGTGTCCGTGCTTCCATTCTTGCGCTTGTCGGTCAATCGGAATCGATTACCAGAATGACCTCCATGATTGGCGAGATTGCTTCCCAGACCAATCTGCTGGCGCTTAATGCCGCAATTGAGGCGGCGCGGGCAGGAGAGCACGGCAAGGGATTTGCCGTTGTAGCGACAGAGGTTCGAAAGCTGGCGGAGCAATCACATAAATTTGCCGTAGAAATAGAACGCCTGGTGGCTGATATTAAACGTGAAACAGAAGCATCGCTGATCGCGATGGAGCGAAGCACGGCCGAGATGGAGCAGCAATCCATCCTTGTCCAACAGGGAGGAACGGCGTTGCAGGAGATCGTCGACAAGGCCAAGGTAACCAGCGCTCAAGTAGCAGCCGTACAGGAGCGGCTGTCCGACCTGGTAGCTACCTTCGACGGTGTGGAACAACGAATGGAACTGATGGGAACCAAAGTGAATGACACAGCAGCAAGTGCCGAACAAGTTTCCAACTCGTCGCAGGAAATCAATCGGGCCGTTCAAAATATTGCGGAAAGCGCCAAACAACTCTCCACACAGGCAGAATTGCTGGAATCCCGCGCCTCTCGTTTTATCTGTGCCTAGCGTTCCGCATAACAAGACTTCTTTCCAGCCAAAGGGCTGGATGTATCAAACATCCAGCCCTTCAAATACGATAGACACCTTTTCTTCCATGATTTCTTCCAATGGCCAAGCTCCATCTGAACGGACCCAATCGTAAAGCGCATTATAATAGATGTTTTCCAGCATATTGGCGGCAACCAACGGATTAAATTTAGACTTAATCCTCCCTTTTTCCTGAGCGTCTTCAATTAAATCGGCAAATAACTCCCGCAGTTCGAAATAGACGTTTTTCTCCGATTCCAGGACTTTGCGATGCTTCATCGACGATTCGATCAGCACCTTGATGAAGTCGTAATTTTGGATGTTCACTTCATTCATAATTTTATAGATACGAAGCACTTTTTGTTTACAGCTATCGCCAAAATCCCATTCATGCCGCCGCTCTTCAATCTCCTGCAGACGTTCATATCCCCAATGGGCCAAAATAGCTTCTTTTGACGTGAAATGCAGAAAGATTGTGCCGCGGGCGACATCGGCCGCTTCCGAAATCATATCGATCGTAGTGGCGTCAAAGCCATGTTCTTTAAACAGCTTAATTGAAGCGTTAAAAATTTTTTGTCTCGTCTCCCGCTTTTTTCGTTCCCTGCGCGTCGTCATCACGAACACCTCCATATGCCGTATTATACCATACTGCCTGACCGTAACCGGGAAGCCGGGTGGGGAATCTCAAAAAGGACTGGACGAAACAAGCTTACGCATGTATATTTATATATCATCACGAATAATTATTCGTATAGAAGCGACTTAGAAAGCGGGGAGAATCAAGATGAGCATGACCAAAGCACTAACCATTCGTCATGCAACGATGCAGGATGTAGACCAGATGCTGACGATTATTAATCGGTATGCACAACAAGGTCTGATGCTTGCGCGAACCAAATTGTCAATCTGTGAGAATTTGCAGTCGTTTATCGTGGCACATGACGGGCAAAAGGTAGTTGGTGTGGCCGGACTTCATATTTTGTGGGAAGATTTGGCCGAAATTCGTTCGCTTGCCATTGACGAATCGGCTAAAGGATTGGGAATCGGCAAACGATTGGTTCTCTCGCTGATTGAAGAATGTAAACGGATGGGGATCGCCCGTGTGTTGTCATTAACCTATCAGAAGGAATTTTTCGAGAAGTGCGGATTCCATATCGTAGCCAAAGAATCTCTTCCACAAAAGGTTTGGAAAGATTGCATCAACTGTTCCAAGCTGCCTGTTTGCGACGAAATTGCGATGATCAGAGAAATCGACGGGCTTCAGGCTTAACAAATCATAATACGCGGGTAAAGCATAGACTAACCGTTGGAGTTTGCTAATTCTTGTGATAAGCTTAAATATAAACAAAAATATAACAAGAATTAATTGTCGCTTATTTCTGACACAAAGGGGGGTCTATGCTATGAAAATTGGCACACGTCTATTTATAATCCTTCTGCTGGTAGGAACACTACCGTTAAGTGCAGCGGGATTTTTTGCTTATAGCCAAAGCAAGCAAGAGCTGCTGAAAAGTAGTAGAGGTTCACTGGAAGCACTGCGCAACAGCCGTAAGGAGCAAGTGGAGAACTATTTTAGCGAACGGGCCAAAAACCTGGAATCAATTGCCGGTTCTTCATCCGTCATACAACTCGTATACGGATTTGAACAAGTTTGGCGCAAGGGAAAAAACGATCCGGCTTATCAGGAGTTGGAAGTGAAGGCGGGAAAAGAGATCAAGATGATTCAAACCCGTTATAATTTTGCCAACTTCTATCTAATCAATGAATTCGGAGATATCATCTTTCAGGCAAAGCCCCAATCGGACTTCGGAACCAATATGTTGAACGGCAAGTATAAAGATACGCCTTTCGGACAAATCGTGGCCAAAGTTGCCAAGTCACAAAGCCCGGAAATGACGGATGTAACAACCTATGAGCCTTCCGGTAACAACCCGGCTATCTTTATTTCTTCACCGATTTTTGAAGAGGGACGGATTATCGGGCAGCTTGTCGCTGAAGTATCTACCGATTATGTTTCACGTATCCTTGACCGGCGGGAAGGATTGGGCCAATCAGGCAAAATCTACTTGATCGGCCAGGACAAGCTCTTCCGAAATGAACTATATCTAAACGATGGAGTGGAAACCCTGCTCAAGCAAAAAGTGGATACACCGATTGCCGACGAGGCATTAAAACCGGAGCAGACGGGCAGCACTGTCGAAGCGAAGGATTACCGCGGTGTTGATGTAATGGTCTCCTATAGCCCGATCAAGGTCGGCAATTTGCGCTGGGCGATTCTCGCCGAAACGGACATAGACGAGATTATGTCGGCTCCGAACAAAATTCGCAACGCCGCCCTCTTGTTTGACGGAATCGTATTTGTCGTCGTAGCGGCAATTGCCTTATTTACAGCAAGAAATGTCCGCAGACCGATGAGCCGGATGGTACAGGTAACAAAGCAAATCGGCAGTGGCGATCTGACCGTGCAATTGGAACCGGCCTATTTGCGGCGAAAAGACGAGATTGGCGATATGGCGCGTGCATTCAGCGGCATGCAGCAGCAGTTAATCGAGATTCTCGGGCAGGTGAAAGAAGCGGCGGTCGCCTTGAACCAATCGACTCAAGAGATTAACGGTAACGCAGCCGATGTTTCCGCTTCGACCGAACATATCGCCCAAATCGTAGTGGAAGTGGTGGGAACCGCTGATCGTCAGGTGAACCGAATGGAGCACACTTTAATGCTTGCCGAGGATTTATCGAACGGCATTCATGTAGTGGCCGAGAATGCCGAACAGGTGGCACACTCCGCAGGCGAGATGCAGAAACAGGCGCAAAGCGGACGCAACGCGATCCAGGCCATTATCCAGCAGATGCAAGAAATCCATGCATCGGTGAAAAAATCGGCTGACGTGATTCGCCAACTGGATATTTTGTCTCATCAGATCTCGGACATGACCAAAGCCATTACCCAAATCGCCCATCAAACCAATTTGCTTGCACTTAACGCGGCAATTGAGGCGGCAAGGGCGGGAGAACAAGGAAAAGGTTTTGCCGTCGTCGCGGGTGAAGTACGGAAGCTGTCGGAAGGCACCAATGAGGCAGCGCGAAAGATTATTGAAATGATCAGCGAAATCCAGGAGAGCATCAACCAAGCAGTGGAGCAAATGCAACAAGGAAGCCTGCGGGTGGAGCAGGGATTACATACAGCCCGTCAGTCAGGCGACTTGTTCCATCAGATTGAACAAAATATTGATCAAGTGGCAAGCGACATCGAGGGAGTAAGCATGGAGGTAGGGAAAATGAACCCAAGCGCGATGGAAGTGGTTCGTTTCGCCGAAGAGGTATCCGCTTCTTCCACGCAAGCATCCTCAGGCATGCAAAGCATCTCTGCCGCAATCGAGGAGCAGAGCGCTTCCATGAACGTGATAGCCAGATCAACGGAACAACTGGCCGAATTGGCGAATGAACTGGGGCAATCATTGGCGAGGTTTAAGATTTCCCTGGAGAAACATGAATCATCTTGAAGCGGAAAAAGGAAGGCGCAGGCCTTCCTTTTTTTAAAAGATAAGCGTACTATGTCAATTAGTTTTTTCTCTCTTTTTGAGAATGGCAAACACACCTAACGTAAAATTTGTTAAAAATTAACAATTAGCAACTGACAAGGGAACGTTATGGTATTCATCAGCCCTTCTTGAAACTAAGATGGGTGTAACCCTCTCTTACAACCCTGCATGGATGCATTCTGGCATGAGTACGGACTATTTTCCAACGTACAATTCGCATTTACAGGACGAGGGGGATAAGGCTTATCTCCGAGGTCTATGCCTCTAGAATGTGATTCGATCTCCCCTTGATCCAAGAGGGACTGACAAATACGTTTGTCTATTGAATTACGAAGCTAATAAGTCATTTGTTATGCTGTGAAATCTTAGTTTTTTACTCATTTCGCTTAGGTAATGGTTCTGAGAGTTCTGGTACAAAAATGGCTTTTTGTCACGCAGCATAGCAAAGGCAATTTTGATGAATTTGTTGCCCATAGCGATATGAATCTTTCGGGCGTGCTTTCCTTTTTCTTTCAGGCGTTCGTAAAAGGGACGCAGTTCAGTATTGTGTAAAGACAGGCATTTTCCTGCTGTATACACGACATACCGAAGGTGTTCGTTTCCTTGTTTGGAGATGGCTCCGTAATAACCCTTACCCCCACCAGATTGGATGACAACCGGGTTTGTACCCGCCTTCTTTATGATCTGATGTGGGTTCTCGTATTGCGAAACATCCCCCATCTCCGCATACATTTCGGCTGCTGTTACAACAGCTATACCAGGTATGGAGAGTAATAATCTTCCGTCGGTTTGAAGCAGGACAGATTCGATTTCTTGTTCGAGGCAAGTGATTTTTTCATCGTATCGTTCTAAATCTTCGAGTTTCATCCTTAAAAGGAGAAGCTCAGCACCCAGTTCCTCCTTCGGGCGTGACAACGCTTGGTTAGCGACGCGAAGCAGCTTTTGGATGGTGGAAGAACGTATTTTCAGATTGTGTTTCTGAGATATTTCTCGAAGTCCTGATTCTCCTAATGATATAACCATAGACGGATGAGGATAGTGTTTCATCATATAAAGCGACGATTTCCCCCACATATCACTAAAGACAGTTGTTTTTGTTGGTTTACCGTGATCGTTGGAGGAGAACCCTTGGTACTCCCGCCAGATGACGTCCATTAATCCTCTGATTTCCATCCGTAAAGTGGAACGCTTGCGTACTTCTGATCTCCTTGCCCTGGTTAGTGTAAGAAGTTGACGATAATGACCTTCTGGCAGTTTCGATTCCGTGGCTTTATTGCCAACCATTGCGTAAGCAATGGCAACTAAGTCAAGATCATCTGTCTTACACCAGTTTAGGGCACTAGCACGTTCTTCCTTTGTAGTGTAAGGATTGATAATCTGCACTTGATAGCCATGCTTAGCCAGGATTCGAACAATGTCCTCGTAGTAATGTCCTGTGGCTTCAACACCTAGAAATATGCGGACTGCGTCACAATCTTTTTCGGCTTGTTTAATTCTGTCGCAAAGCAGTTGAATTCCGCTCTCGTTGACAGAGAAGAAAAAGGGCTTTACAATAATGTCGCCGAAAAAATTGCATATGAGGGCTTTTTGGTGGAGTTTTGCGGCATCGATTGCTACGATGAGCACTTGCTCCAAGTTAACACCTCTCAGTTGTTGACTGAACTTGTTTCCCTTACGCCCTTGAATGTGTAAGGATTTCCCCATGCGACTTCAACCTCCTATTGTGGTGATAGGTGTGTTTGATTGAAGCTCCCTGTCAAGTGCTTCTTTCTTCCATAGTCGCTGGGGATTTTCCTTTTTTGTTTAAGGACATTATTTCATATACCAGAATTTATAAGGTGGGGGCCCCGCCCGACTTAAGCGTAGCTTGAGTCGGGTGGGTTTTCTTACCTAACGGGATCACTCAGATGAACCTTTAAGTGATGATTTTGCGAGTATTTAGATAAATTGATCCAAGAAGAAGCATATGCTTCGGTGGGAGTAAAGAAGAACATATGAGAGTAGCAAGTGACTCGACACAATTTATTGTAATGGATGATACTTTTCTAAAAAATATTATTATCAAACATGTATAAAAGGGGACTGTGAGAATAAGAATTAATACTGTTATAGTTTGATTGCAGTTAGTTTTAGTTACTTGCAGTTTTTATAGATATAAATTAATATGGAGGTGAAGAGGTGATGATTATGCCCTTAACCGCTTATGAAAAAAAGATGATTGAGGAAAGGAAAGATCAATTGATTGATACATTCCTTTCTGTAGAAATGGGCGATCTTTTGTGTAAGCTTTTGATAAATTCCTTACGAAATGCTGAGGTAATCGCGGGGCAATGGGACGAATCTGTCTTCCAAAATAAGACGCACCTTCGTAAGTTGTATTACATATTGCTTGAACATGCTGCAAATGAGGCATCCAAGGAAAGAAAAGTGGCCGAATACACAACAGGAATGATGGCCAAATTTTTGGGAGTTAGTATTACGACCATCAATAACTGGATCGCAGAAGGTCGCTTTGAAGGTGTAGTAAGATCTGAGAGCCGAAAACAGGTAAGAATACCTGCGAATGTCTTCTTCACTTCACCTTCGGGTAATCGCTATCGCGTAAGTGAGTTAGTCGAAATGTGGGAAAAAGAAAACAGCACGCAAGAAGAGCCAACTGATGAGCTTATGTTCCTTACAAGACAAATTGCGCTGTATGAAGGGAAATACAGAGGGGAACTTGAGAAGACGCTTGGTTTGAAGAAACCTGAAGAGATGACGGCAGAGGAAGAAACTGACGCGTCGGCTTGGAAATACTTTTTACAGAGGCAACATGAGATCTTTACCAATAAAAATTCCTAAGTCCAACTTTTCATTTTTGGAACGCGACTTTCGAGACATTATTCTTGAAATAAGAGACGGCTCACATGGGTTTCCCTCTGAACCTGGTTCCGTTCGAAAAACAATCGTGTTTCGTAGTCTTTCAAAAATGCATTGCCACGAAGTTTCAGACGGGGACGGATATTTGGCAATTTATTATTATGATTGGTACGATTCAAAAGGAAACATCATATATAAGTTTCATATGCATTACCATCCAGATGAAGCCCCAGAAGAAGTCAAGAAGTTTGATCCGTTTCATATTCACCGAAAACGGGACGCTCTTGATACAGAAGGAAAAGAACGTGTGGAAAATGTCCATTATCGAGAATTGTATCAAATTCTTCTTCTCATTAGAGAAGCAGCTTACATAAAGAAACATGATAAGTAATCCTTACAAGGGATTGCTTTTTTTCTTTTTGGCTGACTTCAAAGAAAGATGACAGATTGTAATGTCAAGTGCGACAGCTAAAAATTAATTCAATTCAATTCAAAAACGCCGGTTAGGAAAAAATAAAAATTGTTGTAAGCCTTTACAAACAGCGTGGGAAAAATGGTATGATCCTTTCTGACATCACATCACATCACATGTATGACCTATGGGGGTATAGAGGATATTGTCACCAATTTGTTGAATTGTAAGAACGAAGGAGTTTTTGGCCGGAGGGAAATTACGTGCAAAAAATCGACTGGGATCTGTACCTGCTGCCTTATGAACAAGCAGTGGAGGAGCTAAAGGTAAAATTGAAAAATCTCCGCAACGAATTGAAAAAGCGCAAGGAGCATTCACCGATCGAGTTTGTCATGGGACGTGTTAAGACGGTCAACAGCATATACAACAAAGCAAACCGTTTGCAGTTTCCGGTCAACGAAAATATCGGTTGGGAAATACGCGATATTGCCGGTGTGCGGATTATGTGCCAGTTTATCGATGATATTCGGGCGGTTGTCGAGTTGTTGCGCCAGCGGAAGGATATGCAGATTTTTTTGGAAAAGGATTATGTAACAACGCCTAAGGAAAGCGGCTATCGCGGCTATCATTTGGCGATCAAATATCCATTGCAGACGGCTCACGGAGAAGTGGTGATTCCGGTAGAAATCCAGATCCGTACATTGGGGATGAACTTCTGGGCAACAATCGAACATTCCCTCAATTACAAGTACGAGGGAATCATCCCAAGCAATATCCGCCAGCGTTTGATTGAAGCAGCCAAAGCATCGTATACGCTGGACAATGAAATGAACAACATTCGCGAGGAGATCAAAGAGGCACAGAGGGTATTTACGCGCAAGAAAGAAGTTCCGATGGACAAATTGCTGGGCTTGGTGGAACTTGACCTGGATCTTGACGATGACATCGTATTGGAAGCGTTCTTGCGTCCGGCGAATCCAGATGAAGGGATGGAGGAATAAATGGCGGTTCAAACAGTGAACTGGATGGAAGAAGTAGAAAAGCGCAAGGACGAATTGATTGCGACGACACAAGAGTTTTTGCGGATCAAAAGTGTGTTGGATGAGTCGACCCAGGCACCGGGGGCACCATTTGGCCAGGGAATAGCCGATGCGCTTGATTTTATTTTGAAGCGGTGCGAGCAAGCGGGAATGGCGACGAAGAATGTGGACGGATACGCCGGGCACGCTGAATTCGGGGAAGGGAAAGAATTGGTCGGGATATTAAGCCATGTTGACGTGGTGCCCGAAGGCGATGGCTGGACGACACCTCCTTATGCGGCGGAAATTGTGGACGGCAAAATTGTAGCGAGAGGCGCACTTGATGACAAAGGGCCGACGATCGCTGCTTTCTACGCGGCAAAGATTGTGAAAGAGTTGGGTCTGCCGCTTGGCAAACGCGTCCGCCTGATCTTTGGAACTGATGAAGAAACTTCATGGCGCTGTGTCAGCCATTACTTCGAGAAGGAAGAGATGCCGACGCTAGGCTTTACGCCCGACGCCGATTTTCCGCTCATATACGCAGAGAAAGGGCTAACCCATCTCGTCTTCCGGCAACCGTTGGAGGCATGGCAGGCCTTGGGCCAACAGGAGACAGAGCAGCCTGACGCTGTGCTTTTGTCGCTTTACTCCGGCCTTCGCATGAACATGGTGCCTGACCGTGCGGATGCGACACTGAAGGCAGAAGGAAAACAGGCCAAAGAACTGGCCGAGTTGTTCAGGCAGTATTTGTCAGAGACAGGGCTAACCGGTGAAGTGCGCACGGAAGGAGAACAAGTGGTTCTTGGTTTGAACGGTGTGTCGGTACACGGGATGGACCCTGAAAAAGGAGTCAACGCCGGCACCGAACTGATTCATTTCTTACATACACTTCGGTTGGACGCGCGTGCCGGGCAATTCGTGAAGTTTAGCGAGACTTATTTGTATCGCCAGCATTACGGCAAAGCGCTGGGGATTGACCATCATGATGAAGAGATGGGGCCATTGACACTAAATACCGGAATTATCCATTATGAAGCTCAGGGAGAAATCAGATTCGACATCAACATTCGTTATCCGCATTCTCAGCCGTTCGCCAAGTGGGAGCCGATTTTGTCCGCACATCTTGGTGAAGCCTCTCTTCAGTTGGAAGTGTCGGATCATTTGAAGCCGCATCGTGTGGAACCAACCCATCCGCTTGTGACGACGCTGCAAAGAGTTTACACGGAGCAAACAGCAGAGGAAGCAACAGCCATGGCGATTGGCGGCGCAACGTACGGCCGCTCGCTTGATGTGGGTGTGGCTTTCGGCATGCTGTTCCCGGGCCGTCCCGATTGTGCCCACCAGCGTGATGAACACGTATATATTGAGGATTTGCTGAAAGCGACTGCCTTGTACGCCCAGGCGATTTACGAATTGGCTAAAGGAGAATAGCGAGGAGTGATGGAGCGAGTATTTCGCTCTATCCTTGTTTTTTGGGAGATACTAACGTAGTATAGGTGAAGTGGTTGTTTAGGAAGGAAGTGGTACGATTGGTGAAATCTTTTGAAGCGTTTGGGTTTCGTCCCGAAGTGTTGCAGGGAATCAAAGACCTTTTTTATAAAGAGCCTACCCCGATTCAAGCCGAAGCGATTCCGCTGATTCTGGAAGGCAAAGATGTGATCGGTCAAGCTCAGACAGGAACCGGTAAGACAGCCGCCTTTGTGTTGCCTATTCTGGAGAAATTGCAGATGGAGAAACGAGACATTCAGGCGTTAATCCTCACTCCAACGCGGGAACTGTCCATTCAGATTGCCCAGGAAATCGAGAAGCTGGGCAAACACTTGGGTGTCAACGCGCTTTCCTTGCATGGCGGAACCGACATTGAGCGGCAGATGAACAAATTGGAGAAAACCGTCCATATTGTCGTCGGAACCCCTGGCCGGATTTTGGATCATTTGAAACGGGAGACGCTACACTTTGGCCGAATCTCCACATTGGTGCTGGATGAGGCGGACAAGATGCTCGAAATGGGATTTTGGGACGAGGTCGAGCAAATCTTGTCTTCCACATCAAAAAACAAGCAGGTTCTCTTATTCTCTGCCACCATGCCGGATCAGGTGAAAAAGCTGGCACAATTGTTTATGAAACAGCCGCCGCATATCCGCATCGAAACCAAACAGAAAACGGTTGAACAAATCGAACAGATCTACTACCAAGTAAACCAGTCGGAAAAACTGGATGCCCTGCTTGATGTGATGGAAGAGACCAAACCATATCTGGCGATTGTTTTTGCCAATACGCAGGAGCGGGTAAAGCTGTTGACGGAGCGCCTGCAAAAAGAAGGGTATGATGCAGAGGCTTTGTACGGCGATCTATCGCAAAAAAAACGCGAGAATTTAATGAAAGACTTCCGCAATATCAAGTTCCAAATCCTTGTGGCCACCGACATTGCCGCACGCGGATTGGACGTGGAAGGCGTTACCCATGTTTACAATTACGATCTGCCTTCTGATACCGAAAGCTATATCCACCGTGTAGGACGTACAGGCCGGGCGGGACAAACCGGCATGGCAATCTCGTTTGTTTCCCCACGCCAAAAAGGTACTCTGACCCGCATCGAAAAAGCGACCAAAGCAAAAATTGAACAGAAGCTTTTAACCCCAGGACGCCATTTGGATGCCGGACGCAAAGAGAGAGCCAAAGAGCGGGAGCAGTATTTTGCCGAACTCCGTAAACAAAAGGCTGCAACGAAAGAAGCTGAGCAGAAGAAAAAAGAAGCGCCGCTGAAAGAAGCTTTGAAGAAGAAAGCGAAAGTGAAGCCGGGTTATAAGAAAAAGCTGGCGCGGGAAATGGAAGAGCTTCAGAAGTTGTACGATCAAAACCGCCGGCGTGAGGAGATGAAAAAGGCTCGCAAAGAAGCGAAAGCTGCTCAGTCTAACCAAAAAGCGCAAACTGCCGGCCGCAAGAAATAAACAGACTTCCTGTCCAAGAGGCAGGAAGTCTTTTCTTAACGGAAAAGAATTTATAAGTTGGGGGCCCCGCCGGGCGCAACGATAGTTATAGCCCGGTGGGTTTTCTTAAAGCAGCAACCGCACTTCAAAGGCGGTCGGACAATGGAAAAAGGAGGGAGACGAATGTTTGATATGATCCCTCTATAGTAGACAGATAAAAGAAAGGTCTGTACTGTCTACTGTGGAGGGATTTTTTATGGGGAAAATCAGAAAAACATACACACCAGAAGAAAAGTTTGAGGTTGTTGATCATTATCTAAACAATGGAT
>JBHGXW010000041.1:0-25373 GCA_041920465.1 Paenibacillaceae bacterium | reverse complement strand
TTTTGCCCACTCGGCTTAAGCTATCGCAGTGCCGAGCGGGGCCCCAGCGAGCGCCTGGGCTAGCGCTGTAAGAATCGCTGTGAAATGGACAATCGTTTTTCTCCACTGGCTGAGCAAATGGAAAGAAAGTTTAACCACTTTCATCATGTAAAGTGATTAAACTTTCATATATAGTGAAAAAGAGGGACTATGTCCCTCTTTTTCTATCGTATATTTAAGCAAAATGTGCACGGCTTTCACACAAGAAAAATGTATAATAATTTCGCTTCAATTGTTTGCTTTTAAGTTCGCTTTTGTCCAACTCCAGCAGTTTGTTATGAAGTTGATCGATCTTTTGGCTATATTGAAGAACTTCAGGATGATCCAATCCGTGCTCTAAGCCAATCGCAATCATTTGATGCCGAAGGAGTTCGATTCTTTCGAGTATCTTTTCCCTCATGCCAATCTCCTCCTTGACTTTCGTTATTATCATTAAAAGTATTTAGTTCGATTATACAGGAAGATAATAATAAAAGCAAACATAAATTCCCATATTATCCTTGATTTATTATTTTTGTCCCTTGACAAATTTTGCTTTAGTCTATCCTTCCCGGTTATCATACAATTCACATGTTGTTCCCTCTCCAAAAGAGATTTATAATGAAAATGCTTTCCCAAGCTCCCAAGAGGAGAACGAATGGTGTACAATGAATCGAGAGGAGACGGGTATATGTCTATCTTAACCATCCAAACGCAAGATAAATCACTTGCCGAAGTGGCGGAAAAAGTGATTAACGGGGAACGCCTTACACTGGAAGACGGCCTTGCTTTGTATAACTCGCAAGACCTGCTGACGATCGGTCAGCTGGCCAATCTGGTCAACACACGCAAAAACGGGAACAATGTATATTTCATTCAGAACTTATATATTAATCCGACCAATGTGTGCGAAGCGAACTGCAAGTTCTGTGGTTTCCGCCGCGATCTGGGCGAAGAAGGCGCCTACACCATGAGCATGGATGAACTGCTCGAATATGTTGGTTCCCGCTACCATGAAGGGATTCGCGAATTCCATATCGTTGGCGGACACAATCAGCACATGAAGTTCGACTACTATCTCGATACCGTCCGCACATTGAAAAAGGCGTATCCGCATGTGACCATCAAGGCATATACAGGCGCGGAAATCGAGTTTTTCTCCCGTATTGCCGGCCTGAGTTTCCGCGAAGTGCTGCAAGAGTTAATCAAGGCCGGCCTTGATACGATGCCGGGCGGCGGTGCAGAAATTCTTACCGAGAACTATCGATTAAAAATGAGTCCGGAAAAAGCATCAACCGATCAATGGCTTGAAGCCCATGAAACTGCCCATAAACTTGGCTTGAAAACCCATGCCACCATGCTTTACGGCTCCATCGAATCATTGGAAGAACGACTGATCCACATGATGCGCGTACGTGAGCTGCAGGACCGGACAAACGGTTTCATGGTATTCATTCCACTTGCCGTTCAACCTATGAAAGTGACCGCTGGCATTAAGCGCCGTACATCGGCTATTGACGATTTGAAAACCATTGCCATCAGCCGTCTGATGCTGGATAACTTCGGCCATATCAAAGCTTACTTCATCAATATCGGTACACAATTGACCCAAGTCAGCCTTACGATGGGATCTTCCGACGTACACGGAACATTGATTGAAGAGCGTATTAGCCATTCCGTGGGAGCTCTGACACAACAAGCCTTAACTGTTGATGAGCTGGTATGGCTGATTCAAGGTGCCGGTAAAAAAGCGATTGAACGCGATACATTCTATAATGTGGTGAAAGAATACTAAATCCCGGCCCACACGATGAAAAGGACTTTCCTTTAAAAAGGAAAGTCCTTTTCTGCTGCTTCTTCGTCTTCCTGCAGCTTTTTTTTGATTTTGGCATACAACTCTTCCGTTGTTGACGCATTGATAAAGTCTCCGTTTACCAGAGCGAACGGCCCCATATAACACTCACCACAATGTCCGAGACATCCGTATTCCACGACATCCACGTCCAAAGCCGGATCATTTTCCAGTTGAATCATCAGTTCCTTTGTATATGAAGAGGCATTACTAGAGCAGAATTCAATTAAAGCTTTCAGTTTGATTCACCTGCCTAAACCCTGTGTCTTATCCTTATCTATTGTACCTTGAATAAAAGGAAAGTCTAGTTTTGAACTTGTTGGATAAACATTTTTTATGCTTGCATTTTGTCATAGAATTGACAAAAATAGAATGGGTACATTAATTAGGACATAGAAAGGACAAATCCCCTATGAAACGACTTGTCATTCTTGGTGGAGGCTACGGGGGAGTTAGGATTGCTGAACGTGTTCTCTCCCCGGAACTACCTGATCATGTGTTTGTGACCCTGGTAGACCGCATGCCTTTTCATGGACTGAAAACTGAATACTACGCTCTTGCCGCAGGAACTGAACCTGAGGTGGCCGTACGCGCTCCATTCCCGGATGATCCTCGCCTGAGCATTAAACACGGCGATATCACTAGTATTGATCTGGATGCCCAATTGATTCATTTTGCGCAAGGAGATGCACTTGAATACGATTGGCTGGTTGTTGCACTGGGTTGTGAAGACCGTTATCATGACATTCCCGGTGCGGAAGAATTCACCCATTCCATTCAGACAATGGAAGCCACACGCAGAACCTATATGGCAATCAACAACGTGAAACCGTACGGTCAAGTTACTGTAGTCGGCGGCGGCTTAAGCGGTGTGGAGCTGGCATCAGAGCTTCGCGAAAGCCGTCCGGATTTGCGCATTCGCATTCTTGACCGCGGCGAGAGCATCTTGAGCCCGTTTCCGAAAAAACTGCAAATGTATGCATCCCAATGGTTTATTGAACACGACGTAGAATTGATGTCAATGGCTAACGTACAGCGAGTGGAACAAGGTGTCGTCTATAACCACGGCAAAGAAGTAAGCAGCGATGCGATTGTTTGGACTGCCGGAATCCAAGCGAATCGTGTAGCCCGGGAATTGCCGGTTGAGCATGACGCATCTGGCCGGGTCGTGCTGAACGTACATCACCAGATTCCAAACTATCCGAACGTGTATGTAGTCGGTGACTGTGCAAGCTTGCCTTTTGCTCCAAGTGCTCAGCTTGCGGAAGCTCAAGGTGAACAGATTGCCCTTGTGTTGAAGCACCAGATGAAAGGTCTTGAGTTACCGGCAACATTGCCGCCAATCAAGTTAAAAGGTACGCTCGGTTCTCTTGGAAAAAAAGAAGGGTTCGGCATTATGGGGAAAATTTCACTTGTCGGCCAAATGCCTCGGGTAATGAAAAGCGGCGTGCTATGGCTGTATAAAAAGCATTTGGGGTAGAAATACCTGCCTGACGATAATGAAAGGTCCGTTATCACATCGGAGGATAACGGACCTTTCTTAATGAATCAGAAAACGACATCCCCGAAAGGGCTTCGATAAAAGCTTTTCTTACTGAAAAGCTAAAGGTTATTCTGCCTGTACCGGAATTAACCCGATTTCTTCCAATTTATTTCCGATATCCTTTAATTTAGGATTCCCCTCACCGACAATTTCCCCGGAAATTACGACAAGCGGATACCATAAATCTTCCTGAATAATTCGCTTTGCCCACATTTTGTCTTCTTCTGTCTCTGGCTTTTCAAAATCGCAATATCGGACGACAATTCTTTCCTGTCCGTATTTGCGTCCAAGAGCCGCTTCCAACCAAACAGCGGTCTCTTTGGCTGATGGTAAATTGACACAGCTTGCACATAGTGTCTCCGTTCCATACACGGAAATTTCAACTCGCATTCAGCTTGTCCTCCGTTCTTTGAATAATTACTGGTATTATACTTCTATCCTCTTCCTGATGTCTATTTGCGAAGTGTAATGGAAGCGAAAAAGGCTGATCACGTTTCGGATGAAACGTGTCAGCCTTCATTTTGCCCACCTAGCATAAACCTTCACAAGGAACACGCAATGGGGCGAAGCTCATTCCTTTTCATAGCCGTCTTTTATAGCTAGGACAGGGCCTGTGCCAAATCTTCAATCAAATCCTCAACATCTTCAATACCGACGGAAATGCGTACGAGGCCGTCCGTAATGCCCAACTCAGCGCGGCGTTCTGCCGGAATTGATGCATGGGTCATCCGGGCAGGAACACTAATCAAGCTTTCTACCGCACCCAGCGATTCCGCCAAGGTAAACCATTTTACTTTAGACAGCACTTCATCTGCACGCTCTGCACTGCCTACGTCAAAGGAGATCATGCCGCCGAATCCGCGCGCCTGTCTTTTCGCCAATTCATGTCCAGGGTGGTTCACCAGCCCCGGATAGATAACGCGTTTAATGTCTTTACGCTCCGAAAGCCAGTTAGCGAGAGTGCGTGCGTTCGCTTCATGCTCTTCCATGCGAACTCCCAGTGTTTTCATTCCGCGAAGCAGCAGCCAGGAATCTTGCGGCCCAAGAATGCCGCCAATCGCGTTTTGAACGTAGTGTAATTCTTCGCCAAGCTGCTCGTCTTTGGTAACGACAAGGCCAGCTACAACATCGCTGTGGCCGCCAAGGTACTTGGTGGCACTGTGGAACACAACATCGGCTCCCAAATCGATCGGGTTTTGCCAATATGGTGTCATGAACGTGTTGTCTACGATCAAGAGAACATTTTTCGCTTTGGCGATTTGAGAGATTGCCGCAATATCCGATACTTTGAGCAAAGGATTGGTTGGCGTCTCCATGACAATCGCTTTGGTATTGGGGCCAATCGCCTGCTCCACCGCTTGCAAATCACTTGTATCCACAAACGTTGCTTCCAGCCCGAGACGGGTAAAGACACGGGTTACGACACGATAGGTTCCGCCGTACACATCATCGCCTACAACCAGATGATCTCCCTTGTTGAACAGCGAAAGCACAGTGGATAGCGCTGCCATACCTGAACCAAAGGCAAAGCCGCGGCTTCCCCCTTCCAATTCGGCGATATATGTTTCCAGCGCATGTCTGGTTGGATTGCCTGTACGGGAATACTCAAATCCCTTATGCTTGCCGATTGCTTCTTGTTTATACGTACTTACCTGGTAGATCGGTACCGATACCGCACCTGTATGCGGATCCCCGTCGATGCCGCCGTGGATCAAGCGAGTTTTGAGCCTCATGTTATACTCCTCCTTGGTAAATTTTTTTGCTTAAGTAACGCTCGCTGCTGTCTGGAAAAATCGTCACGATGTTGGTTCCCGGTTTTGCCTCCCTGGCTTCTTTCAGGGCAGCCGCAAACGCTGCGCCGGACGAGCTGCCCACCAGCAATCCTTCGCGAGCCGCCAGTTCCTTCACATATTGGAACGCCTCTTCGTCCGTAATGGTGTGAATCGCTTCAAAATAACGCTTATCCATAAACGGAGGCAGGAACTCCATACCGATTCCTTCTGTTTTATGCGGTCCCGGTTCGCCGCCGTTCAAGATGGAGCCTTCCGGTTCGACAATCACTGTCTTGATCTGTGAATTTTGTTCTTTCAAAAATCGCGCTGCACCCATAAAGGTTCCACCTGATCCGGCACCGGCGACAAACACGTCTACCTTACCGTCCATCTGCTGCCAAATTTCCGGACCTGTTGTCTTGTAATGGGCATCAGGGTTAGCCGGATTGGCAAATTGCTGCGGTACGAATGAATTCGGGATGCCGGCTGCCAACTCCTGCGCTTTGGCGATGGCTCCTTTGATCCCCAACTCGGTAGGCGTATTGACTACTTGTGCGCCAAGTGCCCGCATCAACTCCTGTTTTTCTTCGGAGAATTTGGCCGGCACGCAAAAAATCACTTTGTATCCTGTCCCTACCGCTGCCAATGCCAAGCCAATCCCGGTATTGCCTGCCGTCGGCTCGATAATCGTTCCTCCTGGTACAAGCTGGCCGCTCTCTTCCGCTGCCCGGATCAATTCAAGACCCAAGCGGTCTTTCACACTGCCGCCAGGATTAAAATATTCCAATTTCGCAAAAATCCGTACGTCTTTTGGTAAATCAAACTGAGCAATCTCCACGATGGGAGTATTGCCGATCAGTTCTTTGACATTGCGATAGACATTCACGTTTGTATCCCTCGTTTCAGTTTTATACCGTGTACATTATATCATGACCCAAACTGCAGCTACACTATAGATAAAGAAAAAAAGTCCGTTTAACGCGGACAATATACAGTTCCAGTAGTTTTAAAATAAATATGTTTCGTAATGTGAGCTTCATCATGGATTTCTGTTCGAAAGGGGATTATAATAAGGGAGAGGCAAGACAAAAAGGAGTGAATTACATGGAAATGAAAGAACAAGTACAAGAGGTACTTGATAAGCTGCGTCCATTCCTGCAACGTGACGGTGGCGACGTGCAGCTTGTTGATGTGGAAGACGGCGTAGTGAAACTTCGCTTGATGGGTGCTTGCGGAAGCTGCCCTTCCTCTACAATCACCTTGAAGGCAGGTATTGAACGCGCCTTGATCGAAGAAATTCCTGGTATCGTGGAAGTTCAACAAGTATTCTAATCATTTAAATATCATGCAAGTCAAACCGGATCTTTGAATGTCAAAGATCCGGTTATTATTTATCAAACCCGTCTAGCGGTTTTTGATTTGCCAAGATGCCGGTCGAAGAACTGAACGACTCGCCTGGTGTACTCGTCCGGCATTGCCGCATAGCTTCTCACGTGACCCGTATCCGGAATAATCCACAATTCTGTGTGAGGATTGCCGGCTTCTCGAAACAGCCTCTGGCTATGGTGGTGCGGAATGGTTTCATCACCCGTACCATGGATCAAAAGGACAGGGCGGGGATTTATTTGCTTGATCGCCTCATACGGTTTCACCCTTCTCGGATTGGCGCCGGAAAGCAACGGGATCGTCGTCAGGATGATCTGATTAAAAGGGAAGCGGGGCAGTTTGGTCCAGCTTGTCATTTTTTCCTGCAGGTAAGAGTATAGGCAGGAGAACGGCGAATCTGCCACCACAGCCTGGACGCGTTGGTCTTGTCCCGCAACCAGCAAAGAAGTGGCAGCCCCCATCGAAAAACCGATCAAACCGATTGCATGATGAGGAGTTCGTTTTTTTGCATAATCAATCGCCCCGAGCAAATCCCGCTGTTCGAACAGACCAATTGTTGTCCGCTTTCCACCCGACTCACCCGCATTGCGAAAATCAAACATGAAAACATCGTAGCCTTCAGCGAGCAGCTTGGCTGCCAGGGAGAGTGCGGGCAAATGCGGTTCTTGCCTGTTTTGCGTATAGCCATGGGCAAAAATAAGCGTGCAATCTTTGTCGGCAAAGCCATTGGCCGAAGCTGACAGATACCATCCGCTTAAGATGATGTCCGGCTCCCTGCTTGGAAACCGAACGTTTTCGTATTCCTGAATGCCAAACTCCTCGGGAAGCATGTCAATCGGCTTGCGTTCGGGATGCAGGAACTTCCATCCGACGTATATGGAAAAAACAATAATTCCGGCCACTATCATGAACATGAGCACAACCAGTATCGTTATCCAAACCATCATCGTCGTCTACCCACATCCCTACAATCTTAGCTCTCATTATTGGTTCTCAATGAATAAACGGTCTTCTTCATCCGGTTGGTTTCGCCACAGCCACTCGATCCTCGGTACACGAATCCCGTATTCCTCTTCGACTAACAACGGATAGCGGCGCAGTAAATCCTCCATCAGGAGCAGCTCTTGATCCAATTCTACCGTCCATTCCCGAAGACCGGCAAATTCTATATCCTGAACATTCATTTGGTCATACAGCTCCACTTGCCGGAAAAAACGGCCCGGATACGCAAACAAAGCGTAGATGACATTATACTCTTCATCCAGTAAAGGAGAGATTCGATTATATCCGGCTAAAAACTGCCGAATTACTTGCGGATCATATCCGTTGCGGCGCACTTCCGCTTTGATCCATTGTCCGATGTCTCTTGCGCGCATATCCAGGACCCAGGCATACTCTCCTGCCAGCCTTTTGGCACCGCGCTCATCAAATACGACATATCCGTCATCGAAATTCTGAAAGGCAATTTTGCCGTAGGGAGCCGTTTGCTTCACCATTTGCTGGTAGCCGTTCGCTTGCAGATATTGAATGGCTGTGTCCCCCATATGATAAACATACGTATAAGTCGTTAACAAATATTCATCAAAAGGCGTAATCTCTCCTGCATCGCTCTCCAGGCTTTCCCGGATGCTTTCGAAGCTTTTCATCTTCTTGCGCCACATCGAAGGCCAACTGCCATGAGAACGGTAAGGATAAAAAAGTTTATCTCCGGTAAACCCTGCTGTGCCTTGATGAAACTCCGCCAGCGCTTGCCCTGTGGCGAACGCATAATTCATCGGAGGATTTTCCCGTATGCCGCGCTGGACATAAACCATTTTATCCCCTATCACAAGAAAACTCCGGCTATCTTTGGTTTTTTCAACCGGCAGAATGGGTAACCCGGCTTGGCTCGTGAGATGTTTTTTGACCTGATCAATCAATTTTTTCTTATAGCGATAGCCTTGCGGATAAAAGTATACGTTATACAGCCCTCTGTCTGTTTCAAGGATTGTTCTTCCCCCAGCTTCCCGTTGATCATGCACTTGGAAGCCGTATGCTTCCTCAAGACTCGATATCACGTCACTCATGCTCTCCCCCTCCTTGCTTTCCTTTCAACCAAAAAATCTCTGCCCTATATTATGTGTTGGCAGCAGGATAGGTGCCTAGTTATGAACAAATACTATAAGAACGGCTCCGAAAAGGTTTTTCGCGCAGCCTTACCAAGAAAAGAAAGGAACGTAAAGGGATGAGTGAAAAGAGAGTATTTGCCCAAGAGGTGTATGATAAGGTAATCGAACTGCTTGATAAGCGTGGGGTTCGATTACAGGATATTGCAGAAATTGTCCATTTTCTTCAGAAAGATTATATCTCGAATCTGGATATGGACACTTGCTTGGAAAGCGTAGAGGCTGTCATCTCGAAACGTGAAGTGCAAAATGCCCTTTTAACCGGGATTCAGCTGGATGTGCTGGCAGAACAAGGCCAACTCCTCTCCCCGCTCCAAGAGATGCTGGCTTCAGATGAGCCGCTGTACGGAGTGGATGAGGTGATGGCCTTGGCGATCGTTAATATTTACGGAAGCATCGGCTTTACCAATTACGGTTACGTGGACAAAATTAAGCACGGTATCCTGAAAAAACTAAATGACAAAGCAAACGGTGTCCACACTTTTCTCGATGACTTGATCGGAGCCATCGCTGCTGCCGCTTCAAGCCGAATTGCCCACCGCCACCGCCGGAAAGAAGAGGAAAAATGGCGGAACTAGAGCTTGCTGACCTTCTCCCACCAGGAAACCAGCGATTCTTCTACATAGGTAGGTTGAACAGGCGATTTCAAGAGATCTTCCCGTGTTGAATAGCCAGTCAGGACCAGCAGGCTGTCCAGCCCACTTTTTACACCTGCTTCAATATCAGTTAGCAGGTTATCTCCTACAATCAGCGTTTCTTCTTTGGTCTTGCCCAATTGAGCCAATGCGAAGTCTACGATAATCGTTTCCGGTTTGCCGATGAAGGTCGGCGTCGCCCCGGAGGCTACCGAAACAGCCGCTACAAGTGAGCCGTTCCCCGGATAGAGCCCGCGTTCGGTCGGCAAAGCAGGATCCCTGTTTGTGGCAATCAAGGTTGCTCCATTGCGGATAGCGGTTGTTGCGATCGCCAGTTTGTCATAGGTAAACTGGCGGTCAAGACCTACCACGACATATTTCGGGTTTTCTTGTGTCAAAACAAAGCCTTTTTCCCGTAATGCTTCTTCGAGACCAGATTCCCCGATCATGTAAACCGGTGTTCCTGCCCCTTCCCTTTCAGCCAAATATGCGGCCGCTGCCATGCTGGACGTATAGACTTCCTCTTCAGCCGTCTCAAGTCCCATATCCGTCAACTTTTGGGCAAACGCTTTTGGCGTGGCGGAAGCGTTGTTGGTCAAATAAAGAAAGGGGATCTTCGCTTGACGTAATTCCTGAATAAACTGGACGGCTTCCGGGATGATCTCTGTTCCCCGATAAATTGTTCCATCCAAATCCAATAAATAAGCTTGATACTGTTTCATGTTGAACTCCTTTTTTGAGTACCCACCGGGCTATAAGCCGGCTAAGCGCAACGTCCTTGTTGCGTCGCCGGCGCTAGCACGTCCTGTGCGGCGCTACGTTGCGCCCGGTGGGGCCCCCAACTTATAAATCCTTATATTCTTAGGAAAACCCACCCGACCCTTAAACTGAAAATAAAATCCACTCACGGCGAGTGGATTTTGGTTGTACCGCAAGTTATTCCGTTTTTTCATTAATTTTATAGATACAGTTGTCTCCGCCCTTGGCCATGCAGGATGTTTGCTCTACATCCGCATCCAAAACCCGCTTAAACAACGACAGTTCGCAGTTGCAAGCCTGATTGAATTGTCTGGCAACCTGGGAAATCGGACAGTTAAATTCTTTGATATAATAGGTTCCGGTTTTTTCGTCCTTCTCCCATTCAACCATGTATCCTTTTTGGTTCTGAAGCTCGGCCAGCTTGGCAACGCGATCTTCCAATTCCCCGTTAATATACTGCCGATACTTCTCTTCCAAACGGTTCTCCCGGCGCTGGAACAGAAGATCCACTTTCTCCTTACCGTCAATTTGCTCAATATCTTCCAAAAAGTCCAAAGTCAAATCATGATAATTGCGCGGAAACATCTCATCTGCTTCCATTGATAATGAGTAGACATTAGTGGGACGGCCCATTGCTTGGCGTACAAGAGAGGATTTGATCAGTTTATCCCTTTCCAAGGTGTTGAGATGGCGGCGAACTGCCATTTCCGTAATTCCCAATTCCGTGGCCATATCACTGACAGAAAGGGCACCTTTTAGTTTGAGCATATGCAGGATCTGATCTCTGGTAGAAATTTGGTCATTATTCAACATATTTCACCGCCCTTCCCTTTCTATTCTAACTCATCATATTACTTTAGTAAACTAAAGAAATGTTATTGTTTCAAAAATCAGCTAAAACATTTCCTTCTCAATATATGTACGGACTGCGGGGGCAAATTGGCTTAAAGCATCCGTATAGGAGCGCACCAATTGGATCATTTCGTCGGCCGGTACCTGTGTGTATTCATTCACTAACTGCTTGCGAAATTCCACCACTCTCATCAGCTTGTCAGCCAACTGCCGGTCAACCACCTGTTCATCCCGAAGAATCTCGACAATATCCGTATAACTGCCGGGATCGCGCATAATGAAACCGTCAATCAACGCATTGCCTACATCGACAATCGCTTCAATCGACAAATGCAGTCCGCGCTCCATGGCGGCCACATTCCGATTATCATTTATAATCTCGGCGTTGGAAAGCTCGGTTAATTGACGAAGCAAGGCGATCATCCGATCCAAATAGTTCAATCTATCCTCAATTTTTCCTGTATTTACATCGTACATATCGAAATCCCCTATCTCCTATTTATTTTGGCGGTTCTTCTTTGACGCTTTTTTGGCATAAAGGATTGTAAATACGAAGGTAAGCATGAGTATTAAGAGAACCAGAACGCCTTGCATTAGGTATTCTTTGCCCATCTGCTTCACCTCTTTCTCCCATACAAGTATAACAAAATCATTCCCAAAACAGTAGGACAGTTCCATGAAACATTGGCCTCCATGTTTCGTCAAAATTGCCAAAAGGGGGTTGCAAAACATGTTTATGAAACGGTTAGGAAGGGTTTGTACGTGGTTAGTGACAACTGCTCTCTTGCTCAGTCTCGTTCTTACCGGCTGTGGAAGCTCCGAAGCTCCATCCATGCAATCGGGAGCTGTTGAATCAAAGTCAGCCAATCAAACAAAAGCCATGCATGATCAGGTAACCGACTCGGCTTCTACAGCAAATGCTCCGGCCAGCCCGCAAGCAGCTGCATCAGGGAAGTCGGCAGGTACAGTCAATTCGGCAAATACAGCAACCGGCTCCTACGGCACGATGGGGCAACTGGTTCAGGATCGCAAAATGATATACAGAGCCAACCTGCAAGTTGAGGTGGAAAAGTATAAAGAAGCACGCAACCAGATAGAAGCCTTGGTGAGCCGCTTCCACGGCTATATCCTCGCCTCATCCGACTTCGAAAACGAAGTGGAAAAAGGCGGACAGCTCAGCGTTCGCATTCCGCAATCAGGCTTTTCTTCTTTTCTTGCCGAGTTGGATAAATACGCAACCAGAATTCCCTCCCGTTCCATTGTCGGGCAGGATGTAACGGAGGAATATGTTGACCTCTCCTCCCGGCTCAAAGCACGCCAGGTAGTCGAAGCAAGACTTCTTCAATTCATGGCCGAAGCAAAGAAAACGGAAGACTTGCTGAAAATATCATCCGAACTGGGCCGTGTTCAGGAGGAGATTGAACAAATCAAAGGGCGCATGCGCTATCTGGATGAAAACATCTCCTACTCCACGGTTGAACTCTCGATTGTGGAGAAAAAGGTTACGGCCAACCTGACGGAGGTAGCGGATCAGGGAACCTGGCACAAAGCATGGATGGCATTAAACAAAAGCCTGCTGGTTATCCTCGCCTTCTTCAATGGCCTGATCGTCGTCATCGCTGCTGTTTTTCCCGTGCTGCTGCTGTTCGCCATTATCCTGGTTCCCCTCTATCTCTACTGGAGGCGGAAAAAGCGTAAACAACCCATTCAATCTCATGTATCGCCGGATGATAATGGTTAATTCCCTTTATGCACATGGGGTTATTATATTTCTTGGTGGCACAATTATTATTGCTAAGTGTTTCTCGAAAAAGAAAAGGCTTTTAGCTTTTTCTTTTTCAATTTTTAAAAGGAGATGAAATAATTGAAAAATATTTTTTTAACTCTTTATTTAATAATGGCAATCATATTGCTAGGTTGTTCTCTTATTGATCATTCATCTCCTCTTAAGTCAAACCTGGAAGTTGAATTCAACAAAAAATTTGGCACGAATTTTCAATTATTAGACAAAATTGAGTTATACACAATTAACGACAAGAAATACGCTCTTAAATCTGTAATTACTTCAGAAGATATTATTCTATTGTTTTTACAAGCCGAAAATACAAAATACCAGATTAATAAGGTTCCAAGTTACAAACTACTGTTTACCACTTCAGAAGAAAATAAAGAATACACTAGTAATCATGAAGCTTATGAAATGATCTATTTTGCTGACGATCAGGTAATATGTGACTCTAATCAAAACTGCTATAAAATTACTGATAAATTGGCTACTATTTTAAATAAAAGTTGAATTTATCAGTATGTATGGACTTGAGCGCAACTGCGCAAGCTGTAACGGAGGCAACGTTTCAGTCCCCCGTCGTTTCAGTCCCCCGATGAGAGGGGATGAGAGGGGAAAAGGGACGAACTCTTTTCTCATCAGTGAACCGGTTAGCGAATAAAATTAGCGATAGGATTCACTTGCTTGCGTAACAGCGTCCAGCTTCTTCTGATTCACCTGATAACCAATCCCTGGCGTGGCCGGAACCTCAATAAATCCGTTCTTCACCACAACCTCAGGTTCGATAATATCTTCATACCAGTAGCGGTTCGAGCCGGATGTATCTCCTGGCAAGGTAAAGCCGGTCAGTGTGGTGATGGCTACGTTGTGGGCACGGCCGACGCCGGATTCCAGCATGCCGCCACACCAGACCGGAATGCTGCGCTCCAGGCAGAAGTCGTGGATTTGTCTGGACAAACTAAGTCCGCCGACGCGGCCTACTTTGATGTTGATGATCCGGCAGCTGCCAAGGTCAAGCGCTTTGCGCGCATCGTCTACCGTATGAATGCTCTCATCCAGGCAGATTGGCGTGTTCATCTGTCGCTGCAAGAGAGCGTGATCCACGATGTCATCGTGCGCCAGCGGCTGTTCAATCATCATCAAATCAAACTGGTCCAGCTGTTTCAAGCGTTCGCTGTCGGCAAGCGTGTAAGCGGAATTGGCATCGGCCATCAGCGGGATTTGACCGAACTCTTTGCGAATGGCGGCAATCACATCGATGTCGAAGCCCGGTTTAATTTTTACTTTCATCCGTTGGTATCCTTCAGCGAGGAAGCCCTCTACCTGCTTAAGCATTGCGGGAATATCCGGCTGAATACCGATGCTGACGCCTACTGCTATTGACGTTTTTTCGCCGCCTATTGCCCGGGAAAGAGACAAGTTTTCCCGTTTGGCGTACAAATCCCAGATGGCTCCCTCCAGAGCTGCTTTGGCCATCATGTTGCGCCTGACCGGAAGGAACAAGTTGATGCAGTCATCGGGATGGGCAAGGTCTTTACCCAGCACCAGCGGAATCAGATAATCGCGCAGCAAATGGTGGTTCGTCTTCAGCGTCTCTTCGTTGTAGAAGGGGTCAAGCATCGCGGTAGACTCGCCGTAACCGACATTTCCAGCCTCATCATACGCTTCGACCAGCAGGAACTGCTTTTCTGTGGTTGTACCAAAGCTGGTGGTAAAAGGGGCTTTCAGCTTCATGGAAAGATGACGCAGGACGACACGGACTATTTTCATGCAAAATCGGCTCCTTTATGGAAAAGATAGGTTACGATCGGCCGGGAGTCATGGCGAATCACATCAGTCACAACATACCCTTGGACGAAATAATGCTGGAACAATTCACGCGTTGCGCTTCGCCAGGCAGCGGCAATTCCCATGTCTGTCCGCTTTACCTCCTGGAAGAAAGCAGGCACGCTCAAGGCAAGCAGTTCTTCCTTCCGATCATATGAGGACTGATCGGGCACAGGAACTCCATCGGCGGTCAAGGTATAGGAGAGAACGGAGGGGATTGAGTCGGTAAAAGCCCGACGTTCCGCTGACCCATTCTGATACGCCTTGACCCGTTTGCTGTCAATAAACCACTCGACCAAAAAACGGTCTGTCGGAAGCCCCTTGTTCATCTCATCCTGCATCTCTCCATAGCAGTTGGGCAGATAGCGTCTCACAATTCCGCCCAGTTTGGCAATATTCAGATAGGCGTTAACCGTCTCCAGCGGATCGTAAGTCCAGGTAATCTTTGTGTACCCCATGCGAAGCGCTTCTTCCCGCTGCAGCCATTTCATTTTGACGCCAAGCCCCGCTTTGCGGTAAGCAGGAAGGAACCCCAGCATATGGGAGCACAGATGAAACTGGCCGTCGGTAAAGCCCGGAAAACTGTATAAAAAACCGATCATCTCATCTTTGTCGAATGCTCCAAGAAACAAACCGCCGAATTTGCCTATTGTCAAGGTCATATGCAGAGGAATCATGGATGCCTCGCTCCAGACGGCTGCTTCCAAGCGTTCCATCGCTTGCAGTTCAGATTTTTCAGTCAGTTTTTTCAGTTGAATCTTCATCTGTCTGTCACCTCGCAGGTATCACTTTAGCTATTATTCGGTCTCAATCGGCTTTCTCCTGCTAAAGCAAGTTGCAATCAGGTGGTGAGTCAACGATAATGAAAAGAGATTGATCGTTAAAAAAATTTGACAAAGGAGAGGTAAATCGCGATGTCTGACACTTTTCAGCTGGAACTGTGGAAACGTCTGACGGAAGCTCCGGGAGCACCGGGCTTTGAAGGCGAAGTACGCAAGATTATGCATGAGTACATAACGAACTATACCGACGAAATCGTTACAGATAACCTGGGCAGCATTTTTGGCGTAAAACGGGGGAATGAAAACGGACCAAGAGTGATGGTTGCCGGTCATATGGATGAAGTTGGGTTTATGGTTACCCGCATCTCCGAAAAAGGATTCCTTTCGTTCCAACCGTTGGGCGGCTGGTGGAGCCAGGTACTGCTTGCCCAGCGCGTCCAGGTGATCACCGAAAAAGGCCCGGTTATTGGGGTAATCAGCTCGATTCCGCCGCACGTGTTAAGCGATGAAGTGCGCAACCGCCCGATGGACATCAAAAACATGTATATCGACATCGGAGCAGATTCCAAGGAAGATGCGGAAAAAATGGGCGTCAAACCAGGACAGCAGATTGTGCCGATTTGCCCGTTTACCGTGCTTGCCAACGAGAAAAAGATCATGGCCAAAGCCTGGGACAACCGCTACGGATGTTCGTTGTCCGTAGAGCTTTTGAAAGAGCTGAAAGAAAATCCGGCCCATCCAAATGTTGTCTACGCTGGCGCTACGGTTCAAGAAGAAGTTGGCCTGCGCGGAGCGAAAACGGCTGCCGGTTTAATTGATCCTGACATTTTCCTGGCGCTCGATGCAAGCCCGGCCGGGGATATTCCAGGCGTGACGGATGGTATGGGCAAACTGGGCGACGGCTTACTGATGCGGATTTACGACCGCACCATGGTTACGTTGCCGGGATTGCGCGATTTCCTGATTGATACGTGTGAACAAGAAGGCATTAAATATCAATTCTTTATTTCCCAAGGAGGAACAGACGCCGGTGCGGTGCATATGCACGGCAAAGGAGTTCCGTCAGCGGTGATCGGCATTCCGGCCCGCTACATTCACAGTCATGCTGCGATTATGCACCGCGATGACTACGAAGCAGCCAAACGATTGCTCTTCACGGTAATCCGGAAGTTGGATACGGCAACTCTTGAGGCGATTCGTTCCCGCTAAACAGGAGGCGAATGGCTCGTATGCAGGGAATCGTCTTTACCCGGAGGGAGGCTTCCGGTCAAGCGCTAATAGAATACAGCTTCTATGAGAATAAGTTTGCGCCCGGCAATCTAGTCGTCCGCAAAGTGTTTATGGCCATGCTCTCCAGTGTAAAGGAACGGCTTACCCAGCTTGAGGTGGAGTATAACGACGTCATGCTGGCCGGGACATTAGGCAAGCGGGCGGGAGATGTGCTGCGTCTCTTGGGAGCAAGTAAAGAAAATTTGCGGGAAAACAAACAGGGAGTGACGGTGGTAAGCAGGGAGTTTCAAGCGAAGCTTACCGATGAGAGGTACGATTTCTTTTATACCCTTGACGATTTGTCCAGACTGCTTCATTACAAGTTTTTGGAAGAGAACCAAACACGGGTAGAATTCTACTTCGGCCAATATCTGCTGCTGGTTACCCCGCTTGCGGAAGAGAAACGGTTTTACCAAGAGCTTGCCAATTGGCAGGTGCCATACAAGATTCTGCAGAAATCCTTCGACTGATAATACATTTCGCTGATCAGAAAAAAACGGGATCATAAATATAACCCGCCTTGCATTTGGATTAGGCGGGTTTTTCTTTTTATCACAACGCTTGATTTGTCTCAAGGATTCTCATCGCATGCGGATCGTAAATTCGTTCCAGCAGAATTTCATCCGCCCGCGTGATTTGATGGGCATGAAGGAATTCTTCCTCAGTGATGCACGCGAAGAACGCATCTACAACTTCTGGGCAGAATTGGGTACCCCGGTTATTGGCGATTTCATCGCATGCTTTGGAGAAGGAGAGCCCCTTGCGGTAAGCACGGTTAGATGTCATGGCATCAAAGGAGTCGGCCACTGCGGCAATTCTTGCAACAAGCGGTATTTCGTCTCCCTTTAACTGATCGGGATAACCGCGCCCGTCGATGCGTTCGTGATGATGACGGGTGATCTCCAGAATAATTCTGGTCTGGTTGCTGTCCTGATCATTTACCTGGGCGTACAGCTTGCGAAGCAACGCTTCCCCGCGGACCGGGTGAGTTTTGATAATCTCAAACTCTTCTTGAGTCAATCGCCCCGGTTTTAACAAGATACTGTCTTCAATCCCGATCTTGCCAATATCGTGCAAAAGCCCGCCTGTATAGATGGTATCGATCATCTCTTGGGATAAGTTCATTTTTTGTGCGATGACCTTCATATAGTAAGCGACCCGTTGGGAATGGCCGAGTGTATATGCGTCCCTTTCCTCAAGAGCCACAGCCAATGTTTTCAGAATGCTTTGGTTAGCATAAGCAAGCTGTCTGCTCACATTTGCTGATTTTCGCAGGTCGCGGTCTTTTCGGCGGGCGAAGCGGATCAGAAAGACGGTAATAATATAGCTGCCGACAACCAAAAAGATTAACAAGTATTTGATATGAGAATAAAGTCCGTAAAAGTTTTCTTCATATGTTGAAATCGCAATGTACCAATCCCAAGCGGGAAAGTATTGAACGACGGCAATTTTCTGGCGCGGTTCCTGGTCTGACGGATTTTGCCAAATATAATGAAGAACTCCGTGGGGCTGTTTGATAATATCGCGAATGATGTATCTGCCGTCCGGTGCTTTCACATTGTATAAATTTTTGCCTTCCAATTGGGGATGCATGAGCAAATCCCCTTTGGAATCTACGATAAACAGGTAGTCTCCCGGTCCAATGGTAATATCCTGTTTGGACAAGTCACGGGTCCCATTGGGCAGAAGCGGTCCGGAAAGCAGATTTTTGGTGACGTCCTGTGCCTGCTTCAAGCTCATTTGCTTGTTCTTTACCTGCTGATCAAACTGGCTGACCATGCGCATGATAACGTTTAACTGCTTGTCCAGATTTCGAATGCCTGCCCGCAGATACTGTTCTTTCGCCTGTATGTATCCGATATACACGATCAATGTAAAGAGGATTGGGAGCAATATGATGAAAATGGGGTAGGTCTTATAGCGTGCTCGAAGGAAGAACAACCTCTCACTCCCTTTCCTCGAAAAATGTCAAAATATTTCTCTTCACTAACAATAATAGGGGAAATTATGAAAACCTTCAACTATCCCTGATAAATCAGAATTTTTTTCGTAAAGAAAATCACTTCCGCGTCAGAACGGAAGTGTCGAATTTTTTTGGCCACGCCCGGCCCATGGGGGAAGAAGAACGTTTTTCCTATGTGGAAGGGCGATTCGGACCCTCCAGTTTTTTGTCGCCATAGCCTCGACGTTTTTCCTCTGCAGGAACAGGTTTCGCCTGTTTTGCTTGTTTTTCCTTTTCCATGCTGATCTCTCCTTCACTATTTCCTTTACTATTTAACCTTTTCTTTGTGGCGCATCATCTGTCGGGCCGGAGAATGGACATGATATCGCCGCATGGCATAAGCGGCGAACACCCCGAGAATGGAAGCAATCACAAGGGTGAGGAAACCATAGAGCAACCAGGGGATTTGACTGCCGACACCCCCGAATTTTTGCATGATGGAACCGCCTGCCACATTGCCGATTGCGCTGCCGATGCCGGAGACGACGTTGGAAATGCCGAAATAAGCACCAACCCATTTCTCACTGGCAAAATGGCCGATCAGACTGTCTAACACAGGCAAAAACAACATCTCGCCAATGATAAAGACGACCGCCGATGCGCTTAGGGTGACGAAGCTGCCGGCCCACCCCAGAAACAAGAGGCCAGCCCCAAGAAAAACCGTTCCGGCCACCAAGGCAATGTAAGGATTGATTCGCTCCAATATGAAGCGGGAGATGGGGCCTTGCAACAAAACGACACAGATAGAATTTATCGTCCAGATCAAACCGATGGAAGCAGTAGAATGAAGGACGTATTCTCCCCGAAGAGGCAGGACAAAAGCAAACTGCGCGTACAATGCCCAGATAAACAGCGAAACGCCGGAGAATAAGAGAAAGCTGCGATGCTTCCAGATTTTTGCATACTCGCGAAGAGGAATAGGGCGGCATTTTTCTCCCTGGCAGCGGTCGTTAGGCAGAGCGAGCAAGGTAAGTGCCGCAAGAAGAGCCAATGTCACTGCCGAATAAAGAAAAATTCGCTCCGTAGCCCCTAAGGCAAACAGCGTAATCCATAATCCGGCCATGATGATTCCGATATTGGCGGCAATGCCGCGCCAGGAAAAGGCAGCTGTCCGCTGTGAAGTGTCCACCACTTGAGAAATCATTGCCTTGAGAGTTGGCGCCAACAAACCTACCCCGATGCCGTTGGTAAACGAAAAGAGAAGAAACAACCAGTAAAGGGTGCTCCGGTTATATCCGATCATTGCCGCTAACTGGATCAAAACCCCTAACAGCATCACGTTGCGCCGACCGAAGCGATCAGATAAAAAGCCTCCAAACAGGCTACCTATTTGAAACGCCACGCTGCCTACCCCCAGGACCAGACCTACCTCCGCTAACGTAAAGTGCCGAGTCTTTTCCAAAAAAATCGGAAACAGCGGAATCACCAGGTAAGTGGAAAGATGCATAAACAAGGCAGCAGCAAGTAATACGATGAAGATGCGGTTCGAAAACAGTCCCTTTATTGTCGTAGGCATCGAACAGCTTCCTTTCTGCCAGCTACTTGCACGTTAGTATGGGGACAAGGCGGGGAATTTTATTCACTTTTTCCAGTGGATGGGCAGGTGTGGAATTATAGGCGGTTCGTGACAGTTGACTAAGACCAATCCCGGCATTCTCTCATATACCTATAATGTTCAACAGGCTTTGTGTCTTAGTCTAATTTGATTTGACGAGGGGGGATTGGTGATGGGCAGACTTTTTGATCATGATGGGTTTGAGATTATTATCTGGATTTTGCTAATCATCTTTCTAATCTCCATCTTTTTTGACGACGGTATAGAGTAATCCCACGGAAATGAATGGAGTGATCACTTTTGCGTGCGAGAGAACCGATTCATCGTCTAAATCAGTACTACAAGAAGAACTCTGGATTTCGTGAGTGGGTGAGAGCAAATGAGCAATTCTTCCAAAAGAACCCTCAAGTGTTCCAAGAGTTCATGCAAGACCCCACCATGGTTAACTTGTTTTTAGATGTGATGATGGTGAATGCGGAAAAGATCAAGCAGAGGTTATCGAAAAAATGACAGAATAGCCCTCATTTGGCGAAACATGTCAAGGAGGGCTGATTTTTGTGTCCAAAATTTGGTATACTGATCTTGGGTGTCCAGTAAAAGAGAACGAAGGAGGAGAAATTAGTGAAAAAGTTTAGTCGCGTAAGTATGTCACTTCTTGCCGCCGTATTTGGTACAAGCCTGATGGCAGGTTCCGTTTTCGCAGCACCAATCAATCCTGTGAATCATACGGATTGGATGGTAAAGAAGAATGTCATTTCCGGCAGCAAGACAGGGGATTTGCAGTTGGACAAGAACGTTTCCCTGGCAGAAGCAGTGGCCGTTTTCGCTAAAGTAAAAGGGGCCAATGTTCAGCCAATCAAGGCGGCTCACTGGTCTGTCCCGTATCTCAATTGGGCAAAAGCACAGGGAGCGATTGATGATAAGCAAATCAAGAATCCGGCTGCTGCCCTTTCTGCCGCACAGCTGAAGGAGATCGCGAAAAAGTTTGGCTACAATCTGGAGTTAAAGGACGCGACATCCGTAACGCGCGGAACCTTCTTCCAATCTCTTGGAGAAGCGATCACCACGCATGTAACGATTGCCCATACCAATGATGTGCATGGTCATATAGAAGAAAATACAAACGGCAAAGAATTCGGTTACGCCAAAATCGCTACGCTGATTAAAGAATGGCGCGCGGAGAACCCTAATTTCTTGTTGATGGATGCAGGAGACACGTTCCAAGGCACTGTATTTGTCAACCAGTTCAAAGGTGAATCGATTGTTCCCATTTTGAATTATCTGAATTACAACACGATGGCGGCAGGAAACCACGAATTTGATTTCGGTTATGAGCAGCTGCTCAAGCTGAAAGATATGCTCAGATATCCGATGATCTCCGCTAACGTATATACACAGGACGGCAAACATTTGCTTGTGCCAACCTATAAAACCGAGATTGGCGGCAAAAAATTCGCATTCGTCGGCTTTGTTGCGGAAGACACCCCGATCCTTACTCATCCGGATAACGTGAAAGGCTTAACTTTCAAAAACCCTGTGGAAGTGGCGAAAGAAATTGTCCCGCAATTGAAAAAAGAAGCGGATCATGTCATTGTGGTATCTCATATTGGGATTGACATTGACCGTGAACTGGCCAAAAATGTGCCAGGAATCGATTTGATTATCGGCGGACATTCCCATACTCCGCTTAGAACACCCGAAAAGGTAAACGGTACATACATCGTGCAGGACTGGGAGTACGGCAAATCACTGGGACGGGCAGACCTCTACTACTACAACAATGAGCTGGTTACATTCAGCGGAGGATTGCTGGAGTACAATGACAAAGTGCAGGCCGATCCGGAAGTAGACAAAATGGTGAAAGACGTTGTGAAAAAAATCGACGAAGTCATGAACGTGGTGATTGCCAAATCGGAAGTTGATCTTGATGGGGATCGTACGCTGGTTCGCACCCGCGAAACCAATGTGGGAGATATGATTGCCGACATCATGCTGGCCAAAACGAAAACGATCAAAGGCCACGAAGCGGATGTAGCTCTTACCAATGCGGGCGGCATTCGTACACAATTGAAGGCAGGCGACCTCACCAAAAAAGATCTGTATACCTTGCTGCCGTTCCCGAATACGCTTGTCGTGGTTGATGTGACTGGAGAAGAATTGAAGCAGGCTCTGGAAAACGGGGTTAGCCAAGTGGAGCAAGGGGCCGGCCGCTTCCCGCAAATCAGCGGTATGTCCTTCAGCTATGATCCTTCCCAACCGGCGGGACAACGTGTCGTGGAAGTAAAGGTAGGCGGTCAGCCTTTAGATCCGGCCAAAACCTACAAAGTGGCAACCAATGATTTCGTCGTATCCGGAGGCGATGGATACTCGATGCTGAAGAAAGATTTCTTCAACACCGGCTTAACCCTGTATAGTGTGGTGGAAGAAGCTTTGATTCAGCAAAAGGTAGTGAAACCACAAGCAGAAAAACGGATTGTCGAAGTAAAGAAATAAGGTTAGGGAAGAAAGAAGGATATGGAAAAAGCAGGATATGGCAAAAGCAGGCGACCTGGATAATCAGGCCGCCTTTGCCGTCTTGCTTGGCGATAGAAGCTTTCATAATATGTGAAGCTTTGCTCCATTTTTCTCTTGGAAAATGGTGGTAGACAAGGAGCGAACATATTTGCCTTTTGACGAGCGTATGGATAAGCAAATGGAAAGGGAAAAGCAAATGCTCGTGAGGAGTGCTCGAAATGGTTCAGGTGATTCTCACTTTCTTTGTGGCGTACGGAATCGTAATCGGCGGTGCGATTTCCGGGGGAATCGGCTCTTTTTTTACTCACAAAGCCCCGCTGGTTACCATGATGGAGTTGGCTAATCAACTGAAGATATGGGGATTGGTAGGTGCGTTGGGCGGAACATTTGATTCTTTTTTGCAAATTGAGAAGATTTTTCTCGGCAATTTTTCACCTGTCATCAAGCAATTAATCTTGATTCTGGCTGCTTTTGTCGGAGCCCATGCAGGCACCATCACGATTCATTGGCTGGTTCAGGTGAAGTCATGAACAGGTTCGTGCCAACATATTGGAAACGGTACCTCGTGTTGTTTTTGCTGGGAATTTTGGTTGGCGGCGGAGTGTTTCTCCTCTTGTACGGCCATGAAATGGAGCATCTGATGCTGATCAATCGCAATCTGGATTTAATAAATGAACGGCTGCAGGAAGAAGTGGAAAACCTGAAACATTCCCAAAGGGTAGCCAGGAAACGTCAAGAGATGCAGATTGAAGAAATTCACGTGATTGTGCTGGATCCGAAACCGAATGCCTTTACCGAAGCGGAAGTGATTCGCAAGCTAGAAAAGGATTTGGCTCCTTTAAAAGGCAAAAAGGTGGACCAGGTGGCTGAGGTGCATCCCATCCTGCATGAAATGCTGTACCGGAGGGAATACGTGATTGATGGCAAGATGGTGGAGGTAAGACTTAAGACAGCGATTATCTCCAAGGTGCTGAAGCTGTATGTCACCGCCCAGGTAAAAATTGATATATAACGGTTAAATGAAACCGGCAAGGGAAGTCTTCGTATAAAGATTCAGGATGATGGAATCTGTTCATAAGGAGAGGGAATTCATGTCATTTTTCAAGAAGATTTTGGCCAGTGTCGGAGTAGGTTCAGCTAAGGTGGATACCCGCTTGCATCATGATGCGTTAATCCCCGGTGAAACGATTACCGGTGAGGTGCATATTACAGGCGGTGATGTGGAACAGGAGATTGATGATATTTACATGTACATCATTACCCACTACGAACGTGAATATGACGATAAAAAAGTAAAAGAAGAGTGCATTCTGGTAAAAGAACGTCTCTCCGAAAGATTTACGCTTCAACCGGGTGAGGAAAAAAATCTGCCGTTCGCGATCCAGCTTCCATACGAAACGCCGCTTACCATGGGCAGACAGCCGGTTTATCTGAGAACAGGGCTTGATATTAAAAACGCCATTGATCCGGGCGATTCCGATTTCATTCAAGTCTTGCCGCATCCGATGATGGAAAAGGTGCTGGATGCCGTAAAACAGGCCGGATTTCAATTGTTTAAGGTAGATTGTGAGTACAACCGCCATTTGGGCCGCAAATACCCGTTCGTGCAAGAGTTCGAGTTCCGTCCAACCGGCAAATACCGCAGCCGCTTGGAAGAACTGGAGGTTATCTTTTTCTTGAAGGAGTCCGAATTGGAAGTGCTGCTTGAATTGGATAAACGGGCACGCGGCTTCATGGGCATGCTGGAAGAAGCGTTCAACATCGACGAACGCTACGTCCGCTTCCGCCTTACCGGGAATGAATATTCGGATGCGGAATTGGCGAAGTGGATGGAACAACTGATTGAGCGCAATATACGATAAGCAATATACGATAACGCAATATACGACAGTGTATAAAAATTTGGTGTATAAAATGTCACAGATGAGACATAAAAAATGAACCAATACCTGATATAATAAATGCAAAACGAGCCAAGCGCTTTGTACTTGGCTCGTTTTGTTTGCAGGATTGCGGGTCTACGCCCGGATTGGGCTGTTTAACTTGTCCGATCTGCGCTTCGTGTTCAAGGAAAATCCTTCGATAATCCCTATTTGTACTATTACAATAATGTAAAATCTGAAAAACTGATGTGATTTGACTCACAGCATTTTTAACAAAGAGGTGAACAGAGTTGATCCTGCATAAAGGTGAAGTGCTTTTTCGTCAAGGGGAGACAGGACCACTCTTTAAACTGCATAGCGGATTGTTGAAAGTTATTCGTCTTCAAGAGGACGGATCCACTTTTTTGTTTAACTTTTTGCTGCCCGGAGAAATTTTCCCGCATCATTCGCTGATTACCCCAAAAGATTATCACGGGACTGCGATCGCGGTCATGACCAGTGAAATTGAAGTGATCCCGGCGGATGAGTGGTACCGGAAGCTGGAATCAGACCCGCAGCAATATCGGGACATCGCGTTATTATTGCAAACGAGGCTAAGAACCATGCAGCAGCGAATTGACCAATTGACGGCTGTAACTCCAAGAGAACGCCTGGAATTGTTGTATGAATGGTTTCAAGGCCATTTTGGTAAAATCCCCATCCGTGATATGTTGACCCAGGAAGAAATCGGACAGCTGATTGGTGTACGCCGTGAGACGGTGAATCGTCTGTTA
>JBHGXW010000039.1:0-72835 GCA_041920465.1 Paenibacillaceae bacterium | reverse complement strand
ATGCACGATGACATGATGAAATCGATGTATACCGTATTCAGTGTGAATGGTAAAAGCGGAGAATCCATTGAACCGCTTGAAGTGGCAAAAGGTGAGAAGATTCGTTTGCGCTTCGTCAACGCAGGGTTCCAGAGTCACACTCTCCATTTACATGGCCAAGAGTACAAGATCATCGCTGCTGACGGTCAAAAAATCGAAAACCCGACTGTTATTAAAGATCAACCCTTTATCATTGCCCCAGGTGAGAGATACGATATTGAAGTAAATGTGAATACGGAAGAGAACTGGTTTATCGAAAGCCATGATAAATCGGAAGCAGCCAAGGGCATGACCATTCCGGTAAAAGTGAAGGATGCCAAGGCAACTCTCTCTATTAAGCCATCAACAAACGATCAACAACCTATAGACTTGACGGCGTACGGACAAGGGAAAGGTAAATTTGATCTCTCGATGAAGTACGACCTCGAATACAGCATGGTATTAGGCGAGCAAACTGGTAAAAATGGCCTGATGGATCCTGTATTTACCATTAACGGCAAATCGTTTCCGAACGTAGATCCAGTGAAAGTGAAAAAGGGCGATAAGGTTAAAGTTACTTTCATCAATAAAGGTACCTCGAATCACCCGATGCACCTTCACGGACATTTCTTCCAGGTATTGAGCAAGGACGGAAAGCCTGTAACAGGTGCTCCAATGATGAAGGATACTTTAAATATCAAACCGGGAGAAAGCTATGTTGTTGCCTTTGAGGCAGATAACACTGGCGATTGGATGTTCCACTGCCATGATCTCCACCATGCTGCAGCGGGAATGGTAGCTTCTGTTCTATATGAGGGGTATACACCATTTACAGCTGATCCAACGGTTGGAAACAAGGGAGACTAACCCCTTTTGTATGCTCCTCACATGTTGCTCCTCAGGAATCTTCCTGAGGAGTTTTTTTCATCGCTCATCTTTATTGCTGAAAAAACGAAAAAAAAAGCTTCCGACACTCAATTGGATCGCACCTGCTAAACGTACGCATCGATAAACGATTGCTTCACCAAATGAGACACGATTTTTAGAAGTTAAGTAGTTAAAAAAGAATGTTTAACGCAAAAACAATGCAAACAAAAAAGACAACAGCGAAACAGCAGCTATTATTTTTGTCATAAGAGGGGGAAGTGGTACATTAAGCTTGCTCTTAAACCAACCGGATTGTTGCAATTTATTTCGATAAAGAATAAGAAACAGCCCAAAAAAGGAAAGAATAATTAGCAACTCGGAAGTGTAAGAAATCGTTCCAGGAAAAAGAGGGGAAACGAGGAAATTGAAGATTGCAATACCTATAGCCAAAAGAACCAAGATCCTGAGTATCTCTAGAAGAAATGTTAATAATTTACTCATCATTCATCACCTGAACTGATTTTAACATAGTTCAGAACCCAAAATAAAATCCCCCTTGAATACTAGAGAACTGGCTCTTGGAGGAAATTTAACACAAATCATGGACCGGTTCTTTTAACCAGATGCGGTAGCAGCTAATCTACTCGCTGAGATGGTTCATAAAGAATTGTGACGAATTTGTAGCCGACTTTCTTGATAGGGAACTATATATGAAAGGACCACATGTACTTGACAAATGATGAACCGAAGGGGTTCTACCCAGATTTTTCGAGTCAATCTTTATTTTTTTGATTGTACGTACCATCCCCACGGGAGGAATGAACACCATTTGTGTCTACATATTAGAGAAAAATGCGAACGATTAACCAACTATATCGTGAAGGAGACATTTACAATAAAAGGGGGATTTAACTTTTCTTTAAGTTCGTTTTAAGTTTGCTTGAAGTTTTATGTAGAATTTTGTATGATGGGAGGCAAGAGGGGTGATGTACATGATCTCTGCCCAAGAGAAAGAAGTTTTGATCAAGGAGATAATGCCGGAACTATCCAAGTATGTAGCCGAAGAAGGGGCGAAAGGGCATATTTTCTTAAAAGCTCTCTCCAACTATATACTGAAAACAACTCCCAACGCAGATTTTTTGCTTGGACAAGCATGTATCGAAGTCAAGGATGCAAATCCGGAGTTTATTAGACAATCCGTATCTCGTCTCATGTCTTACGTAATTGAAGTTGCAACAGATGAAAACAAATTTGTGGTTCAATACACCACAGGACAAATGGCAAAATTTATGGGAGTCTCTGTTCAAACGATAAACAACTGGATTCATGAGGGGCGTTTTTTAGGTGTAGAAAAGAAAGAGAAAAATAAGCAAGCCCGAATTCCTGAGAATGCCATTTTCATTTCCAGTGCCGGTGAAAGAATTCCGGTTCAGGAATTAGTCGAAATGTACAATGAACAACTGAAAAAACAGAATGCGGATTTCGGAAAACTTATGTATAGCCAACAGTTGACAGAGATCTCGAAAGAAATCGGATGGTTTGAGGAGAAATATGGTGGAGACTATCAGGCAACTCTCGGGGCAAAGAAAACATTAACTAGCGAAGAAGAAAGAGATGCTGCTGAATGGCGTTATTTGATTAGAAAGGTAAAAGAATTGTGATTGGAAATCCTCCATCTAATTTTATCTTTCTTCAGAGAAACAACAGAGACATTGTTACTGAATTACGTGATGGTGACGGCACAGGGAGACCATCCACCATGTCAGCCCAACGATATACCTTTGTATTCAGTGACGGATCAAAGCTACATGCGACAGAGCGCATTGTGAATGGGAAAATTGAGTACTATTACTATGATTGGATCTCTCCTGAAGGGAAAGAAATACTTAAATTCCATAGCGAGCCTCATGACGACGAGGAGTATCAAACCGAAACGGAACCGTATCATATACACGCTATCAATGCTTTGGGACAATCGTTAAGACTTCCTAACTTTCAATTCCGGGATCTAGATTCCATCATGAATGTCATTCGTCTTTTCTTATTAGCCAAAAACGTGAAATAGCAATTTTTTTCGGTGGGGGGAATCCCACCTTTTATATTCATTTCTGCAGACTAAGCATGGGCACTTTTTTTACGATGATCCGGGGATCGACCGTCATATTTCTTCAATAGTTATAAAATTCGAAATAATGCATTATAATCAAATTTGAACATGACGCACTGACAAAAAAATTTAAGATGTTGAGGGAGGTACAAGAGATGCCTAATTTGAGTGATAATCTAAAGAATACAGCCTTGAGATTTCCTAACAATAAAGCGTATTCATTTTTGAATCAAAGCGCAACTTTTGAAGAACTTAACAGATTGGTTGATCGTGTTGCATCCGGTTTGTCTGCTCAAGGTATTGGAAAAGGAGATAGAGTGGCAATTTTACTCGGGAATTGCCCGCAGTTTTTGATTTCATACTACGGAATTCTGAGGACGGGGGCAACAGTTGTACCCATTAACCCTATTTTTACCTCAAGGGAAATCAACTATATTTTGTCGAATAGCAAAGCAAAGGCAGCAATTGCTTCTTCTGCCTTACAATCAGTTTTATTAGAGTTGAAGGATCAACTTGACGGCCTTGAATTGCTTCTGTTTACAGAATCAGGAGAACCAGAAAGAAGTTTTGAACAATTTTTGCAAAATGCAGACGACTATTTTGAAAGCGTTTTAATCGATGATGAAGATATTGCTGTCATTTTATATACATCAGGAACTACTGGAGAACCCAAAGGGGCTATGCTTACTCATCGAAATATGACTTCAAATGCAGAAGCAGTTTGTGAGTTATTTGAATTAACGGATAAAGATCGATCGTTGACGGTTCTTCCTATTTTCCACGTATTCTGTATGACAGTTTGTGTGAACGCTTCCATCGCTTGCGGTGCCACCATATTGCTCCTCCCCAAATTTAGTCCTGCTGACGTGATCCAAACGATACGTGAAGAAAAAGCGACTATGTTTGCAGGCGTTCCCACGATGTATAATTTTATGCTTCAATTTCCTGAGGCAACAGAGGAGGATTTCTCTTCTATACGCTTATGTGTATCAGGCGGTGCTCCGATACCGGTAGAACTTCTCTATAAATTCGAAGAAAGATATAGGGTTACCATTTTAGAGGGATACGGTCTCTCCGAATCTTCTCCAGTAACTGCTTTCAATCCGCTAAGGGGTATCAGGAAGCCTGGTTCAATTGGAATTGATATTCCCGGGGTAAAAAATATCGTGGTTGATCCTGAGGGAAGGGAAGTACCAAGGGGAGAAGTTGGGGAATTAATCGTACGAGGACCTAACGTAATGAAAGGCTATTTAGGAATGCCGGAAGCGACCGCGGCGACACTCAAAAACGGGTGGCTCTATACGGGCGATATGGCAAAAATGGATGAAGATGGTTACATCTTCATTGTCGATCGGAAAAAAGACATGATTTTGGTAGGTGGATATAATGTTTATCCAAGAGAAGTGGAAGAAGTGCTGTATCAACACCCTAACGTGATTGAAGCAGCAGTAATCGGTGCCCCTGATCCGGAATACGGGGAGATAGTGAAGGCGTTTGTCGTCAAAAAACAGGATGACCTTTCCTCTGATGAGATTATTAGCTTCTGTCAAGCAAGACTAGCCAAATACAAAGTCCCAAGACAGATAGAATTTTTGACGGAACTACCCAAAAATACGACTGGGAAAATCATGCGAAGAGCATTGAAGAAATTACCTCATCCATAATTTGTGGTCTATTTTGTGCGTCAGCAATTTTCTATTTTTTATAAATTAGACAAAATGATCTGCTCAATAGAAGAGAGGGGTACTCTAAAATAAAGGTGATACAAGCTAGATTGATCTTACTTACGTTTCAGGGAGGATGTTTCTCATGAATCTTACTACGTTTGCTGTCTGTCCAGAAATTGACGGTGATTGTTTTACTTCTAATGATTTGATAGCAATTGGCTTAGTTGTCGGTGAAGACGTAAAGATTGAGCTTAACACTTCTCACCAAATGATAGTAAAGATGGATAAAGATAAAGCTGAAGCGGCAAAACAAGAACTGCGTAATTTTGGATTATGTGTGCATGATCCCGGATCTGAGGTAATAAATCAGTGATCTTGCATTCCAGGGATTGCTTGGAGATTTTTATTTATAAAAGTGTTTTTTACCAGATATGAATTTTTGTTCTACATGAATCATTGAAGGTCATACGAAAAACACATATGCCCTTTTTTTATTGGTAAAACCTCTTGTCCTCCCTTATAAAAATGCAGCGAATGTTAGAAAACTTCGTATGATGCTCCAGCATCCACACGGGTCGACACCGGCATAGTTGTTTCTCTAAAGCCCCATAATTGGATTTGAGTCATTACCCCTTATCTTGTTAAGCTGGTATCAGAAGAACAGAAGGGGATTTTGCTGTTACCCTTTCGAAAGTTATTGCTAAAATTTTTTCTCATCAATGCAGGATTTGTTGTATTTAGTAGATGTTTCATTTTGGTTCTCCCATTGGAACAGTAGAATTAAATCTCAAGTTCATATCGTGAAAAACCTTGGGCTCGTTTTATTTGTAATGAAATCGGATCTGAGGTTTTCATTTTTTTGTCACGGATTTCTTATCTTATTCTCAGCTTTGACTCAAAATGTACTCAGTTTTGTTCTTTAGAATAAAAAGCATCTGGTTGCGAATGCATCGAGGAAGGATGAAAGTAATGAACAAAATTGTGCTTGGTTTGACAGCAGCTTTCTTGCTTACCTTTTCTTCAAGCGAATTAGCCGACGAAACCCATCCCAATAATCATGGAAGCGGGCATAGTACAACGGCTGAAACACCATCAAGTCATCAAATGCCGGGCATGACTTCAGATCAGCATGAGATGCCAGGCATGTCTTCAGAACAGCATCAAAACATGCAATCCCACAGTGAATCTCAGTTCAATTCTCATTCTGGCCATGAAATGCCAGCGACTGAAGGGCATGGAGAAGGGCATGGAACGGGGGAAAGGGTAGCTGGTTGTGGAGTAAGTAGTTTTCCCCTCTGAAACATCGAGTCAGGTTTCCATGTTGCGAAAGGCCGGTCATCTTAAAGTGGGAATTGCAATGGTGAGTCTTGTACAGAAAAATATTGCCGACAATCCAGACACATGGGTATTCTATTGTCATGAACGGCATCATACCATGTACGTTTGTCCAACCATGTTCTGGCTTTTTTTGGGGGATTACTGTTGCCACTGGAGCAATCATCAAAATGAGCCTCAACGGTTTGGATATTCGTACATAACCAATAGGAAGCGGAGGATTGCATCTTGAAGAGAAATCGCACATCAGGTTTAACAAACCCGCTTGGTCTGGTAAAAAGCAGCGATGACGGCAAAACATTGCAAAAGTTAGACTTTGAGGGTGAATCAGACTTTCATCTGATGGGAGTCGGGTTTGAATATCACGTCATTTAGTATAATGAATCACCGAATTCAAAGATGGAAAAAGGCTTATACATGAGTACGGATGATGCGAAAGCTTGGAAAAAGGTAGAAGCCAAAGGGATTGAAAGTGAACCGACGACCATTGCCGTTCATCCTAACAAATCAAATATTGTGATTGCGGGAACGGAAAAGGGATTGTACCTGTCTGATGATTTTGGTCAAACATTTGATATCATCACCAATCCAACACAAATTTGTCGGTGGATCACATTCAAGAGCTGATTGATTTGTGGCTGGAGCGGTTTATCGAGTTAGCCCGGGAACCTGAATTTCAATACATCCTCATTTTTGAGAACCGCGGGGAAGAAGTCGGTGTCACGATGACGCACCCGCATGGGCAGATTTACGCCTATTCCCAAATGCCGCTAAAAATCAAACGGGAGCTGGAAAGCTGTCAAGCCTATCATCAGCAGACGGGGAGATGTCTCCTGTGTGAGATGAATGACCAGGAAAAGCGAGCTGGAGAGCGCCTTGTGATGGAAAACGATGATTTCCTCTGTTATATACCCTACTTCGTCGATTACCCGTATGGTGCCTTTATCGTGAGTAAAAGCCACAAAACCGCGATCTGCGATTTTACGAAAGCGGAAAAGAGGTCACTCGCTTCTATCTTGAAGGGGACAACGGGAGCCATGGATGAACTGTTTCAACGCCCGTTTCCTTATATGATGGTGATGCATCAACGCCCCGTTAATGGAGAGAACGTGGAGGAATTCTATCATTTTCATATCGAGTTTTACCCTCCGCTTGTGGAAAAAAGCAAGCTCAAATACTACGCCTCCTCCGAACTGGGCGCTTGGGCCGTGATCAATCCCAAAAAAGTGGAGGAGACTGCGCCAGAGCTGCGGGCAGCATACCGCCGATTTCTGGAGAAAGACCTGTGATCCGATGTGATCGCAGGTCTTTTTTTATTTTCTGTTCCGTTCATATTGAGTTCATAAAGCAGATGTAAAGTGCTTCTTGAGTAAAGCAATTGGGAAATTGTTTACAGGAGGAGATCCAAATGAAGAGGTTATTATTACGTTTCGCTGTGTATGTATTGATTTTGGTAGTGTTTGTGGGGGGGATCGGGTTAGGTGAATATGTTCGTTCACAAAAGGATTATTGGCTCGACGTTCGCGATACACCGATTCCTTCTTTACAAGGAGTGAAAATACCTGAATATAATCCGAAAAAACCTACAGTGGCGGTCGTTTTAGGGAATCCAACCACAGAGGTATTTGATTTTATGGTTCCCTACGAAATGTTCGCCATGACAGACGCCTATAATGTATTTGCCGTTGCCCCGGACAAAAATGTTACCTCATTAACGGGCGGTCTGGATCTAATCCCGCACTATTCTTTTGCGGAAATGGATCAATTATTAGGGAAAAGTCCAGACCTTATCGTAATCCCTTATATGCCGATCGCTGACGAGAAGAAGTATCAACCCGTCCGGAAATGGATACAAAAACATGCCAAGACCAACATCCTGAGCATTTGCGCTGGAGCGGGCAATCTTGCCGACGCCGGTTTATTGAAAGGGAAATCAGCTACTATGCACTGGCAATATCTCGATCAGTACAAAAAGGCATTTCCTGAAACGAACTGGATCAGGGATCAGCGGTATGTTCTGCCCGACAAGAACATCGTCTCCTCGGCTGGTCTCACATCAGGAATTGACGCCGTCCTCTATGTCATCTCACAACAATTAGGCGAACCCATGGCACAAAAAATAGCGAAGGAGATGAATTATCCTTCCTATCACTTCGTGAAGGATCCGAAGGTTGACCCTTATTATGTAGATGGGAGTGAAGCCATTTATATCTTCAATCACGCATTCCAGTGGAGCAGGAAAAAGATGGGTGTGCTGTTGTACAACGGTATGGATGACGGAGCACTGACCACGATATTTGATACGTATTCCGCTTCCGGAACGGCAAAGGTCTTTACCATTTCCAACTCGGAACAGCCGATTGTTACTAAACATAACCTGAACCTGATCGCCAGATATCAAATATCGAATGCCCCGAAATTAGACAGAATGATTGTTCCGGGAACGGAGGCAAAATCTTTAGCTGCGGAGGATGTAAAACAGTGGAACGAAAGGGGCAATTCGGTGGCGCCTGAGTTCTTGCATGGGGACTCGGCGGACAGATTTATCTTCGATGCGCCGCTTGAGGATTTAGCCAAGCAAGAGGATGTGTTAACCGCTAAATTCGGTGCGAAACGATTGGAATACCGTGCCAGCTTGCACTTTGAAGGCAAACCGTTTTCCCTTGAAGCTTTCGCCATACCGCTTTTGCTTAGTTTACTTGCCGTTCTAATCGCTTTCTATATTGACAGACGATTCATTCTTAAGAAAGCTTCCAAATGGCCAGTACAAGTGGCGCGGTGAACCATCTCACAAGTAACGGTGCTCAATTGCGAATAAGGGGATCGATTGTGGAGCAGCAGTTTCCATTGCTGCTCTCTTCGTTCTCAACGAATTAAAACCCAATTTGAAGAGAAAAAAGAAATACACTTGACATACTATAGGAGGGTATCCTATTATGTGATTGAGCCAATGTGTTCATTTTGAGGAAAAATGATCGAAAAACGGAAACTTGTGACATTGTAAATTTTTCTAAGGAGCGGTGGTTGGAATGGATAAATGGGTAATAGCGGCAATTTTTTATGTGGCTGTGCTGATCGGAGGGTTTACAGTCTATGATGAATTTTTCGCCGATGGCAAACAAACCGCATCTGCAAAGATGCATCAGAGTAATGAGAACCACGCTGAAATGAATGACAGCAGTCATGAACATGGAAACGATTCGCAGCATGAGGGCACAAGCGAGGTACATGCGTTTGTTCAAGCTGATCAGGACGAATTAAAAATTTTCCTGAAAGATAAAGCAGGAAACCCGGTGAACGAACTGGAAGTAAATCATGAGAAGCTTCTTCATTTTGTCATTGTGGATGAAACCCTGCAGAAGTATTATCACTTGCATCCGGAACAGACGGGGAACGGCGAATTTCACATTGCAAACACTTTGCCGGAAGGGTTTTATAAGGCATTTATCGATATCAAGCCGAAAAATTTGGCTTATCATGTAGAACCGGTTCCGTTTGTAGTCGGCCATCCAAGCGTTTCAACCAACAACCAGGGGCTTAAGCCGGACACCGCTCTGATTCAAAATGTAGATGGAGAAACCGTAAAACTATCGATGAGTACGTTTAAGCCCAATCAACCAGTAACCTTACATTTTGACCTTGATAAAACAAATTTAACCCCATATTTGGGAGCGATGGGGCATGTAGTCATTCTTGATGAAAACGCTGAGAATTACCTTCACGTTCATCCGACAAATGATCACGATACGGTATTTGAAACGGAGTTCAAACAGCCGGGCATCTATAAAATATGGGCAGAGTTCCAGCAAAATGGAAAGGTGCGGGCATTTCCTTTTGTAATAGAGATAAAGGGAGAGTAATAAATGTGCCGAAGATTCTAGTGGTGGATGATGAAGTCCACATTCGTGAATTGGTTCGTTTGTATCTGGAAGACGAAGGTTTTGAAATCGTCGAAAAAGCGAACGGTGCGGACGCGTTGGAATATGCCGAAAATCATCCGGTTGATTTGGTGATTCTGGACATCATGATGCCAAAAATGGATGGTTGGGATCTATGTGCGAATCTTCGTGAATTCGGGGAAATGCCAATTTTGATGATCACCGCGAAGGGCGAGGCAACAGACCGAATCAAAGGATTTAAGCTGGGAACGGACGATTATCTGGTGAAGCCGTTCGACCCTGTGGAGCTGGTTCTGCGGGTGAAAGCTTTGCTGAAGCGGTATCGCATTTCCACTTCCAGCATCGTGAAGCTGGGAGACATTTCATTGGATCGCAAAAGTTATCAGGTGATCGATCAGAACGGCCACAGGCTCACGCTTCCGATGAAGGAATTCGAATTGCTGTACAAACTGGGCAGCTACCCCGGGCAGCTGTTTACCCGGGATCATCTGATTGAGCAAATATGGGGCTTCGATTATGAAGGGGATGAACGGACCGTCGATGTTCATATCAAGAGATTGAGAGAACGGTTTGCCGAGTACGAGTCCGAATTTCGCATCGTGACGATCCGCGGCCTTGGATATCGGTTGGAGGTGCATCAGGATTAAGTCGCTTTATACCCGCATTGTATTGATATTCGTCGGCATCGTGATGTTGAGTCTTTTCGCGGCATATCTGGTGAGTTCCTTGCTGTATCAAGAACGTATTCAAACCGTAGGGGAAGAGACTCTGATTGCAAACGGGAAAAAAATCATGCAAGCCTATCGCTCGACACCTTCTGCCGATTTGGTAACGTTTATGCAAAACTTTTCCGGCCTGTCCGGTACCCTTCTCCAGCTTTACAATCAGGAAGGCAAGCCCCTCCTTACGAACCAAACGGAGCCCATCCATCTTGATCCTGTATATTTGAAACAAGTTCTTGCTGGCGGGATCGCTCGCCATATTCAAAGAGACGGGGCATATCTTCCTATAGTGGGTCTGCCATTTCGGGTGGATGGAAAGCCTTACGCTTTGTTTTTAACAGTGGAGCAGAACAGCGTCGGGGAAGAAATCATGAATTCCATTCATTTGATGTACATCATTATTTTGTTTTTCGGCAGCTTGCTGATTCTTGTTGCAGCCCGTTATATCGTAAACCCGATTCGTCGTTTGACGGATGCAACCAAGCGAATGGCAAAAGGGAATTTTGATTTTGAGCTGCAAACCAAACGCAAGGACGAAATCGGTCAGTTAACGGTCAGCTTTAACGAGATGGCGAAAGAGCTGTCCAAGCTGGATCGCATGCGGCAAGATTTTGTTTCTAACGTCTCCCATGAAATTCAATCTCCGCTAACTTCCATTTCAGGGTTCAGCAAGGCGTTAAAGCAGAAGAAAATGAGCGAAGAAAGCCGGCTTCGTTATCTGACAATCATTGAAGAGGAGAGCGAAAGGCTATCCCGGTTAAGTCAAAATTTGCTTCGCCTGTCTTCTTTGCAGCAGGCGCAGCATCCGTTGAAGGTCAGTACTTATCGTTTGGATGAGCAGCTTCGGAGGGTCGTTATTGCATTGGAGCCTCAATGGACAGCGAAAGAAATTGAAATAGATGTTCAGCTTGAGCCATGTACCATTCAAGCGGATGAAGACCAACTCAATCAGGTCTGGATCAATCTGCTTAATAACAGTATCAAATTTACTCCGGCGCATGGAAAAATTCTTGTTGAAGCTGTGATGAAAGACAATAGAAGCATTGTTTCCATAACGGATACTGGCATCGGGATTCCGGAAGATGAACGTGCTGATATTTTTAAGCCGTTCCATAAAGTTGACAAAGCACGCGATCATTCGGTTAAGGGGAACGGCCTGGGCCTATCCATCGTCAAAAAAATCATCGATATTCACGGCGGCGATATTCAAGTATCCAGTCGCCTGGGAACAGGTTCAACTTTTACGGTTACATTGCCACAATGATTCAATTGTTCCCATATCGAGAATAGAAACCGCGAAATGCCGCCTCTTGGCGGTTTTTTTCTTTTTCCCGCTTCATTCATATTCAGCTCACAATGCGGATTAATGCGGATTGAGGATTTAGCCAAGCAAGAGGAGATTCTAACCTCGAAACATGTTCCACTTGAAACTTACGGCAATCTACTTTTGACCGCTGTAATATCGGTACTGGCAGCTCCGGTCAGCCAACCCATATTTTATTATTGAGTCCGATAATATATATTATGTTAACTAAAAGAAAATCCAGTCGTACCAATAATTCAAGGGTTGTGCTTCCAAGGTCGTTCACAATTGAATATCAAAAAAGCATCTAATGAGTTTTTGTTTTATCTTGAAATTGAGCGAAATGTTTCGGAACACACGTTACGAAGTTATGTGTACGATTTGAAACAGTTTTGTACGATTTTACAAAACGTGCACCAAACAAATGATTTAAAGTATGTACAAAACTCCACGGTTCGACGCTTTTCAAGAGCAAGTGATTCATCAAAAAACCAAATCCAAGCCCAAAACGATGCAGCGCCGCATCTCGTGTTTGAAATCGTTTAGTCGCTTTTGTGTCAAAGAAGGCTGGATTGAACATGATTTTATGATTAGGAAATCGGATAAAAAACTGCCGGTTTATATGACCATTTCCGAGTTGCAAAAGCTGTTTCGCGCCTTAGAAAATGACAAAGGAGCTTTCTCTAAACGAAATGAGCTAATGATTAAGCTGTTGGCCACAACCGGTATGCGGCGGCAATAATTGTTGGATTTCATCCGTTTTACGCGTCATCACTTACGTCATACCTTTGCAACGTTACTCTTGCAGCATCAAGATAAAAAAGTGGATATTCGAACCCTGCAGGAATTGTTGGGTCATGAAAGCTTATCGACGACCTCCATCTATACGCATGTGGATTTTGATCAGAAACGAAAAGCCATTCAGTCGTTATCGATATTACTTTTATTACTTTTTGTGATATCTCTACCTGTCTGTAGTGCACCTATAGACAGGTATTTTAGTGTTACTAAAATATTTTTAAAAAATATATTTACATAAAAAATATTTTGTTGTATGATAAAGTCGGGATAAATGTAAAAAAAATACCAAATAATATAAACTTGGAGGTCATGAACATGAATAAAATGAATAACACCCCTCAAAAAAATCACCTCACTCCTCCACCCAAACGAAATCATCAGCAGACATTAGATAACCTGGCTCGATTACTCGAACAGCAAAAACTGAAGGTTGTAACATAAAAAGTGACCAAACAAATGGTCACTTTTTTATTTTTGAATTGCTTTATTTATCATCGCATACGCTAACAAAGGATTGATTTCCAAAAGTCTTAGGATGGCCTCTTCAAAATGAACATGAAGCTTGAAAGCCATGTGGGGTAATTTTTTCTTCTCCTCTCCCCCCTAACATGTCAGATATCTTGTTGGTAATTCGATTCAATTGCTATTGATGTAGAGGCTCTCCATTTAACCCATATATTAAAGAATCCGTTTCACTTTTCTGATGCTTTGTTATTTGTTTATCCCACACTCGTTTTTCACGTTATTCGTGCTCCTAACTCCTCATTAATAACCTGCAAAGGAACAAGTGTTCGTACATTTATGTAAAAAATACCCCTTAGCCAAGGAGGATAAGGGCGAGATGTTGCTAAAACCTTACTGTCTTATCCCACACCGGTTCCACTTTCTTTTGCTGACGCTTGTACTCCAAGAAGACGGCACGCACCAGCAGGAACAGCCACAGCTGTGAATAGGTGAAGTACATGACAAAGGATACGGCCAGATTGACGGGACTTGCCATGTCGTCCGCGACTTCAGCGCTCAACAGCTGGATCACGTAAATCAGCCACGACTGGAACCACAACAAGAGCAAGGGGGCCGCGTACGAGGTGTTGGAAATCCCCAGAACACCCAACAAGAACCACACATCGGAAATGAAAAGGATCGTCGCAAACACGATGTAGATGGACAGAATATGTGCCGCATGCAAAAAAACGTGCCTCTCACGCCACGACGGCGTCTTGAGCATTTTTCGGATCAACTGCAGATTTCCCTGCATCCATCTCGTTCGTTGTCTCAGCCAAACCGCCAATGTTTGAGGCTCTTGCTCCCATGAGTGCGACTGAGGAACAATTGGCAGTCTCCCTCCCAGGGCCGCCAGCGAAATGGAAAGGTCGGCATCCTCGGCCAAGGCGGATGAATCCCAGCCACCTGCGGAGACAAGCGCCTCGCGCTCCACTACGAGATTGGTTCCGGTCAACGTGCCCAGTCCGAACAAATGCCAGCGCCCACATTGCATCAACAACTGAAAGACGGCAAACTCCAGGGCGATCATTCTCGTCAGCCAATTTTTCTCGGCGTTGAGGGTTTTCACGTAGCCGACGGCACCTACCGCCCTCGGCGTCTGAGCGGCTGCCTCGACCAACAGGCGCAGGGCGTCCGGCTCCGGCTGGTTGTCGGCGTCATAAACGGCTACATATTTCTCCCGCACCAGCGTCAGTCCGTAGTTCAGCACCCGCCCCTTCCCCTTCGGCGTTCCTGGGGGTACTTTGACATGCCGGATGTGGGAAAACATCGACGCGTACTCATCGGCGATGTCCCCGGTTGCATCAGAGGAATTGTCGTTCAGCACATACACAGTCAGCGGACCTTCATACCGCAGTCTCGCTATGGCATCAAGCGTCTGGGCCAATACTTTTTCCTCGTTGTAGGCCGCGATCAAGATGGCGACACTCGGATATTCGTTAAGGGAATTGGAAGGAGCAGATCTCGATCGGAATGCAAGACCGGCGACACACAGTACCGAATAATACAGAAGCAAGAGCCAAAACAATGCCGCAATCACGAGCAGGACAACAGACACGGTTCAGGCTCCTCCCCGTCGCACTGATACTGCCTTGTCCGCACCGCATTCTTCAAGCAGCGCTTCCACCGCAGGCCAGCCCTGGTACACGGGCAATTCCTCGACACGAACCCACGACATGACCACTTCCGTGCGAAGCCTTCGCTGCTGAAGCAAAAGCAAGTGAAACCGCTGAAGCACGCGCTGCGCCCCTTCCCGGTCACAGCGCTGCAAGACGATTCCGATGGTCGAGTGCGAAATGCGTCCCACGATGTCAAACTGGTCGCGAACCGACGCTAACGTCGTCTCTACGACCAATTGCAATACAGCTTCCGGTGTGTAGCGTCGGCCTCCAAACCCGATCACTTGAGAAGGAATGGAAACAAAAATGACTGCTCCCGGTTCGTTTCTCCTGTGTAGAGAGACCACGATCGTCTTCAAGCGGTCTTTGAATTCATTCCCACTCAGCACGGAGACCGCCTCGTCCATTTTGCGAAGGGCTGTTACCTGCCGCTGCGCTTCTTTGTACGAACGAGCCCACTTGCGCAGCTCATTTGCTTGCGCCCATGACGCAGCCGCGAACCCCACCACCACAAGTTGGAGAACGATGGACTGGAATTGCGTAACGAGGTCCCAGCCGAATTTCCATCCTTCTGCGACAGCGGCAAAGGCGTGGAACAGTATGAAGGCGACCAACAAAGCGAAGGACCGGAGAGGGGATAAGAGGAGGGAAAAGCCGTACAGCACCACAATAACCGCCAAAACAAGCCATACCACACCCACGGGCACAAGCATGGCAAGCCAACCAACTAGTATTAATTGAATCAGCGTTAATCCAGCAATACTGATACTTCGCTTCATGATGCATCTTCCCGATGTTATGACATAGAAGCAATTCTCTACGTATTATTGCACCACCCGGAATTCATAGGCAAACAAAAAATCTTTCCAATTTACTAACCATTTATGATGATCCAACCAGAGTTCAGTGATCGTCTCTGGGTAGGAAAACCATGGCAACACACGGTGAGACACCAGGAACCATGGATGCAAGTTCTGCTTTACCCGTGTGGAAAAAACTCTATTCTAACTTGAATCGGGAATGTGATCTGAAGAGGCTCCATAACTTTTGTTTTCAGGATGGCTTCTTTTGCCTTACTCTGAATCTCTTTTTTGGCCTCGATATTGGAAAAACAAAGATCTATTCATACCTTTGGAGCGTAGCTCCTAACCTCTACGATCATTGGGAGTGTAAGCGGCATAATCGGGTTTTTTAGTACTTTTTGTACATTCCAACAGACTTTGGAGTTGTATATGTAAATCCGAATTGTCCGTATAATTTATCGGCGGGTAAATCTGCGATAAGGCTAACATATGCAGAACGAGGAGCATTGTTATCTAAAAACTCTATTAGATGTTGCATTATTAGTTTTCCTAATCCCTTTCCTTGATGTTCTGGAATGATAGCAATATCTACTATTTGATAAAAACAGCCTCCATCACCGATAATTCTGCCCATTCCGATTGCTTTGTCCTTAAACAAAAGAGTTACCGAAAAGATTGAGTTACTCAACCCGATTACTGCAGCTTCTCTAGTTTTTTCGCTTAGTCCTGATTGTTTACATATCCATAAATAATCTTCTACACTGGGTGGCATAGCGATAATAGAATAGCTTTTATCGATATCAGTGCTCATATTTCCTCCATGACAAGTATAATATTGGGTTTAACGTCCGTGCATTTTTTCCAAATCACGGCCGGTGCTGTTGGTTGCCGGAGTAAATGCCCAGATCATACCAGTGAACAAAACGTAACCTGGGTTCTTTATATAATCATTAATTATTACAAAAGTTGGTTTTCACGTAAGCGTTCTAAAATCGTCTCCAAATCTTTTTCTACGTGTACTTTCATTAGCATTTCGGCCTTTTCACCGTCGCGTTTCACAAGTGCCTGGTAAATGTCCTCGTGCTCTTCCACAAAAGAAGGTCTGAAACCATACACGCTGGTCATTTGTCGAAAGCGAACAATCTGTACCTGTATCTGGTCCATAAGTTGGATGAGTAATGGACTTTGACTGGCTTGCAGGATCGTGTCATGGAATAGGCTGTTTTTTTCAACCGTTTTCCCTAGGTCCCCTCTTTGGTAATACTGGCTGGCTAACATCATGCTCTCTTCCAAAAGTCCTAATTGTTCTGAGGTAATGGTTTTCGCAGCTTTTTTGGCTGCTAACGCCTCCAAGGCTGCTCTACATTCATATAGTTCGATTATTGATTCTTTCTTTAGCCCCTGTACTTGTGCCCCCACCGAAGGAGTATAAGTAACGAGCCCCTCCCGCTCGAGCTTTCGGAGCGCTTCTCGAATAGGTGTTCGACTAATGCCCAGCTGTTCAGCCACTTTGCTCTCTCTTAACTTCTCCCCCGGTTGGTAATCTCCGTTAATAATCGCTTTCTTAATCGTACGATACGCTTGTTCCTGCAGTGATTCTTTTTTACTCAAAACAAAAACTCCTTTTAACTCACCGCTTTATGCTGGAGTTGTATATGACTGCGACCTTTGCATACAATTATATGAGGGAGGTTATAGAGAGTCAATTTTTACAAGGAATAGTTTATTGTAACGCTTCATTTATATAGTTCGATACTTCAATTAAATTCTTATCAGGATCTCTAAAGTAAACAGATGTAATTTTGCCCAACGCCCCTGTACGTCCCACGGGTCCTTCTTCTATGGTCACTCCTGCTTGTTCTAGTTTCTCTACCACTTTTGATATGGGAGTTTCGGTAATAAAGCAAAGGTCTGCAGAACCAGGTGTGGGGACAAGTGCTTTTGGTTCAAACTCCTTGCCTGCTTCGTGCAGGTTAATCTTTTGCTGTCCGAAATGAAGAGCTATTCTTCCATTACCAAAAGTGACTACTTCCATCCCCAATACGTCTGCGTAAAATTGACATGTCGCATCGAGGTTTCGAACCGTGAGTACAATGTGATCTAGCCGAGTAATCTTCATTTTTCCCCTTCTCCTTTTTTAATTTGATAGTGATAATTCTTCACCAGATTGCAACACTCTTCCTTCTATTCCTTTTCTCGTAACTCTTTGATAAAAGATTCACCATCCTGGGTGACAAGCGGAAATGGATCCTACATGATACATGGTGCTTTGACCCATAGTAAGTAAGATTCCCGCCGGTAACCCACCCAAGACCACGTAGAACTGTTCCGATACTTATCATGGTGATAACTGTTTGGATAGAAGATAGCTTCCCTGTATGCTTGAGGAAAGAGGACCAATTGATCTGCCAAGAAAGGCAATGAACATTTGGCTGAGCAATAAGACAGCAAGCATCATCCACGGTCGAACAGACATTTCTTTTCCCTTCTTTCAACATCTGTACCCTAAGATCGTAGCCCATTCTTTTTCTGTTTGTTTCTTTGTGTATGGGAGTAGTTGGTTGCGAATCCAGATTGCGGCTGCATTTTCCAGTTGGGCTATCTTCCCGTACCTCCATGACTGTTGGACAATGCTCTTAGCTCGAGGGATTCTTCTGGACTCGAATAGTGAAAGTGCACGTTCGAGGTTCGCCTCTTCCTGTAAAATCGTTGCTAAACAAACACTGTCTTCGAGAGCCAAACAAGCTCCTTGCCCAAGGTTGGGTGTCATGGGATGTGCTGCATCTCCCAACAGCAAAACCGGCCCTTTTTTCCAGGTATTTACCGGCTTCCGATCCCAACAATGGTTTTGAAGAATGTCCTCCAGCCGTGTGCTTTTGATCGTATTTCGTACGAGGGCGGGATACTTTTCAAATACAGAGAGCAAGTAGTCGATCAGAGTTGGCTGTCCTTGAGTAGAAACAGATGTAGCATTCTGCGTCGCAAACCAGTACACTTGGTTCGCCTTAAGAGGGATAAATCCAAATCTTGTACCTTTCCCCCACCATTCAAACATTCTCCCTTTTTCTCCTTCCTCCTGAGGGAAGGTGCAGACTCCCCGCCATACGATATAGCTGCTGTTTCGAAGCACATCTCTCCCCAGGACATAGGATCGTATCGTGGAATGAAGTCCGTCTGCTCCCAGGAAGAGGTCTCCCGTCACCTCACTTCCATCCTCCAAGTGAGCAACGATTCCGTCTCTTGATTCTACTAGTTGTGTACAAGCTTTACCGTAATGAACAGATGAGTCACCAAGTTTCTGTTGAAGTACAGTATGGAGATCCTTTCGAAGGGTACTAAAAGTAGGGTAGCCATATTTCCTGGAAAGCTGATTCATGCAAGAAAGGGTCTTCCCCGAGTATGTTTGTAAAGTTGTCTCCTGAATGATATTTCCGTCCTGTAATGCCTCCTCCAATACCCCCAATCTCTCAAGCGCCCAAGCAGCATTTGGCCAAAGTGTCAGTGCTGCTCCTGTTTGCTCAGATTGTCTCCTTTTTTCAAAAACGGCTACCTCAAGCCCAAGTTCCTTTAAGGCGATCCCTGCGGCCAAACCACCTATTCCCGCTCCTACGATTACCACTTTCGTCCTACTCACAGGATTGCACCAACCATCGCGTTACTTCCCCTTCGTATCATTGTATACAATAATTAATTTGTATACATTAATATAATTTTTCACCATCCATGCTGTCAATCGTTTTTTCATCCTTTAGAAAACAAGCGAGCCAGGGCTTCCGGCTCGCATGACTTCTTTTTTTCTACTTACTTTCCGACAACGTGAAAAAAGCGCCTTAGCTTAGCCATGGCGCCTTGTGGTGTAACAGGAAGGTTGCTACTTCCTCTGCTAACTACAGACGAATTGGTGCTACTGTTTTAACACCAAGGATCGTATGGTCATCGTAAATTGTCAAAATCGGTTGTATAATCCCAAATTGCACTCTTGCCTTCACTAGCCATGCAAACATCCCTCCAACCGGGGGCGATGACGATATGGACCGACCGGGATTTGGATCAGGCTGGTTTTTCCTTGCGGAGCCATCTTGTAGATCTCATCACAGCAGTTCGCATCAAATCCGAGGAGAGGATGCCCCCCCATCCCGATGGCGGTCGCCGCCAACAGTAAACGCTGCACAAGCATACCTGCTTCCATTTGTTGGATGCGATAACCTCTGTACCCCAGTGCCGTTTTGAGGTGATCCTTGTCCCCTGCCACGTGTAAGCAGAGCGGTACTTGGAACAGATTTACATTGTCCAGTGTCATTCCCTGTTGCAGCCAGAACCGATGATCTCCGGGACGTACCGGCCGTAACGCATGAGCAGCGCTGTCATAATGGTAAGCACCATCCGGAATGCCTTCAACGCTATACAAACAGCCATACAATGAGACACGTGGCTCGGGCTTCTTATGTGCTCCATCCAAATCATTTCGATAAGAGAAGGAAGCCGTCACCTCATGCAACAGAGCGGCCAGTTGCGGTTGGCTTACCTTGCCCAAAACGAAACCCATCTCCGGTGAATACCGCTTTCGGCAGACCGATGCCAGATCATACGACAACCGCTTCACGTGGGGCAGAGCCACTGCCTGACCCTCACAGTCAACGTTCTCTTCTTCTCCGATCTGCCGAAACGATCGCAATGATTCCAGCAGGGACGCTTCGTTCATTTTGATCAGCATCGGATACTCCATGACCCTCCGCGACCGAACGTAGTGATTATGCTGAACCGCTGTCAACTCCCGGCACAATTCAGTGGCGGAGACAATTCCATCTCCTTCATTTTCGTTAGCAAACCAAGTGATCGCAGGCTCCACCGACAATGGAATTACCGCATAAACACTCTCTTCCTGTTCGGATAGCCCGAGCAGATGGTTGACGGCCCGATCGAGAAACTGGAAATACACTCCTGATGCGAAGCCAAACCGTTTCGCCACTTCCAGCAACTGCCCGATGAGCACTCCAGCATCCAGCCCTTGCAGGCGGTAGGCCAAGTTATTGTATTTAAAGAAATTTTTCCAAAACATTGTCGACACAAAAACAGTACCAAAACAAGCCGACACGTCACAGCGATTGCCAAGAGCCCGGGCAAGATATGAATCGAAATTGCCTTCGCGCAACAACACCAAGCGGTGGTGTGCCACATCATAATGATACACCCCGGCAGGAAAATCCTCCATTTTCAGATACATGTATAATTCGTTTGGATACAACGCCCCGCCGGAGGGAACAAACCGCCGGTACGATTGCATGGCGCCCGCCGCTTGTTCCGTTGAACCCAAGGCAAAGACAGACTGGCAGTATTGAGTAAGCCCAAATACGTACCAGAGGAAATGACCGATTTCGCGAAGGTCGGGTTTCACAGGCGCTTCCCGTCCTTCAAGCGTCAGCGGTACTTCGGGGGAAAACGGAACTACAGGCAATCCACGGTAGAGCTTATACGCAAGCGGCGCGTCTTCCCAATCCACCTCCAAATCCAGCGGTCTGACCTTGTCAGTGTCGAAATGCAGATCATGCAGAAATGCCTCCAGACTCATCCTTCTCCCTCCTAGTCACGGCTTATGGAAACGGATGCGGATGTGGATTAAGCTGTTCAGGCGTCAGCGGTAGCTTCGCATACCCTAGTTCCATTGGTACCCGGAGCACCCTCTCCAGCCCTGTCAAGCGGGTAAAATGATGTCCAAACGACATCGGAAGCATCCCTGGAATCAGCACTTTCACGCAATACAGTCCGTTCCGCATGGTCTCCGGTGTCGTCTGGTCCACCACGATCACATCAAGTTTCAATCGATGGAACACCTGGAGAATGTCCTTCAAATCATCGGTCAGATCCACATGCCACGCCTTCTGTTTGAATTCCTCGTCAAACGTCCGCAATGGACGAGTTTCTTCAAGCAAAAATTGCAGACGCTCTTCCGCTTGCGGCAAACTGTACAGCATGGAATGGTCCTCCATGTGCCGTACCTGTGACGGATCGCGGAGCATTCGCACATACTTCTCTCGGTTCGCCTCAAATTTCTCGTCAAGCGTCAGCAGCATGCCGGCCAACTCATGAATCGAGCTTTTCGCTGCCCGTATCGGGTCCGGATGAGCTCCCGCCGCACAGATGAGATTCACTCCCTTTTGTTTCCTGCTTTTCGCGATCGACCAAACGCTTGGAATCCCGTGCTCCATCGTCGAATTAAACAAATACACATCATATCCCGCTACCGCCTGCAAACGTTCAACCATCAACCGCATTTCTTGGTCGTTAGCGGAATTAGGATCAAGGCGCGGGATAGGCAGTTGCGCGTACCAAGTCAACAGGAACGAGTCGCGCTCCACCACTTCCAAAATGCCGTAGAAAATGGCCTCCTCCAAACTTGCGCCTAACGCGCATCCATTTGAAGTTTCTTGGACAAAGCCTTGCCCGCAGCCCAAGCTGTAGTAGGCAAGCAACTCCGGAACCAGAATCGGACGCTCTTGCAAAAACGAATAGCCCCATACCCAATCGATTGGGCGGTCAGGATCAAACGGTTTAAACGGAAAGCCAGGCAGCGCATACTGTTCTTTCGTGTGCAACCCTACCTTGACGGGATCGAGTGCTTGGTCTTCCAGATTGCGGAAACTGTCGTGGATCACTGTCCGTTTGCCACGGGGTGCCAGACCGCAGTACCGCTCCAAGCCTTCCAAAATGGCTGTCAACTCACTTTCCGCATAGGAATGAGTCCGACCCGCTGTTGCCTCGTCTTCCGTGAACAACGGCAGATTCACACTCACATCGGCAAACGGTGACACGAGGTCACGCATTTTCCCGTTCAAAAAGCCAGTCCGGTAATCCAGATAGTCTTTGACCAGAACTTCTTTTAGGTCATTCATCGAACGGCAGCGATAACTGTCAGCGCTGATCTTCGGACTCGGTTGCAGCGTAATTCGGGCCGCTGTCGAAGAATCGTCGGGCAATCGACCACAAACCCGACACAGCGGATCAGGCAGAAAGAAGTGACGTGAGTTCTTCAGCGTTTTCAGGTTGATCAAAAACACCCGTCCTTCCGATTGGGCATGGCTGCCTTGCAATACCCTTTGAGCCTCCGCTACGATCAGGTAAGACACCTGCAAAAGTCCCGTGCGCGAAGCCCATGTGTCACGCGGCATTCCTCCGTGCTCCGCCAGCCTCTGTTGCAGCTCCCACATCTCCTTGCGGTCGCGTCCCGCCATAAGACGTCGCGTGTCCGCGCACTGGGAGCACCCGGGCGTACCCGGACGAACCAGCGGCCCGACCACTCCCTCGCCAAATGAAACAAAGCCGCGTAGCCAAGGGATGCCGATTGGCTGCAACACTTCTTCCGCCTCCTGATGAACGGAGGGATGCCAGGCATCGTGCAACACCAAAACCAAATCCGTTTCAGCCGGTACTCCTGCCTTGAAATCGATCTGACGAACGACCTGATAGTGGGCGGACAGTTCTCCGCACGCGAAGTCCGCCAACAGCCCTTCTCCGACAACCAGCACGACAGCGCTCACCGGGATTCCTCCTCTCGCATCAACACGCCAAACACTCCTGCCAGTTCCTCTTTCAAAAACGGTTCCAGCGCGAGATCGAAGACCAGAAGCCGCTTGCGGTTCCGTTTCAAGACCTGCAAAGCGGACTGCAAGACCTCCGATTGTGCCGTCTCTTCACACGCGGGGATCACAAGGCTTTGCTTCACCTTTTCTTCCAGAAGCACGGACGAAACCTCCAACGCTTGCGTCGTGAGGCACGCCGCATGGTTTTGTGCCTTCAGCAGCGCCTGTTGCAACGCCTTCCGCAACGCCATTGTCACATTCAAGCCTACACTGCCAAACCAGCGGCCGCTCGTACCGACCCAAACCACAGGGAAGCCGGACACTTCAGCTCCCAAGCCGATCATCGGCGCTCCTTGCATCGTGGTCAATGCCTGCAAATAAAATTGGCAACGTTCATCATCTACCTCATCCAACTGTACTCGTAAGACGGGAGGTTTCTGAACCATCTGCTGCTTGCCCAGCTCTTTGGTCAAACAATTTTGCAACCCGCGGCAAACGCCTTCCGCAACCGTTTCCCCCGCTCCAACGCCGACAAATTCCTGCGGTTCTACCATACCAACCTCTAGTTCCTGATGGGAGGGAAGCGTCGAAACGAGCAGACCGACCATTCTCGACACATACGCTTCAATCCCAGAAAGCCCCGCTTCCCGACGCGCCTCCTCATGCGTCAGACCAGTACAGACAATGTCCGGCAACAGCTCAGCCGGTCCCTCCGACAGCGGGTCGGCTGCCTGAACGCGGCACTGAGCCAACGGTAGTTGCTTCAAGTCCCCCTCATCCCAAACATGGAAAATTCCTGATTCCGCTGATGTCAACAGGCTGAAGTAAGGAAGCAATCCGTTTGAATTACTGTTGACAGAACTTCGCTCGAGGCACAGATCGAGATCTTGAACCCATTCGGCTGCCGCAAGCCCGGTCACCAGCGGATGGGGTATAAACGAATGCCAGTTTCCTTCCAACGTCTCCAGATCAAGCAGGAAAAATCTATTCTTCAGATCCGATATGGTAACTCCCGTAACCGTTTTTACCAATTCAAACACGATTACATTCGCCAACAACGCTCCCGCTGTGGAAGAGAAGGTGTGCTGCTGCGGGTCTTTACAAAGCGCACATTGGTGTATGCGGCGCCATGCCGATTCCCAACATGCCTCAGAGTCCGGATGCACCAGCGGACCCGCCAACCCCACCTGCTGCAGACAAATGGCGGGGAGTAACACCTTCTTCTCTTCCCTGCACGCCGCATGAAGAGCCCGCAGTTCCTCGACATCGCCTTCCTGCGACACATACAAAATTGAATCAAACGGCTGCACAACCTCCCGCCAAAAACTCACCCCCTCCTTCTCCATCGTGACCTCTTCTACCGCTACCTCAGGGTCCGTTTTGCGGGCATGTGCCGCCAGTTCCACCAAGCGCTGCCGATTGGTCGGCACCGAGTCCGTGATCAGCATGTGGAACTTCGACAAACCGGATTCGAACAACGCAGCAACCAACGAGACAAAAAATGGACCAGAACCGACCGCCAACACTTTGGCCTGACGATAGGACTGAAAACGGTATGCACCCGAATCGCCGAAACTGTCCAAAAATTCAATTTGAGCAGCATACTTTTTGAGAACCTCATCCGGCAATTGATGCGGACGGTCTTGGCTCACATCCCGAACAAAGCCGTTTTGGTACAACATCTCTGCGATTTCATACACCCGATCCCGGTATTGGTCCGGCAATCCATCTGTCAAATCCTCCAACGTGTACTCCCCGTTGAACATCGGTATCAGTTTTTCAATCCACTGATCGATCGTGTTGCCTTCCATACGGAAAGAGCCTACGTTGTTCCGAAAATACACGCCGCCGTTTGGATCAGGGAGAAAAAACGTGTCCCCTTTCACTTTTAGACGCATAGAAGGGTTCAAATTTGTCATTTCACTCCTCCTTACCGTGAGCAGTTCTCAAATCTGCGTCAACACTTACACCGTAATCATATGTACTGCTATTTGTCCCGCATGCCTGGTCTTTTAAAAAAGAACCCCTGCCAGCGCAACTGTTTGGCTAGGCAGGGGTAATCTCTTCTCCTCAAGCAGCCACGGTTTCTGTTAGAAAACTAGAAACAACGGGAACCGCATCGGCAAGAACCACTGCATCGGAAAAAACAACTGCAAGAACAACTGCATCGAAAAAAACAACTGCAAGAACAGCTGCATCGGAAAAAACAACTGCAAGAACAACTGCAAGAACATCTGCAAGAACAATTGCCTCGGCAAAAACCACCGCGTTGTTGAACCAGAACAATATCGTTCTGGCTTTGATTGTCCCAAGGGGTCATCTCGCCCGCCTTGAACTCGTCAACTTTCAACTTTTTGAGATCTTTTTTGAAATCACCCATTTTTACCACCTCCGCTTATGAAATGAATAGGGTACTCCGCCACCGTAACCAAGAACTGACCAGAAAAACAGAACGGAGATAATCAGAAAGACAACTGCCCAACGGGTGAAACCGTCAAATGCTACAAATTTCCCATCGGTACATATTAATAAATTTATGAAACATGATCCGCTATTGGTTACTCCTTCAAAAATGAAAGGGCTCCTGCCCTTGGGTGTTCCAAGGGCAGGAGCCTTTGAATGGGAATTTCCATGCCAAAAAGGGTTACAATCGGCAAACCATAACGTCCAATTGCAACCCTTACGGAATGTTAAACGGCTTTGAATGTTTGCAATTCGTTTACTTGACTCATGATCATTCGGAACAATGGGGTGTTTTGGGAGATTCCTGTATATTTGGTGATGGTGCTTTCGATTCCATGTTCGCGAATGCTGGCCGCCAATTCACATGCTTCTTGATCTTCTGCATAATCAAAATGCAGTGCGGCCGCGATCCCCAATGCCAAATGATTCGGTTGAATCCCGTATTCCAGCGCTTGTCTTGCAGGACTCACCAATCGGTCATCAGGTGAGAGCTTTCTTAGGGGTGATCTCCCGACACGAGTCACTTCATCGGAAATATAGGGATTTTCAAAGCGGCTCAGGATTTTTTGGATGTAGTGGTCATGCTCATTTTTATCAAAGCCGTGTTTGGCGACAAGCATATCCCCCGATTCACCCAATGCCTGTCGTGCCGCTCGATATACAAAATCGTCACGCATCGCTTGATCAATGGTATCTATTCCTCGTACATATGCGAGATAAGCAATCAACGCATGTCCCGTATTTACGGTAAACAGTTTTCGTTCGATATAAGGGGTCAAATCGTTTACAAATGTGACACCGTCAATAGATGGAATAGGACCTTTGATTTGTGCTTGATTGATGACCCATTCATAATACGGTTCCACCGTCACCATCAGCTTGTCATCATGTTTTTGCAACGGTACGATTCGATCGACCGCAGCATCGGGAAATCCGACGAGACGATCCGCAAATTCTTTCTCCCCATCAGAGAGCAAATCATACACTTGCAGTTTCAATTGCGTACTCCCGCCAATCATGTTTTCGCATGCGATGACATTCAGGGGGCTTTGGTTTTTCTGGAACCGCTTGGAAATCCCCTTCGCAATCACAGGAGCAATGTGCCTTAAAATATTGGGACCTACGGCTGTCGTCACCAAGTCCGCCTGTGCAATGGCATTCGCCACTGCCTCTACATCTTGGCCATGAATGGCCCGGACTCCTGTAATCGTAACGGTCTTTTCGCCTTCTTCCGCCATGCAAATGGTGTATTCCTTTTTACGGTTGATCTCATCAACGATTTCCTTATTGACATCGATAAAGCAAACCTCATATCCCGCTTGATGCAACAGTTGCCCGATGAAACCTCTTCCGATATTCCCAGCTCCATATTGAATGGCCAGCATCACTGTTCCCCCTTTTCGAGGATGTCGATGATCTGTTCGGCTGAGGTCGCCTGAACGATTTCTTTTACGTTTTCCTCCTCGGAACATACAACCGCAATTTTAGAGAGGATCTCCAGATGTTCATCGCCTACACCGGCAATCCCGATGATCACATAAGCAGTGTTGCCGTCTCCAAAATCAACACCTTTGGGGACTTGCACGATGGAGATACCAGATGATTGAATCAATTGTTTCGATTCGTTTGTTCCATGGGGGATGGCTACCCCATTTCCCAGATAGGTTGTCAACAATTCTTCACGTTCCAGCATTTTTTCTATATATTCCGGTGTCACGTGATTGTTTTCCACAAGTAGCTTCCCGGCCAGCTCGATCGCGTCTTTCTTGGTTGCCACACTGGCGTTCAGCTTGATTTTGTTTGTCGATATGATGGCTTGAGCCATGATTACTCCTCCACTCTTATCCTTTTGTAAATATGGTCTCTTAATTTTTTTGCCAAATAGGCATGCATCAGCTTGTCCTCACCGGAGCTAAACAGGCGTATCGCCTCTTCCTCTATAAAGAGCGAACTGATCTCACTCAACACTTCCATGCCTTCTTTGCTAATCGTCTTCGGTCCCAATAAGAGAAGGATCGTCTTGATGTCAATCAGATGGTTTTCCATGGAGCGAATTTGCAGGCATTCGTCCAACTCAATTACGCCAAAATAAGCTTCCCGGATATGATCGCTGCGGCAGTGAAACAAGGCAAGCTGCGTCTGGGGAATCCCCAAACCTCCAAGCTTTTCCCGAGCCAGCAACTGCTTGACAACGATTTTTCGATTCGAAATGATTCCTCTTTGCTCTACCTCCTTGCATATCTCTTCCAGAACCGACTCCAGGCACTCAATGGGATGCCGTATTTTTCGATAAGAAAATCGCTCCAACAGACCCAATACATAAGTAAGGGTGGTTTGAAGGGAATGCAGCCCTTCGATGTTGCCATCTGCTTGTTTCGACTCCATGCTCCCTGCCGGTGACAGCTTCCAGGACAAACCTTTTAAATAACCCTTAATTTTTTGAATATCTTCTTTTGGCAATAAAGGATTTACCAAAATGTATTCATGCTGGCGATTCGGAAGATTTACGGTTGAAATGATGAGATCGTACTCGCTCTTGGGAATACTGTCCAGATCAAACAGGGAGACATTGTGCAAGGATTCGATCTCGGGAATCTCTTTCTGGATACGGCTCGCCAGTATTTTCGATGAACCGATTCCGCTTGAGCAGACAACCAGAGCATGGTAACGGGCATTTTGCCGATGTAATCGTTCCAGAGAGGCACCGAAATGCAAAGCCAAATAGCCGATTTCTTCCTTGGGGATATTCAGTTCGGGAAACACCTGTTTGATGGCATCCTTTAGCCAATTGTAGATATGGGAATAATCATTTTTTATTTGATCCAACAGCGGATTTCTGATCCGCATGTCCTGCAGGATGCGAAATAGCGCAGGTTCCATATGGGTTAACAGGCCATTCAACAGCGATTGGTCATTGTCCAGATCCACACCAAATTTTGCTTCGAAGAGTTCGATCAACTGTTTCACCTTTGCCATCAGTTCCACGTTGTCGAACAGATGGGAATCCTGATAGGAATTCCTCATCTTCGCGCCGCGGAGATGCATGGTGATATAGCCGATTTCTTCCTTGGGGATCTCCATCTGAAAGAGGTTTTCCAGCCTACTCAGCAATTTTTCAGCCACCTGATACTCTTGCGTTGCGGAGAGTTGTTGCTGGTACTCCTTATGAAAATGGATCTTCTCTCCTTTTTCCACCCGTTGGATGGCGAGGGCCAGATGAATCACCAGGCCGATAAACGCACTATCCGCTAACGGATAGGGCAATTCACTCTCCAGATCATGCAGGGCATTTTCGACCACGATCAACTTCTCTTTTTCAATGAGCCCTAACAACCGTTCAGATGCCGAGTTGATCCTATGCTGTGTCTTTTGATGAATTGTATCCTTGAAGGACGCGATCAACTCATATTCATTGAGGTTTTCGGAAATAAGACTGGTTATGGCAAGCCTCTTGGCCGTCTCACTTCCCTGCAGTTCGATCCCGTATCCCCTTCTGCGAACCAAGCGCAATCCGTATTGTTGGATCTTCCCTTCCAATTCGTCGAGATCGTTGCTGACGGTTGCCGTCGTTACTCTCAAATCATACGCCAGAGAAACCAGTTTAACCGGCTCTGTTGCTTCCAGCAGGGTGCATAAGATGATCATTTTCCGTTCATTCGGTGTATAGTCGCCAGCCGTATCCTTAAAAAGATCTTGGCGCAATATCTCTTTGGCTGCTTCCTCTCCTTCAATGCGAACCCCGATTCCGATCTTCTTGACCATTTTCAGTTGATAGCCTTCGAGAGCTTGTTCCAGTTCATCCAGTTCCCGATGCACCGTTCGTGTGCTTACGTCAATTTCTTCCGCAATCTCCCGAATGGTGATCTCTTTTGGTTCCTGCAGCAATTTTGCAATAATCATCTTTTGTCTTGAGGTGAAACGCATCGTAATAGCCCCTTATGACAGAAAGAGTGAATGCCAATCTTGTGACAGACTTGAATGATATTCTATTATTTTAAGCGCTGGACAAGCCGATCATACTCCGGACTGTTTAAAAAGTTCTCGATAGAGATGTGTTCGGCATGAGGAATCTTTTGCTTCGCGCGCTCTGTCAAATTCTTATGCGTGATCACGACATCCGCATCTTCAGGAATTTCATTGATCGCCGTGTTTATTACGGTAATATCCAAGCCGGCATCTTTAAACTTTTTCCGTAGGGTGCTGGCGCCCATTGCACTCGATCCCATTCCGGCATCGCAGGCAAAGACCACTTTATTCACAGGTTTTGCAACTTCAGCGGGAGCTTCCGTAACGGATGCTGTCTCGCTTCTTTTTCCTTTCAGTTCTTGCATTTTGATTGTTGCCTGATCCAGATCGTTCTCTTCTGTATCCTGTTTGCTAGCTTTCAGCAAGAGAGTCGCAATGAAGAAGGAAACGGCTGCAGCCGTAAGCACACCAGCCAATACAGAAAGCAGTCCACCTTTGGGAGCCATCGCGATGAAGGCAAAAATGCTTCCTGGAGATGGAGGCGCTACCAAACCTGCGTGAAGGACACTGAAGGTAAATACCCCGGTTACTCCACCCCCGATGACAGCCAGTACCAGGCGTGGGTTCATCAGAATATACGGGAAATAGATCTCATGAATTCCACCCAGGAAGTGAATGATGGCGGCCCCAGGTGCCGATTGCTTTGCATTCCCTTTTCCAACCAGCCAGTATGCCAACAGAATTCCCAGACCCGGACCAGGATTAGCTTCGAGCATGAAGAAGATCGATTTTCCAGCTTTTGCCGCTTGTTCTATACCCAGCGGACTCAGAATACCGTGGTTGATTGCGTTGTTCAAGAACAGGATTTTTGCTGGTTCGATAAAAATGCTCGCCAGTGGAAGCAACCCTGCATTTACAATGATTTCAACACCGGCAGCAAGGCCTTTACTGAGCCCCGCTACAACTGGCCCAATCGCCATGAAGGCCAGCAAGGTTAACAGACCGCCGATAATCCCTGCGGAGAAGTTGTTGACAAGCATCTCAAAACCTGAACGAACTTTCCCTTCGATCGCTTTGTCAAACTTCTTGATCACCCAACCGCCTAACGGCCCCATAATCATTGCACCCAGGAACATCGGAATATCTGTTCCGACGATTACCCCCATGGTGGCTGCAGCGCCAACTACCCCACCTCTTGTATCGTGCACCATTTTACCGCCAGTATAACCGATCAGTAACGGCAACAGGTAGGTGATCATCGGCCCGACCAATTTGGCTAGGGTCTCATTCGGAATCCAACCTGTGGGAATAAACATGGCGGTAATTAGCCCCCAAGCAATAAAAGCACCAATATTGGGCATGACCATCCCGCTAAGGAAGCGGCCGAATTTTTGGATTCCTACACGCATGGAAGAATCCGCTTTCAGTTGTGTCATACAAAAAACCTCCTCTGTTAATGGTAATGTAAAATTGAATAAATTCGTGTATGGCTTAAATATAAGGAGATTACAAAACATGTTCAACAAAAGGAAAACACAATATAGTCACACCTCTAGTTGACAAAATTATTTGTTCCCATTCCCCTCGACCATTTCCGAATCCAAGGAGATGGAATAGAACAGTCATTGAGTCTGCTAAACAGGGGCGAAAAAACACGACCAGGTCCGATAGACTCACTATCGGACCTGGAATTTGAACATTTCTTATTTTTGAACGTTTCTTGATTGACGCGTTGATGGCTGCACCTAATCGTACAATGCCTCCAGATCCACTTCCGGAACCAGCCCTTCCCGTGCAGCCCGGCTGAGCAGAGCGGTTATCGCTTTATACCCGTCCTCGCCCAAATTTGCGGTGAACTTGTTTACGTACAGGTCAATGTGGGCCTGTGCCACCTCTGGAGCCAACTCTTGAGCGTGGCGCAGCACGTACTCCCGCGACGCCTCTGGGTTTGCCCAAGCATATTCTACCGACGAACGAATCCAGTCGGCGATCTTCTCCCGATCCAGTGATCGACGCGCAATAATTGCTCCTAGCGGTATCGGCAGGTTGGTGTCGGATTCCCACCAACTGCCTAAGTCGGTCAGGAGGTTTAGTCCATACAAATGGTAGGTAAAACGTGCCTCGTGGATCACCAAGCCGGCATCAACCTTGCCATCGCGTACGGCCGGCATGATCTCGTGAAACGGCATAATAATAATCTCGCCCACTCCCCCTGGCACTTGTTGGACAGCCCACAACCGGAACAGCAAGTAGGCGGTAGAACGCTCACTAGGGACTGCAACCCGTCGGCCGGCTAGTGCAGTGGGATCCTTGATGCCGGATATACTGCTTTTTGTCAGTACCAATGGTCCACAGCCTCTGCCCAACGCCCCCCCGCACGGAAGCAGCGCGTATTCAGACAGTACCCACGGGAGAGCCGCATACGAAATCTTGAGCACTTCCGGTCCGTCGGGGCTAGCTGCCAGACTGTTGGTAACATCTATGTCCGCGTACGTAACTTCAAGCTTCGGCGCGCCGGGAATCAGCCCGTGTACCCAGGCGTGGAAAACAAAAGTGTCGTTGGGGCAAGGAGAGAAAGCAATCTTCATTGTAGCACCTCCAGTAATACTGAGCTTGCTCTTTCTAGCAAGTGTAAAGCTTCTTCGATACGCCATGCGGCCCGGTCACGTGGTCCGACCGGGTTCGAGACAGCGCGGATTTCAAGGATTGGCACACCGCGATTACGTGCTGCGGTGGCTACGCCATAGCCTTCCATCGCCTCAACGGCCGCCCCTGGAACCCGCGACGCCAGCTCAGATGCAGTCGCGGCGGTACCCGTCACGGTCGATACCGTAAGCACAGGGCCAGTAGTGACCGGCAGCCCAGCCGAGAGCAGAGCTTCCGTCACCCGGGTCACCAGGCTGGCGTCAACAGGAACGCAGGTGGAGCCGAACCCCAGCTTGTCCAAACTGCAGAAACCCTCCGGGGTTTGCGCTCCCAGGTCAGCAGCAACGATCTCGTTTGCCACCACAAGGGAGCCCACTTCAGCTTGTCCGGGAAAGCCGCCGCCAATTCCAGCGTTCACTACCAGGTCGTAATCGGCCATAGCCAATGCCGTCGCTGTGCTGGCTGCGGCCGCTGCTGGGCCGACTCCCGCCACCATGACATCAAATCTGGTGTCGCCATGAAGCCCACGCAATACGGCAACCCTCTCGGCCGAGACAGAGGTCATTACGAGCACCCGCATTCCCGGTTTCTGTTGAATGGAATTTGATACAACAGATGTATCGGTGGTAAAACGAAAATTCACTTTAAAATCTCCTTTTAAGTTTTTATCCGTAAAGACTTGAGATATATGAATCCAAAGGCTCACTCTGCAAGGGATTTTCACATCTTCTACAAACAGCGCCCATACTCAAAGTTAACTTTTTCTTCGCTCCGTGTAAAGAGGATTACTTCGATCTGGTTGCTTCGATCTAACGGAAAGCCAGTACAATTACCTCGTCCTGATCCTGCTGAATTGTCTTTTCACCCAGGCAATACAGAACAGGAGAACAGGAATAGCCACAAACACAGTCAATAGAGAAAATGACACGGACGTAGCTATCGCATGCGTTAATTCCTGCAGATTTGGTGCTACCCAAACGCTAAACAAGATTAATAGAAAGCCTAACGGAAGCACGATCGGTCGATAATCGGACAGGCCCATCCATTGGGCGGTTCCAAGGACGGTCACGTAAAAAAAAACGCAGATTTTAACAAACGCACCTAACACCCAAATGGCCATATACAGCGATTCCAAATGGGTGAAGAATTCGGCCAGACTGATGTACCTCGCCAGAATCAATAAGGGATAGGTATAATTGCCGGTCATCTCCCCCAAGAGCATTAATGTTGCCAGATTGGAGATAACCAGCGTCAGTATCACCGCGATTAAGGAAATCAACATGCTTTTCGCCGCATTTTCGCGATCCGTTACAAAAGGAAGAAGAAACGATACGGTTATAAATTCGCTATACCAGACTTGCAGTACTCCAGCCCCCTTGATAGAAGGCATTATCCCTCCTGCCATGAACGGAAGCATGTTTGACGGGTTCAGGTCAGGAATGATTGGAATAATGATGAGCAGGAAAAGAGCCACAAAAGCAGGAAGGAAGAGTTGGGCAAACCTCCCCACGATTTCCACGCCTCCACGTACGGCTAATACACATACCAGCACCATGCTGCCTAGCACCACGATGAGCGGGGTCAGATGAAGAAACGCCCCGACCAAGAATTCGCCGTATTCTCGAACGACTATTCCATTGAGATATAGATAGAAGAAGAGCATGATGAACCCGATCATTTTTCCCGGAACCCGGCCGACAATTCGTTCACTTGCCTGCACGATATTTTGGCCCGGATACATGTTATGGAGTCGAAAAGCGATATATACGGTAATCAATCCACTAAAGGCCCAAACAGGCGATATCCATAAATCTTGTTTCGCATATTTGTACGTAATCGACGGTGTGGTGAGAATCGCTGTAGGGATGATTGCCAAATATATCATCATTGCCGATTGTAATGCAGAAATTTTTCCTTTTTCAATCATCCTGCCATGCGCTCCTTTCCGCCGTTTATTTCTCGAGAAATTTCCCCAGCCGTTCGTAAATGGCATCCATCCATTGTGTTGGACCCGGCAATTCCGGATAGAAAACGAGCAGAACGGCAAGTACCCATCCCAGGATGGATAAAGCGGCAAAAGCCAATTTTTCTCTTTTCATTTGCACTTTCATTTTCGGCCATTCGTACATGGTCATGAAAATGAAAACCGCTGTAAACCCCAAGATCGCCGCCCATTTCATTTTGACTCACCTCTGTTCCGGCTTAAAAAGGCTTTTACCGGTCAATCCCGGTCTGGTAATTTTGGGATTTGTCTCCAGATTGACTCTCACTTTCGGGTATATCTCATACCAGCGATCCTTTGCTTTATTCCACTCTTTCGGGTATTTACGGTAAAAAACATCGGCAAAATTGAAAATGTCGGCGTTCATTTTTTTCTGTGCTTCCTTCAGAGCCGCCTTCACACGATTTTCAATATCGGCCCCCAGTTCAGTTTCTACCTCTTGGATATGTTTCGGTTCCGAGAGATTCAGGTTCGTTGTGTTTTCGACGATATCGTCCTGAGTTTCAATCTTGACGGTGATGAACCAGTTGTTACCATTAATGTGAGGAACCAATTCCGTATGACTTTTTAGCAGATAGAGGGAAACATATCCTTTAGCGTCTTTTGGAGAAATAGTCACGGTGGCATTCTTTATTTCGTTTCTCAGCCACAAGATCCCTCTGGTTGCTTGATTATTCATACGACCGACCATTTTTCCGTTCTTTACTATCGCCGATCCGTTAAGAAACGGAAATGATTCATTTTGTGCTTGTTTGATTTCCACCCAAGGGATGACTGCCGCATTGGCTTTACCGGCCATCATTTGTGCCAGCTCTTTCATCGTGATATTTAGCCCTGTTTGCGCCTTGGCCATTTCCCGCAGCACTTCCGCGACATTTCGTTCAATTGGGGACTGAAGTTGCAGCACATCTTTTGCCAATCCTTTGCTGACGAATACGTTTCCGCGTTCTCGTGGAGCGGGGTGGCGTGTCAAGTATTCCATCGGTTCGGTAATTCCTTGTTTCGCCAATCTTTCCCCAAAAATGAAAACCTCGTCTTGCCCCCAAAACACCTTGCGAGGAAGCATCTCCTGCAATTTGGATATCGCATCCGCCATGGTCTGCCCTACCGCTGATCGAACGATGGCTTGTCCGGCCCCTCCTGCATCGGCGGTGGACATCCCACCCATCTTTTGACCTCCTGACGGAGTGGTAACAAATATGTTTACGGATAGTTCAAGTTTATGGTCATCCGTTACATCCAAACCAGCCGCTGTAATAATGGCCAAATCGTTCACTTCCGTTCGGTCCCAACAGCCGGAAAGAAATAGTGTATTGATGGAAACAAAAAAAAGGAGAAGGATGTTTTTCCGTTTTGTTGTATACATGAAAATCCCCTTTCGATTATCCTTCCTCATCCCCTTTGGTTGGATTTGGTTGTTGTCCGGGGACCTGCCGATATTGGTTCCATTCTCCGGTTAAGTGCGGGCGTGTGTTCAGCGCCCAGCGTGGAGCCCGCAAAAGTACGTCTTTCATGTCGCAACCTTTCATAGGGGCCAATGGTGTCATATATGGGACACCAAAAGAACGAAGATTGAGAAGATGATTCACAACCACAATAACTCCCAATATCAAACCGAGCAATCCCAGGAAGCCCGCAAGGACCATTATAGGGAAGCGAAGGAGCCTTACGGCAATTCCCGCGGTGAACCGGGCAGCCATAAACGAAGCGATCCCCGTAATCGCCACAACCATGACCATCGGCGCGGATGCGATACCGGCTGCAATCGCCGCTTGACCAATAACAAGCGCCCCCACAATACTGACGGCTGACCCGATTTGCTTGGGAAGTCTGGCTCCGGCCTCGCGCAGCGCTTCAAACACGGTCTCCATCAGGATCGCCTCCGCAAGCGCAGGAAATGGCACCTGTTCTCGTGACTTCGCCATCGTTAATAAAAGTGTTGTTGGAAGCATTTCTTGATGATACGAAACAACGGCGACATAGAGCGAAGGCCCCAGTAAAGAGATGGCAAGAAAAAGATAGCGCAGCCAACGAATCGCCGTACCGACAAAGTATCGCTCGTAGTAATCTGCCGGTGATTGCAGCAAAGCAAAAAACGTCACAGGAGCGATCAACACACTGGGGGTTCCGTCGACTAATACAACGACATGCCCTTCCAGCAAATACGCGCTTGCAACATCCGGACGTTCCGTCGACAGAAGTTGAGGGAAAGGGGAATAAGGGTTGTCTTCAATCAATTCCTCGATATATGCGCTTTCCAATACACCGTCGATCTCAATCCGCTGTAACCGATTCGTCATTTCCTCAATTAATGTGGGGTCCGCAATTCCCTCGATATAGGCGATGGCGACTGGGGTTTTGGAATATTTCCCGATGTTCAGCGATCTGATTTTCAGGTTCGGACTTCTTAATTTCCGCCGCAGCAAAGACGTGTTGGTCCGCAGCGTTTCGATGAACCCTTCCCTTGGACCTCGCAATACCGATTCGGCCACAGGTTCTTCGATTGCGCGTTTGTCCCACTTCGCTAGTCCAATTGACAATCCTTGATTTTCCTTGTCCATTAGCAGGACGGGATTCCCGCCGGATATTTCTTCGATGACATCATCCACGGTTTGCACAGTTTTTATGGACGAGACGGCGATTTTCTTACGAATGCTCGAAAGCGTATGTTCCAGAGCGATATCCTGCTGAAGCGGCGCTAGTACATGTTGGTCGGCCTCTTCGACATTGGCAAGACCATCGATGTAGATAAGCACAGCTTTCGTTTTATCGCCGATCAAAAACTCATGAAAAATGACGTCTGAACAATCCGCATAAATGCCTTGCAGCATTTGCAGATTTTCATTCAATTCTTTGGAGAGCAATGTTTGGGTTTGTGGATTCTTGCTTGGCAGTTCGGCATTTGCTGACTTTCGCCGGTTGGAGCGTGACAGATGTCTCATGATTTTCTTCCAGTTGCCCATAACAATCCCCTTGTCATACTTTTCATTTCAGTATTGCCAAAATCAGGTTTTGTTATTACAGACAAACGTTACAGTAAAAAAACCGCCTCTGCAACATGCAGAAACGGTTATTGCCTTCAATGATTGGCTAATGATTCGTAACGGATACGAAGTTCTCTCTTCAGGATTTTTCCACTGGGATTCCTCGGCAAATTATCCGCAATGGCCACGTATTTGGGCACTTTGAATGAAGAAAGCCGCTCCTGGCAAAATGCAAGGATCTCATCAGAAGATAGAGCTTCACCAGTCTTGGGCACCACGATGGCGGTAACGGCTTCGATCCAGTATGGATGAGGTACGCCAATCACAGCCACCTCCGATACTTTCGGATGCTGATAGATCGTTTCTTCCACTTCTCGGCTCGCTACATTTTCTCCCCCTGATTTAATCATATCTTTTTTTCGATCCACGACCGTGATGTATCCTTCTTCATCCATGATTCCCAGGTCTCCGCTGTGGAACCACCCTCCGCGGAAAGCTGCCTGGGTCTTCTCTTCATCCCGGAAATACCCCAGCATGGCATGACTCGTCCGGTGTACAATTTCCCCAATGGTGCCAGGCGGAACTTCATTGCCATCGTCATCCACAATCCTGGTCTCCACGTTTAGTGACGGTTTTCCTGCAGACCCTGCTTTCCGAATTTGCTCATGTGGTTTCAGAACAGTAGCCAGCGGTGCCACTTCCGTCTGGCCGTAGAAATTATAGAACTGGGCATTGGGCAGACGTTGGTTTAATTCCTTTAAAATTTCAACCGGCATAATTGCTGCTCCGTAGTAACATTTCTTTAAGGAAGACAGATCACGAGTGGAAAACTCCGGAGATCGGAGCAGCGCGATCCAGACGGTCGGAGGGCAGAACAATTGGGTGGCCCGGAACTTTTCCACTGTTTCAAGCATAATGCCAGGTGCTGCCTGTTCCAGAATAATGCCGCTTCCGCCTAGATAGATGTAAGGCCCAAGGAAGCAGTGAAGCTGTGCACAGTGAAACAGCGGCAAGGCATGAACGGCAACATCGTCTTCGGTCATTCCGCCATCGACAATGGTACTGACATATTCGGAGATGAGATTTTTATGAGTCAGCATTACCCCTTTAGGTTTTGCTTCCGTTCCGCTCGTATACAAAATTTGCACGACCTCATCATCGGCAAGATCTGTTTCCGGTTCAGCCGGAGCAGAACCTGCGATCATTTCTCTAAAGGGCACCCACTCGCGATCCCTTACCGCTGGTCGTGAGATGATTGACAATAAACGAGGTGTGCTGCCTGTTTTCAGGATAGCCTGGTCCGCTGCCGGCAAAAATTCAGGTGAAACGAAGCAAGCACTAACTTCCGCATGGCTAAGGATAAACGCTACATCGTCCGGATTCAGCATGTAATTGATTGGAACCATGATCACCCCAATCTTGGCCAAGGCAAAGGTTAGAATGGCAAAATCCATGGAATTTCGCGAAAGCACCGCCGCCCTTTCCCCTTTTTGCAAGCCTTTTGACAAGATGGCTTGCGCGGCCTGGTTTACGATCCTATCAAGCTGTTCGTATGTAAATTCCTCGTTCTCGAAACGCAGCGCCATTTTGTGCGGAAAACGCTTACAACTTCTCCTAAGAACATCTCCTAGTGTGTTTCTCCTAGCTCGTTGAATTTCGTTCACGTTTTACCCCTCCCTTTGCTATTATTATACGGATTTTTGTCTGTATAATCAGCAAATTCTGATATTTTCGGAAGAAAAAGCGAAGCATCCTTTTTTGAAGTATCCTTTTTGGCATTTAATTTTTTTCTTCCGCATTTTTCCGATATAATGAAAAGATAACTCTTCGGACGGAGGAACAGACGACATGCTGCAGCGGGAGTTAACGCGGGAACAAGTCATGCAAGTCGGTGAGCAAATCCTCATTAACATGAAGGAAATGTTGATTGAACGCGGGTATCACTATTTTTCGGAAGGCCGGGTTTACAATACCCAGGTTCATGAAGGTACGCTACTTACGAGTAATGTACAGGGAACATGGGTGTATCAGGTTTCGATTGATCTGGAGGCTTTTCCAAACAGCACCTGCACCTGCCTCTATGCCCATTTTTGCAAACATATCGCCGCCACATTTTTTCAAATGTATTGTGTGTTTGATAATCCCAGGAATTTTTTACAGGCGGCTCAACAGCCCAGGACATCCAGCTTTTCTCCTTCCATGCTTTATCCTGCTGTTAAGAAGCAATTGATTGCGCCACTCCGCAAACCGGCAACCTTACCCGGAGCTAGGGTTGCAGAGACCGGCAGTGTGAATGATTGGTGGCGCTTCTTGGAGAATCGGTCGCGAAATCTTTTCTCTGCCATGGAAATCAACCGTGCGTCGAGTGAGCTGTACAACAGCTACAAGCAAGCGTTGGGAATCACCTTTTCGTGGCCAGAAGAGCTCGCTCAACTGTTTACGATCCACGCCAATCTCTTTCACCTTTTAATCCTGCAAGATTATGTAAAGAAAAATCATGCGTCTTACTGGTTGCCTGACCTGGCTCAAACTGCGGTCAACCTTGTACAACAGCTGGAAGACACCCTTTATTGTTTGAACGTGGCTCCTCTTAAAGAACTATGTCGTCCTTATCTGGAAGAAACTCTTGTCAGAGTAAAAGAGCTAAAATACTGTGACTCTTCTTCGATCTATTGGATTCAAGCATATCAGCTGCTTTGGCGGGACTTATTGCAGGAGCCTTCATGGATAGAAGCGGAAGTAACCGAACTGGAACAGCTCATCAATGAACCAGGCTTATCCCCCTCTATAAAAGAAAAATACCGAATACTTAAGGCGCACTTTTCTGTGATGAACGGAAAGGATGCAGAAGCACTTAACGTATGGAGTCAACATGAAGAGCTTACTCTCCCTTTTTATCTGATGTATCTGAAAGCATTCGCGCGTCACAACGAATGGAACCGCTTCTTAGACTGGATGGATTGGCTGGAGAGACTGATCGGAAAAGCCGAGCCCTCCGATTATCGGCTGGCCATTGGTATTTGGCAGCATGCAATGGCTCAAGTTGGACGGACTGAAGAATGTGGACCCATGCTCAAGAAGTTCTTGCCTGGAAGCTTTCATGATTACGCCACTTTTCTATTCGAACAAAAGCAGTATAAACAATGGCTGGATCTGCAAATGTCCTTTCAGGTCCGCAGTTCAGAAATCAGCAGCCTGTCTATCAAAGTGATTGATGCCGAAAATCCAACGCTGCTCCTCCCTTTTTATGTTCGGGAAGTGAACCGTTTGATTGGCGAACGGAACCGTGCAGCCTACCTGGAAGCAGTGAAACTTTTAAAAAAAATACGATCTTGTTACAACCAAGCGAACCAGGAAGAAGTTTGGGAACGGTTTATTCATCAACTATCTGCCAAGCATTACCGTCTGCGGGCTTTCCAAGAAGAGTTAAGGAGAGGAAATGTACATTCATGAGTATTACGGAAAGCGTATTGATCTCGGGAGAAATAGTAACAGATGGCTATTTCTTGCTGAAAGGTACTTCTCAAACCGGGGAGAAAATAGATGCTGAGGTGCTGGCTTCTCTTCTTTTCGCATGGGATGAAGCTTCTTTTTACGGAACGTTTCTGGAGAAAACGGAAAATGGAATTCGGTTACATCCACTTGAGGCTCTCTCATTTTTTACGAACCCCCAATGGCTCCAACACGTTTCATTCATCTTTTCTAATGAACTTGAAGAATATCGTGAAACGGCCAACGCGATTCAACATGCTTTGGTTTCCGGCGATTTTATTCCCTCTTTTCAAGACTGGAAAAATGGGCTAATCGGCTGGAAGCTTGCCCATTCCCCTGATAACATGCCCCCTTACACGAACCGCTGGCTCTCGCACGTGATGAACGAAGCTCTCTCTAACCATCATCGGGTAAAGCTGGCATGGGAGCATGTGCAGTCACAGTTTCCGGCGCTGCATGTCATGGGAAATGAATTGTCTAACCATATGGGAGAGACGGAATGGCTGCAATCAATTGGATTGTTAGAGGATGACACCCCTTTTCGCACCTGCCTTCAGCTTGTCGAAGCAGAGAACCAATTTGGAAATTGGAAATTAAACATCATGCTGCAAGACAGGGAAAGACCCGATCACCTTCTTGTCATGTCGCCAGAGCAGGTCGCTCTGGCTGACCTCCCTGCTCCCTGGGAAGATTATCGAAATCGTTTCGTTCGCGATATAGAGAAGTGTAAGCAAATCCTACCGTGGTTAGTTGCGGAAAATCGCGATCATCCACTTCTTACCGAGTTTACCACTACTCAGACTTGGACTTTTCTTACGAAAGGCAGTATGCAGCTAATTCAAGCGGGAATCCACGTTTTTTTGCCTGCCTGGTGGGAACAGGCAAGACGTATGAAACCAAAACTGAAAGCAAAAGTTTTATCTTCCGTTGGATCGAGCAAACAATCTTTTTTAGGCATTTCACAAGTGATGGAGTTTGAGTGGAAGCTCTCCCTGGGGCCGCTCGAACTTAGCGAAGAGGAATTTCGTCAGCTTTTGGACCAAAAACAAAATCTGGTAAAGGTCCAAGGCCAATGGATTCAACTTACTCCCGCATTGATTTCACAAATCCAAGAGAACTTGAAAAAAACAAAGGGAAAACATGCTCTTACCCTGCGTGATGTGATGAGGATGCATCTACTGCATGCTTCCGCTGAAGAGGAAAAGATGGCTGATGTGCCGGATTCGTCCTTCCCTTTGCAAGTCGAAGTGGAGTTAAACCCGCGATTGCTGCACTTTTTCACGCAAATTCAGGAGATCAAAATTCCTGTTCTGGAACAACCGCTTTCTTTTCGGGGAACATTGCGCAAGTACCAACTGCAAGGAAGCTCATGGCTGCTTTTCCTCCGCAAGTTTGGACTGGGAGCCTGCTTGGCTGACGACATGGGGTTGGGCAAAACCGTTCAGTTTATCACCTATTTATTGCATGTAAAAGAATACGAAACCTATGATTCTCCTTCTCTCTTGATTTGCCCCACGTCCGTCATTGGTAACTGGCAAAAGGAATTAGAGCGTTTCGCTCCTTCCCTAAGGGTATTTGTCCATTATGGTTCCGCCCGTTGCAAACGCGATGAATTTCTTGCTTCCAGTCAAGGTGCAGACTTGGTGATTACCTCTTATTCCCTTTCCCATCTGGATGAGCAGGAGCTTTCTTCAGTACGTTGGAATACCATATGTCTGGATGAAGCCCAAAACATTAAAAACGCTTATACCAAACAATCCTTGTCAATCCGAAAATTGCAAGCAGGTCACCGGATCGCGCTGACAGGAACCCCAATCGAGAACCGTTTAACAGAACTATGGTCGATTTTCGATTTTTTGAATCCAGGATACCTGGGAAGTATCAGGGAGTTTACAGAGAGATTCGTCCGCCCGATTGAGCGGGATCAAGATGAGGATCTCGTCAGGCAAGTCCAACGATTGGTTCAACCTTTTTTGCTGCGGCGTGTCAAAACCGATCCGCAGATTCAGTTAGACTTGCCCGCAAAAAATGAAGCAAAAGAATACGTCCCGCTCACTTTGGAACAAGGAGCACTCTATGAATCCATCATTCAAAACATGTTTGACCTCCTTGAGCAAGCCTCTCCAATGGAACGTCGGGGCCTGATTTTAACAACGCTGAATCGGCTGAAACAACTGTGTGATCATCCCGGCCTCCTGTTAAAAAAAGTGGCTGCTCCTGATGAAAAACAGCAATCTCACAAGGTGATGCGTTTGATTGAACTCGTTGATGAAATCCGCAGTAAGGGTGAACGCTGCCTTATCTTTACACAGTTCATTGAGATGGGAAACTTGCTGCAGCGGGTTCTGCAAAAGGAGGGGCATGGACCTGTTCTCTTTTTAAACGGTTCTACTCCGAAGGAAAAACGGGATAAGATGATCGCCCAATTTCAAGATACGTCCCTCCCCGATCATCTGCGACCGGGAATCTTTATCTTGTCTTTGCGCTCTGGCGGTACCGGCTTAAATTTAACAGAGGCGAACCATGTTTTTCACATTGATCGATGGTGGAACCCGGCTGTGGAGAATCAGGCAACGGATCGCGCCTATCGGATTGGGCAGCAGCGGAATGTGCAGGTCTATAAGTTTATTTCGCTGGGAACAATTGAAGAACGAATCGATAAAATGATGGAGAATAAACTGAGCTTAAGTCAAAAAATTGTCGGCAGTGGCGAGAACTGGATCACGGAGCTGTCTACCGCTGAATTGCGAAACCTGTTTATGCTTCGTCGTGAATGGCTGGATGAGAAACGGTAGGTGGAAATGATGAGGGAAGAAGTACAAGAACAACATATACGGCCATCGGATGATAAGCTTGATCATTTCGATCTCCCGGAAGCATGGCGGAGGTTGTACGAAGAACTGCGGAAAGCCTTTTCAAAGGATCAAAAGGACTCTGAATAAAGGGATACCCGCAAAAAAGGAGAAACGCATCTGATACGTTTCTCCTTTTACCAAATAAATGCACGAAGAACCAAAAAATTTGTTGAAAAAGTTGTTGAAAAAAATACATGACAATCCCGTATCGAGCTCTAGTTAAATTTTGTAATTCTTGATACTATTAATTTCATAACGATCCGCAGTGACTTTAGGAAATAGGGAGAGTCATATGAACAAAGCAGTTTCAAGCCAAAAAGAAGTAATTTTCCGTATTGATCGCGAAGAATATTCGATTTCTGTTGTAGATGTTGTATCCATTGAAAGGGCGCAGAATATTACTTCAGTCCCGAGGCAAAACCCTAATTTGGTTGGTGTGATAGATCTTCGCGGCAGCGTCGTCCCGATTGTCGATCTTAGGAAAGCGCTTTGTGGAACACCTGTTGAAATGACAGACTCTACTCGCTTCATCATTGTCAATGTTGACAATCAGGTGATTGGATTCGTTGTTGACGAAGCAACCGATATTATTGATATCCCCAGTTCAACCATTCAGAAGCCCTCTATCTTTCATTCCGGTTTCATCTATGGTATCGCGAAACTGGATGAAAGAATGATTATTCTTCTGGATGTCCCCTATCTGATTAAAAATGTGATTGGGGAGATTTCCTTAGCATGAGATTGCTTACATTGAAATCTTTAGAAGAAACCTAACGCATCCGGACTGTAGCTAACGAGGAGATTCTTCGTTTGTTGATAGTGGGACAGCATCATTTTATGGGTTTCTCGGCCAATCCCGGAAACCTTATAGCCACCAAAGGCTGCATGAGCAGGATAAGCATGGTAGCAGTTTGTCCATACGCGACCAGCCTCAATTCCTCGACCCATTCGGTAAGCCACATTTATGTCACGTGTCCATACACCGGCTCCAAGTCCATACAGCGTATCATTAGCAATAGCTAATGCTTCTTCCTGATCCTCGAATGTGGTGACAGATACAACTGGACCAAAAATCTCTTCCTGAAAGATGCGCATTTTATTATGTCCCTTGAAAACAGTAGGTTGAACATAGTACCCATCCTTCAAGTCTCCTTCAAGAGTTGTTCTTCCCCCGCCAATCAGACATTGGGCGCCTTCCTGCAGTCCGATGTTCATATAGGTTAGGATTTTGTCTACCTGTTCAGAGGAAGCCTGTGCTCCGATCATTGTTTCCGTATCGAGTGGATTGCCCTGTTTAATGCTTGTGACGCGTTTTAATGCTCGTTCCATAAATTGATCATAAATGGATTCCTGAATTAACGCACGTGACGGACATGTGCATACTTCTCCTTGATTTAGGGCAAACAAGACGAAACCTTCAACCGCTTTATTAAAGAACTTATCGTCCTTGCGGCAAACATCTTCGAAGAAAATGTTCGGGGACTTTCCTCCCAATTCCAATGTTACCGGTATGAGATTGTGGGATGCATATTGCATGATTAAACGTCCTGTTGTTGTTTCACCGGTGAACGCAATTTTGGAAATGCGGTTGCTGCTTGCGAGCGGTTTCCCAGCTTCCAAACCAAAACCGTTCACGACATTAAGGACGCCTGGAGGAAGCAAATCTTGGATTAGCTCCATCAAGACCATAATAGAAGCAGGTGTCTGTTCGGCTGGTTTGAGCACTACGCAGTTTCCGGCAGCAAGGGCGGGAGCAAGCTTCCATGCAGCCATTAAAATGGGGAAATTCCAAGGAATTATTTGACCCACGACACCTAATGGCTCATGGAAGTGATAAGAAACGGTATCTCCATCCAGTTCACCAAGAGTTCCTTCTTGAGCTCGAATGCAACCGGCAAAATAACGGAAATGATCGATTGCTAAGGGAATGTCCGCTGCAAGGGTTTCACGGACAGGTTTTCCATTATCCCAAGTTTCCGCAACGGCTATCATCTCCAAATTGGCTTCCATGCGGTCAGCAATCTTATTGAGAATGGAAGCGCGGGCTGTTACAGAAGTACGTCCCCATGCTTCCTTTGCTGCATGTGCTGCGTCAAGCGCCAACTCAATATCTTCGGAAGTGGAACGAGCAACTTCACAAAAAGCTTTACCCGTGACAGGAGTAATATTTTCAAAATACTCTCCTTTTACAGGAGCAACCCATTTCCCTCCAATGAAGTTATCATAACGTTTTTTAAAAGTTACCTTCGACCCAGGTTGTCCCGGTTGTGCGTAAATCATGGTAACTCCCCCCTAGTTGATCTTTAATACGATACGGCCATTAATTTGACCTTTCTCCATTTTATCAAAGACTTCATTAATCTCATCTAATTGATAAGTCTCGTAAATTACCTTTACTTTTCCTTCAGCAGCAAATTGTAACGCCTCTTGTAAGTCTTTTCTTGTTCCTACGATTGAACCCTTTACTTTCACTCCATTGAGAACCGTATCAAAGATTGGCAGAGGGATCTCTCCCGAAGGCAGGCCTACAACTACGCAAGTACCACCACGACGTACAGAACGATACGCTTGTTCAAAGGCTTTTTTGGTAACAGCGACGCTGATTGAAGCATGAACCCCGCCAACCTTATCCTCAATAAATTCTACCGGATCAGTATCCATCGCATTGACCGTCAAATCAGCACCTAATCGGGAAGCCAATTCCAATTTTTCAGGCTGTAAATCAACAGCAACAACATTTAAGCCCATCGCTTTGGCATACTGCACAGCCACATGACCCAGTCCGCCGATACCATAAATTGCAACCCAATCCCCTGGCTTCGTATCCGATACCTTTAAAGCTTTATAAGTGGTTACCCCTGCGCAGAATATGGGAGCTACTTCTTCAAAGCCTAGATTATCAGGGATCTTGGCCACATATGCTGCCGGAGCCTTGCAATATTCCGCGTAGCCTCCATCTACAGAATATCCGGCATTTAATTGATTTTTACAGAGCGTTTCCCAGCCGGTTAAGCAATATTCGCACTCTCCGCACGCCGAATAGAGCCAAGGAATTCCTACACGGTCACCAACTTTGATGTTTTTAACTCCTTCTGCTACTTCCACCACAATCCCTACCCCTTCATGACCAGGGATCAAAGGCAATTTTGGCTTGACCGGCCAATCACCATGGGCAGCATGTAAATCCGTATGACATACGCCACATGCTTTTATCTGGACCAAAATTTCCCCATAGTCAAGTGTTGGAATGTTTACCTGTTTGATCTCCAACTTTTCCTTAAACTGATTTACAACGGCAGCTTTCATTTTTAACCTCTCCTTTTTTTGTAATGTAAGCGATTACACCTAATGATATTTGCAAGTATGATGCCAAAATCAAAAGGCTTTGCTGTTGCTTATAAAAAGTTTGTTTTTTTGTCACAATGTTCTGGAATGGAACAAGATATTGTTCCATATTGGTACAGTTGTTCCAAGATGGCATAACGGGAAATATTAACCAGCACACAATATTATAAATTTTCTGTTATATTTTTGATAATCTGTTACAATACAATTAATGTAAAGTTATTACACAGATGTGAGGTGTTACTCTATGATTTTTGATCTTGAAGCGCCTGCTGGAACGATTCCGCAGCATATTCAGGAATCTTGGAAGCGCTGTCAATCAAAAGGACTGAATCCTACCACTGTGGATAAAGAGCATATCATCGGAGAGTATGAAATGCTTGAATACTACGATCGATATGCTGAACTGCTTTATTACTCCTCTCCGATATTGGAAGACATGTACCAATTTATTCGTGGAACAGATATCCTTCTGCTCATCGCTTCACTGGAAGGATATATCATTGATACGGTTGGAGATCCCTCCTTTATCCGACATGCCGATAACGTATCTCTGCGCAAGGGAGCGAACTGGCTGGAGGATTTTAGGGGAACAAATGCCATTGGCACAGCCATCGTCGAACAAAAAACAGTTCTTGTTCACGGCAGCGAACATTTCTGTCATGATAACCATTTTCTTACTTGTGCTGCTACTCCTATTCGCCATCCGGATGGAAAGCTGCTCGGAATATTAAATTTGAGCAGTTACTGGCAAAACTATCATCCATTCATCCTAGGCTTGGTAAAAAGAGCTGCGCATAGTATTGAACAGGCCCTTACTTTGGCCCAAAATCAAAAACAAACGAAAAAACAGATAGATCTTGCCTTTGTCTACCAACATCATCCTGCCCCCCTCATTACGATCAATAAGGAAGGAACAATCATCAGGCTCAACAGCGAAGCAGCACGAACTGTCGGTTGTTCAGAAAAAGACGCGATTGGCAAACCGATTTCCAGTATGATATCCGGAATTGATTCTTTGTCTTTAACCAGTGCCCAAGAACAGAAATTTTCCTATAAAAACAAGGTGTTCACTACCCATTTCATTCCAAGTGATAACCCTGATGAGGCAAGCGTGATTTTACGGGGAGAGACGCAAAAACAAAAAAATGAATTGACCAACCGTTACCATTTTTCTGATATTATTTGCAATGATCCACTTATGAATGAAGCGATCTCCCTTGCCAAGAAGGCAGCCCAATTCGACATAAGCCTGCTTATTACCGGCGAAAGCGGTACGGGGAAAGAGCTGTTTGCTCAGTCTATCCATGGCGCCAGCTTAAGAAGAGACCAACCTTTTATCGCCATTAACTGCAGTGCGATTCCTGAAAGTTTATTGGAAAGTGAGTTATTTGGGTACGAGAAAGGAGCCTTTACCGGGGCAAAAAACGAGGGGCAGCCCGGCAAGTTTGAAGCGGCGAATGGAGGCACGCTTTTCCTGGATGAAATTGGTGACATGCCGCTGGCAGCTCAAGCCACCCTGCTTCGGGTACTGCAAGAACGATGTGTGACACGTGTCGGCGGTGTTACTCCCCGTCCCATTGATGTTAGGATCATTGCTGCCACTCATAAAGACTTGAATAAAGAAATTGAAGCGGGACGTTTTCGAGCCGACTTATATTTTCGCCTCAACGGCTTTACGTTAAAACTTCCCGCACTGCGAGAACGAACCGATTTGCTTTTTCTGGCAGAACACATTTTATCCCGGTTCCCCTTCACAAATGGAAAGCCAGAACTATCAGAAGATGCGAAATCTTTTATCAGAGAATACGATTGGCAGGGTAATTTCCGTCAATTATACAATGTACTGCAGCAAGCCTGTTTTCTTGCTGATCATCATCTAATAACAAAGTCTTTGCTGCAATCTCTCTGCCCTACTTCCATCACGCTTCACAGAGAGGAGCAAAAGAGGAAACATGAGTTGCTGAGCATGCGTGAACATGAGATTATGCTGATAAAACAAGCGCTAGAACAGACAAAAGGAAATATTAGTCATGCTGCCAAGCAATTAAACATTGGGCGCAATACCCTTTATCGAAAATTGAAAGCATATAACCTGATGTCTTAACAAACAAAAACCCGGAGTTTTCCGGGCTTACTTTTTTTCTGTTCGTATGGACGTGTAACTTTCCCTTATCCGTCCTTTTGTCGTGGGGCAAAATCCGTGATTTTCTAAGATTACCGACCAATTAAGGGGTCTTGCCATTCTATTCTCCGGATTTGCTAATGGAAGAAAACCATATTGTGCATAAAGAGAGTGAGCGTCTTTGGTTCCCAGATTAAAACTTGTTCCTTTTAAATAAGGATGTTCGGTAATGACGCTCATGAGCCACTTGCTGAGGCCGCGTCCACGATATTCCGGCAAGACAAAGACATCTCCTACCCATGAGAATCTCACAAGGTCAGAGACGACACGGGCAAATCCCACTTGCTTGGCGTTTTTCTCCAAAGGATCTCCAGGATCTCCCTCATATATTCCGTAGCATATGGTGGAGTTAGCGATCGAAAATTCAACTAATTCCTTGGGTATTTCTTTGGCCCAATAAGATTCCTTACTTAAAAACTGAAAGATGGTTTCAATAGCTAAATGTTGTTTATCTGTTGAAATTATAAAACCGTCTTCCCTGCTCCATTGCAGCGTCTCGTCTGTTTTAAGCATTATGTTCTCCTCCTACGATCCTCCCCAAATCCCCAAATATTTTTTTAACCTATACCAAGAATATCAGTTATCAACGAAAGAATCAGCAAAATTCCCATAATTCCGCCAGCTGCAATCGACACTGCCCTATTTTTGCGCTCAGTTCCCGATACGATGGAACGAAAATACATAATAAATCCCGTAACAATCAGAATCAATTCCATTCCGATGCTGACAGCTGGAAATCTCCACAATCCAAAACCGAGCAAGGGCAAATGCCCGAGATTTCCGGGCAATATCGGCAAGTCTGCTCGATGTACCAACAGATCAAGGAGCCAATGGCTAAACACCACTGAAGCAATCACGAGGCCGCCTCGCTTTCCCCAAAAGCTTCCAGCCAACCATCCGAAGAGAAGGGCAATCAATAATGCCCCCAGCAAAGAATGCGAGTAGTCCGCGTGAATAACACTCCCACCGTATCCGTTGGCTAACGGTACAATCGTCTCCACACCGGATACATACAGGGGAACAAAAATCACATCAAGCAATTGCGTACTCAACATGAGGGCCCACAGCGGCACCTCCGGCGATTTGGCTTTGACTGCTGCGGCAAGTCCAAAATGTCCAGCAAACATTTACTCCACTCCCTTTTGTGTTTTGGAACGAATTCTCGCATCCAGCCATCCGCACCCAACCGTAAAAAGAACCATGAACAAGATAAAGCTCATACTTTTCCTCGCCTTCCTCTCATTCGATCTTAGAATTCAGGCTTGTGTTTTGCTTCATTGCATGAATTCCCGCAAGAAAGGAATCGATCATCAGACGGAAACTGACATTCAGATCGAGCGGGATCCCAAATCCACCTTTCTGCTCAAGCGAAGCAAAACCGTGGAGAATACTGCGCAATCCTCGTACTGCATGAATGGCGAGATCGTCTTCCAAACCGTAAGCATGGAGCAACCGGACGACAAGCAGCACGATTTCGCTTGCCACTTGCTGAATTTCCGAATCACGCGGATCAGGAGCTTGAAGGGTTGCTTCATATAATCCGGGATGGGCACGGACGAATGCCACGTAAGCTTCACTTAGTGCACGAACGGCATCATCTCCCGCCCGCCCGACTGTCGCTTGCATCAAGGCATTGTGCAGCTTTTTCAGACCATAAATTGCGAGTTGTTTTCGTAAGCCGTGCAATCCCTCCACATGATTGTATAACGAAGGAGGGCGAATCTTCAATTTTTTGGCTAAAGTGGCTAAAGTCACTTCCTCAATGCCATGCGTATCAGCAATGTCTGTTGCAGCTTGCAAGATGGCTGCCAAATCAAGGCCAATCCTTGGGGACATCTATGTTCATCCTTTGCTGTTTGGTGTTTGCAAGATTCATTCGGTCACTTAAAACTAATAACGTTAGTTTTAATTTAGCTAATATCATTAGTTTTTGCAAGCCTAATTTTTCCTTTATCTGATTGGTAATTTGCCGTACCTATTCCTTGTTATAATAAAAACAAACCAATAACCTTTTTTATCTATTCTTGTGAGGTGAACATAGTGGATAGGTTAACGGTTTCTTCCATCATGAAAGGTATCGGTGATTTACTTCCAAACCACACTTCGATTGCGATATCGGATGAAAGTGAATTCATATACTATCAGCCGAGTAAAAGTATTGACCTGAAAATCCAACCGGGCGACAAGATTTCTGAAGGTACTGTTACCTATATGGCGTTATCATTACGGCATAAGGTCTCCCAGCATATCGACAGCCACCTGTTTGGAATTTCGTATTTTGGCATTTCTGTTCCTATTCTTGAAAGCGGTTTTACCAAGGGATGTATTACGGCCATTTTCCCGTCAAAGCCTTCACAGCTTGTCTCAACATTGTTGACGATCAAAACGAATGACCGCTGGATCCCTGTTCCATTTGAACAAATCATGTATCTGGAAGCACAAAATCGAAAGACAAGGATTCAAACGATCACACGCGGCGAAGGGTTCCATAAATGTAACCTAAGTGAATTGGAGATGATCCTGCCTGAAAGCTTATTTATTCGCGTCCATCGGTCCTATATTGTAAATGTGAACAGTATTCATGAAATTCATCCGGATTCCCATTCCACGTTTCTATTAATCATGAAGGACAAAACAAAGATTCCTGTCAGTCAATCGTACGCAAGCTTTTTCCGAAAAACTCTCGGATTTTAAGATATCCTGTCTTGTGTCAAAAAAATGCTGGTTTACTCCTTTTTTAAGGCTTTTCACGTCAAAATGGATGTGCCCCTCTTTCATTGTTGATAGAATATTTCAAAATTAGCAAAGAGGGGAATATTGTGAAGAAAATGTTATCAGAACGTTTGCGTGACAAACGATTGCATGACCGTATCGTCTCTGCAAAAACAGCTGCTTCATGGATTCAAGACGGGATGACTCTGGGATTAAGCGGATTTACCCGAGCCGGAGACGCAAAGGTGGTGCCGGTTGCTCTGGTTGAAAGAGCGAAATCCGAGCCGTTAAAAGTAAACGTGTATACGGGAGCTTCCCTTGGCTCTGACATTGATAAAATTATGGCGGAAGCTGGGATCGTTAACAAACGCCTGCCCTTCCAGGCTGATGGAACGATGCGCAAAAAGATTAACCAAGGCGAACTGTTATTTGTCGACCAACATCTCTCTCACACGGCGGAATGGATTCGCTCCGACGTACTGGATCCTATTGATTTCGCAATTGTGGAAGCGGTTTCGATTACGGAAGACGGGTTTCTCATCCCTACCACCTCTGTTGGAAACTCCTCTATTTTTGTACAAAAGGCCAAGGCTGTCATTGTAGAATTAAACATGGCTCAGACTACAGCTTTGGAAGGCATTCATGATATTTACGAATTGGGCATGCAGGGAAATCGTAGCGCTATCCCATTGACAAAAGTGGACGAGCGAATCGGTACAATTGGAATACCCGTGGATATAGAAAAAATTAAAGGCATTGTCATTACGAACGCTTCCGACTCTGCATCCGGAGTAATTCCTCCTGACGAAGAAACGTCCGCCATGGCTGGTCACTTAATTCAGTTTTTGCGTCGAGAGATTCAATTGGGACGGCTTCCGCACAATCTGGCGCCATTGCAATCAGGGGTTGGCTCCGTGGCTAATGCAGTCCTGCACGGAATGTTGAAATCCGAATTCAAAGACTTGGAGATTTACTCCGAAGTGCTTCAGGATGCGGTCTTTGACCTTTTGGATGCGGGCAAGGTTCGCTTTGCATCCGGTTGTTCTTTCACACTTTCGCCTGCAAAAATGAAGGAAGTATATGCAAAGATCGGGCGTTATCGTGACCGATTGGTATTACGTCCACAAGAAATTTCGAATCATCCGGAGATTATTCGTCGATTGGGGCTTATCTCCATCAATACAGCCCTGGAGGTTGATATTTATGGAAATGTGAACTCAACGCATGTTTTGGGAACCAATATGATGAACGGTATCGGAGGTTCCGGAGACTTTGCACGTAATTCTCGCATCGCGATATTTGTGACCAAGTCTACTGCAAAAGACGGCAAAATTTCCAGCATCGTACCGTTTGTTTCGCACGTCGATCATACAGAACACGATGTCGATGTCATCGTGACGGAACAAGGATACGCTGATCTGCGTGGACTGGCGCCGACAGAACGGGCTATGCTTATCATTGAAAGATGTTCCCATCCACTATATCGTCAGCAACTGCTTGATTATTTTAAAGAGGCTCTAAAAAACGGCGGACAAACTCCGCATATTCTTGAAAAAGCATTCTCATGGCACATCCATTACTCCAAAAACGGCACCATGCAACAGCCAAGCACAAGTGCATTCTCCCCCACCATTTAATTGGTAAGAAGATAAGAAAACCCACCCGAATGTAAGAAAAGTGGTCCCGTGTATGAGCGTAGGGCCACTTTTTCATTTTGGATGAATGTAACCAACTTCTTGAACTTCTCAAACGAAGATTGATCTACCTCTGTTATTCCCCTTAGAATAATGAAGAGGAAAAAACGATTTTTTATTTTTTCTACCAATTTATTGATGAAAATTTGTTAGAATGATATAAAGTTCAGCCTGAGTGAATCTTTTTGGAGGTGTATTTTGTGCCCATCGTACACAAGGGACAATTTATAGAAACAGTCCGAATGAAAAATTTAGAGGTTTCTCTTATAAGCTCGGGTGATGGGACAGAAATCATTCATCATAAGCTTGAAGCTCAAGGAAAATGGGCAATGATTCCCCAAGAGGGCTGGAATGCGCTGGAGCATATCACGATCCTATCTGGGAAACTAAGGCTGCAAACCGAAGATGAGGATAAGTTTCTCTTTCCGGGAGATTCATTTTATGGGAGCCCTGTAATGAACTCATCTATTTTCATTGCCGAAGAAGACACTGAATTCATCTATGTATCGTCTCAACCTGTTTTTCATTATTATAGTTTGGCGACAAAGAAAATGATGGATCTTGCGATTGCAATTGAGGAAAAAGATGGGTATACTGTAGATCATTGTAGTAGAATCGCTAAAATGTCGATGATGGTTGGCGAAGCAATGGGTCTGTCTTCCAATCAAATGGTCAGATTAAACATGTCTTCTTTCTTGCATGATGTAGGTAAAGTAAAAGTGCCTCTATCAATCTTGCAAAAACCTGGCAAACTAACGAGTGACGAGTGGGAAATCATGAAGATGCACCCTATTTATGGACGAGAAATTCTTACTGCAACAAATTTTCCTTTACTTATGAGTGCTGGAGAGATTGTGGAGCAACACCATGAAAGATACGACGGCAATGGCTATCCCCATGGTCTTAAAGGAGATCAAATTTCGATTGAAGCTGCGATTATCTCTGTCGTAGACTCATTTGACGCGATGACAACGGACAGAATATACAAAAAGGGTCGGACGAAAGAAGAAGCGCTGGAAGAAATTAAACGATGCAGTGGCACCATGTACAACCCCGAAGTTGTTGAAATCTTTCTTTCACTAATAGAAAGATTAAATTAAATTTTGGAGGAGAAAAAATGAAGAAAAAATTGGGAGCGCTTTTGGTATCCGTAATGCTTATGGGTACCCTTGGTACTGGAGTGGCGAATGCTGCGTATTTATCTGACCAGGATAAATATTTGGAAGTTTCCGCTGACAAAGCCAGAGCTGTAGCTGATGCAATGGGACTGAAAGGAATTCCATTGGGAGATCAAACTGCCAAAATGTCTTTTGACTTGCAAGAAAAATTAATCGCTCAGTATGAAGCTATTACCGGTAAAGAATATGATCACTATTACATATGGCTAACAGTAAATGGGCAGGTAGTTCTGGCAATTGATCCGCCAACTGCTCTGTATTAAGAATACTGTCCTAGATAAAAAATACTTAAATTGAATATGAAAAAAGATACCTGTCTCTTTGGAGATTGGTATCTTTTTTCATTTGTTGCTACCCCAATTCTTGGCTCACGAATGTGGTGCATCACTTCGCGTGATTCCATTTCGTTACGAAGTACATCAGTCGCATGGATTTGGAATTGCTCAGAGAATCTCACTTTTCCTTTTCAGGCAAAAAACATCAAAGCGGCAGCTCCGATTAAACCCGCATTTTTCCGCAAGCCCGCCGGAACAATCTCAGTTTCGCGGCCGGCCGGACTTAACGCATATTTGGCAACGTAGTTTCGAACGGAATCAAACAGTGGATCTCCTACTTCCGATACTCCGCCGCCGATGACAATTTTTTCCGGTTCAAACAGATTGATCAGGCTCACACAGCCGATGCCAATGTAGGTGAAGACCTCTTCCACTAATGACACGATCTCGGGAACACCAGCTTCATACATGACGAACACATCTTTCGCTGTGAGAGGTTTTCCCATCAGTTCAGAAGCTTGTCTGCCAATCGCTGTTCCCGAAGCAACCCATTCCAGACAACCTTTTTGGCCGCATGTGCAGGTTCCTTTTGCAGGATTGACCAGAATGTGGCCTAGTTCTCCCGCATTTCCTTTGGAGCCGGAAAGCAGTTTTCCATCTACGAACAAACCGGCTCCAATCCCCGTGCTTATGGTTATATAGGCAAAATCATTGTTTTCTTTCGCTGCCCCTACCCATTTTTCCGCAAGAGCGGCCGCGTTGGCATCATTTTCTAATCGGATCGGAAGCGAGAAATGCTTTTCCAGCTCCTGAACGATTGGAACGTTCACCCAGTTTCGCAAATTAGGCGGGCAAGTAATCAGGCCGTTTTTGGCATCCAGAGGACCCGGCGCTCCCACCCCGACACCACTCAGTTCTGCCTTGTCGATGCCGGATTGTTCCAAAAGCTCGGCAGCAGTTCTGTAAATCTTCTCAATCATCTCCTCTGGAGAAATGCTAAGATCAGTGGGAATCGTTATCTGCTCGACCACTACTCCATCTCCGTTCACAATCCCTATCGCTACCTTCGTACCCCCGATGTCAATCCCAATTGCGTAACTCATTTTCATTCCTTCTCCCTTACCATTGTCTGCATTTCGCTGATCGGTTTTCTGCATCAGTTTGCTTTCCTGTTCGGAACCAATCAGCTAAGCGCTTTCACTCACCATATTACCATGCTTTCCCGTAAATTCGTGTACACGCTTGAAGATTATCTGTCTGTTTTTTCACCAGCTCTCGAAACATTTACCATTCCTTTAGCTTTATAAGGATTCCTGTCTTATCATCTGCCGGTTTTAATCGCGGGTAATGGAAACATGCTGGGTCTTCATTTTCATCATTCTCTACCGCTTGGGCCAACAAATCCAGCCCTTTGTCAAAAGCAAATTTGGCCGTTTTTTCCCAAATCTCTTGCCCGCTTGCTTTCTTGTTTGGAAGAACCAGCCCGTCAGAAAGAAACAGGATTTGTTTGACATGATGAAGTTGGATCATCCCATGTTCAAGAAATTGAATAGCCTCTTTACTTCCGTCTAGGACACAATAGCCACCTTGTGTGTTCAGCATGTTTCGATTCGAGATGAGGATAGGCATTATTTTCTCCCGAATGTTTTTTAACGCGCCTTGAATTGCATCAGGGTTCCACGAATTGGGAACCTCATCATTTTTTAGCAGTTTCCTCCATTCATTTGTCATTGCTTGGATGGAGACAGTATCAAGTTTGGCCAGATGATCATAGGTAACGGCACGAATATAAGAGTCATCGTACTGAAGAAACATCATACAATCCCCTGCATGTACATATTCCATACTAAGCCCGTTTATGATCTTGGCGGCAACCAAACCGCAGGAACTTCTTTGCGACTTGGGGATTTGTTCTATATTGCTCGCATTCGTAATTTTCAGAATTTCGTTTTGCAAATTTTTGTTTGCCGTCTTCACTGTTTCAAGAAGCGGAGTTTCCTTGGCGGCAGTGGCAAATGTATGTTTGATGACAGTAGCTGCCAGATGACCCGGCAGTCCATTTAGCCCGGTTGCTCCATCAATTACGGCAAATAGCGATGCCTCATGATTCACCACGTATTCATCTTCGTTTACCGGATTTGCTCCTTTTTTATAGATGATTTCAACATGTTCGATCATCAATGTTACATTCCTCCGATATGGATAAAAATGCTTAACAGGATCATGAAGATTCCGATCAGACTAACGAGAATATATCTTGTATAGTTTTCTTTCGGCGGCAATAGCAAAATGGAGAAGCCAACATTGCATAAAACTAATGTACCGGCAAGGATCATCATGAGCATGGCCGATTCTAAAAATGTGGGTTGTTTACTTAGAATCGTGATAGATCCGATAATAAAACTAATGATGCCTGTAAAGAACGCAAGCATCTGTAAATTTTCCGTTTTTAACTTTTCCAGCTGTGCTTTATTGCCCTCTACTTCGGCCTTGATTTTGTTTTCCGCTTCGTTTATTTGAGAAACAGCAACATTGATTAACTCCTTGATTTTATGAAACTGCTCAAGCGATTCTATCCGTGAAAGGGTATTTTTATAATCGGTTATCCGTAATGTATAATCGTTAGTCTTGTTGTTTTCCAAATCGATTGCTTTCAAGATATTTTGTTTCGCTTCTTCAAATTTTTTTTGCTGTGCCAAAATTCTTCCTTTCGTACAGTAAAACTTTGCATATCTGGGTCGTAACGTTAACACCGTATCTATGAACAAGATCGATTCTTCCACATATTCCGGAGATGGATCCAGGAATTCCTCTTGTGCGGTAACTACTGCTTCGCAAAAGTTATGAAGAACCCCAACATGTGCACTTAATTTTTCTACTGCCTTCTTACCGTAGTAAATCGATTTCCTGATTCCTTCCTGATCCCCGAAAGATTTATGCATTAAGGAAAGAATATGATAATGCAAATCAAATTCTTGAAACTCCATGATATATTTCTCCACAAGTTGCTTAAACTCAGTATGGTTTTTCTGGCGTCTTTGATAAATGGATAAACCAAAGAAAGCTCGAAACCGCAATTCTTTCTCTTTTTCATTCTCTAAAATATATGTTAAGTTGGCCTCGATATTGTCTGGGTATTTTGTAATGATGTCGGTCATTCCTTCTTCGAATTCCCGCAGGCTGGTATCAGGCAGGCTCATGATGCGTTCTATTAAATCAGTCAGTTCTTGAGTTACAGTGTTGGTCATTGAAATCACCTATATTATTTATTTAAAATGAAACCGTTCGATTTACAAAAATAAGATAATTCAACTCTTTCATCCTGATCAAGAAATCATCGGGACTTGAAGCTATTGCTATTTTACAAGAAGAAAAGTTTGATGAGAATAAAAAAAGAAAAACTGGAAAACCCAGTTTTTCTTTACAATCGTCAATCGATTCTGTTTCTTCTAAACTTCATCAAAACATTCTCGGCCCAATCGCGGAATTTCTCTTCAACCATTTCTTCTGAAGTATTAAACAGATAGAATCCATTGACTGGATCAAAATAATGATTGTTTCCGCCAGTCAAATAATCAAATTCGATTTTATCTTCAAATTGGTTGAAAAAGACATCCCAAGTATTATCTTTCCGCTTAATTGCGGTTGCTTCCACGCACGGAATATATGGTGTTAAAAAATTATCTACTTTTTTCTGAGCGGAGAAATCATAATTCGCTGTGTCAAAGTATTCGATGCTCGTCATCATGTTTATTCCTCCTCTGTTCCGGATATCTACATGATAAACGAGAACATTCAGAGGCGTAGTGATATTTTTCACAAGCTTCTCATTTATCTAATTTACATGTTATCTTTTTTCTTGATCTACGGTTTCCCAGTATTCCTCCACAATTTTATCGATAATTGTTTGCACCGGCAGAATTTCTTTTATTTCATGTACTCGTGATCCGGCAAAAACCAGACCGTTCTCTACGTCACCGTTCACTGACGTAAGCAGCGAGTCCAACGTACAAAAACGATACGAACAGTTTTTGAGGCAGTCGCGGCATTTATTGATTTTGAGTTTATCATCACCGCAAATCAAATCCGTGAAGTTATTCTTGATCGCTCTGCCTTGTAGCCCAACCGTTGTTTTGACCAAGATGGTATCGTCTTGCCGGGCTTCCACATACTTTTGTTTGAACGCCAAAGGAGCATCACACTCTTCACTTGCAACGAAACGGGTCCCAATCTGTACACCGGAAGCCCCCATTTTGAGAGCCTTCGCCACATCTTCTCCGGTTAAAATACCGCCTGCGGCAATCACGGGGATACTGACTGCTTCTACCACTTCAGGAAGAATCTCAAATAATGGCCTGTCCGTTCCCAAGTGTCCGCCCGCCTCAAACCCTTCCACGACAACAGCCGCTGCCCCCAGCTTTTCCGAAAGCTTGGCCACTTTTGCGGAGGAAACGATTGAGATGACAGGTACGCCGTACTCTCTTCCCCACGCATACATATCCCTGGAAATACCGGCACCGGAAATAATGAAGTCCACCTTTTCTTCCATAGCCGCTTTCATTTTTTCAGCGAAGTCCTTCATGGCAAATAATACGTTTACCCCGATATAGCCCTTTTCTTTGACAAGTTCCTTCGCTTTGCGAATGTGCGTTCTCATCTCGTCTAGAGAAATACCGGTTCCAGAAATAATTCCGACACCGCCAGCATTGGCAACTGCCGCAGCAAGTCCGCTGAGGGAGATTCCTACGCCCATACCGCCTTGCAGAATCGGTACCCGCGGTTGTATATGCGCAATGCTTAATTGTGGAAGTCTCAACATGAGTGCATACCCCGTTTCGTTGTAGTAGGTTTGATCAACTCCATCCTACAAATATGCCAAAACCTTGATCACCTTGATATGAAAAACATCACAATAACGATCCCGTCTCTCAAGATACTTACGGTTTCTTGTGCAATAAGTCATGTAGACGAAACTCCGCCCAGATGTCACTGATCAGCTTGGCCAGGGGACGTTTATCGTGATTCTCTTCCGCGATGTGGTTACCCAGTGCCATCAAGAGCATTTCCTGCTCATTTTGAAACAGCTCTTTATCGAAGGAATTGTACAGGCTTTGTGCCCAATCTTCGTTGTAAGCCACCATTTTCTGCAAGAGTTCAACCACATGATCTTTATGCTGGTTGTATAACTCTTTCAGCCGGAACGCATTCACAGTACGCTCAGCCTTTTGGAGAAAATCTGTATCGGCCGTATATCCCTTGAAGCCAATTTCAAAAGCGTTGCTGTTTCCGACGAGAACTTTATAATAATCGGCGTTTTTATCACTGTCTGGGATGGTTGAACCCCCTTGGAGGAGAATGGTAAATCTGTACTTGTTGCCAAACCCTTCCACATAGGGATGGATATAATCTTTCAGATTAAATTTTTTGCCGCCCTTTATCCGTGAGTTGCAAATGGTGCAGCAAGGGATGAGATTAAACAGGGATAAAGCCAAATAAGGATAAGTAGCTTTGTCAAAGAAATGGTCAAGATCCGGCCTTATGCTGATTCCTTCATCTGGATTTGATCTGCTTATGCTTTTCGGCCGAAAGAGAGTCGTGGTGTATTGTCGGTTGCAATAAGGACATACACGGACCTGCAAGGATAAGCACAATTGATAGGCGCCCCAACGATTCATGTCTTTTTGAATGGGATAGGAATCACAAAAGGCATCGTAATCAAACACTTTGTTCACTTTGCGCAGAAAGCTGGAGATTTCTCTTCCGCGTACGGACTTTCTTTTGCCGAATGATGCGGTAAATTTGTTCTGATTCCCATTGGAATGAAGGAGATGGACTTCTTCAACCACTTCCTCCAATTCTTTGGGTGTACCGACCAGGATTTTTTCCTTGTGCCGCAAGATCAGCTCGAAAAACTCCTTTTCTTTTATGTGTCCGTGTTTTGTGTATCGTTTCAATGTGGATAAATGATGGGTGTCAAAATAGTCGATATGCTGCTTTTTATATCATCAAGTTTAGCTTTATTTTTGATACGGATCTGAATCATCCTGCAATTGCTCCTTCCGCTTTCTCAAGGTTAGCAATTTTTCTTCCAGTTCCTCGATTTGCTCGTCAATCGTTTTGTGCTCGTGAACAGGGATCTCTGCCAAGCGGCTTTGCCTGATTTGCGCGATTTTGTTTCTCACGACAGGTTCGCCGATGAGACCGATCATTGTGTCGAGGATGGCTCCGTTTTCCTGGATATTGAAAGGATCAGAGTGAAGCAGAAAATTAATCAGTTGGTTCACTCTGCTTTTGGCGAATTCACCGATAAGACCTTCATCCATGAAAAACGAGTCTGTAAAAAGCGTATGAATGTTGGCCGCAAACGTCTGTTTTTTCTGCTCCAGATCTTGTACGACAGCGTTGGTTCCTTCCTCGTCGGCAGCCAAAAAGATTACGTTGGAATTGGGCAAATCCGAGGCAATAAAGGGTGAATTGGAAGTTAATATCAATTGGATATTGCGCCCTGCTCCTTCGTCCTTGCGATAAACTTTTGGCAGAAAGGAAAGCAGCAGATTCAGAAATTTTTTCTGCCACATTGGATGGAAGTATACTTCACCCTCGTCTATCAGGATGATCAGGTTTTGTTTCAACTTGCCGTCACCAAACATTTGTTTGTCAGCCAAGGCAAAAAAGCGGCTGTACAGGTTAAGTAATGCAGCTTGTCCAGAGCTGAGACCAAACCATTGGAAAGTTATGTATGGATTGACGACAAAAGACCCTTGGTAATCAGGCAAAAACCGGCCGATATTGGGCTCGAATTCATCTCGTACGTGGAGAAACAGAGAAGTTCCATCGGTTCGATCACTGTATTTTTTGACGAATTCTATTACGTTGACAATAAATCTTCCCCTCGGGAAATTTTTTGCTAGCTTGACAAAGAACATGTCAATCACTGAAAAGACATTGAAATTCCAGTTGTTCTCGATTCGGGCCCGCTTGATCTCGTCAAACTCCATCATGCCATAAATTTGATCGACAGCTTTTTTCTGATCGTTGCTGTATACATGCACTGCTTCATAGAAAAAAACCTGGACAAGTGAAGCGTAAAATTTGCACAAAAATCGAATTCTTCTTCCACCATCCCCATATTCGATCCTTCTCAGCAGTTCAACTGCACTTCTGACGAAATCATCATACCTCTTAAACTGGTTTGCTTTTTTGAATGTCATCGGCGTAAGGTTGATATAAGGTGGCAAAGGAAATGGCATCTTGATCTCACCGCGATTCAAAAAGACGATTTGTCGGTGTACATCAGTCAGATGATGGATTTCCACTTCACTAACCTGCTAATCAATCAGGCGGTTGGACTCTCTCAACTTGATTTTGTCAGCTTTCACCAGATAGTTCGTGGAGATGTTGTAAAACTGCTGCTGGGCATCGGTCTCGTACTCATCGTGACCGTCGAAAATATTGGAGAAAAAGATCAGCGATGTCTGGCTGTTCTTGAAAAATTCTTGTTCAGAGAACGGTCCCGGGCCCAACTCTTCCAATTGAAAATGCTTTTCTAACTCGCCCAGATTGGTAAGCCCGATGGAGGGATCAATCAAGATTTTCATTTGGCGATCAGATGTTTCGATAACGAGCAGGCGTTTGCTTCTTGGGACATTAATCTCATCGGAAGGAGAGGCAAACGTAGTTTTGATATAGTCTAAAAGTGATGTCTTTCCTGTGCCGTTTTTGCCGATGATGGCTGTTACGTTCCGAATTTGGGCATTGGAATAGTCTGCCGGTTTACCGGTTTGCTGCAGCGAAAATGATGAATCAAAGAAATTGTCGATATAGCTGTCATTCGGTTCAAACAGGAGTTTCCTTTTCCCTTCAGGCGTTTCCGTCAGTTCAAAACGGTAAGGTCCGCCAAAGTTAAATCCTTGTTTTTGGATGATCCCATGTTTTTCAATCCACAAATACAGAATTTGCAAATGATTTCCCCTCTTCTCTCTTTCTTCATGAAAATATTATTATCGAAAGAACAGCTCCTTTCTAGAAAAAAATAACGACTCATTCCCGCATGAAGGGTAACAAGTCTTTTTTATTCTGTGTATAGATTGTTTGTATCGATTGTTAGCCAAGATGGCGATTTGTCTCTGCGTCTGGCTTGAGATCATTGCGCAGCTTGTATTTCAGGATCTTGCCAGATGCATTACGCGGGAGCTGTTCGACAAAGAGCACCATTCGTGGAATCTTGTATCCTGCAAGAAACTGACGGCAAAATGTCTGCAGTTCCTCTGGATCAATGACCTGTCCTGGTTTCGGGACAATTACCGCGGTCACAACCTCTCCCCATACTTCGTGCGGAAGCCCGATCACAGCTGCTTCCAGCACTTGAGGATGGGCATACAGGATTTGCTCAACCTCTACCGAATACACGTTTTCTCCCCCGGAGATGATCATGTCCTTTTTCCGATCGACAAGGGTTATGTATCCGTCGTCATCAATTACGGCGAGGTCTCCCGTATGGAGCCAGCCGCCGCGCATGGCTTCTGCGGTTGCTTGCGGATTTTTGTAATATTCTTTCATTACCGTCTCTCCGCGGAGGATTAACTCTCCAATATTGCCTGGAGGGACATCTTGGCCTGAATCGTCTACAACCCGTGCTTCTGTATGGAACATGGAAGTGCCGCTTGCCCCCAGTTTGGTTTGATGCGCTTCCGGCGTAAGACAAATGCCTCCCGGTCCTCCTTCTGTCAAGCCGCAAAGATTGTAAAATTGATCCGTGCCAAACAACTGCATGCTGCGCCTGATAATCTCAGGGGCCATAGGAGCCGCCCCGTATGCGCAGCGGGTTACAGAAGATAAATCAAACCGCTCTGCGCCAGGTACTTGCAAAAGAAAGGCGTACATAGTCGGCACTCCAAAAAACAGGGTAATTTTATGTTCCTGAATCGCTTTCAGGGTATCAATCGGGTGAAAGTCGCGATGAATGACTTGGCTATTCCCCAGAAAGAAGCCTGGCAGAAGAAGCAGGTTCAATTGAGCAGAATGAAATAACGGTGCAAGGTGCAGCAATCGGTCACGTACATTCAGCCCTAATACAGCCATCATCTTGATTCCCACCTGCATAATCCGATGGTGATCGAATAAGGCCCCTTTTGGACGGCCGGTCGTTCCTGATGTGTATAAAATTTCGAGATCGTCCCGTTCATGTACGACAACATCCGGTTCCTGATCGCTTGGAGAAAACACCTCTTGGAAGGCAAGATGGCCAGGAACGGTTGGAGTTCCCACGACAATCACCTGTTGAACGGTCGGTACCTGAGTGCGAGCTTCCTCGACGAGTTTACTGTACTCTTCATCGCAAATTACGGAGACGGAATCGGAATGATCCAGAATATACCTGATTTCAGCACAAGTTAACCGGAAGTTGAGAGGCACCAGAACAGCTCCAAGCTTTGCCGCTGCGAAAAATGAAACAGCAAAATGGTCTGAGTTTTTCATCATGAGTGCCACTTTTTGTCCTTTTTCAATGCCCAATGCCATAAGGCCGTTTGCCAATCGGTTTACTTCACGGTTGAACTCTCCATAAGTGTAAGTGCGTCCCTCACAGGTGACCGCCCATTTGTCCGGGTGTCTGCGTGCATTTCTTGCCAAACAACTTCCAATGTCCATACACATCCTCCTTTTTTTCCGGAAAAGCAGATGAATGTATGTCGGATTACCGAAGCAAATAACATGCCAAGGGGAACAAGCCTTCCTTAAAAGGATTTGCATGAATCCGGTTCACCAGGATGTCCGTCGACTAAACAAAAATGTCCGGAATACCGGACACTAATCATGAATGCATGCCCCTGCAGCGGATGTGATCATGACAGGATTTAGTTTGGGTGCAGGGAATGAAAAAATTCTGGCAGGAAACGTTAAAGATGATAAATACGACGACAAGGAGAGCAGATGAACAATGACTGGACCAAATTCCTGGGAAGTTGATTCTTACCGTGAAGGCAAATGGAAGGTTAGTGTGAGACGCAATTTGGAAAATGACCGGATCGACGAGGGCGACTCTCCCCGTCTGCCGTTTCAGTCGAAAGAAGATTCCAATTCGGAACGGGATACCCACTAATGTAATTTTTTCGCCTGGTTTCTTATGTGACAATAGAAGTGTGACAATAGAAGCGATCACTTGTCAAATGAATCAGACCCTAGAATTCTTCGTGAGTTACTAGGGTCTATGAAATGTGTTATCGACTGCTCTGTTTCTGCCATTTCGCCTCTCTGACAGTTTTGTTACATGCCACACAAGCGGTTACCAATAAGCTATACTCAAGCTGAGAGGGCAACAGACCTGCATGAAGGGTGAGTGTGATGATAAAACGATTTGCAGAAATGGATGCATATGAACAAGAAATTGCTAAAGAGCTTCATGCTCAGTTCCCCGAACACTACACTTTAGACGAAGCAATTCGCATAGTTGAACAGTATTATAGCGGCATGTCACGGATCGGCTGGTATTGGCTTTCGGAAGAATGGGCGGAAAACCTGCATAACCTTATCCAAAATGGGATCGGGCCTGAGGAGTTTGAAACTAACTCGCACCAAATGGAGAGAATGATTCACCTTTTAAAGACCTAAATTAACATTAAGGCCTGCGTTTTGGTTCGGGCTGTATCGCCATCATGAAGGAGATGAAAACGATGCAGACCAGGCTGACGACATTAATCGGTTCACTCCAGTTTCCGAGATTCCAAAGACATCTCTCTCGGTGTTCCACCGGATAAAGCTGCTTCAAACGCATCCAGGATTTCCAGGAAACGTGTAGCTTCCCTAAATACGTGGTCAGCAAGAAGCGGCGGAATAATACTTTTAATCCGGCAAGCTTCGATCAGATCACGGGCAGTACGTTTAAAATCACGTAACTGGCGAACAGAAACTCTGTTTTGGTCGACAAACTGATCAAGCAGCGGGACTGTTTGGGATTCGGGACGCATTGAGTCAAGATCAATAGCCTGGAACAAGAGTTGGTCAAAGTCATGACTGAATTCTCTCGCCTGCTCCACCAGTTTTCGCTCGGAAGGATCGAGTAAATGGTTGATAAATTTGGCATGATCCGCCATGATCTTGAGGAAAAATACGTTTTCATTAATAATGGCGTCAGGCAGCGGGTCAAGAGTACCTGTATTTAACTGCTCCAAACGCCGCATGAAATAAGAGGCTTCCCTGCTTACGTGATCGACCAATAAGGGGAAATTGCTGCCGCCTATCTGACAGCGCAAGATTAACCCGAGCACTCTTCGTTTAAACGCATAAATATGGCACACAGCATGATATACGACAGTATTAAATTGAACCATTCGCTGTGGTTCAATATCTGTCGAGAAGGAGTTTGCCTGATTTTCGATGTTCTCAAAAATGGCGTAAAACCGATTGGCCTCATGGATTAATTGTACGTCATCGCGATTGAAGCCTAAACTCAAAAACAAAGAGTGTTCTTTCATGATCCTCGACCAAAAACGAATTTCATCTAGTGATCTCGCTACAAATCCATCTGTCATGGGATGTCTCCTCCTGTTTTTCTCTACGATGTATTTATATGCTTTTGCCTAGGTTGTGGTATCGGAGAATGCCCACAATTTTTGACATCAGGACAGATGGATTATGTTTTAAGCTCATTAGGGGAACCTATGAGGTAATATGCGCCTTGCAGAAAGGGTTTGATCTTTTGCTCCGCTTTGTAGAATCAATCCCCAACCTTTTTACTTTGTCCAATTTAGGAAGCGGCGTTATCGCTCTCGTCTTCATAGCTAATCATTTGCCGACTGTCGCCACTGTTTTTATTTTTTTGTCTGCTGTCTTTGATTTCCTGGATGGAAAAGTGGCACGTAAGCTGAAAGTAGCAAGCGAATTCGGTGTCGAGTTGGATTCTTTGGCGGATATTGTCAGTTTCGGCGTTGTTCCTGCCTTGGCCCTCTATGAAACGGTTCCCCATCACTTGGTATCGACACTGGATCTTCTGTTTTTCCCGTTCGCCGGTGCTCTGAGGTTAGCACGCTTCAATACTCGCCCTACTGTTGGCTACTTCGAAGGTTTGCCCATTCCGGCCGCGGGAATCATTACTGGCTTGCTTTTGTGGGCTCCCGTTTTGTATGGGATCGTTCCCTATGTTGCCTTGCTGTTAGCTTTTTTCATGGTCAGCAAGATACGGGTAAAGAAGTTATGACTGCGAGCTTATGAGGTGATCCGAATAGGTAGCCAAATCAAGCTTCCTCTGCAGCCGTTCAATCCGTTTTTCGTACGTTTCCCATTCTTTTTTGTTCTTTAGGCGCAGCAGATTGCCTCTTCTTTTCCATGCATCGATTGCCAGCCTGGTATAGTGGAGTGCTTTCTCATAGTCTTTCGCTTGGTGTTCATAGGTTTTGGCTATTTCAATCAAAACCTCTTCGGAAGGATAGGCAGTATCTTGTATCACTTCCTCCCACATGGTTAATGCAGCTTGCCAGTTGTTTTGCTTTTTGTACCGGCGCCCCAAGGCGATTTTTGCCTGATGGCGAAGCGGATGCTGACTTGCCGCGATCTGTCGGTAGGCTGCAACGGCATATTCATGCGCACCCAACGCCTCGTACCAACGGGCAATTTCAAACCGTTCTTCAGAGGAAACGTTCGCACTCCCTTGTTCCAGCAATAGCTTGGAGATATGAATATAAAGGGTAATCAGTGAAAGAACATCCAGCTCATTATGGCGAAGTACACCTGAGACCGTTTCTGGATCTTTGTTTACCAAATAGTCAAAATAGGCGATGGGAGCCATAAATCCGGGAAGATCATTCTCGCGATGGACCCCCAATTTGGTTTGCTCGATGACAGACAGGCGGCAAGACTCCAATTCGTTTTTCCATAATCTTCTCGCCCCGTGCAAAAGATCGTAGTGACCGAAGGAAGGCAGTTCCGGGACCGAATCACGGACGAGGGTATGTCTGGTTTTCACCTGCGGCCAGTCAAACGATTTTCCATTGAAGGTGACGAGTTGCGCGGACGTACGAACATCCTGCAAAAATGACTGATAAAGCGTAACTTCCGCATGCGGCTCCGCCAGGAAGTGCTGGCGGACGACGACATCCTCCCCTTCGATCCGGCTATAGCCAAGCAGAAAGATGGTGTTGCCTACTCCCCCTTGCAATCCCGTTGTTTCTGTGTCGAAAAACAGCAGTTCTTCGGCAGTTTTCTCGGCGGCAGACAGCGGATGATTGAGACAAGCTTCTCCCCATGCTTCAATTACTTCATGAAGCTGATGAAAATGATACCTTCCATGCTTTTGCGTAATCGGATAGCGGACTTCGCGGACCATAACATACTCTTCACCGGTTCCAAACGGCCTGGCCTGAAGTTCCCTCCATCGCTCCAGAAAGGGAACGGCTGCTGCCGGTGTGGACGGCGATATTATGGAAGGAGCTTCTTTAGTCATGTGCCCTTTCATGCGCTGGAGTTTGCTTTTAAGAGACATAGATACTACCCCCTTGGGCGAGCCGAACGAGAGACAGAGCCAATTCCTTCCCTCCCTCTTCCGAAGCTCCGATACAGGAAGGGCACCCCGAATCACAGGGGCATGCGCTGATCAGCTGCTCTGCCTGGAAGAGGATCGTTTCCATTTCTTTATAAACCTGCTCGCTTAGCCCGACTCCTCCCGGATACCGGTCATATAGAAAGAGGGTCGGCTGCCCCGAATGAATCGCTTTGCGCTGCGGAATTACGTGCAGGTCCTGCGGGTCGCACATGACAAACAAGGGAGCAACATGCTGCAAGACGTGGGCAAGCCCAACCAAGCCGCGTTCCACTTCTTCCTTGCCCAGCGACTCAAAAACGGCTTCGGGGAAGCAAATCCAGGCTGCACTCGTATGCAGTTCCCGTTCCGGCAAATGAATCGGACCGGAACCGATATTTTCGTGTGTTTCAAACTTGATTTTTTTGAAGATCGTGGCCATCGCATGCACCGAAACTTCACCATAGGCATATTCGGCTTGTTGCTGGCGGCGGGATTCGTCCTCTTCCAATACTTTCAGTTGGACGGACAAGTTGGCATCTGTATAGTAATCTACCTGTACTTCTCTTACGTACGCTTTTTTCTCTTCGTAATCCAGTTTCTCCACCTGGAATTGCACCCCTTGGTGAAGATAAATCGCCTCCTCGTGCAGAAGCGTGAGGGAACTGAATTGATCCATCTCCCCGATCACCCGTTCGTTACCTTGTTCGGTAATATCAATAATCACCACATTTTCCTGTGAAGCGGAACGCAGGCTGATGTTGTGGGCCGGAAACGAAGCGTTCATGTAGAACCATTTTCCTTTGGAATGGTGCAAGATTTGTTCTTCCGTCAGAAATTCGAGGATCTCCATGATCTCCGCGTTGCCGAAGCGTTCCCCTTCTTGAAACGGCAGTTCATAAGCCGCACATTTGATATGATCGACAAGAATGATCAGATTGTCGGGATTGATGAGCGCCGATTCCGGACTCCGGTTAAAAAAATACTCTGGATGCTGTATCACATATTGGTCCAAAGGAGTGGAACTTCCGACGAGAACGACAACCGATTCGCCATGACGACGCCCGGCTCGCCCGGCTTGCTGCCAAGTGCTGGCGACCGAACCTGGATAACCGGCCATGACACAAACCTGCAGCTGGCCGATATCTACCCCTAATTCAAGCGCATTGGTGCTGATAACACCCAGAATCTCTCCTTGCCTTAAGCCCCGTTCTATCTGCCGCCGCTGACTGGGCAGGTATCCCCCGCGGTAGCCTTGGATGGTCTTGGGACCCAACTTCTGCTTGATTAATTCCTGCAGATATTTCAAAAGGATCTCAACGCGAATCCGGCTGCGGGCAAACAGAATCGTTTGAATCCCGTTCGCAAGAAATGCCTCCGTGATATCGCGCGCTTCCAGTGTCGCGCTTCGCCGTATGTTCAACTGGTGATTTACCACCGGCGGATTGTAGAAGAGAAAATGCTTCTTTCCGGACGGCGCACCGTTGTTATCTACCAGTTCCATTTTTTCTTCGGTCAACTGCTCGGCCAAGTGCTTCGGGTTTGCGATGGTAGCAGACGTGCAAATAAACTGCGGGCGGCTGCCGTAATAAGCACAAATCCGTTTCAACCGGCGGATCACGTTGGCTACGTGGCTGCCGAACACACCGCGGTATGTATGCAGCTCATCGATGACGATGTATTTCAAATGCTCAAAAAAAGAGACCCATTTGGTATGATGCGGAAGGATAGCGGAATGCAGCATGTCCGGGTTGGTAATGACGATATTGCCTGCCGTGCGAATCACTTGCCGGATGTTGGCCGGCGTATCCCCGTCGTACGTTTCTGACTTAATGGTGAGTCCCGTCTCGTTGATCAGGTTATGCAATTCACTTTTTTGGTCTTGAGCCAACGCCTTGGTCGGAAACAGGTATAGAGCTCGCGCCTCAGGCTCTTCTGTCAGCGTTTGCAGAACAGGCAGATGATAGCACATGCTTTTTCCGGATGCGGTAGGAGTTACCGCGACGATATGTTTACCTTCCCGCACATGGCGAAAAGCGGTTTCTTGATGCGTATATAAGGAAACGATTCCCCTGTTGGCAAGGGTTTGCCGGATTCGCTCATCTACTTCATGGGGAATCGGGACTGTCTTGGCTTCTTTGGAAGGGATCGTCTCCCAATGGACAATATTTTTTTGGAACCGTGCTTCTTGTCTGAACTGCTCCAAAATTTGCGGTATCGTACGTTTTCCATTCATTCTCATCACCAGTTTCTATTTTACGAATGAATGTTCGGTGTGTAAATGTATTTCCTTATCCCTTTTTTCATTTTTCTGCTGCCAGTGACGAACCCCGTATTCAATTACCTTCACCTGTTCCTTTTCTAACAATTGGGACATAGTTCCTGTATTGTATTATGATGGTAAATTATGTTTTACTTTTTTCAGGGAGATTGGCAGAATGGAGGAACCGTGAAAAGATTACATACCGTTCTTATCGTCATATCCGTCGTGCTTATGCTATCGCTTTTCTTTTTCAATCGGCTTCAGCAAGATCCGATTTCTCCGGACCAAGCGAAACAACTTGCGGAACAGTACGTAAGAAATGCAAAACAACATCTGAAACTACCTACCGCCATCACCAATACCGATGTTCCCAGATTGGATAAAACCTTTATGAATACACTGACTGGAACTTCTACTTGGAATGTGTCGGTTGATGGAACATTTGTTGAACTTAACGCTTACACAGGCAGATTTATTAGAATGGTTTTCCCGTCAGAAGGCATGATCTCTTATGAAGAACATCCCGAATGGTTTCAGTTGAATGCTCCCTCCCGCTACGAGATTTTGCCTGAAATTTGAGTTAAAATTTGAAAGAATATCTTTCTAAACCGTTAATTTTACATAATTTAGCAAAAAGGGAGGGAAAATAATTGTCACAATTAATACAAGAAAGAAAAATAACTCAAATGAACGCTTTTAGCTTCATTGGAAAACCTGTTACCACAACGAATGAGGCTGAGATGAAAGGTGAAGGAGTAATACTTTCACAAAGGCAAAGTTTTTATCGAGACCGAATGCTTGAAAAAATCCCAAATAAAAAGAACTCAAATATACTGGCTGTTTATACAGACTACGAATCAGATGAAACGGGTTCATATACATTTGCTTTAGGTACTGAGGTTACAAATATTGATGATGTCCCGAATGGAATGAAAAGCTATTCTATACCAGAATGTAATTATATGGTATTCACAACGAGAAAAGGTCCTATTCAAGAAATAATTGTTGAAGCTTGGCAGTACATTTGGGAATGGTCAAAAACAAATAAACGGGCCTTCTTAACGGATTTTGAATTATATGACGAGCGATGTAACGACCCTGAAAACAGTCAAGTTGACATTTACATATCGATTATATAAAAATCTGATGGATGCCGATTGTTCGGATGGGACAAGGGCCTTTCTTTTTATGTAATGAAAAATCAACAATTCGGAGAAATCGGGCAGATTTAAAAAGAAGAACTGGCACCTTGTGATGTACCAGTTCTTCTTCTCATATTGAAAGACAGCATTGTGGCTGTGGCTGCTTTATCCACGCTAACCTTGCTCGCTTTTCCAGCTGTTCTTGCTTTAACTTTGACAGGAATTCAACAACGTAGATATTTTCATGCATATCATTTCCACTCTCCTTTTCGTTAAGAACAACAGTTGTTTATTTTTTCTTTTGGAGTTGAATCACAGCATTCATTTTTTTCAACCTTTGATTCTTTCGTACAGCAATCACCAGCGTCTTTGGCCAGAATCTCTACATCTGATTTTGTATAAAAGAACTCCCACTCATTTCCGTCCGGGTCATGTATCCAAAACTTATCTTGGAGTGCATAGCAACACGTGGTGTTCATTTCGTCGTAATGTGAAAGTATGCCATTCTCTTCCAATCTTTTCTTATGAGCCAGAACCTCTTCTGTACTCTCTACTTGAATCCCAAAATGCCCGACTTGATTTCCACCAACGTCGTCCTGTAGATTAAGCGTAAAGTTTAAGCCTGGTGTTTCGAGAAGAAACTTCGCGTAATCCGGTTTCACCTTGACAGGATCAGTTCCAAACAACTTGCTGTAAAACTCAACGGACTTCTCCAAGTTCGTGACATTAAGACCAACGTGTGCGTACTTCATTATACATTCCTCCCTCTATAAATTAAGTTTTTCTCTCTCAATCTCGTTATTTCACCGTTTTTCAAATTTTGACTGGATAAGCTTGCAAGAAAAATATTGTTGAGCTTGATAAATATGGATTCAAAGGGGGTATTCCATCAGGGGGAAGC
>JBHGXW010000017.1:0-91574 GCA_041920465.1 Paenibacillaceae bacterium | reverse complement strand
ATGAAAAGGAAAGAGCTTCGTCCCATTGCGTGTTCCTTGTGAAGGCATGGCAAAGTGAAGAGAGTGAAGGAAGGAATCAGAGTCGTCAGATGAGAAGCTCCTGTGAAAGGCTTCTATACCCCTGAAAGGGGCGCACAGCGTTTGGCGACTCCCTTCCGTAATGAACGGAACGGACAGTTTTTCATCTCTGAATGCCTTCACGGAACCAAAAAGGACGAAGTCTTTTCTTATACATAACAAACTTTATCGGGATAAATAACTAAACAGCTAACGTACTACCACGCCGACTTGCATGATTTTCCCACGATATGGTCTACTAACTGATAAGAGGATGGAATCAAGTTAGGGGGAAGAATGGATGAGCCAACAATCAACACGTGTAATTCGCGCAAGAAGAGGTGCAGAAAAAGAATGCAAAGGGTGGGTACAAGAAGCTGCCCTGCGGATGATGATGAACAATTTGGATCCTGAGGTTGCCGAACGCCCGGAAGATCTGGTGGTATACGGCGGTATCGGGAAAGCAGCACGCAACTGGGAGAGCTTTGATGCCATTGTCAAAAGCTTGCGTGAGCTGAATGACGATGAAACCCTGCTCGTTCAATCGGGTAAACCGGTTGCCATTTTCAAATCTCATGTCAATGCTCCTCGCGTACTTTTGGCTAACTCCAATCTGGTCCCTGCGTGGGCGAACTGGAATGTGTTCCGCGACCTGGAAAAACGCGGCTTGATCATGTATGGACAGATGACAGCCGGCTCCTGGATTTATATCGGTACGCAAGGAATTTTGCAAGGTACGTATGAGACCTTCGCGGAAGCGGCCCGTCAGCATTTTGGCGGTTCACTGAAAGGCACATTGACGGTAACAGCCGGTCTTGGCGGAATGGGCGGAGCTCAACCGCTTGCCGTTACCATGAACGAAGGGGTAGTAATTGCAGTCGAATGTGACCCTGCACGCATCCAGCGACGCATTGAAACGCGCTACTGCGATGTGAAAGCGGATACGTTGGAAGAGGCTCTCCGTTTGGCGAAAGAGGCAAAAGCGGCAGGCAAAGCGCTGTCTATCGGCTTGCTTGGCAACGCCGCAGAAATTCTGCCGGAAATGGTTCGCATGGGCGAAATCCCTGACTTGGTGACCGACCAGACCTCCGCACATGACCCGCTTAACGGTTATCTGCCTGCGGGCTTCACCATGGAACAAGGAGCCAAACTGCGTCAAGAAAATCCGGAAGAATATATCCGGTTGGCAAAACAAAGCATGGCGACACATGTGCAAGCGATTCTCGACATGCAAAAGCAGGGAGCGATCGCTTTTGACTATGGCAACAATATCCGCCAGGTAGCGTTTGAGGAAGGCATCAAGGATGCGTTCAACTTCCCGGGCTTCGTTCCTGCCTTCATCCGTCCCCTCTTCTGCGAAGGCAAAGGGCCGTTCCGCTGGGTAGCGCTCTCCGGTGATCCGGAAGACATCTATAAAACGGATGAAGTGATAATGCGAGAATTTGCCGACAATGAACATCTTGTGCGCTGGATCAAGATGGCTCAAGAAAAGGTGCAGTTCCAAGGGCTTCCGGCCCGAATCTGCTGGCTTGGCTACGGCGAACGCGCCAAATTCGGCCGCATCATCAACGAAATGGTGGCAAGAGGCGAGTTGAAAGCCCCCATCGTGATCGGACGCGACCATCTCGACTGCGGCTCCGTTGCTTCGCCAAACCGTGAGACTGAGAGCATGAAGGACGGCAGTGACGCAATTGCTGACTGGCCGATTCTGAATGCGATGATTAATGCCGTGAACGGAGCAAGCTGGGTTTCTGTGCATCATGGCGGTGGCGTAGGAATGGGCTATTCGCTTCATGCCGGCATGGTAATCGTGGCTGACGGTACGAAGGAAGCGGCAGAGCGTTTGGAACGTGTGCTTACTTCCGACCCGGGAATGGGTGTCGTGCGCCACGTCGATGCGGGATACGAGCTGGCCATCAAAACAGCGAAGGAAAAAGGCGTGAAGATCCCGATGATGGGGGGATAAAGCAATGAATAAAGGCGAGTTAATTATCAATGCGGGCCAAATCCTGACTCTTCAGGGAAACAACGAAAAGCCGCGCACCAAAGAAGGCATGCGGGATCTGGGTATTCTTGACGGCAAGGAAAATGCCATTGCCATTTACAATGGAACGATTGTAAACGTCGGCCCGAAAGAGCACGGATACAATGTATTAAAGGAACTGGGCGTACAAAAGGAGCAAGTGGAACTGATCGATGCCAAGGGCAAGCTGGTTATGCCCGGACTGATTGATCCGCACACGCACCTGGTTTTTGCCGGTTCCCGTGAATATGAGCTGGAGCTTCGCATGAACGGAGCCAATTATTTGGAAATATTGCAACAGGGTGGAGGCATTCTTGCCACCACCCGAATGACTCGACAAGCCAGCGAGGAACAGCTGGTTAAAGAAGCGTGGCCGCGCCTCGACGCTTTTCTTGTGCACGGTGTCACCACGGTGGAAGCGAAGAGCGGATACGGCTTGACGGTCAACGATGAATTAAAGCAGTTACGGGTAGCCAAAAAGTTGTCCGAAAGCCATCCGATCGAATTGGTTTCCACCTTTATGGGGGCGCATGCCATTCCGCAAGAGTACAAGGAAAAGCCGGAAGAATACGTCGATTTGATCATCCATGAAATGCTGCCGCGCGTTGCCAAGGAAAAGCTGGCTGTCTTCTGCGACGTCTTCTGCGAGCACGGCGTATTCACTCTGGAGCAAACCGAGCGGATTCTTGAAGCAGCCAAAGCACTGGGACTTGGCGCGAAAATTCACGCAGATGAGATTGAGCCGATGGGGGGAGCCGAGCTTTCCGCCAAAGTGGGAGCGATCTCCGCTGATCATCTGCTCAAAGCATCCGATGAAGGAATCAAAGCGATGGCAGAAGCCGGCGTTGTTGCCACCCTGCTGCCGGGTACGGCGCTGTTCTTGATGGCACCGTTTGCCCGCGCACGCAAAATGATTGACGAAGGCGTTCCCGTTGCGCTCTCAACCGACCGCAATCCGGGTTCTTCGCCGACGGAAAATCTGCAGCTGATCATGAATCTGGCCTGCTTCCAGATGAAAATGACGCCTGCCGAAGTGATTGTGGCAGCGACCATCAATGCCGCCCATGCAATCGGTGTGGCAAGCCGCCTGGGCAGCCTGGAGCCGGGCAAACAAGCAGATATCCTGTTTATGAACGTGCCGTCATATCCATACCTGCAATACAATTACGGAATCAATCACGTAGATACGGTAATCAAGGCTGGGCGGATCGTCGTGCAAGGAGGTAAGTTGGTCTATGGAAAATAATCCTTATCTTCTTGCTCCGGGCCTGATTAATCGGATTGGCGGCGCTGACCGGTTGGACCGCAAAGTAAGCCAATGGATCCGAAGCTACAATCCAGGCGATATCCCTGATGTGGGTTTGATCGGAGCTCCGTTGTCCCGCTCATCCATCAGCGCTTCGGCAGCGAGCGAAACGCCCAATGCAGTCCGGCTGGCATGGCGCGGCTTCAGCACCTGGTATGCCGATTTCGATGTGGAGCTAAGCGATCTTCATGTGGCCGATATGGGCGACATCAAAATGCACACGACCGACATCCAGCGCTGTCAGGCTAATATTGAAGAGGGGTTATATCAGCTTTATCAAGAGCTGCCAACCATGCTTCCGATTGTGATCGGGGGCGATCACTCCATTACCAGACCATCCCTCAAAGCGTTTGCGCGGGCAAATGCGGATAAAAAAATCGGCTTGATCCAGTTTGACACACATTTTGACGTACGCAATCTGGAAGACGGCGGCCCAAGCAACGGCACGCCGTTCCGCGGTCTGTTGGAGGATGGTGTGATCAGCGGGGAAAACATCGTGCAGATTGGCATTCACGGCTTTTCCAACTCCGCTGTTTACCGGGATTATGTCAGAGAAAACAAGATCACCTACTACACCATGCGCCAGGTTCGGCAAATCGGCTTGGAACAGCTGATGAAGCAAATAGTGGTCCAACTGTCTTCCAAGGTAAACTTGATCTATGTAACCGTTGATATTGACGTGCTGGATCTCTCCCATTGCCCAGGCTCTCCGGGAGCGGCGCCGGGCGGGATGATGTCCTGGGAACTGTTTGAAGCGGTGTATCATCTTGGTTTGCACCGACAAGTGGCAGCGCTGGACCTGGTAGAATTGGACCCGTTCCGTGATGTAGCCCAGCTATCGGTGAAGTCAGGCTGCCATGTGCTCCTATCCTTCCTTGCCGGTGTGCAAAAACGGGGAAAAGGGTAAGGTATCTCCTCCTGATTGTGGTATAATAAGCCTGCAATCTACCAAAGGGAGAGACAGATACATGACCGATGCTTGGTATGAACGTAGCTTTCGCGAAGATTACCTCTTAGTGTATCAGCACCGTGATGAACAATCAGCAGATCAAGAGATCGCCAACCTGCTAAACCATTTGCCGATCAAGCCATCCGGGCGTGTTCTCGATCTTTGCTGCGGCAGCGGACGCCATTCCCGGGCTTTTGCCAGACGAGGATATGACGTGGTAGGGGTTGATCTTTCCCCGGTGCTGCTTGCACTTGCGGAGGAGCAAAACACGTTTTCCAACCTGACGTTTTATCAATATGACATGCGGGAGATCCCGTTTGATAATGAGTTTGATGTCGTTGTCAATCTGTTTACCAGTTTTGGCTACTTCTCCACGGACGAGGAAAACAGCCAGGTTATCCGCAACATGGCCAAAGCGTTAAAGCAAAAGGGAGAGGTTCTTATTGATTACCTGAACCCTGCTTACGTGGAAGCGAATCTGGTGCCTCTGTCGGAGAGGGAAATGGATGGCTTGTTTATTCGGGAGAAGCGTTGGATTGAAGACGGATACGTGAAAAAACAGATTTCGGTGAGCGATGCCGAGGCCGGTGAGCCGCGGCACTATTTGGAGCAAGTGCGGCTGTACCAACAAGAAGATATGATTCAGATGCTGACAGATGCAGGGTTTGGGCAGTTACAGGTTTACGGTGATTATACGTTCCAACCGTATAAAGGCAAAGAATCGCCAAGGATGATTTTCTTTGCGGTAAAAGAATAAATTTCTCCATGAAACCGCGAATGTCGTGACTAACCCAATCGATCGCTGAATATGATGATTATAAGATTGTTCAATCGGTCGAGGGGGAATTATGGAATGACAACGCTTACACTTGAGCAGATAAAATGGAACTTAAACAAGGTTCCTGGCTGGAAACTGGTAGAAGATCAATTGGCGCTATACCGAACATTTACCTATCAAGACTTTCACTCAGCCGTCCACTTTATTAATCAGATAGCAGAGTACGTGGAAAAAGACAAGGACCACCTGGACATCCGCATTCATGGTTCGCTGGTAACCATTACCCTGTCGACGAATCGCAAAGGCTTGACCGGCAGAGATTTCGCCCTGGCCCAAACGATCAGCAAACTGGCCTCTTAATGTGATCTTCACATGTCAAAAGTGAATGCTCCCGCCGCCTGAAGAGGCAGGAGAGGTTGAAAAGGCTGTTGAGCGTGCCTCAGCAGCCTTTTTGTATGCAAAACATTCAATTACGATAACGCGATACTGTATTAACAAAACAAAATTTATGTCATATATTCTTACGTTATTGTAAAAAAACTATGATCGTACCGTGGTTTTCAGTTTGTATGTCATATTTATTTACATTAATTGGTTGAAAACTCATCTTTTTCTATGTATAATTGATAAAAATTGGTAATATGTAATAAAAGCTTACATGAAATTGGTTGCTTGGCTGCTTGAAGTGCCAACAGCCAGTGTTCAACAAGAAATGGATAGCCAAAGAAGGGGGAGGGTGTGAAAATGGGACTTCTCTATGATACGTTGATGAAGATTCAAAACTTAAAGCAGCAAGAAGACGAATGGAAAAAGAGTGATCTGTCAGACGAGGAGGAGGATCAAAATGGTTGGCGCACGAGTCGTCAAGACATCCTTGGCAGTCTTGTTATCCATTCTGATAGCCAGAAGTCTTGATTTGAATACTCCTCAATTCGCGGGGATTATTGCCGTTTTGGCCGTGCAGCCTTCCATTTATCGTTCCATTCGTTATGGATGCCTCTTTTTTGGAGAATCCGCCTTGAATCAAATGGAAGGAAAGCGGATTCACCCAAACTGGTTAGAAAGCATCATGCAAAAAAGAAGGCATCAACTGTGGCAGGGGCAAAGCGCTTCGACTGAGTTTGCGGTCAAAGTTCGACAAGTGCCTGTCACTTGTCGAATCATTAAGTTTGACAGGGGTCAGAACATAAAGACCGATAGTCCTTGGAGAAGGAAATCGGTCTTTCTTTTGATTAAAAGAATTTTTTTCCAGAAGATAAGGGCAGTAATTCTAGAGAAGAAAAAGGATATGACTAGGGATGTTGTAAATGCATGTGGGCACTCTTGAAATAATATAGTCAAAGTCAGGAGGATGAAATAGCCCTAAAGAGTCATTTCAAAAAAACGAAAAATCTGTTACATTTCTTTAGTCAGTTTGTGAACACACATAATCCGGTGGCGGGTGTTCTCCTATGTTGCGTATCCTCAAAATAGTGCATATCACATCAGGTGTAATTGGTGCAGTAATCGTTCTGGTCATGTCGATAACGGGCCTTCTCCTAAACCATCGATCGTTGATTGGATATTCAACTGAAACGAGTGTTGCGCTGCAAAAATTTATCTTCGGACTACATTCGGGAACAATTGGGAAACATTCTATCATATGGTTAACCGATCTGGGCGCCATCTGCATGATGATCTTAAGCATTACGGGGATATGGATGTGGGGAAGTTTACTAATGAAACGACGGAAGGGGATACGAATAGATGAATAAAGTACTTCAACGAGCATTACTGATTACTTCAATAAGCTTTGCGTTAGGAATTACGGGTTGCAATAGTGCTCAAAACACTCACGAAGAGCATCAACACGAGCACTCTCATGAAGCAGGTTCCGAGCATAACCAAGCAGGAACAACAGCTCCCAAGCAAGATCAAATTCAAAAAGCTTTCCAAGATGAATTAAACGGATTAACAACAGTTGAGCAAGACATTAAAAAGGGAGACTATCAAAATGCTTCTTTGATCGCAGATCAGCTTCATGAAGAATTTCATGCTGTTATCCTGCCTCCTTTAACAGAGAAGAAGGGAAAAGAGTACGCAGAAGATATTCACGGCAAGTATGACGAGCTACAAGATGCTATTAAACAGAAGAACAAAGCAAATATCACACAGTTGGTTAAAGTAAATCGTGACAATCTGCAAACCGTGGCTGATATTCTGGGAATCTCCTTAAAAAAATAAGAGTGCATGATTTGAGAAATCTCCCTCAGGGATTGCTTCTTCGTTAGAGGTGGCTGTGTTCTGTTCACATAAAAATGGTGCAATCTTTTAAACGCTTGATTTTGGGAAACCTTTTTCCTGAGCACCGAGCAGCCTATATGCAAATGCGACGCGACTAGCGTCTGATGGAACAACCTCCTCCTCACTCCCTCGCTTCTGCGGAGGGAGTTTTTGTGTAATTGTGCCTCCGCATTGATATCGATGCAAGCCCGAGAGAATGGACGATAAGGTTGATAAAGCCTCTTGATATATTCCAGATTGAACAGTGGCATTGGTAGCTAATAGAGCTACTCTCTTAGAGTATATGGGCATTTCTTGTATAGTCTCATCGACCATGTTTAACACTGTTCTACCACTTTATCAACGAATGGTTCAGTAGATTTCGGTCCCATTCCTGCCAATATGCCGACCTCCGTTAATCCTCCTCGAAACCTTTTTTATTAAGGATTTGGACTAAGAACTAATGAACAGTCCAGTCCAATCGTTCAATAACCCGATCCTCAGTCTACAACTTGATTTTCAAGGAACGACTGAGCTTTCTTGGTACTCCATCCGGAAGGTTAGGTTCAGCGTAACGACCATCTAGAACAAGCCGGGCAATGACTCTTGCGTCTTTTAAAGTCGTTAGCTTTGATTGTCTTTTGCAAGGTTTAATTGCCAAGAAACACCGTATTTATCGGTAACCCAACCAAACTTTTCACTAAATGGATAAGCTGCTAACGGCATTAAAACTGTGCCATCTTGAGATAATTTCTCAAAGACTCGCTCAATCTCGGCTTCAGTATCACATGTTACAAACAATGAGATTGCAGGAGTAAAGGTAAACTCATGCTTAACGTTACTATCTATGCACATAAACTCTTGTCCGTTTAGTGTGAAAGTAGCATGTAACACCGTCCCCTCACCTCCAGCCTCATTCGATCCATAACGAGAAATACTTTTTATTTCAGAATGGTCAAATAAAGAGGTATAAAAATTCATCGCTTCTTCAGCCTTACCATCGAACATTAAAAAAGTCGTGATTTTTGGCATAGTTATCAAACTCCCTGTCGTTTTGTGTAATTGTTGTTTTAATGTTTCTTCTAATCTCTATTCTAACACGTACCCTTTTAAACTAATCTGCTCTTTAGTTAAGAAGGACTCCAACTGTTCCTAACAATAATGCCGTTAACTAACGTTTTCCGATAGTGAAGAAAAAAGCGCGAATAGGTGCGACTTTTAGACGCCATATTTTAGGCAGCCGGTCGGAGATCGGCAACCAAGACTCTCCTGCATCTAAACTGCAATAAACAATACTTTCTCGGTTCGTTATATCACCCGCGTAAAACAACACATTCGGTACAGAAGGATGCAACGCTAAGTTATCCGATGGCTTCGCGGTGGGCAATCCTTTACCTATTGAATGCCATGTAGCCCCGCCGTCATCGCTTCGATACAGTGGTGAATGCTCGTCATCCGCATAAATGTATACTCTGCCTACGTGAAATGAATCGAATGCTATGCCGTGAACATATTTCCCTTTCATCTCCGGAATCATATTCCACGTGTTTCCGCTGTCATGGCTCTGCAACAGACCTTCCCCTGCTCCAGCCAGTACATGCTCAGGGTTGCTCGGATCGTAGGCAATACGGTGAAGATCATAACCTGTAAGCGCCTCTCCCCAGCTTTCCCCATTATCGTTACTATACAATAAAGCACCTTGTTCGACTCCAGCGAGTACTTGCCCGGGTCTTTCTGGATGAAAAGCGATTCCGTGGATATGCCCGCCGTAAAAGGGCGGATGGAAAAACTTCCACTGTTTTCGGCTCGGAACATGTTCAATTCCGTTCATAGCCATGAACGTAGATCCATAGTCTTCTGATTTATATATCATGGGAGGTTCGGTCCCAACCCAAATCACCTTGGAATTATCCCGCTGATGGACAACGTCCCAAACCCATTGATCAGCGAAACCGATCAAACGGAAGTTTGCTCCGTAATCATCCGTCCTGTATAACCCCCATCCTCTCAGACCACAGCCGATGAGTGCTTGATTCGGGAACTGAGGATGCACAGCAATAGCTCTGACCGCATTTCCTTGCAAGCCTCTACCGGCCATCTTCATGTTATTGCTTGGGTTTAACAAATACACAAACATACCGTCTTCTGATCCGATGTACATTACGCAATCATATGATCCGCCCATTGAAAGACTCTCCCCCATTATCGATCCTTACCATTAATAATATATTACCAATATCAGGAACGTACCAACCGCATCGTTCCATATCCTTAAGTGTTACTATTTTAAGCAGCTGACATAAGCTTTTTTTAATTCGAACGAGCAACCGTTTTACCACAGATGAAAGCAGGAATTGTTTGTCAAACACTTTGGATCATTGATATAGTAAGGAATAGCAGGCAATGGTAAGCGTCAAAAATATTGCATAGTCCTTTCCTAGGAAATGGATTCAGATTTTTCGTGATGCCAGGGGGTAATGATAGATGGAAGATTATGTTGCGCGCAATAAAGAAACATTTGACCGTCTGGGGAGTGCGGCAACTGATACGGCAGAGTTGATGCGCAACGCGGCAGTTGGTTTGCCTGCCTTTCAGATGATGTTATCCGGCGGCAGGGTGCTTGATTTGGGCTGCGGTGTCGGACGTGATTCTTTGCGGCTCAAACGTTACAGCCTGGAGGTACAGGGGCTGGACATCAGTGAAGCGATGCTGGCCGAGGCGAAACGGCAGGTAGAAGGGGTAACCTTTTCACAAGGAGATTTTCGCGCTCTTCCTTTTGAAGATGCAAGCTTCGACGGCGTCTGGGCCAATGGAACTCTTTTTTATGTGACACCGACCGATTTGGCGAAGACACTTTTGGAAGTGCTGCGTATTTTGAAGCCGGGTGGAGTCTTTTTCGCTTCTTATTTGTTGGGGGAAGGGGAGTTCTACCACGACGGGTTATACCACCGGCGCTATCAGGAGAAAGATATTGAACAGATGTATCGCGAGGCAGGATTTAAGACGATTGACCGCACATGGACGACCGATGAGGACAAATTCGTCTGCATCCTCGCGGTGAAATAGGAGACAACAAGGAGGCTTGCCAGTGGACATTCATTCCTATAAGGATTTGCTTAAAACCTTAGATCAGTTTCTTCGGCAACCATTGACGGTTACCTTTACGCAATGGGACAGCGACTACGCTGATGAGGAAGAAGTAATTGATTTTACAGCAGCGTTGAAAGAATTTAAGCTGACCGATAATGAATTTGGCGAAAAAGATTTGCTTCTTATGTTCCAAGCGGAAGAAGAAGAGATGGAAATCCTGATGGAAGTACCGGCTGTTGAAGAAGATCTGGGCGTTTGGGAAGAAAACGAGCTGCGCATTTTCGGAACCGAGTCCGAGCTCATCGTCAAAAAATGAATGCAGCTATAGGGTACGCTTACTACGGCACGTCTGACCCGATGTCCGAGCATGAGGTTTATCGCTTCAAGAAATATTGGAAACAAAACCGCAAAAAGCTGATCCGCTCCGGCCGGTTTTGGTTCGATCCGGATGCGTTGAAGCGGCTGTTTCATTTGGATTGCTTTCAGTGCAAAGCGGTGCATCAAGCGACGTGCTGCGAGAGGGGACACCCATACGCCGTTTCCTCCCGGCAGGTAAAACCAATCGAGCAGTATGTGACGCAGATGAAGCCGGGGTTTTTGCTTCCAGAGGCTGAACAAACAATCAAGGAAAGCGGCATCTGGGAGATGGGCCGCTATGATACGATAAAAAAACACGAAGGAGATTGTTTGTTTGCTACCCGCCTCAATGGGATCTCCTGCTGTGCCGTTCACGCCCATGCGGCTGTCTACGAAGATGATGTGTATCCGATTAAGCCGTTCAGCTGCCAGCTATATCCGCTTGAAATCATCCAAATGCCGGATGGAATCCTGATAACGGCCTTGACGGAAGAGACTGCCGGATTTTCCCGCTGGGGATGGGACTATTTGGACTACTATTACTGCGCCAATCTTGAACGCAGAAAGCGAGCCGAACAGCTTGACGCCAACGTTTTTTCTGTGGACGGCTACCGCCCTGCCTATTGGTGGGGGATGGAGCTTTTGAAGAGAACCTTTGGACCGGAAGTGACAGAGGCTTTGGAACGAAGCGTTAACAAGTAAAAGGTAAACCAAACAAATCATCCCGTATCACTTCGTTATGTAAAGTGGTACGGGATGCTTGTTTTTTGTGGGGAATCTTACTGCTGCTGCGCTTCGTAAAACTTCTGGTGCTGCTTGCGGTGTTCACGGCGCTCTTTGCGGATGCGGTAGCGGTCTTGAGCACTGTTGTAATGGAATTTTTCTTCTTCGGTTTCCGGATAGACGGGCGGTACAGGTTTGGATTTACCGTTTTCATCAACCGCAACAAAGGTTAAATAAGAGGTGGCGGTGAGATGACGTTCTCCGGTAATCAAGTCCTCAGACTCGACTTGAACGAAGATTTCCATTGAGGTTTTATGTGTCCATGATACAAACGCTTCCAAGCAGATGGCTTGCCCTACCCGGATCGGATTCAGGAAGTCAAGACTGTCGTTGGACGCGGTCACGACGGCGGACCGGCAGTGGCGCATAGCGGCGACACTTGCGATCTTATCCACGTAAGCCATAACTTTTCCCCCGAAAATCGTTCCGTGGTAGTTCGTGTCTGGGGGGAGCACTATGTCGGTCATATACGTTCTGGATGCACTCATTGGTTTGGCCTGCATATAACTCTCCATCCTTTTAGAGGGTGTTTTCCCTCTTTTTATGTTAGATATAGTTTGGAATAAACCCAATCTATTCTATCCCATACACGGTTCCCAAGACAAGCTTTAGACTGCTAGTTTGTCAGGTTTTGCTTCAAAAGCTCTTCCGCTTTTACCATGTCAGGATGCATCACCCGGTCATTCTCCAAGCGGGGAACGAGCGAACGCAACCGATCATACGCTTGCTGCGTGCCGACACCCAGTTTCCCTTGACCGAAATCGATCGCTTGTGCTGCCGCCAGATATTCAATCGCCAGCACTTTGCGTACATTGCTTACAACCGTTCGCAGTTTGCGGGCTGCAGTGGTTCCCATGCTGACGTGATCCTCCTGATTGGCGGAAGACGGAATGGAGTCGACGGAAGCAGGGTGGCATAACACCTTGTTCTCGGAGACAATGGAGGCTGCCGCATACTGGGTAATCATAAAACCGGAGTGAAGACCGCCATTGGGTGTCAGGAATGCAGGCAGGCCGCTAAGCTGCGGATTCACCAATCGCTCGGTTCTGCGCTCAGAAATGTTGGCCAGCTCTGCCAGGGCAATCGCCAGGAAATCGGCCACAAGTGCCATTGGCTGTCCATGGAAATTGCCGCCCGAGATGACATCGCCCGTCTCCGGGAACAGAATCGGGTTATCGGTTACGCTGTTGCATTCGATGGTGACTTTATTCCATACATACTCAAGGGTATCACGCGTTGCTCCGTGAACCTGCGGGATGCAGCGCAGGCTGTATGGATCTTGTACGCGCAGTTCGCCTTGTTCACTTGTCCGTTCGCTGCCTCGCAGATGCTGGAGCAGACGTTTCGCTGAATCCTGCTGACCTTGATGCGGTCGCACGGCATGCAATTGGGCGTCGAATGCTTTCGGGATGCCCCTTAGCGCTTCTACGGTCATCGCGGCAACTACTTCCGCGTTCTCCATCAAGATACGCGCGTCATACAGCGCCAGACAGAGATTCGCCGTCATTGCCTGAGTGCCGTTAATCAGCGCAAGCCCTTCTTTCGCTTGAAGCTTAACGGGTTTTAGTCCTGCCGCTTGCAGCGCTTCTGCACCGCTCATTCGCTTGCCTTGGTATTCGGCTTCTCCTTTCCCCAACATGACCAGTACCAGATGGGCGAGGGGAGCCAGGTCACCGCTTGCCCCAAGCGAACCTTGCTGCGGGATGATCGGGTGGACGCCGCGATTGCACATCTCAATCAAAAGCTGCAGGGTCTCAAGACGAATGCCGGAATATCCTTTGGCTAACGCATTCACCCGCAGGGCCATCATCGCCCTTACCACTTCAGTCGGATAAGGATCACCCAAGCCGCACGCATGACTCATAATCAGATTTTCCTGCAGCGTACTTACATCATCTTGAGGGATCACAATATCGGAAAACTTGCCAAATCCGGTCGTAATACCGTACACCACTTTTTGTTTTGCCACCATATCTTCGACCATTTGGCGAGAGCGATTCACGAGGGCGACAGCCTCCGCAGTCAGCGCAATAGGCGCATTGTTGCGGGCAATAGCCGCAATCTCTTCAATCGTCAGCTTACAACCGTTCAAAGCAATCGGTTGATGAGTATTCATGATCATCTGATTTTCCTCCTTTAATAAGGCAGAGAGACAAAAGCAAAGGGGTTAGGAACAATTCCTAACCCCTTGGAAAATCCTGTATATGGTTAATATGACAATGCTGGCATTTACCTCGCATATGATTCTCCCCGCTTTTATCCTTATTATCATTTTAGTCTATACCTGCTGTTAGTCAACGGCTGAATACACAATTTTTTTGCAATTTGCCTGTCCGCTCGGAAAATAGGCGCTTCAGTCCTTGAAAAAATAGGCGGGTGTCGTTTCTTGATGGGGTCAAATGTCATACCATGTACTGTGTCATGTAACCAGAAAGGACGTGTGCCAAGATGGAAAAGGAAAAAAGAAGGCCTGTAATGCCGCCCGTACCGATGCCAGCACCGCCTATGCATCAGGCACCGATGATGCCCCCGGTCATGCCGATGCCGCAAATGCCCGTGATGCCAAAGAAAGAAGTTCCTCTTCCTCCGGTTATGCCGCCAGCACCTTCAAGAAAAATTGAGATTTTCATGTACAAGTATCATTTCCATTTGGAGAGAATGAGATACTTCCATGACATGTGCCATCGCTATCGCCATCACAAGAAAAGATTTCGCATGCTGCACAAGCACTACATGTTTCACAAGCATAAAACGCACTATTACTACTCCATGTGCTATCCCGTCATGGAGAGCAGCTCTTCCTCGGGATGCAGCTGCGGCTGCAGCAGTTCCTCCAGCAGCTCCTATAGCAGTTCCTGCGGCTATTAAGTTCCACCGGCAGTTCATGCGCCAATTATTTTCAAAAGAGATGCGCCCCTTGCGAAAAGCGGGCGTTTTTTCTTTTGGAGAAAATCCCTGAATAAGCAAACGACATCGTGAAATGATAAGGCAGAGAATGTTAAGTGGAGGAGATAGATGATGGCGGAACATATTTTGGCTGAACAGTATCGTGAGGGGCTTCAATCCTTTGCAAGGGTAATGCCGGACGTGATGAACGCATACACCCAATTTACCACCGTCTGCTTCCAGGAAGGGGCTCTGGACCGTAAACAGAAGCATTTGATGGCTATGGGAATCTCGCTGTTCAGCGGGAATGAGCATTGTATCGTATATCATTTGGAAGGGGCATTGAGTGAAGGAGCAACCGAAAAGGAGATTGCCGAGACCGTCGCAGTTGCCGGTGCTTATGGCGGCGGCACAACTTTTTCCCACGGAGTGATCTTGATTAACGAAGTGATGGACGAGAGGAAACAATCGGTTCAATAGGTCAAAGGACAAAGAACAAAGAACAAAGAACGAGTCAGCATGGTTTAGGGCAAGACGAGCAAAAGAAGAAAGCCTGTTATCCGTCATCGAGATAACGGGCTTCTTTGGTTCTCTATTTAAGAAAGTTTAATCACTTTAAATTATTAAAGTGGTTAAACTTTCATCCATCGGCTATGAAAGGAAAGAGCTTCGTCCCATTGCGTGTTCCTTGTGAAGGCATGGCAAAGTGAAGAGAGTGAAGGAAGGAATCAGAGTTGCCAGGTGAGAAAACCCCCAGAGAAACTTCCAAACCCCTGAAAGGGGCGCGCAGCGTTTGGCGACTCCCTTCCGTAATGAACGGAACGGACAGTTTTCCATCTCTGAATGCCTTCACGGAACCAAAAGGGACGAAGTCTTTTCTTAATGTTTCCAGCTTACCGCTTCTGCGCTCAGTTGAATATTCATGTATAATAGGGATAAGTGTGTGGGGATGTAACAAATTGGAAGGGAGAGGAGAGGATAGCCCATTGATGCATCATACGGTTCAAATAGCCCCAGATGTTTGGTCTGTCATCACGTATGAAGATTCATGGAAAAGCTACATCAACAACTATGTGGTCAAGAAGCAAAACAGCTTTCTTCTCGTCGACACCAATTTACGCAAATTTCGTGATTACTTTCAACAAGCTTTGCAAGCCCTTGGCGCGACGAATGAAAATATTGAGCAAGTATTCTGCACTCACCGCCATCCGGATCATATCGGCAATGTAGAGATCTTTTCGTCACGCAATAACTGGATTCACTTGGACGATTACTACGAATTGGACGATTTTTCCCAAACCTTGTTTGGACATACGTTCACAGGAATCGGGGGGAAAGTGCCTTATTTTGAATATCGACTGCTCCCATCGCATACGTCGGGTTCGGTTGCCTTCTTTGATCCGGAGAGTAAAATCTGCTTCGCGGGAGATCATCTCTGTTTCTACGGAGCCCCCCTCGACGAGGCGATAGGATACGGATTGGAGCAGAGAAAAGCGTATCTTGCTTTTCTTAAGAAGTGGAAAGAGCAGGAGCCTGAGCAGGTGGAGAGCTTCGTCGAAGGAGTGGAGACTCTGCTTCACTGGCCGATCGAGGTATTGGCAACCGGTCATGGCCCGATTCTTAAAGGAGATATCCCGCACTTCTTGCAAGAGATTTTGTTTGTTGTGCGTTTTGGCTAACGAGAAAGCCTCATCCAAGTTGAGTGGATGAGGCTTTTGTCCATTCGTTCAATCGTTTTTCGATTTCACCCTGGTTCAAATGCATGATAATCATGTAGTTTTTCATGGACAGGCGTTTCAGATGCCTGACAGCCTGTTGATACTCGCCCTTAGCCGCTTCGATCTCCGCCTGGCAGAACAAATGAAGCTCTTCCCGAAATTTCTTTTTGGACATCAACTGATAAGCCTCTACGGCTCCCTGCACGTCTCCCAGCCGGGCGTGGGCGCATACGATAATCCCCAGCGCACTGTTCAGCTTTTTGTCGCGCTCATATACGTGAAAAGCAATCTCCAACGCTTCGTCGTAGCGTCCGCAGTAGAAGTAGACGGCAGACAGATTGTAAAACAGATAGTGCATCATCGCTTGATTAAACAAGGTGGGTGTTTCCTTGCACACATTCAGGCCCTGCACAATATATTTTTCCGCCAACTCGTAATTTCCCGACATCAGTTCCAGCGTAGATTTGTCCAGGAAGGCGACAGTCCGGGCACGATTTTTTTTATATGAGGCTTGAAGCAGGCGCATCCGACGGTTCGTATCTTGCTTGAAAAAGGTACTGATATATTGATAGCGAAACGGCCAATGCAAGCGGATAAACAATGTGAGCAAAACGGCAGCAACCCCGCAAAGAGTAGATACCGTATTAAGTTCGAACAGTTCCAAGTGCACTCGCACATCCTTTCTCTTTAGGACAACCGTAACTTCATCTTAGCACAGATCAATCGGTTCCGAACAGTAGGACGAAACAAGGAGCGTGATTGTTTCACGGGTTGTACGTGGAAGGAAAAGTAAGGTTCTGGTAAGCTACTAAGAGAGGGATTATTGCAAGCAACTTTTTATAAAAGGAACAGGAGTGAGAGTCACCATGTTTTACCGATCAAGGCCAACAAAGTACAAATCGCTACTCCTCATCATCTTGCTTACCGCCCTGTTCGGAGTTGTGACCGGGTGTGGCGGCAAGGAACAAACTCCGGATTCTGCGCAAGGCGAGTACTTCAAGGCGGAGTTTCATCCGGCTGTAACTCCGGTGCCAACCGGACAGGAAATACTTTATACGCTTTCCTTAACGCACGACAATCAGAGTGTGTCGGGGGCCAAAGTAGAAGTGGCGCTGGAGATGAAGGAGATGGATCACGGGGAAAACCGTTTTGCCTTAAAGGAAACCAAGCCGGGCGTATATGAAGGCAAAGCAATTTTACCCATGTCTGGCACTTGGCAAGCATATATTCGGGTAGAGAAGGATGGCAAGAGCGAAACCCTCTTGTCTACGTTTGAAGCAGCGGGAGAGATGGTGGAACACAAATAAATAAGCAAGGGAGAGAGAAACGGACATCTCCCCTCTGATGTGCTATAATAGATTTCGTTCATTAATAGACGTACATTAGGATTAAAAGGGGCGACCTAGATGGAAAAGTTTAAAGATAGTATCCTTCAGTTAATAATCGAAACTTCCACCAATCTTCCGCCGGACGTTCGCCGTGCGATTAACGAAGCGAAACAAAAAGAAGACGCAGGCACACGTTCCGCTCTATCCTTGTCTACCATTGCGCAAAACATTACCATGGCGGAAGAGAACGTATCTCCGATCTGCCAGGATACGGGAATGCCTACTTTTGAGATCAAAACGCCTGTTGGTGCCAATCAGATCGTCATGAAGAAGGCGATTTTGGAAGCGGTAGCAGAAGCAACAAAATTAGGTAAATTACGTCCAAATTCCGTAGATTCGCTGACCGGCGAGAACTCTGGAAACAACCTGGGCGCGGGTACACCGGTTATTCACTTTGAACAATGGGAAAATGACGAGATTGAAGTGAAATTGATCTTAAAAGGCGGCGGCTGTGAGAACAAGAATATTCAGTACTCTCTGCCTGCCGAACTGGAAGGGTTGGGCAAAGCGGGCCGCGATCTGGACGGAATCCGCAAGTGCATCCTGCACGCTGTTTACCAGGCACAAGGCCAGGGCTGCAGCGCCGGCTTCATCGGTGTAGGAATCGGCGGCGACCGTACGTCCGGTTACGCGCTCGCGAAGCATCAGCTGTTCCGCCGTGTGGACGACACGAACCCAAATCCGGAGTTGGCCAAACTGGAAGAATACATTATGGAAAAAGCGAATGAACTTGGCATCGGCACCATGGGCTTCGGCGGCAACACGACGCTTTTGGGCTGTAAAATCGGCGTGGAAAACCGCCTGCCAGCCAGCTTCTTCGTTTCTGTTGCCTATAACTGCTGGGCATTCCGTCGTCAAGGCGTCCACATCGATGCCAAGACTGGTGAAATTATCAAGTACCTGTACAAAGACGAAAATGTTCAAATGGACCAAACAAAAACGGAAGCGAACCATACGGAGCGCCGCGAAGTTGTGCTGGAAGCGCCAATTACGGAAGAACAGATCCGCAGCCTGAAAGTGGGCGATGTGGTGATCATCAACGGTTTGATGCATACAGGCCGTGACGCGCTGCACAAATATCTGATGGATCATGATTGCCCGGTTGATCTGAACGGCGGTGTTATTTACCACTGCGGCCCGGTTATGCTGAAAGACGAAGCGGGTGAGTGGCACGTGAAAGCGGCAGGGCCGACTACCAGCATTCGCGAGGAGCCTTACCAAGGCGATATCATCAAGAAATTCGGCATCCGCGCGGTTATCGGTAAAGGCGGCATGGGGGCAAAAACACTCAAAGCCCTCCAGGAACACGGCGGCGTATACCTCAACGCGATAGGCGGCGCAGCCCAATACTACGCTGACTGTATCGAGAAAGTGGAAGGCGTGGACTTTATGGAATTCGGCATTCCGGAAGCTATGTGGCATCTGCGTGTCAAAGGATTCGCTGCGATTGTAACGATGGATTCTCACGGCAACAGCCTGCACGCTGACGTAGAGAAAAGCTCCATGGAGAAACTGTCTCAATTTGCTGAACCTGTTTTTAAGTAATACCCACCTGCAAGAAATTACACCCGACTTAACCTGTACGAAAAAAGCCCTTGGCGTCCTGATGCGGACACCGAGGGCTTTTGACTATATTGAGCATTTTGGGTGTTTGTTTATGCCCCTGGTGGGTTGTCGGGCATAGGTTAGTAACGAAGAAGTGAACAGGAGGGAAAACAAGTATGAACTATATTGTTCAACCTGGCGATACATTGTTTTCAATCGCTAGCCGGTTTGGTGTGCCTTGGCAGGAAATCGTGCGTGTAAACCGCTTGCAGCCCCCGTTTTCTTTATACGTCGGCCAACAATTGTTTATTCCGGGAGTGGGGCCAGTTCCAACGCCGCCGCCACCAACCGGCAATATTGAACGCCGTCTGGATCGCCTTGAGCGTCGGGTGGATCGCCTGGAAAACAGGGTAGATGATCTGAATCGCCGGGTCACCCGACTGGAACAAGGACGCCGCTCCACTTGAATGTTTTTGTCGGCAGGAAGGGGGATGACACAGTTATCATCTTCCTTCCTGCTTGCTTCGCACTTGCCATTTGTCTGGCTCACCGCTACGATAAGTATCAAGAAAGTGATGTGAAAATATACGGAAAGCAGAAAGCGGGGAGAACGATGTCCGGTAAATGGAATGTGGCGATATTGCAGATGGATGTGGCGCATGGTAATCCGGTAGAGAACAGGCAAAAAGTAAGACAGATGGTTGAGAGCCTGAAGCAATCAGAGCGGAAGACAGACGTATTGGTACTGCCGGAACTGTGGGACACCTCCTATGATCTGAAGCGGCTGGATGAAATTGCCGACGAGGGCGGCAACCAGGCGAAGGCGTATTTGTCCCAGGTGGCCAAAGAGCTTGACTGCTTCGTGATTGGCGGCTCCATTGCCGAAAAAAAAGGTGACGAGGTTTTTAATACCACCTATGTGTTTGATCGCAGCGGGGAACTGGTCGGCCAATATTCCAAAGCTCATCTGTTCCGTCTGATGAACGAGGATAAATACTTGTCGGCGGGAGAACGAGCGGGGATATATCAATTGGAAAATCAAACGGTTGGCTCCATGATATGTTATGATATTCGCTTTCCGGAATGGATTCGTACATATGCGCTGAAAGGCAGCAAAGTGCTGTTTGTGCCGGCGCAATGGCCACATCCAAGGCTTAATCATTGGCGGCAGCTCTTGATTGCCCGCGCCATCGAAAACCAGATGTATGTGGTGGCCTGCAACCGGGTGGGAACGGAAGGCAAAAGCCGATTTGTCGGACATTCCATGATTATAGACCCGTGGGGAGAAGTTGTGGCGGAAGGTTCAGAGCAAGAAGAGATCGTCCAAGCAGAGATTGATCTATCCCTGGTTGATGAGGTAAGAGGGCGCATCCCTGTGTTTAGTGACAGGCGTACGGGTTTATATGAAATTGGCTCGTAACGAAAACCGGCGGAAAATGGGCGGCACCGGCAAGCAAAAAGCCTCTCCATGCATGTGGCTCCGGCATAGGGTGTGTAGAAGAAGGAGCTATTGGGGAGGTGACAGCTTTGGTACGGATTAACAGCAAGATCCGTTATCATTTTGACGGAATTCGCGGAAAAGTAGGCCAAATAAGGGAATTGGCTGAGACACTTGACCAAGTGTTCGATTCGTTTCATAAGGTAAATAAGCTGAGCAAAACAATGTTTGGCAGAATGCGAAACCAAGCGGATCAACAATATTCAAGCAGGGATGAGTACTAAAAAACCGAGGAGATTTTCCTCGGCTTTTTATTTCTGGCGTGCCAACTGCTCTTGAGCGGAGCGGATCATCTCCTTCACCATCTGCCACCCGGTTTGCCGCCGATCCGCCCGGAAGCGTGGGATGTCAGATTCCCGTGTTAGATGAGAGCTTGAAGCTGTTTGAAGTCGGTATTCGGATAGTAAGAGTTGGCAACCAATACGTTGGGGCCGGCACATGCCGCAGTCTGGCAGTAACAGTTCAGTGTTTGCCAGAGCCCGGATTTTTGCCACTCCTTCAAGAGATCGTCAAGACGGTGGTGCCTGATGTTGCCGAGCGGGGCCACATCGCCGAAGTCGGTCACGATCACATCGCCGGTAAACACATTCACATTGAGACGGCTGCGGCCATCCGGGTCGTTGCGCATGGTGACATTCTTTGCTTGGCGAAGCCGCTTGATCAGCTCTTGATCCTCTTTCAGCGTGCTGCACGCGTAAAACGGAAGCGTGCCAAACAGCATCCACAAATCCTCGTCGCGAACATCCAGCATATGATGAATGGCCGTGCGGAGCTGATCGAGGGTTAACAGTTCCATATCGCGGGCAAAATCGCTGGCGTACATGGGGTGTACTTCATGCCGTTTGCAGCCAAGCTCACGAACCAGTTGGTGGATCTCCTTCAAGTGCTTGTGGGTCCGGATGTTAATCATCGTTTCCGCGGAGACGAACACCCCGGCTTCCGCCAGTTTGCGCGAGTTGTCCAGCATATTTTGGAAGAGAATCTCCGCCTGCTTCGGCGAAACTGTTTGCCGGGCTTTAGCGTACACTATATTGGCGAAGTCTTCAGCCGTATGCCAGTTCATCGAAATATGTACGACATCAAGATAAGGCAAGACAGCTTCGTAACGTTGATAAGGCAACGTCATGTTGGAGTTAATTTGTGTCCGAAGTCCGCGTTCCGCCGCATAGCGCAAGAGCGGCAAAATCGTTTCATTCACGGTTCGTTCACTAAACATCGGTTCGCCGCCTGTTATACTGAGAGTAAGCAGGTCTTCGGCTTCGTCCAACCGACGTAATAATAAATCAATCGGCAATACAGCGCCGTCCTTGGTGCTGAGTGTCTCTCCAACAGCGCAATGCTCGCAGCGCAAATTACACAGATTCGTTACGGTAAACTCAACGCTGGTCAATTTATAGTGAGGAGGCTTTGCCTGAAATAACGGATCCCATGGGTCATATTGTGGTGTTAAAGGTGTAGCTGGTACGAGACGTGTCAATTGAAAAACCTCCTTGCAACATGCTGAAAAGATATACTTTACCATTATATCGGGGAAAACGAAGAAGGAGAATGAAATATTTTATGATAACCGGAATTTCTTTTGGCCGTGGCGTGTTTTTTCATAACCGGAAGATACTGGCTTGTGCGGAAGTGAAACGCGGCGTGATCCATCAGTGGGCAGAACCCATCACGTTCCGCACTTTGCTGAAAATGTGGGTGCGGATCTTGTTTTCGATTCCATGGTATTACCAGCTGTTTCACCTTGGGCTGTTGCTGTTGATCTGGCAGTTTGAGCTTAATCCCTTGTGGTTGTTGATCTATGCAATCGGTTTTCATTTCGTGTTTCCCAGGCAGTTAAAACAGTTCCACGGTGCGGAGCACAAAGTGTTTAGTTATCATGGCGAGAAAAGGCTGGAAGATATAGGGGAAATACAAGAAGCTTCAATTGTCAACAGCGGCTGCTCAACCAACTATGTGACGTATTTTTTTGTTTGCTGGCTGGCAACTCTCTGGTTTTTTCCTCTAGGGGCAAGCGTCAGCATTGGAATTCTTGGCATGGTAGCCGGATTGCTGGGGGAAAAATATGCCAGAAACTGGATGAAACCGTTTTTCGCGCTCTCGGGATTTCTTCAGAAACATGTCACGACGAAGAAACCGGAACGCATTCATCTCGAAACGGCAATCCGCTCGTATCGCCTGTTCCAGCATTATCAAACGTAAGGGAACGATACTGATGGGTACGAATAAGTATATTTACCTGATGATTGCCTTTGTCGGGCTGGGACTCATTTTTCAGGTTTTCGGACTTGCCATTGAATTCGTCTCTCATCATCAAAGGGGAGCAATTTTGGGCAAGCTTTCAACGATATCGCTTGGCTTGTTTGTATTGACACAGGGCTTGTGGCTGTTCAAGGAGAAGCGGGACATGATCTCTTCCGTATTTTTTGTTTTATGTGCCATCGGCTTTGTTTCCCTCATGGTTAAACTCATGTGATCCCGTCAGCAAGTAAAAACTCTGCCAAAAGAAAAACACCGGTATCCAAAATGACTGATGACCGGTGTTTTTTTGTTATAGCAAGGGCTTCGGGAACGTTCTATTTCTCTTTGGCGACAGCGAAAAACGGATTAGCGGAAGCGAAAGTGGAAAAGGAGGATTTGACGAGTTCTTGCACATTTTTTTGGAAGGAGCTTTGCAGGTCGCGTGTCTCTTTCACGAACGCTTCCAATTTTTCCAGGTTAGCTCTGCGGGCTTCTTCTGTTTGACTGAGCAGTTCTTTCGCCTGTGCTTGTGCCTGCTCTTGCAGGAAGCTGACGAATGCCGCTGTCGTTAAGGCTGTATTGAAGATGGTTTCATTGGCTGCCTGAAAGACTTGGAAAGTGGCTTGCAACAACTGTTCTTGCGGCTCAAAATTGTTTTGGCTCATTTCGGTTACCTCCTAGGTTTATCTGCCATGCATGTGAATAGGGCAGATATTTTTTAATTGCTCCTATGTGTAATTTACACCTATATGCTTATTGTTGTCAATTGCATTTTGGAGTATTTTTTTCTTGTACTCCCTTTCTTTGGTGTGGTAGCATTTGTATGGACAAAAGCATATTTCCTTGTTTTGGTGACGGCAATGGCCGTTGAAAAGGGAAAGTGGTGCAAATCCACTGCAGCCCCCGCTACTGTAAGCACAGACGCTATCATTGATGCAAACGCCACTGGGATTTCCGGGAAGGCAATGATGAGAGCGGATGACGTGTAAGTCAGGAGACCTGCCAAAATGAGTTAACCTGCTTTTACGGTGTGGATAAAAGGGGTGTGATCGCAAACTTGATTGCTCAAGCACGATCTTCTGAAGTGAAGGTCTATTGCGATAATGAACCCCCCCTGACTCATCCACGCAGGGGGTTTTTGTTTTTGCTGAAAGTTTACAAAAAGAAAGGAGACATGCAGCATGCAGGCAGTTATGCAAACCGTGAGGAGACGCTTTACATGGGTAATGATCCTGAGTTTATTCCTTACGTCCTTGTTCCAAATTCAACCGGCACAAGCTTCTTCCGATCTGGAGAAGAAAGTGTACGATGCCATGAAAAAGACGGTCAAGTATTACTATAAAAAAGATCGCAAATATGCGTTTGAGTCGTTCGATTGGGAATTGATCGGATTGGCGGCAGCGGGCGAAAAGCTGGAAAGCCGCAAATGGCAGGATCGCACCAACAAGACCGCGATTGATTACTGGGCCAGCCATATTCAGGAGAAAAAAGAGCCGGGCGAGATTGCGAAACTGGCAATCGGCCTGATGAAAAACGGTTATGATCCAACCAACTATGGCGGCGTCAATCTCTTGAAGGCAATTGCCGATTCGCAAGCAGACAACGGCAAAATGGGCGACGATCAATGGACGATTTTCAACCACGCGTTGTCCATCATAGCACTTGAAATGTACGGATACCCTTATGATCGTGAGAAAGCGGCCCGGTTTTTGCTGGAACGTTACGACGATTTCAACAGTATTGACGATAAGGCGTTCACTCTGAATGCACTCTCGTTTTTGGAAGATCAGGATGGTGTGAAAGAAGCAAAGAAAGCGATTATTGAGTCGCTGGCGAAAGAGCAACAGGCGAATGGCTCTTTCCTCGCCTGGGGCAGTGAAAGCCCTGACTCCACCATCCAGGCATTGGTTGGTTTAACCTCCAGCGGTGAGGACGTATTGGGCACTCCGTGGGATAAAAGCGTTCAATACCTGCTTGAGAATCAAGCAGCAGATGGCGGGTTCAAAAGTGCCTGGTCCAACGGCCAGTCCGACAAAATGACCACCGAGAATGCGCTGATTGCCCTTGCCACCGTAAAGGAAGGCAGCTCCCTGTTCCAAGTGTTGACGGACAAAGAGAAAGCTGCACTGAAGATTTATGTACCTGTGGTTGATTTGTCCAATCAGGTAAAAGTGTACGACGGATTTGACAATCTGGTAAAAGGCAAAGAAGTGAAGCAAGTCGGCAACACCTTCTCCATCAGCGGAAAACAATTGTTGGTTCGCGTCAATGTACAAGACGTTGCCAAGGCGGACAAACCGATCGCCATTCTGGTAAAAGCGATGAAAGGCACTGAGGTGGTGGATACGGCTGTCGTCGAATCTTCCTCCGCCTCCGCACAACAGCTTACCGCAGACCTGAAACTGGACAGCGGCACATATACTGTAGAGGTTAATTACTGGTACGGACTGTCCGACAAACCGGAAGTGGCAAAAGAAAGCATTTCCTTTATTGCGTCCGTGAAATAGGAGTTGGCTCCCATGAAAAACAAATGGCTGATTTGGCTTGTCTGTGCACTGCTTTTCTTCTCCGGTTGGACATCTTATGCTAATGCAGGTATGGCGGCTGATTCAGGAGCCACAATCAAAGCTGAGCATAAAGGCGGCAAGCTGATGATTAGCGGGTCAACTGATCCTGCCGACCCAGTCTGGGTTCCCTTGATCGTAAAAGATTCCCTCGGGCAGCTCTTGTATTTTCAGGATGTGTCCGGGGGCGGCAAACCTTTTCAAATCGAGTTTGACGTACCTGCCTGGACAGAATACGGAACGGCTGAAGCGGTTCTTTATTCAGTTGCTACAGTCAGCGACTCTTTTACGATTGAGAAGGACAACGGCAGCGGCAAAAAGAAGATGGACGTTACGCTGCGCATCGTCGGGGCCGATCAGGATGAAATCGTGAAACGAACGTCGTTTTCCATAAGCAAAGGCTCTTCCGTCTATCAACTGCTGCAGTACGCGGCGGAAGAGAAGCATTTTGATTATGAGATTCGCGATCCTGATCAGGATGGACAGCAGGTTTACCTGGTCAGCATTGACGGGCTGGCCGAGTTTGATAAAGGACCCGGCTCAGGTTGGGTGTACAAAGTAAACGGAAAAGGGCCTCCGATGTCGATTGACCGTTATTTGCTCAAAGATGGCGATGACGTGGAATTTCTCTATACCACAGACATGGGCAAGTCGGAAAATGTGGGCTCGGGCAATTCGGGCAGAGCTTCCTATGAAGTCTCTACTTCCGCTGATGTAAGCGCCGCCTTGAACCAACTGGAAACTGCGGAAAATGTAGAGAGCATTATGAATATCGTAAGAAAGCTTTTGCTTGATCTGGCTGATTACGATATTGAGAAACAGCGCACCTTTGTGCCGGATGTAGCCGTCTTTTTCCAGGCAGCTTACGAACAGGCAGCCAGGTTAAAAGAAAAAGACAGCAGAGTTGTCAATTCCCTTGAACCTGACATACAGGAACTGTCGGCTCTGACGGCAAAAGAACTGCTTGACGACCAGACAAAATTGAAAACGGAACTGGAAGAATTGTTGGAAAACTCTTCCTTGTATAAGCCGCTTCTGGCAAACTTAAAACCGGTCTTGTTGATTCCGTTTCCTTCCGATTCCGATTCCAGGGTTGCCAAGCTGTTTGTCAACCGGGAGGCATGGCAAAAAGTAGTTGATTCTCATGCGATACTTGCCATGGTAAAAGGAGACTGGCGTACGGAACTGATACCACGTCAACAAGCGGCATTACCGGCAAATTCTATCTGGTTCAGCATCAGAGAATTTACCGATCAGGAACAAACGGCACAGTATTCCGAGTGGCAAAGCAAACAAAGCAATTTGGCCGCACCGCTTACGGCAAGTTATCGGGTAGAGGCTTCTCATCCGGAAGTGGCGAAGATTCAATTGAATTTGCCGATAACGGGCGGCATGGATGAATCGGCTTGGCCGACACTCTATGAACGGAAACTGTCAGATCCGGAATGGAAAGCGGCAATCGTTCCGCTTCAACTACAAAAACAGCGGATTACGGCATCGGTAGAGGCTGGTTCAGATGTGGCGGTGGTCGGAGCAGCGAACTCGTTCGAAGATGTGCAGATGCTGGACGAAGCACATCGTTATCTGAACGAACCGATTGCTGCTTTGTATGGTTGGGGAGTTGTTCGAGGAATGTCGCCGACGTCGTTCGGTGTGAACGAAACGTTGACCCGGGCGCAGTTCTTCGCGCTGCTTGCTCGTTTGCAGCTGCCGAAGGAAAAAACGGATGCAGCGCCATCCGCGGACGGGGCAGCATCTGTTACATTCTCGGATGTTCCCAAAAATAGCTGGTATGCCTCTGTCGTGCAAACGGCCGTGCAGAGGGGCTGGACGAAAGGCCGAGGTCAAAACCGGTTTGCCCCGGAGGCAAGCATGACGCGGGCTGAGGTGGCTCTTCTACTGGTTCGTTTGTATGAGCAATCGCGCGGATCAGTCTTTGCTATGGAGAATGCTGCAAAGAATGCTCCAGGCATTGCCGATATGGAAGCAGTTCCTGCTTGGGCGAAACATGCCGTTTTGGTGGCGGCGGACAACAAGTGGCTGCTTCCACGTGATGGCAAACGCATTCAGGCTTCAGCTGCCATTACGCGAGGCGAAGCGGCCTATGCGATTTATCAGTTCTTTTTAAAACAATATACAGGAAATGTTGAGTAGGCTTGTTTCAGGCCTACTTTTTCCCGTTTTATTCAATTCTAAGGAAAAGGATGATGCTCATGGTATTACGTCGAGTATGGATGGCTTTGTTCTCCATTCTACTATTGCTTGGCATGATCACGGCCCCTGTGTCTGGAATGGGCTCGGCTGATGTGAATCCATCGGTGGCCAAGACGGTTGCGTATACATATTCACAGTATAAAGCCAAAGGGTTGTCTGCCATTGATGACTGGACTGTCGTTGGCCTTGCGCTTTCCGGTGAACGGCTGGCCAGCAGCAAGTGGGGAGGTCGTGCCGGCTGGGAAGCAGAGCTGAAAGCGAGGGCAAAACATCTGGACCCGCGCAAAACTACCGATTATGCACGATTTGTTCTGGCGGTTGTTGCGGCTGGGTTTGATCCAAACAATTTTGCCGGGATGAATTTTGTCTCCACGCTCAAAAAAGCTCAGCTTGCCAATGGCAAGTTTGCCGACAGCATCAATGGCCAGGGGCAAAGCTTAATAAATGCCCATGTATGGAGTATTATTGCCCTGTATGCAGCGGGTGAACAGATTCCCAAAGCCAAATTGGCCAAATTCTGGCTGATCTCCAAGCAGCTGCCAGATGGCGGATTTAATTTTATGACCGGCATGAAAGAGAGCGGGGTGGATTTGACAGCAATGAGCCTCCTGGCCTTCCGGGCTTTAGGGATGTCGAAAAACGACCAGCCGGTTGCCAAGGCGCTCTCCTACCTCAAACACGTCCAGGCGGAAGACGGAGGATATGTGGAGGGTGGCGTTTCCAACGTGGAGTCGGACGCCAATGTCATCTCCGCGCTGATTGCTTACCAGATTGATCCGTTTGCCTGGCGAAAAGGCTCCAGAAGTGTGGCTGACCACTTGGCTGGTTTCCAGAAGGGTGACGGATCGTTTAGCCACACAAAAAACGGTTTGAGCAACAAGATTGCGACAGCGCAAGCTTTGCTCGGCTTGTCTGATTTGAAACGAAAAGGATCATATTTGATGCTTTTGCGGCAGCAGGCAGGTAATAACAAGCTGGCGAATCTGCAAGATCTCTCCGGAAGCTACTGGGCCTATAAAGAGATCAGCTTCCTGGTGCAAAACGGCTTTTTGCAGGGAGTAACCTCTTCTTACATGCAGCCTGATTCGGAAGTGACCCGCGCCCAGTTTGCCGCGCTTCTGCTTCGCGCGATTGGAGAAGAGCCGCTGCTCAAGGCACAGGGCAAATTCCGTGATGTGACGGTAGCGGACTGGACGGCGCCGATTGTGGAAAAAGCGGCACAGCTCGGGCTGATGCAGGGAAGCAGAGGATACTTTTATCCGCACAAGCCGATTACACATGAAGAAATGGCCGTGATTGTTTCCCGTGTATGCGCCAAGTACGGATGGACCAAATCGCTTGCCGGCAAAGAGACCTATGTAGATTACAAACGGATTCATTCCTGGGCGCAAGGCAGCGTCAAGGATTTACAAAAACGAAAGCTCTTGGGAGGTACGGCATCGAAGCAGTTTGTCGCGGGAGCGAAAGTAACCCGCGCAGAAGCGGCCGTCATGCTGTACCGCTTGCTGCTTGTTCGCTAAGAGGTGATTGGAATGCAAAAAAAAGATTGGCTCGCTCTCTTTATTATCGCGCTTGTCATCGCAGGTGCCGCTGTCGGATTGTATGCGTATAAATCGGGTCAAACGGCACTTCCCGACGCACGGCAGAAGGAGGTTCAGCCCTCAATTCCTGAGGGTACTCCTGCCGTTCAGCTTTGGGTGACACGGGATTTCGGTTCGATTGTTTTCTTCGATAAACAAGTTCCTCTAGCAGAGGGAGATACGGTGATGGACGTGCTGAAAAAGAACGTGCCGGATGTCCAAACCGCCTATAACGACGGGTTCGTCCAATCGATCAACGGGCTTGCCTCCGCATATCGCCCGGGAGACGCGACAAGCAAAAAACTGGATTGGTTCTATTCCGTGAACGGACTGATGGCCGATGTGGGGGCGACGGAATATCCCTTGCACAAGGGAGACGTAATCTGGTGGGATTATCACGACTGGAATTACGCCATGAGAGTACCCGCACAGATCGCCGATTTTCCCCATCCGTTTGTCACCCGTGTAACGGGAGAACCGCTGCCTGTGCAAGTGATGACGTATCCCGGCTTTGAAAAGATGGGACAGCAGCTCGCAGAAAAAATAAGCCAGGCACAAAAAAAGGAAATTCCCGTCGTCCCTTGGAATGAACAGTTGTTTGATCAGGATCAGGCGCTGGTTCTGGTAGGAGACCGCGCATCTTTCCGCAAATCTGCTTTTGTTCAAAAGCTGTGGAAGGAAAAAGATGCGCTTGGATTGTTCGCAGAGATTACCGAAAAAGGAATTCAGGTGTTAGACCAACAGGGTAAGGCCAGCAAACTGCTTGGCGGCGAAGGGGCAGCCATGCTGATTGGCACGAAGAATCCGGCCAATGAGATGCCGATCCTGATTGTGGCGGGAAACAGTGAAGCTGCTGTCCGGAAAGCGGTGAATGCCTTGACCCAAGCAGATGATTCTCTCGATCTGAAACATCTCTACGGTGCAGTACTGAACGAGGATAAATGGATTCGCCTGCCAATTGTTCCGAACCAAGGGTCAACGCCATGAATTGGGCTTTGTTTATCCTGCTTGTCTTGATTTGTTTGTTTCTGCTGCTTCTGATCTGGTTTGAACGATCCCGCACTGATGAAAAAATGATCGCGGTGATCGCCACGCTGGGAACTCTGTCTGCTTTTGCCCGTGTACCGTTTGCGGTGATCCCCAACGTGCAGCCGACCACGTTTTTGGTCATGATCAGCGGCTATGTATTTGGAGTTCGTGCCGGATTTCTCGTTGGCTGTCTGGCGGCCGTGCTTTCCAACGTGTTTCTGGGGCAGGGGCCGTGGACGTTGTGGCAGATGTTGAGCTGGGGACTGGCCGGTGCAAGTGGCGGTGTGCTTGGACGCTTGCTGCCATCAGCCGATTCTCAGCCGCTGCTCGCAGCACCTTGGCAGAAATACACGTTTGTGGCGGTTTGTACAATTTGGGGTTTTTTATTTGACTGGATCATGAATTTATGGATTTTTGTCGGTTACGGCTCGTTCATGAGCTGGCAAAGCTTCGTTATCCTGTATTCGAGAGGTCTTTTGTTTGACCTCTTCCACGCGGTGGGGAACCTCATATTTGCTTGGTTGTTTGCACGCACCTTTGCCCGTATTCTCGTACGCTATCACCGGAAGCTGATCGTCTCACGGGTGAATACGAAGGAGGATCATCGTGAACTGGCAGGCTGATTCGAGTTGGCGCGCTATTCATCCTTTCGTCGTCGTCACTTTTTTGCTTTTCTCTTTCATCCTCGCCTTCATGTGGGAAAACCCGTTGTTTTTGACGGTTCAACTGCTTGCCCTTCTCACTTGGCTGGGAGCGGAACGGAAGCTGGCCAAAGCGGGATTCGCCTTCCGTTTTGGGCTTGCGATGATGCTTTTGTTTATGCTGATCAACCCGCTTTTTCAAAGCAACGGCACTCATCTGTTGTGGCGAGGGCCGATTATTCCCGTTATCGGCCGGCTGGATGTGTCCGTGGAAGAGCTTATGTACTCATTCATGGGGGTGCTTCGGCTGTCCATTATCCTGCTGCTTTCTTGTGCCTATCAGTGGTTTGTCGATCACGACCGCTTTCTGTTCTTTTTTGCCAGAGTAACCCCGCGGTTTGTCATGACGTCTGTGATGGCCATTCGTTTGTTTCCTTTCATGCAGCAGGAATTCAAGCGGATTCAGGAAGTGATGGTGTGCCGCGGCATTCGTCCCAAGGGCAGGGGAATCAAGGAGAAAATCAACTATTTGATGCTGATTTTAAAACCGCTCGTTTATTCGGGGATGGAGGGCTCTTGGATAACGGCGGAGACGCTTTATGCTCGCGGTTTCGGCAGCGGCAAGCGCAGTTTCTTCCGGCAGCAGGCCATGAACCAGCGGGAAAGGATTGCTCTTTTCTTGATGCTGGCCATGCTGCTTTTCGGAATGTTCGGCAAGCTGCTGTCGTTTGGCAGCGTTCAGTTTTATCCTGCATTCGTGTGGGCTGATCCGACGGGGGATGCGTTGTTTGTCATGGGGCTAAAGAGTATCTGGGCGTTAACGCTTTTGTGGATGCGGAGAGGGAGAACAAATGATGAACATATTTCAATGTAAAACACTAACCTATCAATACCCTGAAGCGGAAATGCCGTCTTTAACCGACGTCAGCGTAAACATCAGGCAGGGAGAGTTCGTATTGCTGATTGGGGCAAGCGGGAGCGGGAAGTCCACTTTTCTGAGATCGCTGAACGGTTTGGTGCCGCGGTTTTATGGAGGAAAGCTGAGCGGAGAGGTTTGCCTCTACGATCAGGCAATCGAACAGCTTGAACAACGGACGCTTGTGTCAGCGGCAGGATTTTTGAACCAGGACCCGGAGAGGCAATTGCTTTTGGAGACCGTAGAACGCGAAATTGTGTTTGGTATGGAAAATCTGGGAATTGACCCGCTTCAGATGCGAAGCAGATTGGCAGAAGTAAGCCATTTGCTGGGTCTAAGCAGCCTCTTGTCACGCAAAACGGCTTCCTTAAGCGGAGGCGAAAAACAATTGGTTGCCTTGGCCAGTGTCTTGACCACTTATCCGCAGGCGCTTCTGTTGGACGAACCAACTTCGCAGCTTGATCCGATCCATGCCGAAGAGGTATTGCACACCATTCGCCGCTTAAATGAGGAATGGGGGCTGACCATCGTGTTGAGTGAACACCGCCTGGAGCGCTGCTTCCACCTGGCGGATCGCATTTTTCTGTTCGAGGCAGGGAGAGTGGTTTTCACGGGCACTCCGGCAGAGTTTGCTTCCTTGTGCCGGCGGGAGCGGCAGGAATGGAGCCGGTTTTTACCCCCGATCACCCGCCATTTTGTGGAACAGCAGTACCCCGGATTGCCGCTTACCGTGAAGGAGGCGCGCAGCCATACTCCACCACAAGGCGAGCCGGGGATAGGAGCTGTTGAACAGGAACAGGGAGCTTCCGAGAGGGTACATCACAGATCCTGGTGGCGGAACCTGACAGAACGCCTCATTGTGAAGCGGCAGGAGAATCAAAGAGAACCGGTTAAACAGCCCCTGCTCCAGCTTCAAGCAATTACGGCAGGGTATCTTCCCCACGCTCCGATCTTTACAGATTTTAACTATTCCATCTTTTCAGGTGACCGTATCGCGCTGCTTGGCGAAAATGGGGCCGGCAAAAGCACGCTTGCGAAACTGCTGGCGCAGGTAATGCCGCTTTCCAAAGGCAGCTTGCTGTGGCAGGGGCAGGAGATCACGGAGCGGAAGGAAGAACCGGATCAGCGGATAGGTTATCTGTCGCAGAATCCCAATGACTATCTTTTGCATGACACCGTGGAGGAAGAAATTCGCTTTGCCGTTCGTCACGGACACCAGGCGACCAACCTGTCACAGCGAGTGGAAGAGTTGTTGCAATTGGCCAATTTAACGAAGTATCGGCACCGCCATCCGCACGATCTAAGCGGAGGAGAGCGGCAGTTGTTGGCCCTCATGCTGGTGCTTGCCCAAAGACCAAGGGTTCTCTTGCTCGACGAACCGACGCGCGGGCTTGATTTGCTCCAGAAAGAGAAGCTGGCTCACCTGCTTCACACCCTGCCGGTAGAAGCGTCGCTGGTGATCACGCACGATGTGGAGTTTGCTTACCTGTACGCCAACCGGCTTAGCATTCTCTATCAAGGAGAAATGGTAGCGGACGGGCAGCCCGACGAAGTGTTCGCCAATTCATTTTCCTATATGCCGCAGGTGCACAAGTATTATCGGCGGTAACCAAGCTCCTCCCAATTGCAGACCTGAGGGGAGGAGAGGGTTATATTTTCGCTCAGGGTTTACCTGGACAGCGGATTTTCTTCCAGCTTGCGGTAGATTTTGCCCTTGTCCACATAAGATTGGCGAATCCGGCGGAACTCCTTGAAATCAGCTTCGGTCAAATCCCGCTTCACCTTGGCCGGAGAGCCTACGGCAAGCGTGCGCGGCGGAATTTTCATACCTGGGGGGACGAGTGTTCCGGCTCCAATCATGGCTTCTTCGCCAATTTCCGCGCCATCCAGAATGATGGCGCCCATGCCGATCAAAGCACCTTGGCGAATGATGCAGCTATGTAACACCACATTGTGGCCAATGGTTACTTCATCCTCGATAATAAGCGGATTCCCCGGGCTTTGGTGCAGCGTGCTGTTATCCTGCACGCTGACCCGTTTGCCAATCACGGTAGGCGCGATATCGCCGCGAATGACGGTATTGTACCAGATGGAAGTATCGGCTCCAATCGTGACGTCACCCGATACGACCACCCCTTTGGCCAGAAAAACAGATTCATCAATTTGCGGCACTTTGTCTTCGAATGGTAAAAGCAACATGCAGCATACTCCTTTTGTCAAATGTTAAAATTACTAGCTGAAATCAACTGAAGAGAGGGCACATCCGCTTGCGGGCGGACGGGGATGAAAGATTTGGAAGCGCCCTGTCTCGCGATTGAGATCAATCACAAGTCCGGCGAGCCAGCTTCGGTCCGCTTCCTGGTAAAACAGTTTGATTCCCTCTATCTCCTCGCTCAGGTCGTTTTTTTCCGGGGTCGTGATCGCAATGGCAAATGACAAACTTCCGCAGCCGGAGGAGGTCATCTGCAGTTTGATCCCCAACTCAGGTGCGTCAGCCTCTTGTTCCATCAACAGCCGCAAGCGGGCTGCGGCGAGCGAAGAGATTGTCATCAGCGTTTCCATTCTACCACCCCGTTGTTACGCATCTGATTCGCAAGACGTTCGTCACAGTTTCTAGTATACCGTTGTTTTTATCTGCTTAATAGTCTGTAATTGGCGTTAATCTCCAATTGACCACAGTTCGTAAGATATGTTATATTATTCTTTGTCACGTTGAGATACTAAAAAGAATAGCAAGAGATGTGGATAGTCGCTGTCGTGATTGCCTTGGTGATCGACGGCAGAGGAAAGTCCAGGCTCGCCCAGGCTGAGATGCTTGGAGTGTTCGTACCTAGTGCAAACTAGGGCAGTGAGGCTTACAGCTTCGCTGACGGCGTGGAAAGGGTTCTCCCTGAGACCCGAGTACGCTGAAAGTGCCACAGAAACGTAGCTTTCCTGGCGACAGGGAAGATGGAACGCGGTAAACCCTGCGAGCGAGAAACCCAAATTTGGTAGGGGAACTGTCCCAAAGGAAATGAACGGAGGGACAGATGGCGGCTTAGCTGCCATAGATAGATGACTATCGCTCTTGGTGCGAGGGGTAATTCCCCGTTTGCAGCACGGGAGTACAGAACCTGGCTTACAGCATCTCTTGCTAGAAAATAAAGAATCAACACATCTCCTGATGGGGGTGTGCCGCCAAGCGCTTCCGTTGCAACTAACGGGGGCGCTTTTATTTGTCGGAAAAGTTCACATAACTTTAAAATAATTAATTACTTACTTTTTTGCAGTAAATGTGATATAGTAATTACCAGAATCAGAAAATGATGAATCAAAGGGAGATGAAAGATTGTGGGTCAATTGCTTGAAATTGTCAAAACAAGACGGTCTGCCAATAAATTTATCAAGGGAATTGAAATCTCTCAATCGGAATTGGAGGACATCTTTAATGCGGTCAAGTTCGCGCCATCGGCATTTAACCTGCAGCATGCCAGATACATAGTGGTGACAAATCCTGAGTTAAAGGAAAAAGTATACGAAGCGGCTTACCAGCAATACAAGGTGCTTACCGCTTCTGCTGTGATCATTGTGCTTGGTGACAAAAAAGCATACCAACAAGTGGGGGAACTGAATCAGGGGATGCTGAATCTCGGACTCTTGACGAAGCAGGAATACGATTCACTGGTTGAGTCAGTGACCCATACTTATGAAATGAGAGGCGAAGTGTTTCAACGCGACGAGGCGATCCGCAATGCCAGCCTTTCTGCGATGCAGCTGATGCTGATCGCCAAAGACAAAGGCTGGGACACGTGCCCGATGATTGGATTCGATCCGGAGCAAATTAGAAAGTTGTTTCATATTCCCGAACAATTCGAGCCGGTTATGATGATTTCTTTGGGGAAAGAAGATACATCCAGCCAACGTCCAAGAGGATACCGGAAACCGGTCGGACAGTTCGTTTCGTTTGATGCGTTTTGAGGGTTTAAGGGGCACTGGTTGAAAACGCCGGTTAATGAAAAAACCGTTTCCATCGAAGGAAACGGTTTTCGCTTAGTAGCGCACCAAGCCCATTGCATCTTTTACCCGGTTCATGGTTTGTTCGGCAATCGCTCTTGCCTTTTCCGCGCCATCCCGCAGGATACGGTCCAGTTCTGCGTGGTCGTTTAGCTCGTTGAAACGCTTTTGAATGCGGCCCAGCTTGTCGGTCAATACTTCCACCAGATCCTTTTTCAGGGTGCCATAGCCTTGTCCGGCGTAGCGCTTCACCAGTGATTCAATCGACTCATCAGCAAACAGGCTGTAGATGGTAAGCAGGTTGGAGATACCCGGCTTGTTCTCTTCGTCATAGCGGATTTCATTGTCCGTATCGGTGACGGCCCGCATGATCTTTTTCTTGAAGACTTCCGGAGCTTCCAGAATGGCGATGCGGCTTGCTTCACTTTCAGCCGATTTGGACATTTTTTTCTCCGGGTTGTCCAGGGCCATGATACGGGCGCCAAACTCTTGAATATGCGGCTCCGGAATGACGAAGGTTTCACCGAAACGGCCATTGAAGCGCTCCGCTATGTCGCGGGTCAATTCGATGTGCTGCTTCTGATCTTCGCCAACCGGTACATGTGTGGCATCATATAACAAGATATCTGCCGCCATCAGCACCGGATAAGTGAACAGACCGACGTTAACGGATGTTTTGCCTTCCGATTTATCTTTAAATTGCGTCATGCGGCCCAGTTCGCCCATATTGGCCACACACTGCAACAACCAGCCCAGCTCAGCATGTTCCTTGACGTGGGATTGAATAAAGATCGTTGCTTTGTTCGGGTCAACCCCGCACGCCAGGTAAAGTTGGGCAATCTCGCGTGAACGTTTGCGAAGCTCATCCGGATCCTGGGGAACCGTGAGCGCATGCAAATCGACAACACAGTAGAAGGCTTCTGCTGCATGTTGAAGCTCGACGAATTGCTTGATCGCTCCCAGGTAATTGCCGATTGTCAGATTTCCAGATGGTTGAACTCCAGAAAATAATCGCTTCACGTATGTATTCCTCCTTCAATCAAAACCACTGCCAGAGTAAAACTCCAAGTATTATCTATCAACGATTGGGGAAAGTCAATCCCTGCCGTCCAACCCCCAAAAAAAATTCTTGCTCGTGACGTAACAACGGCACTTGCCGCAAACTTAAGTCAATTTGGTGACAATAAAAGCAGGGTTTGTCCAATGACTTGCATGAAATCAAAGAATCTACTTGTGCGAATTGCCCCGTAGGGTATAATAAAATGAAAGAGTGCCAACCTAGAGGTGGTTTCATGCAATATTCAGATTCGATAAAAAATCGTCTGCGCCGGATTGAAGGCCAGATTCGCGGTGTGCTGAGCATGATGGAACAAACCAAAGACTGCCGGGATGTTGTAACGCAATTGACCGCGATTCGTTCTGCTGTTGACCGCAGCATTGGCTTGATTGTAGCCAGCAATCTGGAATCCTGCATCCGTGAAGAACTCAGCAAGGGAAACAACCCTGACCCTATCATTAAAGAAGCAGTTGATTTGCTTGTAAAAAGCCGATAAGAGGCAAAACCAAAACTCCCTTTGCATTTGGAAGGGAGTTTTTTCTATAAAAGAAAGCTTTATCGATTTAAATCATGAAAATTGCTTAAACGATCGTTACCTTGTATTCTCTCAGCCACAAATCAATTTGAGCCAGATAGGCAAACAATTGTGGCGTGCTCATCAACTGCCCGAACCATGGGAGATTGCTGGCTGCCGTGTCCTGTTTGGTGATCTCACGGACTACCTCTTGATCGATCAACGGCAGAAGCGGTGAAGCCGGATCGTCCAGTACCTCCAGGAGCCACTTGCGGGTAGCCTCTGCATAGGCGGGATTGTGTGTCTTCGGATAGGGGCTCTTTTTACGATACAGCACATCATCCGGCAAAATGCCTTCCATTGCCTTGCGCAAAATGCCTTTTTCACGGTCCATATGCCGCTTCATCGCCCACGGAATGTTCCAGACGTACTCGACAATCCTGTGATCGCAGAACGGAACCCTTGCCTCCAGACTGGCTGCCATACTCATCCGGTCTTTGCGGTCCAACAGTGTACTCATAAACCAGTTGATGTTCAGATAAAACATTTCCCGGCGGCGAGCTTCCTCAGGATCTTCTCCCGGCAAGCGCGGCACCTCGTCCAGAGTCTCTTGGTAGCGCTGCGCCAAATACTCGGATGGCCGAATCAAGTCCTTCATTTCATCGGACAGCCAATTTACGCGTTGGTGTGTCAATCGCATCCAGGGGAAGGTGCCCGACTGCAGCAATTCCTCCCGATAAAACCACGGATAGCCGCCAAACACCTCATCCGCGCACTCGCCGGAAAGAACAACGGTCGTCTCCTTTTTTATTTCACGGCAAAACAGGTACAGGGAAGCGTCAATATCCGTCATTCCCGGCAAGTCTCTGGCAAAAAGGGCAGTTTTCAGCGATTCCGCCAGTTCGGGCGTATCAAATTCAATCGTGTGATGAATCGTGCCAATATATTCGCTTACCCGCTTGATCCAGGGAGCATCTTCGTCGGGCTGGAAAGAGCTTGCCTTGAAATGTTGATGGTTGCCCACATAATCAATCGAGTAAGTATGCAAGGGGCCGCGGCCTTCCCGTTTGAACACCTCGGCAGAAACAGCCGTAATCACGCTGGAGTCCAGTCCGCCGGATAACAGGGTAGCGATCGGGACGTCGGAGACAAGCTGGCGTTCGATCGAATCGAGCAAAAGGGAGCGAACCGTTGAAACCGTCGTCTCAAAATCATCCTCATGCGGTTTGCTCACGAGCGACCAATACTGGCGGCTGCGGACTCCTGATTCGTCCACTTCCAGGAAATATCCCGGCCTTAATTCCTTCACTCCCCGGAACACACCATGGCCTGGAGTACGGGAGGGGCCCATCATGAAGATTTCTGCCAACCCTTCCCGATCGATTTCGGGGCGTACGTCAGGATGTGCGAGCAACGCTTTTAATTCCGAGCCGAAGTAAAAAGAATGCTCCCGTTCCGCATAAAAGAGCGGTTTTACCCCCATCCGGTCACGAGCCAGAAACAGCCGTTGTCTCGGTTCATCCCAGATGGCAAAGGCAAAAATGCCGTTCAGTTTGCGGAGGCATTCACTGCCCCATTCCATGTAAGCCGTCAACAGCACTTCCGTGTCGGAGTGAGAGCGGAACTGGTGTCCTCTTGCCAGCAATTCCCGCCTTATGTCTTCCGTATTATATAGTTCTCCGTTATAAATCATCGTATAATTGTAATCGCCCCGTTTTTTGGTCATCGGCTGCGCTCCCCCGGCTGGGTCTACGACGCATAAACGTCGATGTCCGAACGCAACATGCTTGTTCATCCAGATTCCCACTGCGTCCGGCCCGCGATTCGTCAGGGTTTCGGTCATTTTTTGGATAATCGGAAGTTCCAGTGTCAAGTCTTTCTTCCAATGAATCCAACCAGTTATTCCACACATCGTCATTCATCCTTCCGTTCCAATCTTGCTATCGCCCTCGGCACATCGTATGCAAGAAACTGGGCGGAATTGTCTGTCCGAACCAATGAAAAAATCCTAACTTAGTAAACGCTGGAATCGATCCAACGATCATGCTAGAGTAGAGAAGGAGGCGATCAAGATGAAAAGATTGGTAAAAGTAACAATCCGCGATTTCAAGAAGATTGAAGAGAACTTAAACGATAAAGCGGAACTGGCGCTCTATGAGAAAGCCAACGGACATACATACGAAGCAGAAATTGAACACGACGGATACGCGGTAATCGATTTGCCTGACGGAGAGTATATTGAATTGGCCATCGATGAATATGAATTGATGATCGAGGAGTGGAAGGAAGCGGGCAAGCTGGGCGACAAAACGCTTCAAACCAAGTCAGACCCTGCGGACGACACCGCCCTTTTGTATCGGCTTGTCGCTGCGGACGGACAAACTGTCGAGGAAGAGAAGTCGCTGTCCAAACAAGTGGTTCGGTTGCTGTCCAAAGCTTGGTTCGAAAGACAGGCAAGAGAGAGAACGGAATAGAAGCTTATCATACAGATCAGCAGGGTTTTACATACAGATCGACAGGGGGAGCTCACGATGAGCCGGAATTGACCCTCATGATTCCGATAAAAAAACCATAGAGACAATGATTGGGCGTGGATTCATGAGCGAATTCACGCTATTCTTTATCCGAATTGCTTACCTTGCTTATTTTTTTCTTTTCAAACTGGTAACATAATCTATCGCAATCAGCAAGCCAAAGGGCAACCTATCATCATAGATTGTCATTTCTTTTTTTCGTGAAACATCGAATATTTTGTAATCAATTTCAGCAACTGTGTCTCCTTGTTGATTTGTAATCATTGTTTTCGTTACTGCAAATTTATTATGAATGGTAAATACCTGATTATATAGGATAAGTTCCTTTGTGTCGCCTAGTTCGAATTTTTTTATATTTCTTAAGCTGCCTAGTTCATTCCCATCCTTCAAAATTCTCCATTGGCAGCTTCCCCAACGAAAAAGTTCATTGATTTCGATTCTTGACTGCCCATCGATGAACAGAACGTTTACTTCCCAACCAGTAATGAGTATCTCTACTATTTTCGCAAGTAACCCAGAATAAACCCTCTGGATTTCACCAACTTTATTTTTATCTTTGTCATAAATCTCAAACGGTTTTGTGACCCCTTTTACCAGAGGGAATATGTAAAAATATTTTCTCATAGGCAAAATCATCCAATACTTGTTCATAATATTTCAATATCCCATCGAATTGCTGGAATAGTTTACAAAAATAGGCAAAACAACTCGCTAATCCGTAGCGTTTCTCTTGCTTTTCATTCCAGATTACCTGCCAGCACAATGAAAGTAAAAACGAGGAACCAAATGAGGTTCCTCTCAGATTGCAGATTTGGACGGGTGGGTATAAGTCTACATTTCTTCCGGCGCTTGAATGCCGAGCAGGCGGAGGCCTTCCTTCAGAACGACCACCACAGCCGCAGCCAGATGGAGTCGGGCTGTTTTTACTGCTTCGTCTTCGGCCAGGATGCGTACGTTGGCGTAGAACTTGTTAAATGCCTGCGCCAAATCAACCACGTATTTGCCAACCAGGGACGGATCGAACTCGTCTCTTGCCCGTTCGACAATCTCAGGGAAGTTGATCAACAGGGTGACTACGGCCCATGCTTCCGCCGAATCAAGTGCGTCCGGAGTGAGTGTTACCTTGCCGCCCTGATAGTTGCCTTTTCGCAAGAGCGAGCAGGCGCGGGCGTGGCTGTACTGCACATATGGGCCGGTTTCGCCTTCGAAGGTAAGCATCTCTTCCCACGAGAAGTTGATGTCGTTTAAGCGATAATTCTTCAAATCGTGGAAGATAACCGCGCCAACCCCAACCTGACGAGCCACTTCTTCTTTATTGGCGAGTGACGGATTCTTTTCTTCAATTACTTTGAAGACGTCTTCAATCGCTTGGGCCAGCACCTCTTCCAAAAGAACCACTTTTCCTTTGCGGGTGGACATCTTCTTGCCGTCTTTGAGCATCATGCCGAACGGAATGTGATACATCTCTTTCGACCAGTCAAAGCCAGCTTTTTGCAGCACTTTGAACAGTTGTTGGAAGTGAAGCCGCTGTTCTCCGCCCACCACGTAAAGGGCTTTGGCAAAGTTGTACTGTTCATGGCGATACAAGGCGGCAGCCAGGTCGCGGGTCGCGTAGAGAGTGGCACCGTCTGACTTTTTAATGAGACAGGGCGGCATGTCATACTCATCCAAAGAGACGACAAGCGCTCCTTCTGATTCGGTGAGCAAGCCCTTGGATTCCAGCAGTTCCACTACCCGGTCCATTTTGTCATTGTAGAAGGCTTCGCCGTGGAAAGAATCGAACTGAACTCCGAGCAGCTCATAAATCTTCATGAATTCCTTGAGCGATTCGTCACGGAACCACTGCCAGAGCTGGCGGGCTTCCTCGTCGCCGTCTTCCAGACGCTTGAACCACTCGCGTCCCTGATCTTCTAGCGATGGATCTTTTTCTGCTTCTTCATGGAATTGGATGTAAAGCTGAAGCAGCTCCTTGATCGGCTCTTGTTTTACCTTTTCTTCGTCGCCCCATTTTTTGTAGGCGACAATCAGCTTGCCGAACTGTGTTCCCCAGTCACCCAAATGGTTGATGCGCACCGGATTGTAGCCGTGTTTTGCCAGGATGTTGGCAATCGCGTTCCCGATGACGGTTGAGCGCAGGTGTCCCATGGAAAACGGCTTGGCAATGTTAGGGGAGGAGAGGTCAATTGGCACGTTGCGGCCTGCTCCTACGTTGGAAGAGCCGTAAGCCGCTCCTTGTGCAAGGATCGTCTCGATTACTTCAGCGCTTACGCGAAGGCGATCCAGGAAGAAGTTGACGTACGGGCCGACTGCCTGCACTTCTTTGAAAAAGTCACCTGTGATTTTGCCGGCTACTTCGCCCGCGATCATCGGCGGAGCTTTTCTCAGCGCTTTGGCCAATTGGAAGCAGGGGAACGCGATATCGCCCATCGCCGGATTTGGCGGGGTTTCCAGCATTGATTCCACTTTTTCCAAAGGGAAGTCCTCCACACCCAGTTCATGAAGAGCAGCGGTAATCTTTTCCGCCACCAGTTGTTTGTAGCTTTGACTCATTGTAACCATCCTTTGTAAGACAAAATTAAAAAACCCCTCGTCTCTTTGCAAAGAGACGAGAGGATGATTTACTCCCGCGGTACCACTCTTCTTGCTTTTTTCCTTGGAAAAAAGCCGACTTTTTCGCTGTAACGGGCAAACCCGGCAAGCTCTACGCAGTCTTCTTCCGGCAAGACCTTCAAGCCGCATCTTCGAGGTGCGCTTCCTCAAACGCTTTGACGCCAGGCTTTCACCGTCCCTGGCTCGCTTCGGTCAGTCGAGTGAGTACTCTCCTCTTCATTGATGATCAAATATTGATGATTATAGCATGTATTATAGCGAACTGTTTTGTCTGACGCAACCAACGGATGAACTGATTAAGGCTTGGAATCGAACTTTTTGCGGTTGGCGTCCAGTTCTTCAAACAGTTTGCGGGTCAAGGCTTCTTTATCGTCAGCATTCAGGTATGCTTCCTTATACCGCGTCAGCGCTTCCAGAATTCCCAGCTCTTCTTCCTTCTCACGTTCCAATTCGTCGCTTTGTCCGGGATCGTACGGGAAAAGCCGGTCATCCGTACCGCTTCTCAAATAGGTTTTTCGCCAATGCTTGGGAAACTCGTAAGGCTGTTCCCCTAAGACGATCGCCAACACATCATCTTCGTCCAGAGGCAGGAAGTAATCGTAGTCTTCGCGAATTCCGCCTTCGGACAGCTTGATATGGAAAAACGAGTAGTGCAGGTAGTGTTGAGCGCTGCCTCTTTCTTTGACGATGCGGTATGTTTCAAAGTCGCCTTGTCCCAAATCCTTCACCGGTTCAACAGAAGCAAGCAGGGCAGAGCGGCTCTTTTTCTCAACAGGTTGATTCATGGTGTTTTCCCCTTTCTTATAAGGTAGGGTGTAAATGCAGGGTGAAACGCATCTAATCCGGTTTGATCGTATCAAAGATGCCCGATTCTGGCAATGAAGAAAACCCGCTCGTCCATACTTGACGCTTCGACCGAGCGGAGCCCGATGCGAAGAAAAGAGACACCCGCCAGGTTCACAGGTGTCTCTTTCAAGTGTTCTCATTATGGTGTTGTTCTGGACCGCCGGGATTAGTTGTCGGAAGCTCCAACGATTACCAGCAGTATAAACAGAACGAGTATCAACACGAAGCAGTCGCTAAAGTTGTTGCAAAAAGATGATGTACTCATGTTGCGTTCTCCCTCCTTTCCGTTATGATAACAGTCTATACACGAACGTCACGGCATGTTTGGGCATTCGTCTAGTTACAAAAAAAAAGTAATGTTGGAAAAGAAACTGATATTTTCATTGACGTAAGAAGAAACGAATGGTAATATACACAACAACTTCATCATGTTTTGTTCGTTATTCTCTTATCCAGAGAGGTGGAGGGACTGGCCCTATGAAGCCTCGGCAACCTGATCGGAACAGGTGCCAATTCCAGCAAAGCGGTTTGCTTTGAAAGATAAGAGAGGATGTATGCATTTTTGCTCATGACAGAATCCTCTTCTTATGACTTTCAAGAAGGGGATTTTTCTTTTTTGGTCGATAGGATTTTGTAAATTTTGTCCTATCGACATCAGAACAACTACGGCTCTGCCGTCGCCAAAAGGCTCTCGTATCTTTAGGGGAAAGAAGGAAATCACATGAAAAAACCAACATTTGAGCAGCAGTTGTCACGGAAAATCTTGATCTTGGACGGTGCGATGGGAACCATGCTGCAGCAGGCCAGCTTGACGGCTGAAGACTTCGGCGGAGAAGAGTTGGAAGGCTGTAACGAAATGCTGAATCTGACCCGTCCCGATGTTATCTTGAACATTCATAACAAGTACCTGGAAGCAGGAGCGGACATTATTGAAACCAATACGTTCGGCGCCACCAGTGTGGTATTGTCCGAGTACGGACTGGAAGCGAAAGACATAGAGATCAACATCGAAGCCGCGAAAATCGCCAGGAAGGCGGCAGACGCCTATTCCACACCGGATTGGCCGCGCTATGTGGCCGGTTCGATGGGACCTACCACCAAGACATTGTCCTTAACCGGTGGAGCGACGTTTGAACAGCTGGTGGAAGCGTATTACCGGCAGGCCAAAGGATTAATCCTCGGCGGTGTTGACGTGCTGCTGTTAGAAACAGCGCAGGATACGCTGAATGTCAAAGCGGGTGGAATCGGTATCCGTCAAGCTTTCCAGGAACTGAACATCGAACTTCCGGTGATGATCTCCGGAACGATTGAACCGATGGGCACTACCCTTGCCGGTCAGAATATTGAGGCATTTTACATTTCCATCGAGCATTTAAAACCGGTCTCGGTCGGTCTCAACTGTGCTACCGGACCGGAGTTCATGCGCGACCACATCCGTACGCTGTCCGAGCTGGCTTCCTGTCAAATTAGCTGTTATCCCAATGCCGGGCTGCCAGATGAGAACGGTCATTATCATGAGTCGCCTGAGTCTCTGGCAGCCAAAATGGCAGGATTTGCCGAGCAGGGCTGGATCAATATCGCCGGTGGCTGCTGCGGAACAACGCCGGACCATGTCCGAGCGCTGGCTGAGACCTTGAAAAATTACAAGCCGCGGCAAACAACCGGTCGCAAGGTGAGTGCCGTTTCCGGGATTGACCCGGTTTATGTGGAAGAAGATAACCGCCCGCTGTTGATCGGGGAGCGAACCAATGTAATCGGCTCCAAGAAGTTCCGTGATTTGATTACAAGCGGACAGTACGAAGAAGCATCTGATATCGCCCGCGCACAGGTGCGCAAAGGGGCGCAAGTGATTGACATCTGCCTGGCCGATCCTGACCGCGATGAGTACAACGACATGAAGCAGTTCTTGCAGTATGTCACCAAAAAAGTAAAGGCACCGCTGATGATTGACTCCACCGACCCCAAGGTGATGGAGCTTGGACTTACCTATTCGCAAGGCAAAGCGATCCTTAACTCGATCAATCTGGAGGACGGATTGGAGCGCTTTGAGCAGGTCGTGCCGCTCATTCACAAATACGGGGCGGCGGTCGTAGTGGGAACGATTGATGAAGAAGGCATGGCCATAACCCGCGAACGCAAGCTGGAAATTGCCAGACGTTCTTACGACCTTTTGGTGAACCAATACAGGGTGAAACCGGAAGATATTATCTTCGACCCGCTCGTCTTTCCTGTCGGCACGGGTGATGAACAGTATATCGGTTCGGCCCGCGAGACTGTGGAAGGGATTCGCCTGATCAAAGAAGCGTACCCGGCATGCAAAACGACGCTTGGCATCAGCAACATCTCGTTCGGGCTGCCTGCTGCAGGGCGGGAAGTGCTGAACTCGGTCTTTTTGTACCATACCACGTTGGCAGGATTGGATTACGCCATCGTCAACTCGGAAAAGCTGGAGCGCTATGCCTCCATTCCGGAAGAAGAGCGCAGATTGGCGGAAGCGCTTTTGTTTGAGACGAACGACGCGACACTGGCGGAGTTTACCGAATTTTATCGTCAGAAAAAAGTGACAAATGCCAAAGAAGTATCTACCTTAACGCTGGAAGAACGCTTGGCGCAATACGTGATTGACGGTTCCAAAGACGGTCTGATCCCTGATTTGGCGGAGGCTTTGAATCGCTACAAGCCGCTGGAAATTATCAACGGGCCGCTGATGGCAGGGATGGAAGAGGTTGGCCGTCTGTTCAACGCCAACCAGTTAATCGTGGCGGAAGTGCTTCAAAGCGCCGAGGTAATGAAAGCAGCGGTTGCCTATCTCGAACCGTTCATGGAAAAGACGGAGAGCTCGACCAAGGGCAAGATTATTTTGGCGACGGTGAAGGGAGATGTCCATGACATCGGCAAAAACCTGGTGGAAATCATCCTTGGGAACAACGGCTACGAAATCGTCAACCTGGGGATCAAAGTGCCGCCTGAACAGCTCATTGAAGCTTGCCGCAAGGAGCAACCGGATGCCATCGGTTTGTCGGGACTTCTGGTCAAGTCAGCCCAGCAGATGGTGGTAACAGCGCAAGATTTGCGGGCGGCAGGGATTAATGTCCCCATTCTCGTCGGGGGTGCGGCCTTGACCCGCAAGTTCACCGCAACGCGTATCGCCCCCGAATATGACGGGATCGTGCTCTACGCCAAGGACGCGATGGACGGATTGGAACTGGCCAACAAACTGCAAAAGCCGGAAGAGGTAGAGCAGCTTGTGAAGGCTCTTCAAGAGGAGAAACAGGGAGTGAAAGCCGCGGCGGATCAAGGAAGCAAAGAATCGCGGCCAGGCACAGGCTTAATCCGCTCCGAGATTAATCGCCAAGCTCCTTTGTTTATTCCCCCTGACTTGGATCGCCATGTGCTGAAACATTATCCGATTTCCCATCTGCAGCCATATCTGAATCTGCGGATGCTGCTTGGCAAACACCTTGGAGTAAAAGGGAACGTAGATAAGCTTTTGGCCGATAAAGATCCAAAAGTGCTGGAACTGTACGGCCTTGTGGAAGAGCTGCTCAAGGAAGCAAGAGAAGAGAATTTGATCGAAGCCCATGGTTTGTATCAATTCTATCCGGCACAAGCAGACGGAAACGACATCTTGGTGTACGATCCCGCTGATTTAACCAAGGTACTGGAGCGGTTCTCCTTTCCGCGCCAAACGCAAGCGCCGTATCTCTGTCTGTCCGACTTCTTGCGTCCCGTCGAGAGCGGCGAAATGGACCACATCGGCTTCCTAACCGTCACGGCAGGCAAGGGAATCCGTGAAAAAGCGGAGCAATGGAAAGAGCGGGGCGATTACCTGAAGTCTCACGTACTGCAAGCAGTCGCCCTGGAGTTGGCGGAAGCATTTGCCGAACGGCTTCATCACGTGATGCGCGATATATGGGGCTTTCCGGACCCTGCCGATATGACCATGCTGGAGCGTTTTGGCGCAAGATACCAGGGAATCCGCGTCTCGTTCGGCTATCCGGCCTGCCCGAATCTGGAGGATCAGGAAAAACTGTTCCGTCTGCTGCGCCCGGAGGAAATCGGGATACAGTTGACCGACGGGTTTATGATGGACCCGGAAGCATCCGTGTCAGCCGTTGTTTTCGCACATCCGGAAGCCCGTTATTTCAATGCCGTCTCGGCCGCCGATGCCGATGAGTAAGACCCTTTTGGGAAGGAGTGGTAGGCCATGACGAAAAAAACAAATTTGCGTGAGTATCTCAAAACAAACCTCTTGATTGGCGACGGAGCGATGGCAACCCAGCTCTATCAGTTGGGTGTGCCGGTCGGCGTCTGTTATGAAGAGCTTTGCTTGACCAATCCCAAGCTGGTTCAGGAGGTACATCGCGCTTACTATCAGGCGGGTGCCCGCTTGTTTGAAACCAATACGTTCGGAGCCAATCGGGAGAGTTTAGCCCGCTATGGCCTGGAAAATAAAGTATCCCGGATTAACCGGGCCGCCGTCTCGTTATCCAAAGAAGCGCTGCCGGACGATGCGTATATCGTCGGCAGCATGGGCTCCATTACGGCGGGCCGCGTACGCAATCGCCTGATGGAAGGGTACCGTGACCAGTTTGAAGAGCAGGCTGTTGCGCTGTTGCATGCGGGAGTAGACGGCATCATGCTGGAGACGTTTCTCGATTTGGAAGAGCTTTTGCTTGCCGTTGAGGTGGTTCGTTCCTTGAGCGATCAGCCGATTATCGCTCAACTCGCCACATTGGAAGTGGGCAGAACGCGTGACGGCTACACCTTGACGGAGGCATTCCGCGAGCTTCATCAGGCAGGGGCGGACATAATCGGCTTGAACTGCAGGCTGGGCCCCGCTGAAATGCTTCGCTCTTTGGAAAAGGCGGTTGTTCCCGAAGATTCCGCAATTTCCGTCTTCGCCAACGCGGGGCGCCTGGGACTTGCTGACGGGGAGTATGCCTACAAATCTTCGCCGGAGTATTTCGGTGAGAGTGCGCTTAGACTGCGCGACCAGGGAGCGCGGTTGATCGGCGGCTGCTGTGGTACGACGCCCAAGCATATTGAAGCGATCGCACGGGCGTTGGAAGGCTTGGCTCCCGTAGAGCGCGTCAATCCGCTCTTGCAGGATGAAGCGGGCACAGCTTCCATGTACCGGGTGTCGCCGCGCCAAAAGCCAAGTATTGTCGAGAAAGTGGAAGAACGTCATACGATTATTGTTGAATTTGACACTCCCAAGGATTTGGACGTGACGGAGTTTTTGACCGGCTGCTGTGAACTGCATCAGGCGGGAGCAGATGCAATTACGATGGCGGACAATTCCCTGGCCAACGTCAGAATGAGCAATATGGCGCTCGGAGCGATCATGAAAAATCAGTTTGGCATCGAACCGTTGGTGCATATCGCATGCCGTGACCGCAATCTGATTGGGCAGCAGTCGCACTTGATGGGCCTGCATGCGCTGGGGATCGATCAGGTATTGGTGATAACCGGTGACCCATCCCGTTTCGGTGATTTGCCAGGTGCCAGTTCCGTCTTTGACGTCACATCGTTTGAACTGATCCGCATGATTAAGCAGCTGAACGAAGGCTATTCGTTTTCGGGCAGGCCGCTGAAGCAAAAAGCTCAATTCATCGTGGGGGCCGCATTTAATCCGCACGTGCGCCACATTGATGCCGCCGTGCAGCGGCTGGAGCGCAAAGTGGAAGCGGGAGCCGATTATATCATGACCCAGCCGGTCTATGATGCCGAGACGATCGAGTTGATCTATGAGAAAACCAGGCATATACAAGTGCCGATTTTTATCGGGATCATGCCGTTGACCAGCTCAAGAAATGCTGAATTCCTGCACAACGAGGTGCCGGGAATCAAGCTTTCCCCGATGGCACTGGAGCGGATGAAGCATGTGCAAGGGGAAGCAGCCAGAGAAGAAGGCGTCACCATGGCCAAAGAACTGTTGGATGTGGCGATGCGCTACTTCCGCGGCATTTACTTGATCACGCCGTTCCATTATTACCAAATGACGGTAGAGCTAACCCGCTTTATCAAGCAAAAATCCCTGTCCGGCGCTGCTGAGTCGGGTCAGGCAGGTTATCTGCGGACAGGACAACTGCATCAAATCAGGGTAAATTAGGTGAACCTCTAACACAAAGACTATGCCTCCTTGAATAGAATGCAAGCGTAACAAAAGTAAAGGAGGGAAAGCTTGTGTCAAACATATTCAACGATGAATTTGTGCTGGTGTTAGTTCTGTTCATCCTTCTTGTGATCGTCGGTACAGAAAACTAATTGAGCATTTGAAAAAGCGAAAGGCCGTATCCTTCATGAAAAGGATGCGGCCTTTTTTTGGGCTTTACAGCTGATATACCTCTTTCGCCTTTTGCTCCAGGTAGTTGACCAGATAGGTGGCATTTACTGATTCGCCCGTTACTTCTTGAACGAGTTCGCCGGGTGACTTCATTTTGCCGTACTGGTGAATTTTATCTTTCAGCCAGCCGCGGATGGGGGCGAAGTCGCCGGACTCGATCAGCTCGTCGTAATTGGTCAGTTCTTTGCGCATGGTATGGGCGAATTGGGCGGCATAGACGTTGCCCAGTGAATAGGTTGGGAAGTAACCGAAGCTTCCGCCTGCCCAATGAACATCCTGCAATACGCCATCCGCGTCGTTAGGAGGCACGATTCCAAGGTATTCTTTCATTTTTTCGTTCCAGATGGTTGGCAAATCGGCCACTTCCATCGTCTGGTTGATCAGGCTTTTTTCAATCTCGTAGCGGATCATGATGTGCAGGTTGTAGGTGAGTTCATCCGCTTCGACGCGAATCAGCGAAGGCGTCATTTCGTTTACGGCACGCCAGAATTGAACGGCGCTTACCCCTTCAAACTGGGCAGGGAATGCTTTGAGCAAATCGGGATAGAAGTGTTTCCAGAACGAAAGGCTTCTTCCCACCATGTTTTCCCAGAAGCGGGATTGGGATTCGTGGATACCCATCGATGTACCGTCACACAGCGGAGTGCCGAACAGGTCGCCGGAAATATTTTGTTCATAAATCGCGTGACCCGCTTCGTGAATGCAGCTCCACAAGGCGACACGGAAATCGTTCGGATCAAAACGGGTAGTGATCCGGACATCACCCGGAGCAAAGCTGGTTGCGAACGGATGGGCGCTTTTGTCCAAACGTCCGGCTTGGAAATCATAGCCGATTCGCTCCAGGACAAAGCGGCTGAAGGCATCCTGGTCGGGAATTGGGAAGTGTTTGGTCAGGAAGCTGGTGTCCGGTTTGTTGGGAGACTCGGCAATGGCGGCTACGAGCGGAACGGTTTTTTCGCGCAGCACCGAGAACATCTGGTCCAATTGTGCCGTGGTCATGCCCGGTTCGTACAAGTCAAGCAGAGTATCGTACTTGATGCCGTTGTGGCCCCAGTAGTCGATGAATTCCAACTGCAGCTTCACGATTTTCTCCAGATACGGGCGGAAGCTGGCGAAGTCGTTGTGTTTGCGGGCGTCTTCCCAGACGGTTTCTGCCTGGGTGGTCAGAACGACGAACTCTTGATACTTTTCTACCGGGAGCTTCTTGCTGCGCTCAAACTCTTTCTTGCACTCCCGCACGGTTGCCGCGGTAATCGGATCAAGTGTTGCGTATGTACCAGGCTCGCTTAGCGCTGCCAAATACTCTTCCATTTCCCTGGAGGTAGACAATTTGAACACGTCGCCGGAAAGCGCACCGATCACATCGGAGCGGGCATCCAATCCTTTGCGCGGCGCTTGTGTCCGCATGTCCCAATGAAGTACGGCCAAGGCTTGGTTGTAGCTGGTGATTCTTTTGACAAGTGAACGAAACCGTTCAATCTGTTTTTCTGCTGCTGAGGTCGTCATCAGATGCCTCCTTCAATTTTTAATCAAAATTTTTTTACTTAAAATGATTATAGCTGTTTCTGCTTTCGTCCGCACGTGAATCTCTGTATAATCGTACTGATGAATCATTATGAGACTACCATCATAGGAGAATTGATATGAGTCAAACAAATCCTCAATGGGAAAAAGAAATTGCGAAACGCCGCACATTCGCTATCATTTCCCACCCGGACGCGGGCAAAACGACCATGACGGAAAAGCTTCTCTACTTCGGCGGAGCCATTCGTGAAGCGGGAATGGTTAAAGGACGCAAAAATTCCAAACACGCCACTTCCGACTGGATGGAAATCGAGAAAAAGCGCGGAATTTCCGTTACCTCAAGTGCCATGGATTTTATTTATAACGGTCACCATATTAATATCCTGGATACACCGGGTCACGAGGATTTCAGTGAAGACACGTACCGTACACTGACGGCAGCCGATGCCGCGGTGATGATAATCGACGTGGCCAAAGGGGTAGAGGCGCAAACCATTAAGCTGTTCAAAGTATGCCGGATGCGCGGGATTCCAATCTTTACCTTTGTCAACAAATTGGACCGCCACGGCAAGGAGACTTTCGCGCTCTTGGAAGAGATTGAAAACGTGCTTGGCATCCGTTCCTACCCGATGAACTGGCCAATCGGCATGGGCAGCCATTTCTGCGGAGTATACGACCGCCATAAATCACGGGTGGAGCTGTATGAAGAAGGAAGCGACCACAAAGAGATCAAGTTCGTCGAAGTAACCGGCGCCGATGACCCGCTGATTGGGGAGCGCGTAGGCCAGGAGCTGTGGCAGCAATTGCAGGACGAGGTGTCCTTGTTGGATGTTGCCGGTGACGAGTTCAATCCGGAACTGATTGCCAAAGGGGAGCTTACTCCCGTATTTTTCGGCAGCGCGATCAACAACTTCGGGGTACAAACCTTCCTCGACAACTTCCTGACCATGGCACCGCCGCCGTCACCGAAGAAGAGCAGCATCGGCCTGATCGATCCGTATTCCCGTCCGTTCTCCGGATTCATCTTCAAGATTCAAGCCAACATGAACCCGGCGCACCGCGACCGTGTGGCTTTCCTGCGTGTCTGCTCCGGCCGTTTCGAACGCGGAATGTCTGTCAAACACGTACGCCTCAACAAAGAGATTAAGCTGGCTCAGCCGATGCAGTTTATGGCGCAGGACAGGGCCATCGTCGAGGAGTCATTTGCCGGCGACGTAATCGGGCTGTACGATCCGGGGATTTTCCAAATCGGCGACACGCTTTGTCTGGGAGAGCCGTTCGAGTTTGAAGAGATGCCGCACTTCTCGCCGGAGTTTTTCTCCAAGGTAACGGTAAAAGACGCGATGAAGCACAAGCAGTTCCAAAAAGGAATCATGCAGCTGACGGAAGAAGGTACAGTACAATTGTTCCGCACCTATCCGCTGGATGAATTGATCTTGGGAGTTGTAGGTATTCTTCAGTTCGAGGTATTGGAGTACCGCTTGAAAGCCGAGTATGGTGTCGACATCACGCTGCAGCGCATGCCGTACCAGATCGCCCGATGGATTGACGGCGATAAGGCAACTCTCGATACGCTTGCCCAACGCAGCCAAACGGTGCGGGACCGCTACGGCCGATTGGTGATGCTGTTCGAGAGCGAGTACCAGCTTCGCATGGCGCAAGAGAAATACTCTTCCATTCAGTTTTATGAAAGCTCTCTCGGGCTTAAAACCGCAACGGTGTAAACATTGCCTATTCGTTAGGCTAAAAATCCGAACCAACAAAAACGCCCGCCCTATTGCAAGGTAGGGGGGCGATCTTGTGTCTTTAGATTTTCTTTCACGTGCTTTAACTGAACCACAATGATGAAGCTGACGATGACCAGCAGGAACCAGGAACTGATCTTGCTTACACTGACCATATGCCAGCCGTGCTGTTGATTGGGGTACTGCCAGGCTCCGAGCAGGGTAGCGATATTTTCCGCCAGCCAGATGAAAAAGCCAATGAAAACAAACGACAGCCACAACGGCATCATGTGTTGCTGGTGATTCACACGATAATAAACCCGCGTCCGCCAAAATCCGGCGAAGATAAGAAATGTGAGATACCAGCGGACATCCAGCCAAAAGTGATGGAGAAAAAAGTTCAGGTAGATGGATGCGCCAAGCGGCACGGTGATCAGGTAATGCGGCCAACCGGTGAGAGTAATGTCAAGTCTGCGCCATGCCTGGCAAAGATAGCTGGCGACGCTTGCATACATAAAACCGCTGTACAACGGGACGCCCAACACCTTGGTGTACGCTTCCTCCGGATAAGCCCATGACCCCATTTGCACCTTGAATATTTCCAGGGCTAACCCGATCAGGTGAAACAGTGTGATCACCTTCAACTCGTCAATCGTTTCCAGCTTGGTCCATACCATCAAAGCCTGAATGGCGAGGCATGCCAAGAGCAAAAAGTCATACCGCGGCAAACCGGGGATGATGATCACATGCGAAATCCCCAGCAAAATGAAGATAAAGGCCGGAAAGATACAAGATAGCGCCTGCTGGTAACCAAAGTGAAGCAGAAAGAGGATGGAGCGCTTCATTCTTCTTTCTTGGCTACAGGCAAATCATACGTGCAGTAATCGCTCCAACTGCCCAGATACAGCTTGGCGTCTGTCCGCCCCGCCTGATGCAAGGCAAGCAGATTGACGCAGGCAGTCACACCTGAACCGCAGTAGACGATTACTTCCGGCGCTTGGTTCAATCGGATGAAACGCTCCTGCAAAGCGGAGGCAGGCAGAAGAGTACCGTCGGCAGCCAGATTTTCCTTGAAGAAGTAGTTGACGGCGCCCGGGATGTGGCCCGCCTTGGGATCGATCGTTTCCACTTCGCCAAGGTAGCGTTCCTTCGCCCGGGAATCGATCAGGACCGTATCTTTATCACGAGCGAGCACCTCATCAAGTTGAACCAGCATCTGGGATTGCGCACGCGGCGTGAAAGTTCTTGGGTCACGCGGAATCACTTCTGACATGTAGGGGTAACCCGCTTTCTGCCAGCCGGCAAATCCCCCATCCAACACAACAACCTTTTCGTGCCCGAGATAGCGCAGCATCCACCAGAGCCTGGCTGCCATGGCCATGTCCTGATCATCGTAAGCCACAACGGTTACCTGTTCATCAATGCCTGCCCGGGAGAAGAGCTTCGTCATCGCCTCTACGGATGGCAGCGGATGGCGTCCGCCGTGCTCTTGCTTCGGTGCGGAAAGATCTCGTTCCAAATCCATGTACAGCGCACCCGGAATATGCCCTGATTCATAGGCAAGTCTGCCTTGATCGGGATTTCCCAGCACGAATCGACAATCAATCACGGCAACGTGCGGATCATCAAGATGAGCATATAACCAGTCTGGTGTTACAATGAGGTTGGTCGTAACCATTTGATTTTTCGTCCTCCTTACCCTTCCGCTACATTATTCTATATGATGATATATGAGCAGGTTTCTTTCATCATAGCATAAGAGCAGCCTTTCGTCTTTACGAACCAGTTATGCTTGCATCAGTCAATGGAAAAGATAAAATGGAAAAAGAAGTAGCCAAGGGAGGAAATAGATCAAGTGAAACGGATTGCCACCTATTTTTTTGAAGGATTGCTGTTTACCATACCGCTGGCGGTAACCCTGTATGTGTTGTACAAGGTATTTGTCACTGTTGACGGCTGGTTAAGAATCGGGATACCCGGCGTAGGATTTGTTTTGACCATTGCGGGTATCGTGGTTATCGGGTTTCTTGCCTCCAACGTGTTAACCAGAGGAATTCTCTCACTGATAGATAAACTGTTTGGCCATATGCCGTTTATCAAGCTGCTCTACACATCAATCAAAGATTTGATCGGTGCCTTTGTCGGCGAGAAAAAAAGCTTCGACCGGCCAGTCCTGGTCAAACTCACACCGGAAGGCTCGGCCAAGGCGATCGGTTTTATTACACGTGATTCGCTGGAAGCGTACGGGATGGAAGACCACGTGGCTGTCTATTTTCCGCAATCTTATAACTTTGCAGGCAATCTGCTCATCTTTCCGCGTGATCAGGTAGAAATCATGCATGCGGACAGCGCCGATGTGATGGCCTTTTTGGTTTCCGGCGGAGTATCGGGAAAAGATGCGAAAAAAGAAACGGCGAGAGGATGATGTCCATGAGCATCCATCCATTTCCAGCGTGTACCATTGAGTTTTCTCACAAATATTGCTCGTAGGGAGCAAGTTCAATCTCTTTTTCTTTCAGGTGGGCTACCAGCCATTTATGGTCCCGCTTCGGAGTTGCTAGAATATAGCCTTTTATGATTAAATCTTGGGTAATCCGCTCAGCCTTTTCCTCCAGGGCCAATTGCCCAATGCGCGCGGCGATGGAACGGCGGGCTACGTCACGAAAGAGTTGCGGAACAGGCTCAACCAGTTCATTGAGGAAAGCGAGCGTTTCGTCCGTCCACATAAAGCGGGTCGAGTTGATATAATGATCCTGCCAGTCAAGCTCAGATTTGCCATCCTGCTTAGGCATCGACTTCAGAAACTTGCGAAACATGAAGTATCCGCCGATCGCAAGCAGCCCAAACAAAACAAACGTCCAAAACACGATAAACAAAGAGAACCATGAACTCATGGGTTAACCTTCACCTCGTCTACATCTTCCTCGTAATGAAGTTTAGCTGATTTTTTGCTTCCCAACAAGGTTTCTAGTGAGTATCATATGTATACAATGTGTTTCGTAAAGGAGGTTGGCATTCATGTTCAAACTTGGGCAACGTGTCATTATCATCGGCGACTCCTTTGAGCAAAACATGCCGATCGGAGAACATGCGTACATCATTGGACGCGACCGAAATCCCGACAGTGCATTTGAATGGATCATTCGTGTACCGCGTATCGATAAACACTTTCAAATTGTGGAGGCGGACATCGCCACAGAGGAAAGCCTGCTTGAAGAAGAGGCAGAAAAAATTCAACGCGAGGCTCTGCTTGATTTCGCCTTGGCAACGCGCAACGAGGCGCTTTTTCGCCAATTGATGGGGATGACGGACGAGAACGATGAGAGAAATGACAGTGTCGTCAAAGAGTCGGCCGAGGAATTTATTCGCAAAGTGAACATCAAAGCATGGATATAAAACGAAGGGATTTGCGCCGCACTTCTCGAATATGGGAAGAATAGACATGCAGTCTTTGGAAGAAAGAGAGGTCCCCTATGTCTGATTTTATTGAATTTACCAATGAACACGGCCAAAGAGTTGAGCTTCCCAGAGAAGTGTACCGCGAGAAAATCATCTCTTACAATTTGGAGAGGTTCTGGAACGACAAAGAGATGCTTCGCCAATTTGCCTCGGATCTGCTGCAAAAAGAATTCACCGAAGATGCGGCAAAAGCGGCGGATCGCCTCTTGGAATTGTACGGACCGATTGAACCGGCCCTGATTTTTCAGGCGATCGTGCACATGCAGGCGAAGAATTTTGAAGATGCCAAAAAGATTTTGGCTTATGTGATCCAAAACTATCCCAATTCTGGTAACGCCTACACCAATCTTGCCAAAATATTTGCCTATGAAGGTGATGAAGAGCAAGCATTCGGTTTGTTGGAAGCGGGGCTGGTGAAAGATCCGAATCAAGACAACGGGCTGGACTGGTATGTGGCCAATTTTGTGGAGCACGGCAAAACGAAGGAATTAATGGAGCGTCTGGAGATTTTCGGACAGCAGGAGGGAGCGTGGCGTCCGCAGTTGATCATGGGCCGTCTTGCTCTGAAGGAAGGCAACCTGCTCCTCGCCATGGAAAAATTTAAAGAAGCGATCGAAAAAAGCGGGCAAAATGAAGTGACGGTCATGAATGTAACGGGCGAACTGGGACAAGCCGGGTATGTTTACCAACTGATTCAATTCGCCGAGCAGTACTGGAAACCTACTTTTGAATATCCGTATGTCGGTTTTAACTACGCCAATGCATTGATCGCCACGGATCAGAAGCAGCGGGCTGTTGCTGTCCTCAAAGCGATGCTTCCGCATGTGGGAAAAGAATACAAGGACGTGGTGAACCGTTTCCTGGAACAACTGCCGCCCGAACTCCTGGAAGATCATGTTCAAGAGAAAGAGGACAACGAGAAACACGACGCCGACAAGAAGCCTTGGTGGAAGGTTTGGTAGAACATCAACAAGAGTCATGCTCCAAATAATTGGAGGCATGGCTTTTTTCTTCTGCGAATGTGACATACTATCCTCGTAGAAACGTTTTCCTGTCTCTCTCGTCTAACGGGAGGAAGGAAAAGAGAGGATGAACAGCTTATGAAAAAATGGAAATGGATACTGGCAGCCGTTCTTGCGTCTCTGTTGATGGCAGGAGCAACAGGCTTCATGCCGATGAAGCACTCCCTGGTATATGCGGCTGAATCTAAGAAGGTAATCTCAGTAACCGGACAGGGAAGTTTGAATGTCACACCGGATGTGGCCTACATCCAGTTGGGGGTTGAGACGCGAGCAAAAACGGCAGCAGAAGCTCACAGTGCCAACGCCAAAACGTTCCAAGCGGTGAAAGCGGCGATCCAAAAGGCAGGCATAAAAGATCAAGACGTACAGACTGTCCAGTTCAATACGTATCCCCAATATACCTATAGCGACAAACAGGGACAGCAATTGACAGGATATTTGGTGCAGAATATGATCCGCATCACTTACCGCCAACTGGATCAAATCGGCGATCTTTTGGACCAGCTGTCGGCGGCAGGGGTGAATCGGGTTGACCAAATCCAGTTTGGCAGTGAAAAAATGGCGGAGTATGAGCGAAAAGCTCTGCAGCTTGCCATTGCCGATGCAAAAGCGAAAGCGGAAGCGATGGCACAGGCGGCCGGCGTAAAGATTAAGGGAGTCATCATGATGAACCAAGCTGGAGCATACAATCCTCCCGTCTTGATGAGAGAGTTTATGTACAAATCTGCAGCGGAAGCACCGTCTGCTCCACGTACGGAAATTTCTGCCGGACAGTTGAAAGTTGAAGCAAGAGTGAACGTTGTTTATGAATTTTAAGTTGCAGCGTATTCTTTACATGGATCAATCCGCTTTCAGGGTAGAAAGTTTAACCACTTTAAATTATAAAAGTGGTTAAACTTTCTTTCCATTTGCGTAGCCAGTGGAGAAAAACGATTGTCCATTTCTCAGCGACTCTTACAGCGCAAGCCCAGGCGCTCACTGGGGCCCCGCTCGGCTTAAGCGTAGCTTAAGCCGAGAGGGCAAAAATCGTCAGGAGAAAAAGGGCCCCGACCGGCGCCACGTAAGTTATGGCCGGGTGGGTAAAAAAAGTGGTCAAGCAGCGATACGAAGGCCGATGCTGCGGTTTTGACCACTTCCTGACGATGAGAGAAGCCGGACTTGAGTACAACTGCGCAAGCTGTAACGGAGGCAAGAAAGGACAACGTTTTTCTTATTTTTTAACCGTTTATTCATAAATCAATGGTCTTAGCCAAACATCTTTCCTATAGAATAGAGGTGTAAGTAATTTTTTATAAGAATCAAGGAGATGACCATCCATGAACATGGTATTAGAACGGGAAGCGATTGAAGGAGTAGAATTGGGTACAGTCGTTGTCGTGTTTGCTTCAGGCGACGTGAAAATGATTGAATCCGTCCCGTTCCATGAGTTCGAAGTGTGTGAGAGAGAAGGTAATTGTCTCAAAATCGGAAATCAGGAAATTACATTTGCAGATGAAACCGTCCGCGTCAAATGGTTTGATGATGAAGCGTTTGTGTACGGTTACTAATTCACATTTTAGAAATTCCCCGATCTTGAAATAGACTGGCTATACGCCTTCGTTAAACCCTTCGGAGCGTCCCGAAGGGTTTTTTCCTTTCCCCTTTAGAGATGCAACCAGAACTAATCTTCGGTATAATGGGAAGCGATGTTGGGAAGAGGAGGTTTATCTTTGAATCAGATAAAAAAAGAACGGGGAAACCAAGGGAAAAACACCCCAATCGGAGTAAACAATCAAAAGCGAAGAAATCGAGCGGCACGCTTGTTCTTGAGGGGCTTACTGCTGATCGTGCTTTGCACAGCCGCCGCCGGATTCTATGTATACGATAAGCTTAAGCCCCCTGCGGCGAACGGCAATGCGGAAAAAACCATTAACATTCCATCCGGGTCGTCTGTGTGGGAGATTGGACAGATTCTGGAGAAGGAAGGACTTATCAAGGACGCTGATATCTTCAGTCTTTATGTCAAAATAAAAAATGTTGGCAATCGCCTGCAAGCGGGGAATTATCGTTTCCATGTGGGACAACCTGTCTCGCAGCTGGTGAAGAGCATGGCAGACGGCGATGTGGTGGCGGATACAGTGAAATTCACGATTCCCGAGGGCTGGAATGTAGAGCAGATTGCTGCTTCCCTGGCTGGGAAGGGGATCGTGGATAAAACAGCTTTTTTGCGTGAGGTAAACCAGGGGAACTTTTCTGAATTTGCCTTTGTTTCGTCTATCAAACCCAAAGAAGGGCGAAAATATCGCCTAGAGGGGTATTTGTTCCCGGAAACATATGAAGTGAAAAAAGGCGCAAGTGCGCATGAGATTATCGCCAAGATGCTTTCCCAATTCCAAAAAGAAATTAAGCCGGAGTGGATCGCGGAGCTTGCCAAGCGCAAAATCTCGCTGGATGATGCCATCATTCTCGCTTCCATTGTAGAACGGGAAGTAACTGTTGATAAGGAACGGCCTATTGTAGCAGGAGTATTATACAACCGCCTGCAGAACGATTGGATGCTTCAGGCGGATGCGACGATTCAATATGTGCTGGGCACGCAACGGGATCGCATCACCTACAACGATTTGAAAATAGAAAGTCCGTACAATACTTATCTGCATCGCGGGTTGCCGCCTGGCCCGATTGCCAATCCGGGGAGAGCCTCGATTGCCGCGGTGGTTGAGCCGGCCAAGCATGAATACTTCTTTTATGTAACCAAGAAGGACGGATCATATGAACACTACTTCTCCAAAACGTTGGAAGAACACTTGGCGCAAGATGCAAAAAGCCGGAAAAATTGAGAAAACCACTCGACTTAAGCTAAAAACAATGTTTTCATATTAGAAATATGATATAATATATCGGTTATCTTGGAGATTAAGAATTTATAAGTTCGGGGCCCCGCCCGACGGTCGACTAACACCGCCTCGTCCTTAGGGTCAGCCAAAACGCAGCGTCCTGCTGCATGGCTGACACTGATACGTCCTGTATGGCGCTTGTCGACACTGGCACGTTCTGTGCGGCGTAGCGATAGCTTGGGTCGGACAGGGGTTCTTAGCGGATAAGATTTTATAAGTTGGGGGCCCCGCCGGGCGCAACGTTAGTTATAGCCCGGTGGGTTTTCTCAGCGGGGAGCATAGCGAATGATTACGAATCCACTTATTGAATCATACCTTCAAACTTTAATACCGGAGCGTTCGTCCCTTCTCACGCGCCTTGAACAAGAAGCGTATGCGGAGGGAATTCCCATTGTGCAGCTGCCTAGCGCCCAGCTGATTCGGCTCCTTTTGCTTACGCATCAGCCGAAACGGATTCTGGAAATCGGGACGGCCATTGGTTATTCAACAATCTGGCTGGCTGAAGCGGCACCAGAGGCCCAAATCGTCACGATGGAGATGGACGAGAGCCGGATTTCACGGGCCCGCGCAAACTTCGCTGAAGCCAATTTGACAGAGCGAATTGAATTAATCGAAGGCGATGCGACACAAGGTTTGCCGGACGGATATGAGTTTGACTGCCTGTTTATAGACGCCGCCAAAGGGCAGTATCAGACGTTTTTGAATCTGTATCTGCCGCTGGTGAGGGAAGGCGGACTGGTGATCAGCGACAACGTTTTGTTCCGCGGTCTCGTCGCCAATCCGGAGGAAGCGACGAAACGGCAGCGGCCGCTTGTCGAAAAGATTCATCTTTTTAACCAATACCTTGTGGGCCATCCGTCATTGGAAACGGCTTTTGTGCCGATTGGCGATGGGATTGCCGTCAGTATCAAGAGAGAGAAAGGATCGGATGTACGTGAAAAAGCCTGAGCTGTTGGTTTCAGCGAAAAGCTTGGCGAGTGTCATTCCGTTACTGGAAGCAGGAGCCGATGCGCTTAGTATCGGTGAATCCCGTTACGGGCTAAGAAACGCCGGTGATTTTACCATAGATGAGATTGATCAAGCTGTGAAGATTGCTCATGAACGCAGCGCCAAAGTGTATGTGAACGTCAACGCTTTGCTGCACAATGAAGCATTGGAAGGTTTGGAGGACTACCTTCGCCATTTGGAACAGATCGGTGCTGATGCGATCGTTTTTGGCGATCCTTCCGTGCTGATGACGGCCAAAGAGGTTACGCCCAATTTGAAACTCCATTGGAGCATGGAGATGCTCTCCACCAATTTTGATACAATCAGCTATTGGGCATCCAAGGGGGCTTCCCGCGCAATCTTGGCTCGCGAACTGACAATTGACGAAACAATTGAAAACCGTGAGAACTCCCCGATTGAGATCCAGGCACAGGTACACGGTGCAACCTGTATTTTCCATTCCAAGCGCGATTTGGTGTCGGCTTATTTCGGTTACCAGGGCAGAGATTTGGAACAGGAGAACACAGGAATGGAGCGCAACATGTTTATCAAGGAAGAAAAGCGGCAAACCATCAGCTATCCGATCTATGAGGATCGCCATGGCACCCATGTGATGAGCGCCGAAGATATTTGCATGATAGACGGTTTGGAAGACTTCATCCGCGGCGGAATTGACAGCCTCAAAATAGAGGGCCTGATGAAAAGCGTCGAATATACTGTAGCCGTCACCAAGCTGTACCGCCAGGCGGTTGATCTTTGCCTGAGCGATGTGGAAGCTTATCGGGACCAGGCTGCCTCGTTCCTGGAAAAGATTGAAGCCATCCAACCGCCGAACCGTCCGCTTAATACCGGCTTTTACTACAAACCGCCGATTCCGTACCAAACATCATAATCTAACATCTTTAGAAGTGAGGTGAATGTGATGTCAACGATATTGACTCCAAAACCAACAGGTGAAAAACCAATTTTGAAAAAACCGGAATTGCTTGCTCCGGCCGGCAGCTTGGAAAAACTGCAGTTTGCTATCCGCTACGGTGCTGATGCCGTATACATCGGCGGCCAGGCGTACAGCCTCAGGGCAAATGCCGATAACTTCAGCTATGACGAGATGCGGGAAGGCGTGAAATTTGCCCATGAACGCGGCGCCAAGGTCTTCGTAGCGGCCAACATCATTGCCCACAACGAGGATTTGGGCGGCATGCGCGAATTCTTTCAGGAGCTGTACAGCATCGGGATTGATGCGGTGATCGTTGCCGACCCTGCGTTGATTCAAGCGTGCAAGAAGGCTGCGCCTAACCTGGAAGTTCATTTGAGCACGCAAGCTTCCACCACCAACTGGAAGTCCGTCAAGTTCTGGAAGGAAGAAGGCATTTCCCGTGTCGTCCTGGCGCGTGAGGTATCGATGCGTGAAATTCGCGAAATAAAGGAAAAAGTGGACGTAGAAATCGAAGCGTTTATTCACGGTGCGATGTGTATTGCCTATTCCGGCCGCTGCGTATTGTCCAACCACATGGCCATGCGCGATTCCAACCGCGGGGGCTGTGCGCAGTCTTGCCGTTGGAAGTATGATTTGTTTGAGGACGGCTTTGACTTTGAAGCGAATGAGGCGCGTGCCAAAGCGCTGTTTGCCGAAGGGGAAGAGCAGTATACGATGTCGCCGAAGGACCTGAGCATGCTGCCGTATATTGCAGACATGATTGAAGCGGGCGTCGATTCGCTGAAAATCGAAGGGCGCATGAAATCGATCCACTACGTGGCAACGGTTTCCCGTGCGTACCGGATGGCCATTGATGATTATTTCAAAGATCCGGCAAACTTCAAGGTGAAACAGGAGTGGATTGACGAAGTGTACAAAGCGGCTCCGCGTACCTTGTCTACCGGATTCTTTTATGGCAATCCAAGTACAGAAGAGCAAATCTTCGGCGTTCCCGACAATCCGGTACCTTACGAATTTGCCGGACTTGTGGTAGACTACGATCAGGCATCGGGCATGGCAACCATTCAACAACGCAACTACTTCAAACCGGGGGCCAAAGTTGAGTTCTTTGGTCCGGAAACGTTCTTCCAACAAACCATCGAAAAGATTTGGGATGAGGAAGGAAACGAATTGGATGCGGCCCGGCATGCCATGCAATTAGTAAAGGTGAAGGTCGATAAGCCTGTACGAGCTTACGACATGATGAGGAAGGAGATTTAGGTCATGGGTCACCCCGTTTTGATTGGGGTAGCCGGCGGAAGCGGTTCCGGCAAAACCACTGTAGCAAGAGAATTATATCGTCAGTTCCAAGACGAGAGTGTGATTATGATCGAACAGGATTCCTACTATAAGGATCAAAGTCATTTAAGTATGGAAGAGCGCGTGCTTACCAACTACGATCATCCGTTTGCCTTCGATAACGATTTGCTTCTGTTTCATTTGCAGGAGCTGATGAGTGGACGCTCCATCTACAAGCCCGTCTACGATTTCAAGATACACAATCGTTCCAGCGAGCGGATCCTGGTGGAACCCAAAAACGTTATCATCCTGGAAGGCATGCTCATCTTGGAGGATCAACGAATCCGCGACATGATGGACATCAAGGTTTTCGTTGATACCGACGCAGATGTACGAATCGTCAGACGCATCCGCCGTGACATGGAAGAGCGGGGGCGTACGCTGGAATCCATCGTGAACCAATATTTAAGCATTGTCCGCCCAATGCATTTGCAATTTATTGAGCCGACCAAACGTTACGCGGATGTGATTGTTCCGGAGGGCGGCTTTAACCTGGTGGCAATTGATCTGTTGTCAACGAAAATTCGCGACATTCTCGCCGCCAAACAAACAGCTTTATAGAGATGGAACAGAGAAACTCGGGGAATCCTCCCCGAGTTTCTCTTATATTATCAGAAAGTTTAACCATTTTAATAATTTAAAGTGGTTAAACTTTCTTTCCTTTCGTTCAACAGAAGAAAAACTTCGTCCACTCACAGCTCCTTTTAAGCGAAACATAGCGCAGGGAGCGAAAGAAGGAAAAGAGTCGACATTCTTTACACCATTGAGAGGCCAAGCGATTTTCTTGTCGACTCCCTTCTGAAGTGAGCGAAGCGGACGGTAGACGCTGCAAGCGAGCTTAAATAGAGCGAAAAGGGACGAAGTCTTTTCTCATTTTGTTTGAATCTCCCTCTTTCATGTCAAAACTGGGAAACAACAGCTGATGAAAGGAGGGAGAAAGTTGCTTCTGACACGATCAACACAGCGAAGAGCTTTTCTCATTCTTTTGCTTTTGTCGCTTCTTTTCGGGGGATTGATGCTTCGGTTATGGTGGATTCAGATTGGATTTCCCCATCATTTTTCTTCGCATGATATTGATTTGATTCAATACGCGGTGAAGCAGCGGCAGCAGACCATTATCTTAGACAGCGGCCGGGGCGAAATTGCGGATCGAAACGGGCATCCGTTGACCGGAGTGGAACAGAATGCCTTGATCATTTTCCCGTTGGCAAGGGGCGAAATCGAAGGAAACAAGGCAATCTCGCAAGTAGCCGGGATTGTCGGACAGCCGCAAGCAAGAATCGTCCGGGCAATCCGGGAGGGGAAAAGCCCAACCATTTTGCGTGATGAAGAAGGCAGGATTATTCCACTTAGTGATCGGCAGGCGGATCAAATAAACAAGTTGCACGTGCCGGGGATTCTTGCCCTTGCCGTGACAGAGCGCTACCAGGCGAATGGAATTGCCAGGCAGACGATCGGATTCGTCAGCCAAAATCCGGAATTGGTCAAAAGCCGTTACCAAAACGAATTGATTTCCGGTCAAATGAGTTTGTCGAGCATAGTTGGGGCGAGCGGATTGGAACGAAGCTTTGATCCATTCCTGCAGGGAACAGAGCCATCCAGACTGTCTTACTATGTTGACGGAATGGGGCAGCCGATGCGGGGATTGGATGTTCGCTTCCGCTCTAATGACAATGCCTTTTATCCGCTTACATTGGTTACCACGCTTGATCAAGAGATTCAGCAGAAAATGGAGCGAATTGCCGATGAAGAGGGCTTGAAGGAAGGTTCGATTGTCGTGCTGGATGCCGAGACCAGCGATATTGTCGCGATGGTAAGCAGGCCTTCCTATGATCAGAATCGTGTCAATCTCTCAGACGGGGCCTGGCAGAATCACGCATTGAAGCAGCTTCCCCCCGGGTCCGTGTTTAAAACCGTTGTGGCCGCTGCCGCTTTGGGGGAAGGGATCGTCTCACCCAACGACAAGTTTCTGTGTGAGGGAGAGTACGGCAAATACGGGTTCTCCTGTTGGAAAAAGGAGGGCCACGGCCTTCAGACGATGGAGGAAGCATTCGCCAATTCCTGTAATATTGCGTTTGCCGAGATTGCCAAGCGGGTTGGAGGCGAAAAGATTGAGGAATATGCCAAACGGTTAGGACTTGCTGCGCCTGTTGGCTGGTCTGCCGATACCTTGTACAAGCTGGAGAATTTTCACCAGCTGGACGGCGAAGAGAGCGGGATGATCTTTGCTCCCGACAGCTCCAAGCAAGACGAAGGAGCTTTGATTCAGACCGCGATTGGACAGCGGGATGTCCGGATCACCCCACTGCAAGCGGCCAACATGATGGCAACGATTGCAAGGTCAGGCAAAGCGAATCAGGTTCGGCTGGTCAGCCAAATCACCTATCGTAACGGAATAACCTTTCATCACTTCCCCACTTCTCCGCTCGGAACGGAAGGAATCGATAAACTGACGGCCAAAAGACTGCTGAAACTGCTTACTGCCGTTGTCGAGAAGGGAACAGGAGAATCCCTGCAAGGACTGGCATGGAGCGTCGCGGGAAAAAGCGGCACTGCCCAGACTTATTCGTCCGGGCAGCCTGTGAATCACCAATGGTTTGCGGGGCTTGCTCCCATCGACAAACCCAAATATGCGATAGCCGTCGTCGTGGAAAACCAGCCGACGTCAGGACGGCATAAGGCGACGCAAGTGTTTAGACAGGTTATTGCTTCGCTTGCTTCTGATACAGCTGAATCCGCTTCACTTCCCGAAAAGAATCGGAAAGAACAAAGGCACGGGCCTGCAATTGGTCCCGTTTCCCGAGTCCGACAATCAACATGAGCGGCGAAGAAGAGGTGTAGAGATTGCTGGAGCTTTTCTGATAGACCGTTAAGCGGTCGTTTCGGCTTGGTGTCAAACGTTTCACCGTATGGCTGTGCCAATCGCCGATGTAAGAAAGGCGTCCCGCGCTTTGCCTCTTGATTTGCTGCGCCAGCCTCTTGAGATAGGGATCATCAAACTGCACGGCATTTTTCGTCTGGATCGCCTTTGGCCCTGGTCCACTCGCATAAGCGATGATCGAGTTGCCATCCTCCGTTTGGTAGCCCATCAAAATGCCGCCTGTTTCAATCATCGGCTGTTTCCGAACAGCCTGCTCAATTTGCCGCCAAGCTCTGGGGGTCAGATAAAGTGTTGTCAAGGATGTACGTCCTCCTTTCACCGAAAGATGGCGCATGAGGGATCGTACTATCATATGAGAAAATGTTATGTCTGTGTTTCCGTGATACGCACACAATTGGCTGGAGCATTTATTCGGGCAGACTGACAGCTGCTATCCGCGTTTTTCCGATTCGCATCACTATGCCGGCAGCCAGCAAGCAGAACAGTCCGGCTGTAAGGAAGGTGAAATAGTAGCTTCCCAGCAAGGTGTGCAGCGCTCCTCCTCCGAATGCTGCTGCTGCCGCTCCCAGTTGATGGGAGGCAAGGATCCAGCCAAACAGGATCCCGGTTTTTTCTTTGCCGAAAATATCGGTGGTAAGCTTCACCGTTGGCGGAACGGTGGCTACCCAATCAAGACCGTAAAAGACGATAAACAACCCCAGACTGAAGTAAGAGGAGTCCAATGCAGTTGGCAAAAGCATAAGCGACAGGCCCCGCAAACCGTAGTACCAGAACAAAAGCCAGCGATTATTCAAGCGGTCGGACAGCCAGCCTGAGAGAGTAGTTCCAATGATGTCAAAGATCCCGATCAAGGCAAGCAGGCTGGCCGCCGTTACTTCCGGGATGCCGTGTTCGATACATGCCGGGATAAAGTGGGTGCCAATCAGCCCGTTGGTAGAAAGCCCGCAGATAAAAAAGCTGATCGCCAGAAGCCAAAAGTCGGCGGAGCGAATACCTGACCGCAGTCCGTTTAGCGCCGCCATAAAGGGATTCTCTGCTGACTTTTTTTCTTCGGGTGCGGCATGGGTGGCGCCATATGGCAACAGCCCTTTGTCAGACGGACGATCACGCAGCAACAGGTAAGCAAGAGGGATCATCAGAAGAGCTGCGAGGGAAGTAGTCCAGGAAGCGGCACGCCAGCCGTCATTTACAGCTAAATGAGCAAGGAGCGGCAAAAAAACAAGCTGTCCGGTAGCTCCGCTTGCGGTTAATATCCCGATGACCAAGCCTCGACGTGCAACGAACCACCGATTGGCAATCATCGCTCCCAGAACAGAAGCGGTACAGCCTGTTCCCAATCCGACAACGACGCCCCAGAGAAGATCAAGCTGCCAGACAGAATGGATTTGGGTGGCCAAAGCAGTACCGGCAGCCAAAAGGAATAGAGCGAATACGGTCATGCGGCGTATTCCGTAGCGATCCATTAAAGCTGCGGCAAACGGTCCGAACAATCCGTACAAAGCCAGATTGATCGCCAATGCCAACGATACTTGCGAACGGTCCCAGCTGAATTCCTGTTCAAGCGGAACCATCAAGACACCGGGAGCAGAGCGAATACCGGCGCCGATTAAAAGAATAAAAAAAGTAATGAAGGCAACGATCCAGGCGTAATGGATGCGCTGCGGTTGTTCCGATATATCTTCCTTCCCTTTCATCGCACTGCCCCTCTCTTATCACTTTCTTTCACGCTCTTTTTCACGTTCTTCATAGCATTACTATACTTGAAGCTCATTTGTATGTAAAAACGAAATTTTCGAAAATGGTTATCGATGGTGATGATGTTTATTTGCAAAAATATGAAAGATGGTTATTGCCCCCGAAAAAGTTCTGTTATATAATAAAAAACATCAAACGAAAATGTATTAGTACAGAAGGTTTGGAAGGAGGTAAAGCGTGATGAACTGTCAACGCTGTGACGGAAACGGGGAAAAAAGCTGCCCAGACTGCTTGGGAACCGGTTACGAGAAGACGGGAGAAGCATGTGCTTCCTGTCAAGGTGACGGTCATGTTTTCTGTATTACTTGCGGTGGTACAGGCTTGATCGATTAGGTAAAGAGAGGTGGTGGAGAGATGGTAGATCGGACAGAGACGAGATGTATTCCAACAACTTGTTTGTCAGATGCAATGGGTGGGCTTAACAACCTTGACCCGGCAATAAAACCGCTGCATGAAAAATTGAAAGTGAGAGGAAAAGCCTTCACGGTAAAGGTAAGGGCTGCGGACAATTTGATGGTGCTGAAGGCGATTTATGAGGCGGAGCCGGGAGACGTGCTTGTAGTAGACGCAAAAGGCTATGAGTACAATGCGGTTTGCGGTGATTTTGTCATCGGATTGGCTCAGATTCTGGGAATCAAAGGCGTTGTGATCGACGGGGTGGTACGCGACATCAAGGGGATTAAGGAAATGAATTATCCTGTGTTTGCCCGCGGCTATACGGTTGCCGCCAGCGGGAAATCAGGCGCAGGCGAGATCAATGTACCCATCTCATGCGGAGGCGTTGTCGTTCGTCCCGGGGATCTTGTGGTTGGTGACGCGGACGGAGTTGTCGTTATCCCGCGCGAACGAGAACAGGAAATTCTGGCGAAAGCAATGGAGAAACTGCGCAAAGACAAGGAACGGGAAGACGAAGCATTGTCCAGTCCCGAAGCGGCAAGAAAGTATCTGGCATCTTTGTTCAAAGAGAAGTAAAGAAAAATGTCAGAAAGTTGTTGTCATTTTGAAAACAACTGTATTATAATACAAAACATTAAGATAATCTGTTGCATAATAGAAAATGGATAGGTTTCGCGATCAGCGAGAGGAGGTTACCAACAAATGCCAACAAAAACCAATCAGTACCCCGCAGGAGTCGAGTTTGCCGGCCCCATCTCGGAAGAGTACGCAGAGATTCTGACTCCTGAAGCAGTTGGATTCGTGACCAAGCTGAACCGCAAGTTCTCTGCCACGCGCGAAGAACTGCTGCAGAAGCGGGCCATCAGACAGCGGGAGATTGATGGAGGGAAGCTGCCAGACTTTCTTCCGGAAACCGAGCACATTCGAAACAGCGACTGGACAGTAGCTCCCGTTCCGAAAGACCTTGAAGACCGCCGGGTAGAAATCACCGGACCTTCCGGAGACCGCAAGATGGTCATCAACGCTTTTAACTCGGGAGCCAAAGCGTTCATGGCTGATTTCGAAGACGCCAACTCTCCTACATGGGAAAACTCAATCCAAGGCCAAATCAATTTGCGTGACGCCATCCGCCGGACCATTGAGTACATAAGTCCGGAAGGCAAGAAATACGCGTTGAAAGAACGGATCGCCACTCTCTTGGTTCGCCCGCGTGGATGGCATTTGGAAGAAAAGCATATGCTGGTTGACGGCAAACCGGTTTCCGGAAGCTTGTTCGACTTTGGCCTGTTCTTCTTCCACAACGCGAAAACATTGATTGAAAAAGGATCGGGCCCATACTTCTATTTGCCTAAGCTGGAAAGCCATCTGGAAGCAAGATTATGGAACGATGTGTTCGTTTTCGCGCAAGAGGAATTGGGCATTCCGCAAGGCACGATTAAAGCGACGGTCTTGATCGAGACGATTCTTGCCACCTTTGAGATGAATGAGATTCTGTATGAATTGCGTGAGCACAGCGCAGGTTTAAACTGCGGTCGCTGGGACTACATTTTCAGCTACATCAAAAAACTGCGCAATCAACCAGACGTGATCCTGCCTGACCGGGCGCTGGTGACGATGACCGTTCCGTTTATGCGAGCATACACGCAGTTGACGATCCAAACATGCCACCGTCGGAATATTCACGCAATAGGCGGAATGGCTGCCCAAATACCGGTTCGCAATAACCCTGAAGCAAACGAGATTGCCATGAACAAGGTGAGGGCGGACAAAGAACGGGAAGCCAAAGACGGCCATGACGGCACATGGGTGGCCCATCCCGGACTGGTTAGCGTGGCGATGGAGATGTTCGATCAGCACATGCCGACGCCGAACCAAATTCACCGCAAGCGGGAAGATGTCCAGGTAACGGCACAAGATCTGCTTGCTGTTCCCGAAGGTGCCATAACGGAGGAAGGGCTTCGCACCAACGTAAGCGTAGGGATTCAATATATCGAAGCCTGGCTGAGAGGATCGGGTGCGGTACCTATCTTCAATCTGATGGAAGACGCCGCTACCGCTGAAATCTCCCGTGCCCAGGTATGGCAATGGATCCGCCATCCCAAAGGTGTCCTGCAAGATGGCCGCAAAGTAACCTTCGAGCTGGTAGAGCAAGTGATCCAGGAAGAATTGGCGAAGATCAAGGAGAGCATTGGCCAAGCAGCATACGACGCGGGTAAGTTCCCGCTTGCCACGCAACTGTTCACCAGTTTGATTCAAGAAGAGGAATTCACTGAGTTCCTTACACTGCCAGGTTACAAATATTTTGATTAAATAAATATATTTTGGAGAGGAAGATACTGTATGACAAGAAAAGAAGAAGTTTTGAAGCTGGAAGAAAGCTGGAAGTCAGATCGTTGGAAAGGCATTACCCGTCCTTACTCGGCAGAAGATGTAGTCCGTTTGCGCGGTTCATTGCAAATTGAACATACGCTTGCAAAAGTAGGGGCTGAACGCCTCTGGCATCTTGTCAATCATGAGGATTATGTCCATGCATTGGGAGCTTTAACCGGTAACCAAGCCGTTCAACAGGTAAAAGCAGGTCTGAAAGCTATCTACTTGAGTGGCTGGCAGGTAGCAGCCGATGCCAACCTGGCGGGTCAAATGTACCCTGACCAAAGCCTGTATCCAGCCAACAGCGTTCCTGCTGTCGTAAAGCGAATCAATCAGGCGCTGCAGCGTGCTGACCAAATCCAGACAATGGAAGGGAAAGGAGATATTTACTGGTTTGCTCCCATCGTGGCTGACGCGGAAGCAGGCTTCGGCGGTCAACTTAACGTATTTGAACTGATGAAAGCAATGATCGAGGCAGGCGCTTCCGGTGTTCACTTCGAGGATCAGCTTTCTTCGGAGAAAAAATGCGGACACTTGGGCGGAAAAGTATTGCTGCCAACGCAAACAGCCGTGAAAAACCTGATTGCCGCTCGCTTCGCCGCTGACGTGATGGGAGTGCCAACTGTCCTGATTGCCCGCACGGATGCCAATGCTGCCGATCTGATCACCAGTGATGTCGATCCGTATGATGCGCCGTTCCTTACCAAAGAGCGTACGGCTGAAGGCTTCTATCGCACCAAAGCTGGCCTCGACCAAGCAATTGCCAGAGGACTTGCTTACGCTCCATATGCTGACATGGTTTGGTGCGAGACATCCGAACCGAACATTGAAGAGGCAAGAAGATTCGCGGAAGCTATCCATGAGAAATTCCCTGGCAAACTGCTTGCCTATAACTGCTCTCCTTCCTTCAACTGGAAGAAGAAGCTGGACGACGAAACCATTGCCAAGTTCCAACAAGAGCTGGGCAAGATGGGATACAAATTCCAATTCGTTACCCTGGCCGGTTTCCATGCCCTCAATTACAGCATGTTCGAATTGGCTCGCGGCTACAGAGATCGCGGAATGGCCGCTTATTCCGAATTGCAGCAAGCTGAATTTGCGGCTGAGGCACATGGTTACACGGCGACCAGGCACCAACGGGAAGTAGGTACCGGTTACTTTGATGAAGTAGCACAAGTAGTAAGCGGCGGTACTTCTTCGACTACTGCCCTTGCCGGATCTACCGAGACTGAACAATTTACGCACAGCAAATAAGCATACGAACTGCTTCCGAACAAAAAGCAGGAGCATGACTTGATTCAATCTGCAATCAGGTCATGCTCCTTCATCCATTTTTCCAAAGAGATCATCAAAACGCTCAAGACGGGAGGGAAGCGGCATGCGAGGCTTCGCCATCATCCTCGGTTTTAACTTCATGGGATTTGCCCTGCACAAGTGGTTTATCCCGCTGCCAGGAAATGTGCTGGGAATGATTTTATTGACCGCTGCCTTGTTTTTCGGCTGGGTCAAGCTGTCATGGATTGAGGAGGCCGCCCAATGGTTACTGGGGCATATGATGCTGTTTTTCACTCCGCTTATCGTGGGAGTAATCCTCGTTTTCCCGCAGTTTGAATCCCAGATGGTGCCCTTGATCGCAGGCCTGGTAGGCAGCACGGTCATTGTCATGCTGGTCACGGGCTGGTCTGTGCAGGCCCTGCATCGCCAAAAACAGGGGGAGAAACCACATGGAAGCATATAATACACCGTTATTCGGCTTGTTTCTTACGATTGCTGTTTACCTGGCTGCCATGCGCCTCTATGCCCGCTTTCAGTGGGTCCACCCTTTGATTACAACATCAGGAATCATCATTTTCTTTCTTGAACTATCCAAAATTCCGTATGAATCCTACAAACTGGGCGGAGATCTTCTCTCCTTCTTGCTCGGACCGGCAACGGTAGCATTGGCGGTTCCGTTGTACAAACATTATGCGGCAATGCGAAGACAGGTGCCGATTATTCTGGCTGGAGTCATCGCCGGCTGTCTGGCAGGGATCGTCTCCGCCGCCGGGATCGTGATCCTGCTAAGCGGGAGCAGAGAATTGATGCTCACCATGATCCCCAAAACGGTAACAACACCCATTGCCATCGAGATTGTCCAAACGCTGGGGGGAGTGCCGGAACTGGGAGCGGTCCTGACCGTATTGACAGGGCTTGTCGGCAGTGTGATTGGACCCAAATTAATGGCCGTATGCGGCATACGGGGGGATATCGCGCTCGGAGTCGCGATGGGCACTTCTTCCCACGGAATCGGAACTGCCCGATTAATTCACGAATCAAGTATCCAAGCAAGCGTAAGCGGCTTTGCCATGGGGTTGGCGGGAATCAGTTTATCCATTTTGGTTATTCCCTTGCACTACTTCCTGTAAAAGAGTGTCCCCGCCTGAAGGCTTCGGTCAGTTGTTGGCCGAAGCCTTTCTGCTAGTGCCCGCCCGGCGGCCAGCCAAGCACGTAACGTCCTGTTACTTGGCTGAGACTGGCACAACCAGTGCGGCGCAGCTGGCTAAAGTCGGGTGGGTTTTCCTTCCAGCAACTGCCGAAGAGCCGCCTCAACAGACGAATATGTGAATCGGTATCCGTGTGATGTCATCACTTGCGGCAGCACGTGTTGGCCTTGCAGGACGATCTCGGACATCTCTCCCAGCATCAACTGGAGCGCGGCGGAAGGGACGGGCAGCCAATGAGGGCGGTGAAGAACAAGAGCTACGGTGCGTCCGAATTGATCCATCGTGACGGGATGTGGAGCTGTTACATTGACGGGGCCGTTCACGTTCTCATCCCGCAAACAATGCTCCAGGATGTCGGTTACGTCGTCTATGTGCACCCAGGAGAGCCACTGGCGACCGTCACCGACACGTCCCCCGATGAAGAAGTAGTAGGGAAGCACCATTCTCGGCAGTGCTCCGCCGTTACGCCCCAATACAACTCCCAATCGGGCCATTACCACCCGTGTATAGGGGGAGGCTTGCGAAGCAGCCTTCTCCCACTGTCTGGTTACCTCAGCCAAAAAGCCGTCGCCCGATTCGTCCGTTTCCGTGAATACCCTATCCTGTGAATAGCCGTAATAGCCGATTGCCGAAGCATTGATAAATACACTCGGCTTGCGGTCAATTGAAGCGATCGATTGGGACAACGCTCGAGTCAGATTGATCCGGGATTGAAGAATGGATTCTTTTCGTTTCTTCGTCCAGCGGCCTGAATTGATTGATTCACCGGCGAGATTGATTATCGCGTAACGATCCTTCAACGTAGCGAAGAGCTTTCCAACCTGATCCGTTTCATAAGGGAAAACCTGCCCGTACTCTAAAGGCCGTGAACTTCTCGAGGGTACAAGCACTTCATAGCCGGCTTCATGCAAGCGCCTGGCCAGATGCTGACCGACAAACCCGGAACCGCCAAAGATAAGAACCTGCATTTGCTTCCCTCCTTCTGTCGCGATCATTTCAAATTGGGTAAATTTAACACACTTTATTTTACCGTTTATAAGTTAGCAGCAAAAGTAACAAAAACGACAAAAACCGAGTATTGTTCTTTCATTTTTTGCCAGTTATCATTTGGGTAAGTTAAGCCGTCTAAAGCGAAAAAGGAGACTTCATGAAGGAGAATGCCAATACCTGGTGCAACCTGTCGTTGACTGCGTGTTTGTGCACCGATTTTGCTTGCGAATCGTTGGATCGAATTACCTCATTGGTCCAAAAAGCGTTGGGTGGGGCCCGCTGCTTTGTCACATTACGGACAGATCAACGAGTCATCTCTTCTGCGGGAGGTAATGATCGAAATCCGGCAAGTTACCCTTATCAACTCTCCGTACCGCTCGAGAATCGCCTGGGCAAACCAGTAGGGGACTTCCATATATGGTATATCCGGGAGAGAGAACTTACAGATGATGAAAACAGGATGCTTCACGAATTTGCCCAATTAGCCATGCGGGAATTGGAGCTTCAAGCGGTTGAAGAGCGGTATTGGAATGAACTGGAGTTGGCCAAGAAAGTTCAGCAGAGCGTGTTAACCCCGCCTGTTCATCGCGACCAGATTGCGATCGACGCACTCTATCAGCCTTCTGAACAGTTGTCCGGTGATTTATACTGCTGGTTCCCCATTGACGAACACCGTTACGGCATCATCATTTTGGATGTGATGGGCCACGGTGTTTCGGCTTCGCTGGTGATAATGTCGATCAGGGCATTGTTGCGCGGACTGATTACCCGTGTGGTTGATCCGGTACACGTCATCCAGGAACTGAACCAGCATATCAGCAATCTGTTCAAGGATGGGGAACAGCCGATGGTTACCTATGTCACGGGGATTTACCTCGTGATCGATACGATGAACCGGACGATTGAGTACGTGAATGCCGGCCATCCCGTCGGTTTCTTCCAAACCGAAAATCAAATCAGACCGCTTGATGCAGGCGGTATTCCGCTTGGTGTTTTGTCTGATGCTTCACTGAATAAAGAAGTTATACAATATGACTTGCCTTGCCGGATTTTCTTATATACAGATGGTCTTGTGGAGGCTTTGGATTCCTCACCGATTCAAAGCAAAGCAAAACTGGAGCAAATTCTTGCTGCAAACAGAAAAAAGGATCATCCTGCCCTTTTTGAATCAATACTTGCCAACAAAACGAAACCGGAGCAAACTGCTGATGACATCTGCATGATCTCAATTACCATTCCAGGCGCTACGCTCGAATCCATCTGGGGGGAAGGAAGATAGCTCGTGATAAAAGTACAAATTGACTGCCCGGCCGCTGTCGAGATGGTAGAATATCTCGACCAAATCTGTGAATGGACCTTATCACGAATCAATCAGGTTGAACATAAAAAAATAGTGTTGGCCGTCCATGAAGCCATCATCAATTCGGTGGAAGCGATGAAAAGGCGGTACGGAGAGCGGTATTACGAAAAACAGATTTCGATGAAAATCAAAGTAATGAGTGAAAGTATTGAGATAAAGGTTATCGATTCGGCCGGGGGATTGCCGCTGGAAATTCAAGATAAGTGGAAAAGTAAGGCTTTGGAAGACCTTGTCTGGGAAGAGGATGGCCGGGGGCTGTTATTCATGCGCCATTTGATGGACGAGGTATGGCAGGATCAGGATGAGGATGGACGATTTATCACAGGATTAAGAAAGAGGGTTTTGCGGAATGAATCATCAGGAACGGAATACAGCAACGGTTGATATTCACACACAAACAGTTCAAGGCCATTTGATCATCAGTTTCATTGGAAAACTGGTATACGGCAGCACCACACCTGCCAAAAACCGTTTGAAAGAGCTTGTCGGACAAGCAGATTACTACATACTCGATTTGGAAAATTTGCAATTGATTGATAGTACCGGCTTTGGTGTCATCATTACCTTCGCAAAAGTGGTAGGGATAGAGAAGATGGCCATCGCCGTCTCCGATGAAATCATTCGCGAATTGTTCTCCATCTCCAAGCTGAATCTGCTGTTCCCGATTGCTTCAACCGTAGAGGAAGCAATCAACCAATTGCAAAACGGGTTCCAGGCACCTCTTAAATTGGAAGACTATTAGGTAATCGATGCGGTCGATCGAACTGTGCTTTTAAACTGAGCAATCCAATGAAGAATCATCAGGAGTTCGGCCTTGTTCTTTTTTCCTGTACAGGCACGCATAGGCAGCCGCCCACATACGTTTAAGAGTAGAGAGCATCCTGATTGGGAGGTGGCAGCTGATGTCCAGTTTCTTCATGGCATTATCATTGCTGTTCAAAGAGTTATACTTGTTCGTCGCCTATGTAAAAAACAACGCCTTTCCCCAGCCGCTCGCAGAAGTGGAGGAAGAAAAATATTTACGGCAGATGGCCAATGGTGACGCTTATTCACGCAACAAGCTGATTGAGCACAATCTACGTTTGGTCGCACATATTGTCAAGACGTTATAAACAAACTCCAACGTAAAATTGTCATCTTTTCTGATCAGCTTTTACTCAGAAGATCAAGTAAAGGAAACATACTTATCCGAGTTTAACGTTGGAGTTTAATTTTTTATAGGGATTTTTCGCATAAGGATTAGTTTAAATATGCAATTACTTAAGCACCTATTTTTTAAAAAGTGAATTTGCTCAACTAAAATAAATTAAAATACTGTGATTACGGATTATTTAAAACCCCTGCTGGTTTCTCGAAAATTAACATCATTGAAAACAAACCAATTTTTACGATGAGTGATACCATCACGCTAAAAAAAGAGGAAAAAATACAGGCACCCACTAAACTCATTGGAAGTGGCTCGTATGCTCATGTGTATAAATATACTGATCCATTTTATAATCGAGTATATGCTATAAAGAAGGCAAAGAAAGATTTAACCAAGATTGAGTTGGCTCGCTTCAAAAATGAATTTATTGAATTAAGCAAATTGCACTCTCCATATATTATCGAAGTGTATTCCTACGATGATGACAAAAATCAATACATCATGGAGTGTGCAGATACTACCCTAGAGAAGTTCATGAGCAAGAACAACAACCAGCTATCTATGGTTCAGCGGATTAATTTGGTCATGCAGATTTTTAAAGCTTTTACCTATATTCATGAGAAGAGGCTGCTGCATCGAGACATCAGCTACCAAAATATCTTACTAAAACAGTACGAAGATGGATCGAACATTATCAAAATTTCCGACTTTGGGTTAGTGAAATTAGAAGATAGTCAGTTGACTCGAAAGGGAACCGAAATTAAGGGCGCATTAAATGATCCGGATTTGGATAAAGTAGGGTTTGAAAATTACGAGATTCGGCATGAGATTTATGCTCTTTCATGGGTAGTTCATTTTGTCCTAACAGGAAAGAAAAACAGTGTTTCCTATAAAAATAAGCAAGTAGAAGAATTCATCTTACGAGGACTGGATGCCGACATTACAAAACGGTATTCCAGTGTACAAGAAATGACGGAAGCCTTCAGATCCATCCGATCGTTCCTGATCAGGGAGGGAAATTAAAGAATAATTATTGTTTCCAATGAACAGCAACAGTAAATCCATTTTACGAATCGTGTGATAAAGGCAGCCGGTTAAACCTGACTGCCTTTTCCACGCTAACGGGCTCCAGGAAGTCTAGAGAAGAAAGAAAGGTTAATACTTTAGTTCAAGTAACTTCAATTAACGCCCATTGTTGTTTGAGATGAGGTTAAAGGACGAGAAGTGTACGTATTATTCTGCTTTTGTCGCTTGACGTACTTGGCGTACACAATTCCATCGCCATCTATTGATGAAACATATAAGATATCTCGCCCCAAGTCATCATTATAACGGGAGTTTTTATTTTTTATCTTGTGAAGCATGCCATCTCGTAGTGCCTGATTAAACACATCAGGCGAATGTATTCATCAGGAGCCCATGCTTTATCGTGTAGCCATGGTGAAGTTTGAATACACCCATCGATAATCTAATATCCTGTTTCTTCAACGGTCGCTGTATCATCCGCGTGAAAAACATGGACACTTACTTGGGGTGTTGTAGCCGATAATATTGCGTACGCACAGCAATACTGTTGTAACGGCTGATGATGGGAAAGGGGCAAAATCAACAACAACTATTAGCGGTACAATTAATGTCGAAAAAACAAATCCAGTTATTACGATCACGGCAGTTACTCAAGGAGCAACAAACTTTATCCTCGGCAGTCATTAAAGGAAATTGAGCTGAAGTGTTTCGAAAATTGCGGGCATTTGCTAATTTTTTGCGCGCTGGGACATACTGCATTAAGTATAATGTCAATAGTGAAAGTGAATGGAATTACGATTCCTTCTCAGAGGAGAACACGTTATGATGGATCAAATGCAAGGTGTAATTCGAAGCGCTCAACAATTACTCAAAAAGCTGCCAGATCCGATTTATATCATGGATCTAGAAGATCGAGTGATATGGCGTAATGACGCTTTTCAAAATCTCTTCGGGGAGACGCATTCCATCCCAAACCTTATCCTCAGCGGGTTTACTGAAGAAAAAGTCTCCATACAGGACGATGATGATGAAATAATAGGGTTTACTGTCTTGTTAAGAGACTGTGTGAGGGAAAATGCAACTGATCAAGTAGTGTTACTCCCTGATGAGAAATTCCGAATTGTTGCGGAGAATACTTCAGATACGATCGTTTTAGTCGATGAAGAGATCATTGTTCGCTATGTGTCCCCTTCCATTAAGACATTAACAGGTTACGATGTCGCAGACTATGAAGGAATGTATGCATTCGAATTTATCCACCAGGAAGATATGGAGCGTGTGCGATTATCACACATGCAGGTTGTACAGTCAAAAGAACCAATGGAATTGGAGTACAGGGTTATACACGCGCAAGGACATGCGGTTCACATTGAAGCACGGATAACGCCGGTTTTTAATCGTGAAGGTGATGTAGAGTATGTTGTTGCAGTCGCCAGGGATGTGAGTGAACGAAAAAAGAGAGAGGAATTACTGGAAAATATATTGGATAATGTAAACGCCGCAGTCTTGTCAACAGACAAAGATTTTTCCCAATACACGTATTGTTCGAAAAGCTTTGAGAAAATAATAGGCATTTCTAGAAATAAAATCTTATCCAATCCGATTTGTGTCCATGACCATATCCACCCGGAAGATAATTTTGTCCTCATGGGGGAAGTAAAACGCAAGCTCGACATGGGGATACCGGTTAAACAAGCAATCCGATTCATTCATGTTTCTGACGAAATCAGATGGGGCAAATTGATTATGCATCCTCATCTGGATCATACAGGCGCGGTCGAACGAATCGACGGCATCATAATGGATATTACCGAGCAGAAACGTTCGGAAATGGCGCTGGAGGAGAGCGAACAGAGGTATAAGTCTTTGTTTGAAAACAATTTGGATGGCGTTTTTTCTATCGAATTGAATGGTTTTTATTTTGTGAATGCCAATCGGGCTTTTGAAAGCATCACCGGCATCCAATTAGACAAGCTATCCGATCGCTGCTTTATGGGTTTAATTGTTGATGAAGATCATTCTTTGGTATGTGAAGCTGTTTTCCATGTCATGCAAACACAAGAACCGCGGGATATTGAATGCCGCATCACGAGGTCCAAGCACGGCGAGAAGATCGTAAGTATTACTTTTGTGCCCATCTTCCTTTCAGGGGAATTAAACGGCATACATGGAATCGTAAAGGATATTACCCAACGTAAAAAAGAAGAGCGGGAGTTGATCCAAAGCGAAGAGCGGTATAAAACACTTCAGCAAAGTTTAAATCGTTTTTCGAATGATCTTGTCAACGTCATGAAAGTATCGGAGCTTGAGAACCGCCTCATCGAAGAGGTTAAGTCAGTGTTCCCGGTTACGAGTGTATCCGTTGAAGAAGTACCTCACGAACAGGAACATGCCGTCATGAACACGTCTGAAAGATGGGTGAAAATCGGCGAGAAGCAGCACCCTGTCTATTTACGCATCGCAATGGAGCATGCCATGCTGAAGATCGAGGAAGAATGGCTTGAAACGGCCGTTCATTACGTCACCATTCTTTATGACAATCTACATTTGATTGAAGATCTCATGAAGCGGCTTGAGGACATGGTGACGAAAAATGTGACTCCCAAATGGATGCTGAAACTATTATTTAAGCTTTCGGAGAAGGAAAGATCCTCGCTATCCAGTGACTTGCACGATTCGGTGCTTCAGGATCTGATTATCTGGTATCGTAAACTTGAATCATTACGTTCATCTGCTGCATTTACTGAAGAAGCGCAATATGAATTGAAGCAAATTGAAGAGGGTCTATTAGATGCTATCCATCAGATCCGCATCACCTGTAACGAGCTGCGTCCTCCGTTTCTTCTTAAAATGGGGCTGGTTGAATCATTGAAAAGTCTTTTTTCGTATACACGTATGTTTTCCAATTATGAGATTGAATTCTTGACGGAACAATTCGATTGTTCGTTAAACGAGGATCAAATTCTCGGCTTATATCGGATCGTACAGGAGCTGCTAAACAATGCAACAAAGCACTCCAAGGCAAGTAAGGTGACCATATCGCTGGTGTGCAAGAAAGATCATATCTATTTCACCTACTCCGACGATGGGATAGGGATGGATTTATCTGCTTTTGAAGGTTCGTTCCAACACATGGGCATTGCCGGCATAGAAAAAAGGGTTCTCAGTTTAGAAGGGGAAGTTGAACTGAAATCTGCTCTACAACAAGGTTTGCACGTAAACATTTCTTTGCCATTACATACACAAAGGTGAACGCTATGGAAATATTATTGGTTGACGATCACAGGTCGGTCGTTGAGGGAACAAAAATGTTGATCGAATCCGAACCGGACATCAATGTTACGATAGAGACGGATGTTTATTGTGTGCCGGATTTGGTACGACTGAAGAAATTTGATGTGATGCTATTTGATTTATACATGCCAAATACCAACGGTGCCGATTTGACACGAAAAGTGTTAGAATACGTGCCGGATGCCGTCATTCTCATTTATTCCGGGTTTGACATTGCACCTCATTTCAACCTGCTTATGGAATCTGGAGTTTCTGGCTTCATCGCGAAAACCTCCACGCGTGAACAACTGATCCAGGCCATACGCTGCGCTGCAAGAAAAGAGGCCATAGTCCCGATGCAGCTACTCAAGCAGCTAAGGCGTCAGGAAATTGTATTGCTCGGGGAAAAGGAAAGTGAAAATTCAACGATTACCACAGAGGAAGAAAAACTGCTGCGGGAATTGGCGAAAGGGAAAAGCAACAAAGAGATTTCGAAAACATTGATGATAAGCCAGCGAAAATTGGAATACAGCATCACAGCCATTTTCGAGAAATTGCACGTCAACTCTCGGGTTGAGGCCATTAAAAAAGCCAAGAGCTTAGGAGTACTGCCAAGTGAAGATTTATATTGACGAGGATGAAAGGCGGGTGATTACCTGCCTTTTTTTGTTTACAGCTGCGTAACCAATTGCGCGGAGTCCGCAAAAATTTGCGGGGAGATGTCCTGTGTTTGCGCGTTTCAAGCTCTTCGATTGCGATAAGATGATTGCAGACGAAAGACAACATCAGAATGGCGAAGCTGGATGCGACAGATGATGAAATCATCGCTGCGGCAAAAAAGCGAAAAATTTTGGTCAGAGGAGAATCGAAGATGAAGAAGTTAATATTACGTGTCGTTGGCTATGTAATGACGTTCGTTTTACTTTTCGGAGGGATCGGTGCGTTTGGGTATATTCGATCAAATCAGGAATATTGGATTCCCACTCGGCAAACTCCAATGCCTGCTTTACAAGGCGTGAGCGTGCCTGAACATAATCCGAAAAAACCTACAGTAGCTGTCATTTTATCCAATCCGACGACAGAAGTGTTTGATTTTATGGTTCCGTATGAAATGTTCGCCATGACTGAGGCTTATAACGTATATGCAGTTGCCCCGGACAAAAATGTGAAGTCACTCTCGGGTGGTTTGGATCTGATGCCGCACTATTCTTTTGATGAACTGGATCGCTTATTAGGAAAAAGTCCCGACCTTATTGTGATCCCGGCCATGCCTATGGTTGACGAAGCAAAGTATAAACCTGTCCGGGAATGGATACAAAAACATTCTGATACGAAGTTGTTAAGCATTTGCGCTGGAGGGTTGAATCTCGCCGATACAGGTTTATTAAAAGGGAAAGAAGCAACCACGGACTGGAAAAGTTTTGATTATTATGAAGTCAAAAGATATCCCGAAACAAACTGGAGAAGGGATCTGCGTTATGTTGCAGACGGGAACATCGTCTCTTCAGCAGCTCTCACTTCAGGAATCGATGCTGTCCTCTATGTGATCTCACAGCAATTAGGCGAACCTACAGCGGAGAAAATAGCGAAAGAGATGAATTACCCTTCTTATCATTTCGTAAAAAATCCGAAGGTAGACCCTTATTATCTTGATCGCACCGAAGTAATTTATGCGTTCAACCAAGCATTCCAATGGAACAAAAAAAGCGCAGGGGTATTGTTGTATAACGGGATGGATGACGGAGCACTTACTACGATTTTTGATACATATGCCGCTTCTGGAACAACCAAGATATACACCATCTCTGACGCCAAGCAGCCTATCGTTACGAAGTATCACCTTAACCTAGTTACCAGATATCAAATGTCGAATGCGCCGAAGCTAGATCGAATGTTCGTTCCGGGAGTAGAGGCGGAGACTTTAGCTGCGGAAGATATCAAACAGTGGAACGAAAAGGGTAACAACGTGGTGCCTGAGTTCATTCACAGTGGCTCCGCTGACAGATTTATCTTTGATGCTCCGCTTGAAGATTTAGCCAAGCAAGAGGACGTCCTAACTGCTAAATATGGTGCCAAGCGATTGGAATACCGTGCCACCAATCTAAACTTCGAAGGCAGACCGTTTTCCTATGAAGCTTTCGGTATACCAGTTTTGCTTAGTTTAGCAGCATTGCTTACTGCTTTCTATATTGATAGACGATTCATTCGAAAAGTGAACAGAGGTCGTCATCAATCATTAACACATTCATGAGAGAAAAACTTCACTTGCGTGGATTTGAGTAGAATTTGGTGGCAATATAAACAAGCAAGTTAATTACTACCGCCTTCTGACGGTCAGACCGAAGAGAAACCCCACATTTTGTTGGGGTTTTTCAATCGATCAGTCCCGGTTTGAGGTGTAGGAAGTATGTGGAAACCTCTCTTTTTTGTGCTGTTTATATTCATTTCATAAAGCTAACTAATCATCACCCTATGAAACTGATTTCACATTCGAAAAATTGAAGGGAGATTCACATGAATCAACAGCAAATAAGCATGAAGAAGACAACATCAAATATTACACGACGTGGAGATATTTCCACGAAGATTATGTACGCGTATTACTTTATTTATATGATCCTATTGACTGTCCTAGAATCTTCATACGATATGACGGCATCTGTCTTGGGCATCGTTTGGCTCAAAAAATCCTTGTTGATTGCCAACATCATTGGGATATTGTTATGTATCTATCATATTATTAATAACAAACAGAAGGCTATATGGATAATGGAGCACATGCCAGCATGGTTGCTTCGGTTAGAGGACATTATACCTAACTGGATGAAGCGCTATTGTTTTAACCATAGATTCATGCGGATCATGATGGTATCCTGTGACCTGATGTTGATATGGATGTGTGTGGGATTTGGCCTGAAGGTTGTTATGCAATTTGGTTGGTAATAGTCTAAATATCCCTCTGGTTTAATCACCGTGCGAATCTCGTATGTGTGGATGGTTTGCCTCTATTCACGGTTTCGGACCAATCGAGTAGCGATCTAATCAACCAACTAGATCAAAATGAAATCATCTTGGATAATCGCAGATGAGGTTTGGGCGGCAAGATTGGGTTCGGATCGAAGGCAAAAGCAAAAGGCCGGTTCCGATCGTCCCGGATCAACGACTAGAAAAAACCTTCGAAGGGAAACAGGTTAAGCTTACAATCGATCAATTGGCTGCAAATAAAGAGTTGACCCTTAAATTTTCCTTCACAGATGCCAGAACGGGACAACCGGTTACTGACCTACAGCCCTATCTAGGCTCAATGGGCATGTCGTAATATTGACGGAGGTTGGAGAGCAATATCTTCACGTACATGCAGATGAAGCCAAGGGAACGGGACTCACTGCGCTTTTCGAGACTTCGTTTCCGAAGAGCGGAACCTATAAGATATGGGGACAGTTTCAAAGAGATAATCAAGTGTTCACGATATCATATGTTGTGAATGTTCCATAACGAGCAATTAATAAGGAGGAATTGCAATGCAAAATGTTACATTGAAGGTTCAAGGAATGAGATGCAATCATTGCGTGATCACGATCTTTGGTGCTTTAGATAAACTAGGTGCAATCGCAGCCATCGATTTAGCATCGGGATCGGTGGCCGTCCAATACGATCAGAGCAAGCTTACCCAGGAAGCGATCCAAGCTGTTATTGAAGAGCAAGGCTATGAAATTACAGAAATAAGGTAGTTCAATAACTCATAAGGGACAGAAGCCTCTCTGGCCAGACATCGAAAGGACATTGATGAAGTCCGATTCGTGTTCTTGGCTGAGGGGCTTTTTCCATATGGCGAATCATGCTTTGCGTGAAGACCGCAATCTTTTGCGTCGCGTTAGTCATTGTTTGCGCGCTACAAGTTCTTCTGTCGGGATAAGATGATTTCAGTTGAAAAAGTTGCGTGTGAGATCTGTTTTCCTTGGCAGTGTGCCATAAACCAAAGATCCTGAAAAGGTAGGGAAAGGAGTCTTTCATTTGAGTGTTTATAGGCATTTTTTACCTTACGTGAATAAAGAAAAAAAGCTTTATATTTTGGGATTTGTCGGCAGTTTATTTCGGTTTTTAATTCCGCTCTCCATCCCTCTGGTTATTAAATATCTGTTCGATGACTTGCTACAGAACGACGCATTATCCCGAGCCGACAAACTCGAACAATTACTGTTCATTGTCGGAGTCATGATTTCTGTCCTTCTCCTCATTCGAGGGCCGATGGAATATGTGAGACAGTTCTTCATGAATAAGGGCAATAACAACATTATCAAAGCCCTTCGTAAAGATGCGTTCAATAAGGTTCATACCCTTGATGCCAAGTATTTTGCGGAGAACAAAAGCGGGGAAATCGGAACCCGGTTTTTCGATGATATTGAAAAAATAAGAGGCTTCATGACCGCCGTTCTCTCCAACGTCTGGATTGAAACCATTGTATTGATATTCGTCATCGGTGCGATGCTCACCTTAAACTTGAAACTGACGCTGCTGTCCGTCTTGCTTACCGGCATTCAATTTGCATTGGCCCACATTCTTTCCAAGAGGTTAAAGAGAACCACGCGCCACATGATGGATTATCGCACTGTTTTAACAGGCTTCCTTATTGAAAAAATTCAGGGTTCCTTCTTATCCAAGCTGTTCTCCTCAGAAAAAAAGGATAAAGAAGAGCTGGATCAGCACTTGGAGCGCTATGAACGAATTACGGATAAGCAGGCCGTCATCAATGCGGTTTCATTGGCTTGCGTTAACGTTCTAAGCGATGTAACCCCATTTATTGTGGTAGCCATCGGCAGTATATACGTCATAGATGGCAGTTTGACCCTTGGAAGCTTGATTGCTTTCTTTGCCTATGTCGATCGAATGAAAAGTCCTATTAACGCCCTGGTTCAAGCCTTCCCAACAATCGCTGAAGGAAGCGTAGCTTTGCAGCGGGTGTTTGATTTTTTCGACACACCATCATCCATCAAAGAAATCAATCAACCCGTTCAGTTACGAAAGTTTACGGATTCCATCCGATTTCATCACGTTTCTTTTTCATATGACGGTCACGACGACGTTCTCAAGGATGTGTCGTTCCAAATTGAAAGAGGCAAGACCTATGCTTTCGTTGGAGGAAGCGGCGCCGGCAAAAGTACAGTACTGCAGCTTTTGACACGCATGTATGATGCGGACAGCGGTGAAGTTCTCATCGATGGAGTGAATATAAAAAATTATTCGCTATCAAGTCTTAGGGAACATGTCGGAATCGTTACGCAGGATAGTTTTCTATACAGTTCATCCGTGAAAGATAACATTAGAATGGCGAAGCTGGATGCGACAGATGATGAAATCATAGCTGCTTCAAAAAAAGCTTTTGCGCACGATTTCATTTGCTCGTTATCCAATGGCTATGATACTGAGCTCGGCGAAAGGGGAATCAAGCTGTCTGGCGGCCAGAAGCAGCGGATTGCGCTTGCACGTGTTTTTTTAAAGGATTCGGCACTGATTCTGCTCGATGAAGCAACAAGTGCGCTAGATAATGAGAGTGAAAAACTCGTTCAAGAATCCATTCATCAGATCAAACGGGATAAAACGATCATTATGGTTGCACACCGGCTCTCGACCGTATTGCATGCTGACATGATTTTCGTGATGAAACACGGGAAGATCGTCGAATGCGGTAACCATAAGGATTTGCTTGAAATAAACGGTTATTACAAAGAGTTGTATGCCAAGCAAAATCCTGAGGAACAGTTACTTCCCATTCCGGTGCCGGAATTAAAGGTCGCATCGGGATAAGATTGATTTCAAAAAAATATGCCAGGAGGGTAATCAAATGAAAAAGGTATTTTTACGTCTCATTGTTTATGTAATGAGTTTCATTTTGTTTGTGGGAGGGATTGGGGTACTCGGATTTTTTCGTTCCCAGAAAGATTTTTACCTTACAGTCCGACAAGAGCCGATTCCTTCTTTACAAGGGCTGGAAAAACCTGCCTACGATCCGAAAAAGCAAACGATTGCCGTCCTGTTGGGAAACGAAACGACGGAGGGATCCGATTTTTCCATCCCATACGAATTGTTCTCGCGGACAGAAGCATTTAATGTTTATGCCGTTGCCTCAGACAATCAGGTGAGGACATTAACGGGTGGTCTAGATGTGGTGCCCCACTATTCCTTTAACGAAATGGATCAGTTATTAGGAAAAAGTCCAGATTTGATCGTCATCCCTTTTATGACCATGCAAGACGAAAAGAAGTATGAACCGATCCGAGCGTGGATACAAAAACATGCCAAAACCACATTTCTGACCATTTGTGGCGGATCTGGTAACCTTGCAGCTACTGGTTTATTAAAAGGAAAATCTGCAGCCTCCCATTGGCAAAACATGGTGTTTTTCCCGAAGCAATTTCCTGAGACGAAATGGGTTGACGATCAACGGTATGTTCACGACGGAAATGTGGTATCCTCAGCTGGCGTTTCATCCGGAATTGATGCCGTTCTCTATATGATTTCACAAAAAGTAGGAGAACCCATGGCAGCAAAAATAGCAAAAGAAATGAAATATCCTTCCTACCACTTCGTCCAAAACCCGAAGATGGACCCATTTGATTTCGATTTGCGCACCTATATCATGAATAACGCCTTTCAATGGAATAAGACAAAGGCAGGGGTGCTGCTGTATAACGGTGTTGAGGAAATGGCGTTGGCTTCCGTCTTTGATATCTATGCAGACACGGGAACGACAAATGTTCTTGCCATTTCAAGCACGGAACATCCTGTTGTGACGAAACACGGTCTGAACTTGATTGCAAGATACGTGATTTCGAAGGCCCCACAATTAGATAAATTGATCGTTCCGGGAAGAGAAGCAAAAAACCTGGCTGCAGACGATGTGAAACAATGGAATGAAAATGGGAGTGCCAAGGAGGTTCAGTTCGTTCATAGCGATTCGCCAGATCGATTTATTTTTGAAGTTCAACTTGAAGATTTAGCCAAGCAAGAGGACCTTCTCACCGCTGAACATTCGGTGAGACGACTCGAATTTCGTGCGAACGATATCCATCTTGAAGGCAAAGCGTTTCCCCTTGAAACTTACAGCAATATGCTTCTGACCAGTTTACTGGCATTACTGGTAGCCTTCTATATTGACAGACGATTCATCATAAAGAAAAAGAAGTTAACTATCAAAACAATATCATAAGCGGAGGAACGCAAAGATGAAAAAAATAGTAATTAGTACCTTAACAGCATTGGCTTTATTCTCAAATACATCGACGGTGAATGCTCAAAATTCCACTGAAATTGCAGCGCAGACCGGCAATCCTGTTAAGCCTCAAGTCTCAGTGGCGACTTTGCCAACAACCACAGGTGCCTATCAAGTAGGAACGGATACCTTTGATTGGGTAGACACATCCAGAGAAGACTTACTAACCGCAGATCCCCATGATCATAGAGAACTTATGGTTCAAGCTTGGTACCCGATCGATAGCGGCACAGGGAAGGCAACGGAGACGTACATCCCAGCGACCGCCCAAGGGATCGAGAAGATGATGTCCAGCATGGCATTGGGCAAACCGTTTGCCGACATCAATCAATTGAACACCCAGGCATTCAAAAACAGCGTTTTATCAAGCAAAGAATCTAAGTATCCAATCGTCCTCTTTTCGCATGGTCTTGGCTGCGGCAGCTGGAATTATCAATGGCTGACTCGAGAGTTGGCAAGTCAGGGTTTCATTGTGTTCAGTATCGAGCATACCCACTTTAGCTTTGGAACCGAGTTTGATGATGGGCGGTTTGTTCCGATCACTCCCCAATTTTTGACCGGAATTCCGAATCTCAAGGAAATGGATGATGCCATCAATCAGGTATGGGTAAAGGATATACAGTTTGTCATCCGCCAGTTGGACACCTTAAACAAATCGGATCAGGAACATCATTTTATGAACAGGCTGGATCTAAATAAAATTGCCGCGGTAGGGCATTCGTTCGGGGGAGCCGCAGCGGCACGAGCCTTGCAAGTCGAACCCATGATTACATCCGCCATCAACCTGGATGGGGCATTTGTGGGTCTAACAGGTGAAACAGGCAACATGACAAAGCCGTTTGCATTCATTGCGACCGAATTTAACGAAAAGGTGTTCAAAGGTCAAGCAGAACAGCCGCTGCCACCGGGACTGGACGCCAAAACGCTGCAAGATGTGAAAGATACGTTCCAGGCATTCCGCACCAGATACCAACAGGCAGTGGAAGGAGCAGCCTATGATATTACCATTGCTGGGGCTGCCCATATGAACTTCACAGATATGCCCTTGTTGCAGCCATACCTGGCCGGATCCCCTTATGCTGCGCTACAGCCAGCAGGAGTAAATCCTGATCGCATCCATAAATGGACCAACAGCATCATCTTGGCGTTCCTTGAAAAAACGCTCAATGGCAAGAAGAATACGATATTCGATCTCGATAATAAAAATTTAATAGTACCCGATGTGACGATTGTTCAATAAATGATGCTGTAAAAAGGCATTCACTGGGTTCCTTAATGGTCCAAACATCGTTTTATAGATAATAGACGGTGTAGCCCTATTAATGGAGAAAAAGACAGGTGTCTTGCTAGGGACTGAAGCCTCTCCGCCAGATATCGATAGGACGTGGATAAAGTCCAAATCGTGTTCTTGGATGAGGGGCTTTTTTCGATAATCGAATCATGCCTTGCGTGCAGCAAGCAATCTCATGAGAAAAGACGACAGATATATGATCAGAGGAGTCATTTCGAGGAGAAGTAGTATCTCAGCCCGGCCAGCCCGCACGATATCAAAGTATATCTGGATTTGTGACTAACCACCAAAGATCAATACTACTGCAAAAACGATAGGTGATATTCCAGTTCGCGACGGCACTAAGGATCATTTGAGTGCCGTTTATTGTTTTCATAAAATGACACAGTGTTGTCCTTTATATCTTAGCGAGTGTTACGTACTTAGAGCCAGCGAACTATTTTATTTTGTTACACTAACGGGCAGAATGCTGAATTAATGAAAAGTTTAAATGGTTGGGTTGTAATCTTTTATAAGATGACACCCCAAAAAAATGGGTGGAATATTCGTTTGCTGAAAAGTAGTGTGATTTATAGGGAGGGCTTTAATGTTCACCTTTAAGGATTTTGGAAGATGCAATAGAACAACAGATACTCCATAATCGAAATAAAAGTATTTTTTATGAGATTAATGGACGATTGGCATTAAGTTATTCTAAGGTAACCATTAATTTATTAACACAAAAAGCTGCTGAAATATCGAAGTTTATTCAAACTTCAAAACTGGATGGTACATATAAACAATTGCTACGGTATATTGCGGACAAATCCATAATATTGTTTATGGAAGTTAACCAGTATTTAGATTTTAATCGTGAAGACTATCGCAAACTCCAGAATATCTATGGGGATTTGTTTGAACGAGTTTGTGATATAGGTAATCAAGAAAGAGTTTCTGAAAAAAAATAGATCATTTGCTTATGTTCCATTATAAAAATTTGCAAACATTTTTATTAGAAACGAATGGGACTGAGATATTTAAAAAGTATAGGGAAAACCCCAATTTGTTTGAGATAAAATGTGCGGAGTATAGTCCTGATTTTCAAATGAACTTATTGAACGTCAGTATAGAAACCATTAAACAGTCAGTGTTAGATCTAGGGTGTGGTTCTAAAGCTAGTTTAGTCCACTTCTTAAGAAAGAAGGGAATAGAAGCATTTGGAGTGGATAGAAATGTAGATACAATGGATTATTTATTCAAGGTGGGCTGGCTTGAGTGTCCTTTTAAATCGAACACTTGGGGAACAGTAATTTCCCACATGGCTTTTTCTAACCATTTTGTCCACCATCACTTAAAATCCGGCGGGAGGATTGAAAGTTATGCTATTAAGTATATGGAAATATTAAATTCTTTAATTGAGGGTGGAAGTTTTTTTTATGCGCCAAGTGTTCCTTTTATTGAAGAATTGCTAATTTCATCGACCAACTCGTTCGTAGTTGTAAATAGAGAACATTCGACCCAAATCTTACGGATTTAAAGACTTGTTATTCAAGTAACGGGTTGGATTGCGTAACAAACACATAAAGAGGCTGCCAACAGTTTACGGCAGCCTCTGTTTAACTCCCATGAAAATACAATTCTACATCAATATTAAAAAAGGCAATACTAAAGAAGGCGTAGCTCATTCAGTTTTTGAAAAATGCAACGCCTGAGTTCTTGTTATGTTGAGTTTTGTTTTGGATCAAGAGGCTTCGGTTATGG
>JBHGXW010000021.1:0-68855 GCA_041920465.1 Paenibacillaceae bacterium | reverse complement strand
GATGAGGTTGATAGGCTCGGTGTGGAAGCACGGCAACGTGTGGAGCTGACGAGTACTAATCGGTCGAGGACTTATCCACGTCCATTCCTTAGCTTATATTGGAGCGAGCATCATTCACCTGAGCAACTTTTGCCTTACGGGCAGCGGGAGCGAATGGGGAAGCTGATGTGAGCAACTCGTTATCCAGTTTTGAAGGTACAAAAAAAGGTACAAAAACGGAAGCCTTGATACCTTACTCTAATGAGTAAAGATACCAAGGCTTTTTTATATTATCGGAAAATTTACATGCTTTCCATTGTGAAAGTGGTTAACTTTCATCTGACGGCTATGAAAAGGAAAGAGCTTCGTCCCTTGGTCTGACCCCTGTAATGAACGGAACGGTCAGTTTTTCATCTCTGAATGCCTTCACGGAATTAACCTTCACGAAGTCGGGAAGGAATTTGAACCGAAGGCACTGCATCCTACACCCGGTTCTTCCGATCACTGTTTTCTTACGGAGCAACCTCTGTCTGAAGTGATTGAACATATTCGGTCCTGCGGCGCAGTCATTATCGAAGTGCCGGTAAACAGAACGGGAGCAGTTGGCCCGATCCAATCGGTATACTTGAGAGATCCTGACCAGAATTTGATTGAGATTTCAGAAGCCCGATGCTGGAGAGGAAAAAATATTAAATAAGTGTTAAAATTATCCCTGATAGTCTCTTCATTTTTGTTTTCATTATTGTTATAAATATAGTAGATTTCATCATTTGCCATCAGAATATGGATGCTAAGAAGAGTTATTTGTATTTGGGCACTTAAATAACTTGGAGCGAGTAGTGCAACCGACCAGTATTTTTGAAAAAATACTGGTCTTATTTTTTCTTAAGAGGTGAATATATGTTCCTTGAAAGTGTCTTCAGGATGTTTCGCATACATTCTATAAAGGGACAATTGCGGTACCGCGTCAGCTTTCTCATTATCTTGGTGGGGCTATTAAATTTTATTCCGATGTACTTTATCGAACAAAACAATCATCAAGCAGAAGCTATTCATAACTTGAAGGAAGCGACAAGACTGCAGAAAACATTTGTGGAAAAATGGTTAAAAAAGCGCACCCAGGAAATAGAAATCCTGGCTAACCTGCCTGCCACCAGAGCGCTTGACAAAGCGCAAATGAAAGAGAATTTTTTAGCCTTTGTCAAGGGTCAGGACGAATTCTATTCGATTGTTTATATCAATCCCTCCGGCATTACCGAGATTGATACAGATACACCACCTGGTATCAATGTATCTGACCGCGATTATTTTCAGGAAGCGCTGAAAGGAAAAGCTTATGTCACGGACGCGCTGATTGGCCGAGCGACAGGCAAGTCAATCATCATATTCTCATCGCCGGTCTATAACAATCAAAATCAGTTTGCCGGTTGCATTTTTGGGGCGGTTGAATTGTCAACCATTAGCCGTATGATGAAGAGCAGTGAAATTGGCGAGACAGGCGAGATTTATCTTGTCAATCGAAAGGGAGTGATGTTGACGGAATCGCGATTTACGCCCGAGCTAATCCAAGAAGGCAGAGTGAAAAAAACGACTCAATTCGAGATAACGATCAACACTCCCATACTGCGCGAAGCATTAGCCGGACAGCAGGTTCAAGGAACCTATACGGATTACCACGGACATGAAGTAATCGGGACCTACCAGTGGACGGACAATCATAAATGGCTCATCATCGGTGAGATTGATAAAGCGGAAATCGATTCGCCTTTTCGTTCGACAATTTGGGCGATGGGGCTGATTTTGGTATTCGTTCTTTTGATCGGGCATCTGATCATGCTCCGGTTTTCCAATAAATTGGTTGAGCCGATTCAGTTTTTGCTGGATGCCGCAAGAACGCTGCGCGAGGGGAATTTTCAATATAAAATTCCGACTGATTATAATGGCTTGAATGAACTCAAAGAACTTTGCCAAACGTTTAACCAAATGGTAGAAACCATTGATCACAATCTGAAGCTGGTTGCGGAAAGCGAGAAAAACTACCGGCTGATTGCACAAAACATGACCGATTTGGTTACGGTTTTGGACCCGCAAGGAAAGGTAATCTATGCCTCTCCTTCTCATGAATCTGTTTTTGGGGTCAACCTTGATGAATATATCGGTTCGTATCCTCATCCGTATATCCATCCCGATGATTTGGAAAAAGTACGTGCCCACTTTCAAGCCATGCTTCAATCCAAAGCTCCGATGCAGAGTGAATTCCGCTGGCGGCATCGGGACGGGCGCTGGTTATTCGCAGACATGCGGGGTGTTCCGATCGTGGAAGACTGCGGTGCGATTAAGCAGATTGTTCTCGTCTCCAGAGAGATAACGGAGCGAAAAAAGGCTGAGGAAAAAACCCAGGCAATCAAAAATCAGCTTTCTCTCATCTACAACTCCGTGTCGGATCTTATTTTTTTTCTGGAGGTAAGAGAAGCGAACCAATACTACTGTATCTCCGTCAACCAATCCTACCTGAATGTCACGGGGATGAAGAAAGAAGAAATTGTAGGCAAGGAAATCAGAGAAATTTTTCCCCAAAAGGATTCTTTCTGCGAGCTGGACAAGTATCGGGAAGCCGTGTTAACCAAAAACATATTAACCTATGAAGAAAAATTGATTCTTCCGGGGGGAGAGCTGATTGCGGAAATTACCCTGCATCCGATTCCAGGCAAAACCGGAGAGATTACCCATCTGCTTGGAGTAGCACGCGACATCACGGAACGAAAGAAGACCGAACTGCTTCTGGAAGAAAGTGAACAAAGATATAAATCGTTGTTTGACAATAATCCGGATGCAAGTTTCGCACTCGATTTAACCGGGAAATTCATCAGTGTTAACCAGACAGCGGCACAAATAACCGGTTATGAAGGGGAAGAGCTGCTAAATGGCTCGTTCAATCGGCTTGTATCAATAGCGGATATCGATAAAGTGCGGAAAAACTTCTCCAAAGTCATCAATGGTGCTTCCGTCCATACGGAGATCCGCATCATTCGGAAGGACGGTCAAGAAATAGAAGTGAAAATAACGGCGGTTCCCATCAAGGTGAAGGGAGAAATCGTTGGGGTTATCGGTGTCGCAGAAGATATTACCAAAAGGAAACAGGAGCAAGCGGCCCTTCTGGAAGCCAAAAGAGAAGTAGAGTTGTCCAATTCCCTGAAGGAAGCGGTGATTAACTCGGCTTCCAGGGTTTCTATCATTGCGACCGACGTGAATGGGATTATCACCGTATTCAATAAAGGGGCAGAGCAGCTGTTGGGCTATTCGGCAGAGGAGATGATCGGAAAACAAACGCCTCTCATCATTCATCTGGAAGAGGAAATAAAGACTCGAACCCAAAAACTTCTGGACAGATCACCTGATAAACTAAGCTGGGTAGATGTCTTCCTGTATGGGACGGAATCCGGGATGATTGACGAACAAGATTGGACCTACGTCAGAAAAGATGGCAGCCGGTTAGCGATGAATTTGGTGGTTACTCCGATGAAAGATTCAAACGGCGAAGTGATCGGATATGTAGGAATTGCTCATGACATGTCCGAGCGGAAGAAAGCGGAGGAAAAATTGCGGGAAGCGAACCAACTGTACCAACGTCTCTCTACATTGGATGGCCTGACAGAAATCGCCAACAGACGCCGGTTTGACGAAGTATTGGCAAATGAATGGGAGCGCTGCGGCCAACAATCGAAGCCCATCTCGCTTATCATGCTGGATATTGACCACTTCAAATCATTTAATGATACATACGGGCATCAAGGTGGAGATATTTGTCTGAAGAAGGTAGCCAAAACCATTGAAGAACTTATGGAAAAGTCTTGGGATTTGGTTGCCCGCTATGGGGGAGAAGAATTCGCCATTATCCTTCCTGACACGGGGGCAGATGCAGCTGCGCAGATTGCCGAAAAAATAAGGCGGCGAATAGAGGAGCTTGCGATCCCTCATGCTGGTTCTAAAGTAAGTGATGTCGTAACGGTGAGTGTGGGTGTCAGTTCAGTTGTACCGGACAGGAATGTAGAGTTGAGGAAAATAATTGAGCAGGCCGACTCTGCGCTCTACCAGGCGAAACATCAAGGCCGAAATAGAGTAATCGTATACTAGTCTATCACCCTCGGAGGATCTTGCAGATGAAACGAGACATACATTTTTATCACCAGGTTTTAGAGAATTTGATTGAGGGGCTCGTGATCACCGATCTGTTTGGGCGCATCGAATATGTGAATTCCGCTTTCTCGAAAGTTACCGGGTACTCTCTCGACGAGGTAAAAGGAAAAAATCCGAATATCCTCAAGTCTGATTACCACAGCATAGATTTCTACAACCAAATGTGGCAAAGCGTCGTGCATACAGGCAAATGGGAAGGCGAGATTTGGAACAAGCGAAAAAATGGGGAAGTTTATTTGGAGCATCTGCTGGTTACGGAGCTGCGAGATCTTGATGGCAATACCACCCACTACCTCGGTGTCTTTTCTGACATCACCATCCGCCGGAAAATGGAGAATTCTCTTTGGCAAAGCAATCAGGCCTTGCAAGCCCTGATCGAAGCATCTCCCATTGGCATCATTACGCTTGATCAGAACAAAAAGGTAACCATGTGGAATCCTGCCGCGGAAGATATTTTTGGATGGAAGGAGCAGGAAGTGCTGCATACCCCTTATCCGCTTGTTCCTGAGGGGAAAGAAGAAGAATTCGCGAAAATTTTTGATGATGTGATCAAGCGGAATAAAACGTATACCGGGCTTGAAGTTCAAAGAATAACCAGGGACGGCTTCCTGAAATGGGTAAGCTTGTCTACGTCCAGACTAGTGGACGCCCAGAACAATAATGTCGGGTTTATCGCCATGTTTAAAGACATAACGGAAAACAAGCTGGCGGAAGCAAAAATCAACTTTCTCGCATTTCATGACGAGCTGACCAGCCTGCCAAACAGACGGGCGCTAAAGGAACGGATCGACGAAGCCATCATCGCTTCAGACCGTAAACAGATCAGCTTTTCCGTCATGTTTATTGACATCGATCATTTTAAAAAGGTGAACGATTCAATCGGCCATCAATTTGGCGACAATTTGCTTATTTCCCTATCAGAACGCATTCAAAGCTGTCTCAAAAAATCTGATCAACTGTTTCGGATCGGCGGAGATGAATTTGCCGCATTTTTACACGGTATCGGTTCAGAACAGGAAGTATCCGATATCGCCCAAAAGATCATTGACACAGTGGAGATACCGATCATCCATGAAGGCTACGAATTCCACCTGTCGTGCAGTATCGGGATTACGATCTATCCAACAGACGGGCCGGATACGGAGACGTTAATGGTAAACGCGGATACCGCCATGTATCGGGTGAAGGACAGAGGAAGCAAGTATCAGTTCTATAATCCGAGTATGAATGAAAGCGCTCATGAGAGAATTATCCTTGAAAATGATTTGTATCGGGCGTTGGAGCGAAATGAATTCGAGCTCTTCTATCAGCCTCAGGTCCATGTCGGGTCAGGGGAACTCGTCGGGGCGGAGGCACTCATCAGGTGGAATCATCCCAAGTGGGGTCTCATCCCGCCGGCACAATTTATTCCGTTGGCTGAAGAAACAGGACTGATTATTCCAATTGGCGAGTGGGTCATGAAAACGGCTTGTACCCAGACGCTTCTCTGGAATTCTGTCAAGAAAAATAATCCGCTAACCATGGCCGTAAACTTGTCCTCCAGACAGTTTATGAAACATGATCTGGTTTCTTCCGTAAAGAAGGCCTTAGCCGGAACCGGCTGTGATCCTGCTTTTTTGGAGCTGGAAATAACGGAAAGTATGGCCATGGATATCGGACATGCCATGAGTATTTTGAAAGACCTGAAAGAACTTGGGGTAAAAATCGGCATGGATGATTTCGGAACGGGCTACAGTTCCCTTAGCTATCTGAAAAGGCTTCCCATCGACAAGTTAAAAATCGACCAATCCTTCTTGCGTGAACTGGAGGAAGACACGAGCGATGCCGCCATTGTAGCCACGATTATCGCAATGGCCCACAATCTGCACCTGAAGGTTACCGCGGAGGGAGTCGAGACCGACAGCCAATATCAATTTTTGCTTGAGCATCAATGTGATGAAGCGCAGGGATATTTATTCAGCCGCCCACTTTCATCAAACGATTTCACCAGAAAGTATATTATTCAGAGGTGATGGTATGGAGTACAAACGGCATGAAGCCTTTCGTTATATATTTAATTCTCCTCTGGAATCGACAATGAAAATCATAAGAATCAATGGCCGGGATGTGGAAAGCACAGCGGGAGCCGTTGAGATTCATGATATTAGCTTAAACGGAGCGAAATTCGCTTGTCCGCTCAATCTGCATCCCGAGCATGAAGTGTATGTACAGATTTCATTTTGTCTGAATGAAAAACCGCTTGATTTTTTGGGGCATATTGTTTGGAAGAAGACATCAGGCAAACAGTATTTTTACGGATTGGAATTTCAAAATAAGAAATACGATAAAGAACAGCTTCTGTCGGAATTAAAAGTGTATGCCAGACGCCATATGGGGGCCTCGTCAAAATAGGACGAGGCTATTTTTTATTTAGATACTTGACTAAAGTAAGTAATATATTTTATAATACTTACATAAAGTAAGTTAAATACTTTTTATAAATTCACGAAAGGAAGAGGCATGATGATGAATCTTGGTTTATTGATTATTCGGTTGGTTGTTGGTCTCACTTTTATGGGGCATGGAGCGCAGAAACTGTTTGGATGGTTTGGCGGTTACGGTCTCAAAGGAACTGGCGGATGGCTGGAGTCAATCGGGGTTAAACCTGGGGTATTGATGGCTGCGATTGCCGGTTTGATGGAATTGTTGGGAGGAGCCTTCTTTGCTGCGGGAGTATTCACTTCGGTTGGAGCGGCATTTATCGTGTTGACGATGCTCGTCGCCATTTTCAAAGTTCACGGACAAAACGGATACTGGATTACTTCCAACGGATTCGAGTATAATCTGGTGTTGATCGCGATCGCGATTGGCGTTGCCTTGATCGGTCCTGGCGCTTATGTATTGTTCTAAAAATGTTCGTGTACATGGTCGTCACTTGCTTTCATTTTCCGTATTTTCAAGATAACAGGAATGTAAATGAAAAAGAGAGGAGCCTTCCTGTCGGTTAGCAGCAGACGGGAAGGCTGCTTTTATATTTTTATAATTAAGAATGATTATCATTATTGTTGACTAGCAGAAAAATATGGCTATAATGGTAAATGAAAAAGGTTATCATTATCAATCTGTTTATATTGTTAAAGGAGGATCAGCATGTCTGGTACATACTCGAATCACTTCCCAAAATTTTTTATGGCTTTAATAGCTGTTGCCTTGATGGTATCTCAGTTATTTGCCGCTCCTGTTGAAGCAAGTACCAAAGCGCCCGTCAACAGCAGCCAGATTCGTACATATCAAACAGAACTGGGAGTTCTGAAAGTTAAGGGAATTCCCAAACGTGTTGTAACTCTAAGTGTAGCCGGAACTGATGCGGTAATTGCGCTTGGCGTGAAGCCGGTTGGTGTAACGATCTCCAATTCCAATCAATTGCCTGCTTATTTGGCAGCACAACTGAAAGGCGTCAAAACGGTTGGGAAAATAAACGCACCAAGCCTTGAATCTATCGCCGCACTCAAGCCTGATTTGATCGTCATTGACCACCTTTATGAGTTCCACAAAGCAATGATACCGCAGCTTTCCAAAATTGCTCCGGTTGCCGGATTCCGCGCAGGCAGCTATCAAGAAGCGATGACGAACCTGGTACGCTTGGGAGAGATCATGGGCCGCAAAGCACAAGCGAATGCTTTCGTCGCTCTGTTTAACAAAGAGCTTGCCGCTGCTCAAGTCAAGTTGAAGAACAAAAAGATGAAAGTTCTCGGAATCTTTAACAACAAGAATACAATGTGGGCCTGGACGCAAAACTCTTTCTCCAGCTCCATTTTCCTGGCGCTCAAAGCAGATTATGCTTACAAAGGCCCAAGCGACAAGGTTTATCCGGACATGGTGCAATTAAGCCTGGAAAAAGTGCTTCAAATTGACCCGGATCTGCTTTTCGTGTACGCCGATCCTGGCCAGGACGGAATTGTCGAACTCAGTTCCAACCCGATTTGGAGCAAGCTGAAAGCGGTAAAAACCAAAAAAGTGGTGCAGGTTAACCGTGACTTGTGGTCCAGAAGCCGCGGCCCGATTTCTGCGAGACTGATCGTGAAAGAAGCAACGGATATCTTCAACAAATATTAATTCGGCGGGAGATAAGAGAACATGAGAGCATCTTACAAGACCATTATCCTATCAACAGCATTAAGCTTGGCGATCTCAGCTCCTGCACTGGCTGCCAATCCCGCGTCCGAAGCGGTGAGTGCATTGACCCAAGCGGGTGTATTGGTTGGCCATAAGGGAGACTTGCAGTTAAATAAACAGATAACTCGCGCAGAGTTTGCCAAACTCCTGGCAATCTCCGCAAACCTGAATACAGATAAGCCGGAAGAGTTTTCGTTTACCGACGTTACTGACAAAGACTGGGCGGCCGGATATATCGAGGCGATTGCGCCGTACTTCACTGCTTTTAATGAGAATGACGGCACGCAAACATTCCGTGCCAACGAAAAAGTGACGCGTGAAGATCTGGCTGTAGCGATTGTCAATCTGTTAGGGTATTTGGATGACGGAGAAGTGGAAATAAATGCCGATTTTCAAAAACAAATTGACGATGTGATCAAAGCTCAGGAAGAAGCGAAGAAAGCGGAAGAAGCCAAGAAGGCAGAAGAAGCTGCCAAAGCCGGAAATGCTGCGGCAAGCAAGCCTGAAACAAAGCCAGTAGCGAAACCGGAGCAGAAGCCGGAAGAACCGGCAGCCGCCGAAGTGATTCCGGAGAAGAAAACGGTGAAGCTTGACATGGCCGTTGCCGCTCAAATCAAAGACCTGTCCAAGGTTACGAAAGGATACGGAGATTATGTCACAATTGCTGTGCAAACCGGTATTCTGACCCTCGATAACCAGGGAATGGTGCATCCGGATAAGGTCGTAACCAAGGAAGAAGCGGCCAATATCATTTACCAGTTCGTCTATAAGACCTACCACAAACAGTAAGATAAATCACCTGACTAAAGCCCCTTTGGCCTTTTCATCCATAGGGGCATTCCATTTAAAGATACCCACCCGGCGCAACCTAACGCTGTACCCGGCGCAACCTGACGCTGTACCGGGCGGGGCCCGCAACTTCTGTGTCCCTAAACATTTTGAAAGGATGGTCCGGTTTGGAGACCGCGCAAGCAAAACTAACTCAACACCATAAAGGAAAGCTTCTGCTGATCGGGAGCATCCTGTTCGCCGCTGTAATCGCAAGCATTCTGCTTAGTACGTCTCTCGGGGCTGTTCACATCCCGCTTGATACCGTCTGGAAAGTGTTATGGTTGGATGACGGGTCCAAGGAGAGAACAATGGTGTGGGATTTGCGCCTGCCAAGAGCCATTTTGGCCGCTTTGATCGGAGCCAGTCTCGCCATCTCCGGAGCGGTCATGCAGTGTTTGACGCGAAACCCGCTGGCTGATCCCAAAATCATGGGGATTTCTTCGGGGGCGGCAGTAGTTGTTGTCATCGTTGAACTTTTGGCGCTGAACATTCCGATGATCTGGTTTTCGCCGCTTGTCTTTTTGGGCGCGGCAGCAGGAGGTTCACTCGTATACGGGCTTGCATTCAAAGGAGGAGCTTCTCCGATCGCCTTGGCGCTGGCCGGTGTAGCCGTAAGCGCCTTTTTGCACGCACTTTCCATTGGAGTTCTGGTCATGCTGGGAGAAGATGCGGGAGCGATCTACGCCTGGCTGGCCGGCGGTTTGAACGGATTGAGCTGGGATCATATCACGATGATCCTGCCGTGGATCCTGATCGGGGTTGTTACGGCGTGGCTGATCGCGGACAAGATGAACATTCTCGATCTGGGGGAAGATGTGGCGAGAGGGCTTGGAATCAACATTGGCCTGATTCGGGCAGTTCTGGTGATTCTGACGATCGTTTTGGCGGGCAGCGCGGTCTCTGTTTCCGGCTCGATCGGTTTTATCGGCTTGATCATCCCGCACATCGTCAGAAAAATGTTCGGCTCCGATTACAAGGTGACGATCCCGATGGCTGCCCTGGTCGGGGCGCTGTTGCTGGTGATCGCCGACTTGATCGCACGTACGGTCGCACAGCCGGAAGAACTGCCTGTAGGCATTTTTACAGCGGCGATTGGCTGTCCTTATTTTCTTTATCTTGTGAGAAAGCAGAGTGAATAAAGCATGCGAGTGATACTCGGGATCACGCTACTTGGTCTGATTGCAGGCACGATCATCCTTGGCGTGACATTTGGTGATGTACAAATCCATTTTTCGCAGGCGTTCTCCTGCATATTTGCTCCCGATGGCTCGATTGAAAGCGAAATTGTTTGGGAATACCGTCTTCCGCGTGTGCTGGTTGGCGCATTGGTCGGTGCCAATCTGGCCGTTTCCGGGGCTTTATTTCAAGCGGTTACGCGCAATCCGCTGGCAGCCCCCAATGTGATCGGAATTACCGCAGGAGCCGGTATGTTTGCCGTCATCACGATGATTGTCATACCTGATTTGCCGCCTGCTGCGCTTCCGTTTGCCGCTTTTGCAGGAGCGATTCTGGCTGGTATGATCGTCTACTCCATCGCCTGGAAAAAGGGAATCAGTCCGGGGCGTTTGGCTCTGTCGGGAATTGCGCTTGATTCATTGTTCCAAGCGATTACCACGGGAGTTCTTGTGAAGTTCCCGCTTGAAGCGGGAGCAGCAATTATCTGGCTGGCCGGCAGTTTGTGGGGGCGGGGCTGGGAACAGGTACAAAGCATCTGGCCTTGGTCGCTGGTTTGTCTGTTCATCGCCTGGCTGTTTGGCAAGAGATTAAACGTCATGGTGTTAAGCGAAGAAGTGGCCATCAGTCTGGGTGTGCAGATGGAACGAAATCGCCTGTTCATCCTGTTCATCGCCATCCTGCTGGCGGGCAGCGCGGTTGCTGTCGCGGGTCCGGTCGGTTTCATCGGCCTGGTCATTCCGCATTTGACAAGGTTGATTGTCGGCCCCAGCTATCAGCTGATTATTCCGGTCAGCGCCTGTCTTGGAGCGCTGCTGGTGATGATTGCCGACATCATCGGGCGGACCGTGATCGCTCCCATTGAAATTCCGGTGGGCGTATTTACCGCATTGATCGGCGCTCCCTATTTTGTTTATTTGCTGCGGAAAAAACGGATCTGACACTGCCGAAACGAATCTGGCATTACTTTTCAAAAACATGGCTGCCATGAAGGAGAGAACGACTATGAAACCAATTGACAAGAAACCAACTAATTTAACCAAAAAATGCGTGCTGTTTATCATTTCCGGGTTAATCGCCGGTGCTGCGCTGACTGGCTGTATGAACAAGGAGCGTCCGAAAACGATTCCCGTTTCCGAACAGGCAAATGCCGCCGCTTCAGCCGACCAAACGCAAACGAGTCCGGCTCCGGCAACAGCTGACAATGCTAAGCAAACAAAGCCGGAAACAAATAACAAAGCAGCAGAACTGATCGAAGCAGTCACTAGCGGCGATGCCGGCAAAGTGAAAGCGATCCTGGATGGCGGCACCGACCCGAATCAAAAGGACGATTTGGGCAATACCGCTCTTATCACGACCGCCCAGTATGGCTACACCGAGATTGCCAAACTTCTCCTGGAACATGGCGCAGACCCGAATATAAAAGACGGACTGGGAATTTCTCCACTAAAAATGGCGACTGAGAACGGATACACAGAGCTTGCCGACCTGCTCCGTCAAAAGGGCGCCAAGGAATAAAGCGTAAGGAAAGGCATGGAGACCAGGAGGAATCAAAATGAACAAACTCAACACGGTTGATGTAGAGCTGGCGTACCAGGAGCAGACAATTGTCAAAGGACTCAATCTGGAGATTCCAACCGGCAAGATTACCGCTTTGGTCGGGCGAAACGGCTCCGGCAAGTCGACCATCCTCAAGTCGTTGGCCCGTCTGCTGCGACCTCAGCAAGGGACTGTCTTTTTGGATGGAAAATCAATCCACACCCAGCCTACCAAAGAAATAGCCAAAAAACTGGCGATTCTGCCGCAAAATCCCGAATCTCCGGAAGGACTCACAGTTGAAAAGCTGATCTGGCACGGGCGCTTTCCCTATCAAAAAGCGTTCGGCGGGTATTCGGCGGAAGATCACCAGATGGTGGAGTGGGCGTTGGAAGTGACAGGAACGAAGGAGTTGGCCAAGCGTTCGTTATCCGCTTTATCCGGGGGACAGCGTCAGCGCGTCTGGATAGCGATGGCTCTGGCACAAGGGACAAACTATTTGCTGCTGGATGAGCCCACCACCTTTCTGGATATGGCCCACCAGTTGGAAATCCTTCAGCTTTTGAAGAAACTGAACCAGGAAGAAGGACGAACCATCGTGATGGTGGTTCACGACTTGAATCACGCGGCACAGTTTGCCGATCATCTGGTTGCGATTTATAAAGGGCAAATCGTTACCGAAGGGTCTCCCAAAGAAGTGCTTACTTCCGGAATGCTGGAGAAGGTGTTTGGGGTAAGAGGACATATTATCTTTGATCCGAAAACGAATGCGCCGCTGTGCATCCCTTATGAGCTGGTGCCGGAAACAGCCAAGACCCCTGTACAAGAACAGCTAAGAGAGATGGTTGTCATAGGAAAATGACTAGGGAAAATTTGGCGTTTGGTTATGCCGACTTCAATTGGTTCGCGGCAGGCAGCTTTGTCTCCCGGACAGGAGACTGGTTTGATCGGCTTGCTCTGAATTGGTATATTTTCAGCCTGACCCAGTCCGCCTTCTACATCGGGCTTGTTGAGTTTTTTCAATTTATCCCAATTCTTTTGTTTAGTGTGGTTGGCGGAGTGATGGCTGACCGTTGGGATCGGCGGCAGGTATTGATTGTCACCCAGTTTGGCGCGATGCTGTGCACGTTTGCCATTCTGTTTGTGCTTTTTCAATGCTATTCGTTTCCGCTGCTTGCTTTTTTGCTGATTGTTCGCGGGTTTTTTCTGGCTGTTGAGATACCGGCCCGCAACGCGATGATTCCCAATCTCGTGCCGAAGCAGGCGATGACAAGCGCTGTTTCCTTTTTTAGCACGATCTTGAACATCTCGCGGATGATCGGACCGGCATTAGCGGGATTTTTGCTAAGTGTCTGGCAGGCTCCCTATTTGATCCTGCTTAATGCCGTAAGCTTTTTGATTGTGATCGGAACGCTGTGGAAAATCACCCCGGCAAACCCTGAACGTACCGCTCAGGAGAATGCGCTGGCGCTTGGTCAGGGATTAAAGGAGGCAGTCGGCTACCTTCGTTCACAGCCGATGGTGCTGGGCGTGTTCATTCTGGGTACGGTTCCGATGGTTTTTGGTTTTCCCTATACAACGCTACTCCCCGTCTTTGCCGAAGAACTGCTGAACACGGGGCCGTCAGGGTTCGGCCTGTTGCTGTCGGCGACTGCGGCAGGATCGGTAATCTGCACCCTGCTGATGGGGTGGGGCGTGGTTACCATCCAAAAGGGAAAGCTTTTGTTCGGTTGCATCTGCGGTTTTGGGTTCGGATTGATCCTCTTTGCCTTTTCCCACTGGTTTCCCTTGTCGCTTGCCCTGATGTTTGTAACAGGGGCGGCAAGCATGGGGTATCGCATCGTAGAGCGGACGATTATCCAAGAAACCATTCCGGATCAGATGCGCGGGCGGATCTTGAGCATCGTGATGATGGATACGGGCTTGGTGCCGCTCGGCAATGTCATCATCGGATTTGTCAGCGAACGGATTGGCCCTGTTTTCTCCTTGTCGGTGATGGGAATAATCTGTATCATGACGGCCACCGTCGTTTTGCTTAAGAACCGCGAAATTATCACGATTCGCTAACGAAATCAGACAAAGGTGGAGTTGCTCTTGGATACATTGGAAGCTATTCGCACAAGACGAAGCATCGGCAAGGTAAAAAGCGACCCGATTGACAAACAAACGATTGAAAAGCTTCTGGAGGCTGCTTCGTGGGCTCCGAATCACTTTCATACGGAACCTTGGAAGTTTTTTGTGTTAACCGGAGAAGGAAGACGCAAGCTTGGTGAAGCGTATGCCGATGTGGCGCGAGAAGAAATGGATGATCCGACAACGGAAGAGAATCAGAAGCGGTTGGAACGGGAAGGGCAAAAACCATTCCGCGCCCCGCTCGTGATCACGGTAGCGTGTGTACCGTCAGATCATCCGGACATTCATCGGATTGAAGAGATTGGTGCGGTTAACGCCGCGATTCAAAACATGCTGCTCACCGCCCATGTTCTCGGATTGGGTGCAATTTGGCGGACGGGGAAACCAACCTATCACCCGAAGATGAAACAGCATTTCGGACTGCGTGAACAAGACGAAATCTTAGGGTTTATTTACATCGGCTATCCAGATATGCCCCTGCGGAAGGGGAGACGCACATCTTACCAGGAAAAGACGGTCTGGATCGATCACTAAAAAAACTCTTGACGGATAATTTGTCCATGGAGTAAGTTAGAATTACAAGCATGTGTAACCGGTTACACATTCATAATCAGGTTATGCATGCTTTTTTTAACAAGCATATGTAACCGGTTACATATATACTGGTGGTGACTCCAATGGCTACAATCCGAGATGTTGCAAGGTTGGCCGGTGTTTCTGTAGCAACGGTTTCCCGTGTGTTGAACAAGAACGGCTATGTGAACAAAGAGACAGAGCAAAAAGTGATGATGGCGATCGAGCAGCTGCAATATGAGCCGAATGCGGTGGCACGAGGGCTTGCGGGCAAGCAAACCGGTACGATCGCGCTGATTCTTCCCGACATCTCGAACCCATTCTTTCCCGAATTGGCCAGAGGAGTGGAAGATGTGGCCCATCGGCATGGATATACGGTAATCCTGTGCAACTCCGACGATCAGGGATCGAAAGAACGAAGCTATATTGAAGTGCTGAAGAAAAAGTACATCGACGGGATCATCTTCGCTTCAAGCACGCTTGAGGATGCAGACATATCCAAAATGCGCAAAAGCAACATCCCGCTTGTCTTGCTGGACCGGGCTCCCAACAAGGAGTCTTGCAGCGTGGTCCGCGTGAACAACTACGCAGGAGCACAAATGGCAGTTCGCCACTTGCTGGAAATCGGCTGCAAGCGGATTGCCCACATTTACGGCCCGCTGGAGATGATTACGGCGAGAGAACGACTTGCAGGCTTTGAAGATTTGGTGAAAGCATTTGACTGGTTCTCGCCGACCCTCATGGTACCCGGCGACTTCAGCATCGATGGCGGCCGGAAAGCGATTGAAACGCTGCTGGCCAAACACCCGGATGTGGATGGAATTTTTGCCGGAAACGATTTGATGGCAATTGGCGCGATGAAGGCCCTGTTCAGTCTGGGAAAACGCGTTCCCGAAGATGTATCGGTCATTGGCTTTGACGGCATCGGCTTGACGGAAATTGTGGAACCGGAACTGACAACGATTGCCCAACCGATCTACGAGATGGGGACATTGGCAGCCGCAACATTGATTCAGAAAATTACGGGAGAACTTGCAGAAAATCCGATTCACGAGTTGGATGTGACACTGATGGTGCGAGACTCCACCAACAGAGGAGGGCGAACGTAAATGACCCAACCCCATATTACAGTAATTGGCAGTTTGAACATGGATATCGTGATCGAAGCGGACAGACCGCCCAAAATGGGAGAGACGATTTCGGGCAAACAAGCCCATTTTATTCCTGGAGGAAAAGGAGCCAATCAGGCAGTTGCCGCGGCAAAGCTTGGCGCCAATACGGCAATGATCGGGGCAGTCGGCAGTGACGGCTTCGGCCAGGAACTCCTTCGTGCCTTGCAGCGGGCACGAATCGAAACCGACTCCGTTAAAACCATGGAAGGCACGTCAACCGGAATAGCTTCCATTCTCCTGGCTGAAGGAGACAACAGCATCATTGTTGTCGCAGGGGCCAATGCTTACTGTACCCCTGATGACATTGACCAGCATCTGGACAAACTGCAAGCGGCCGATGTTGTTCTCTTGCAGCTGGAGATTCCGCTTAAGACAGTGGAGTATGCGGCGAAGAAGGCCAAGGAACTGGGCAAGCGAGTTATCCTCAACCCCGCTCCCGCCAGAGTGCTGCCGGACAGCTTGTACCAACTGCTTGACGTGATCACGCCAAATCAGACGGAACTTGCCTTGTTAAGCGGCATGGAAGTTACCGAAGAAAGCGTGCAAAAAGCGATGCAAGCATTAATCGGGAAAGGGACCCGTCAAGTGGTCACCACGTTGGGGGCCGAAGGGGCGGCTTTCCTTGACAGCAGCGGACACTTCGGGCGAGTAAGCGGACATAAGGTTCAAGTGGTGGATACGACAGGTGCAGGCGACGCGTTCAACGCAGGACTTGCTTACGCCTTGGGCAGCGGCAGCCAGTTGAAAGAAGCGATTTCGTTTGCCAGCAAAGTAGCGGCGCTGGCAGTAACCAAGCTGGGCGCACAAGACGGCATGCCGACGATCGAACAAGTTCTTCAATTCCAAAGCGAGTAAGGGGTCGTAACAGATGAAAAAAATCGGCATTCTCAACAGCGAAATTTCCAAAGTGATCAGCGAGATGGGGCATATGGACCAAATTGTGATTTGCGATGCCGGATTGCCCATACCTGCTCATGTCCAACGGATTGATCTGGCTCTCAAGGAGGGAACTCCGTCCTTCATGGAGACGCTTGAAACCGTGCTTACCGAACTGCAGGTGGAAAAAGTCATCTACGCACAGGAGATGTCGCAAACAAGTCCGCAAATCAAGAAGCTAATTACCGAAATATTGCCAAACGTGCAGCATCAAAGCGTGCCGCACAGCGAGTTCAAGGAGCTGACCAAAAAAGCCAGGGCAGTGATTCGCACAGGCGAATTTACACCGTATGCCAACATCATCCTGCAATCGGGTGTAGTCTTCTGAGAAAGAAGGTGATTTGATGTCAGAACTTTTGCTGGAAATGAAGGGGATTCACAAGTCGTTTCCCGGTGTGAAAGTGCTCGAAGATGTCCAGTTTTCCTTACAGTCGGGTGAGCTTCACGCCTTGATGGGGGAGAACGGTGCCGGGAAATCAACCTTGATGAAAATCCTTGGCGGAATCTACACCAAAGACAGCGGAGAGATTCTGGTCGAGGGCGTGAAGCAAGAGATTGACTCCACCAAAGCGGCTACAGCACTTGGCATCTCTATTATTCATCAGGAACTCAACCTGATTTCTTATCTGAGCGTCATGGAGAACATGTTTCTCGGACGCGAGTTTACCTACGGACAAAGCAGATTCGTCAACTGGCGGAAGATGCGTGAGGAAGCCGAGAAGTATCTTTCCATGCTTAACATCGGGATTGACCCTGGCACGCTGGTGGAAGAGTTGTCAGTCGGTCAACAACAAATGATCGAAATTGCGAAAGCGCTCTCAACCAACGCCCGGATTCTCGTGCTGGATGAGCCTACAGCGGCGCTTACCGATCGGGAAATTGCCGCCTTGTTCGAAGTGATCGCATCTTTGAAAAAGAAAGGCGTCGGCATGATCTATATCTCCCACCGGATGGAAGAAATTTTCCAAATCAGCGACCGGATTACCGTGCTTCGCGATGGCAAGTACATCGGCACCAAGCAGACAAGCGAAACCAACATGGATGAGCTGGTGCGGATGATGGTAGGGCGCGATATTAAGGACCGTTTCCCCAAAATCCAGATTCCGATTGGAAATGAGAGAATTCGGGTGGAAGGGCTATCCACCAAGTCCAAGCTGAAAAATATTTCATTCCACGTGCGAAGCGGGGAGATCCTTGGCATTGCCGGTCTGATGGGGGCAGGAAGAACGGAGTTGGCCAAAGCGCTGTTCGGTGTGGACCCGGTAGATCAGGGGCGAATCTATGTAGACGGCAAGGAAACGACCATCAGACAGCCGATTGATGCGATTCAGGCGGGAATTGCCTTTGTTACCGAAGACCGCAAACAGGAAGGGTTGATTCTCTCCTTATCCATCCGGGAAAATCTCTCGTTGCCCAACCTTGGCAAGCTCTCTTCTGCCGGTTTCATGAACAAAGCGAGAGAGAAGCAGTTGTCAGAAGCGACGATAGACAAATTGCAGATCAAAACGCCTCACCAAGAGCAGCCGGTGGGTTCTTTGAGCGGGGGCAATCAGCAGAAGGTGGTTATCGGCAAATGGCTGGCGACTGAACCCAAGATTCTCATCCTGGATGAACCGACTCGCGGCGTGGATATCGGCGCCAAGAAAGAGATTTACGATCTGATGAACCAACTGGCGGCACAGGGAGTTGCCATTATCATGATCTCATCCGAATTGCCGGAAGTGTTGGGGATGAGCGATCGGATTCTGGTGATGCACGAGGGACGCCTCACGGCAGAATTCACCAAAGCTGAGGCAACTCAAGAAAACATCATGCATGCCGCTACGGGAGGGGGAGACACAGGTGAGTAAAGTTGGACAGCTTGCAGCAAAAAAAGGGCGGAGTTCTATTCTGCAGCGCATGGGCCCACTTGTCGGGCTGGCAGTCATTTTCATTGCCTTATCGATTATCAGTTCTGATTTTCTAACCGTAAGCAACATTTTCAACGTTTTGCGCCAAATCTCCATTAACGCGCTGATTGCGTTCGGGATGACATTTGTTATTTTGACAGGCGGTATTGACCTCTCCGTCGGGGCGATTCTGGCCTTGTCCGGCGCGATAACAGCTGGCCTGATGGCAGGAGGGATGGACACATTCCTGGCAGTAGTGATCGGTCTTTTGATCGGTGCAATCCTGGGTGCTGTCAACGGATTTATCATCGCCAAAGGAAAAGTGGCCCCATTTATCGCAACCCTGGCTACCATGACCGTATTCCGCGGGCTGACCCTTGTCTACACCGAAGGAAAGCCAATCACCGGGTTGAATGAAGATTTTGCGATCCTGGGCAAAGGCTTCTTCCTGGAAGTGCCGATGCCGATTATCTGGATGCTGATCTCTTTCGTCATTCTCTACATCATTTTGAAAAACACCACGTTTGGCCGACATGTATACGCACTTGGCAGCAACGAAGAAGCTACACGCCTTTCCGGTATCAACACAGGCAAAGTGAAAATCTTCGTTTACTCCATCAGCGGCTTGCTGGCTGCCCTAAGCGGGATCATTCTGACCTCCCGACTTAACTCGGCGCAGCCTACAGCAGGCACATCGTATGAGCTGGACGCGATCGCAGCCGTCGTTTTGGGCGGCACGAGCCTGTCCGGGGGAAAAGGATGGATCGTGGGCACGTTAATCGGCGCCATGATCATCGGTGTGTTAGATAACGGTCTGAACCTCCTGAACGTCTCCTCCTTCTACCAGTTGGTAGTAAAAGGCGGAGTCATTCTGCTGGCGGTTCTCTTAGACCGATCTAAATCTACTAAATAAAAGAAAATGAGAGGGGTTTGAACACGTATGAAAAAGTTTCTCAAAATGGCTCTGGCTTCATCCATGATGCTGATGGCTCTCGCCGGATGCTCCACACAATCGAATCTGGAGAAAGGAAGCACCGGCAGCCAGGGAAGCGCTGCACCTGCACCTGCTGCATCTGACAAGGTGACCATCGGTTTATCCATCTCCACGCTGAACAATCCGTTCTTCGTATCGTTGAAAGAAGGAGCGGAGAAAGCAGCGAAAGACGCTGGGGCGGAATTGATCGTCGTAGATGCGCAGAATGATACGGCCAAGCAAATCAGCGGCGTGGAAGATTTGATCCAGAAAAAAGTAAGCGTTATCCTGATTAACCCAACCGACAGCGCTGCAATCGCAACGGCGGTGGAATCTGCCAACAAGGCGAACATTCCGGTAATCACGGTTGACCGTGCGGCAGAAGGCGGAAAAGTCGTGTCCCACATCGCTTCCGACAACGTGAAGGGCGGAAAAATGGCTGGCGATTACATCCTTCAAGCATTGGGCGGCAAAGGCAACATCGTGGAATTGCAAGGAATTGCCGGAACTTCCGCTGCCCGTGACCGCGGTCAAGGCTTCCACTCCGCAGTTGACGGCAAAGATGGCGTAAAAGTAGTCGCTTCCCAACCAGCTGACTTCGACCGTGCAAAAGGCTTAAGCGTAATGGAGAACATCCTCCAAGGCAATAAAGACATCCAGGCTGTATTTGCCCACAACGACGAAATGGCCCTCGGCGCCTTGCAAGCGATTGAAGCTGCCGGCAAGAAAATCCTGGTAGTCGGATTCGATGCGACTGACGACGCTGTAAAAGCGGTCAACGACGGCAAAATGGCTGCAACTGTAGCACAAAAACCGAAAGCAATCGGTGAAACTGCCGTACAAACAGCAGTGAAAGTAGTTAAAGGAGAAAAAGTAGACAGCTTCATTCCGGTAGATTTGGAGCTTGTAACCAAAAAATAAGCGCCACAAAAACAATGCAAACATCCTCTTGCAAGTCCTTCTGTCCATCCGGGCAGGAGGACTTGTTTTTTTGTAATGTTAGAAAGTTTAACCGCTTTAGATTGATAAAGTGGTTAAACTTTCTTTCCTTTTGTTCAGCAGAAGAAAAACTTCGTCCACTCACAGCTCCTTTTAAGCGAAACAAAGCGCAGGGAGCGAAAGAAGGAAAAGAGTCGGCATTCTTTACACCATAGAGAGGCCAAGTGGTTTTCTTGTCGACTCCCTTCTGAAGTGAGCGGAGCGGACGGTAGACGCTACAAGCGAGCTTAAATAGAGCGAAGAGGGACGAAGTCTTTTCTTGTATAAGTATACCGTGGGGCACGGCCCGGGTGGTTTGCTTTGTTGCGTAAATGGTAACAATTGCTTTGCTGAAATTTTGGTTTAAATTGTGTAGAATTTTGGTAAATAGATATAAACACGAACATGTAAAGTTCTTTGGGAGGACGGAATGAAGAAAAAGATTAAGGTTACGATCGCAAAAAAGATTCGCCTTTCATCTATCACGTTCATGATTTTGTTAAGCATGATTAGTACCTTTGCCTTCAGTTCATTTTTGAAAATGGAAGCAAAGAGCAATGAGATGGTGATGGAAGATGTTCCAACCGCCTCCGCCGCCAAGGAACTGATGAATAGCATTGTGCTTCAGGATGCGGGGGTCAAGGGATATCTGATCAGCGGCAAGGAAGAAGAGCTTGAACCGTATCAAATTGGCAAGAAAGAGTTGGAGAAAAATCTGGAAATCCTCAAGCAGCATGAGGAGAAAAGTCCCGTATTGAAAGATTTGGTTACGAATCAGGCAGTGCCGGCTTTACAAAAGCTGCAGGATTATTTTGAAAGCCAGATCTCACTGGTCAAGGAAGGCAAAGCAGAGGAAGCACGGCAAAAAATCTCTGACGGAAAACAGGCTATCAATGAATACCTTGCCGTCAACGAGAAAATTCGTGCCGAAGTGGATCAAATCATCCAAGAAGAATTAAAAGAAAGCTTCGACGTCAGTTTAACAGCGAAGACAACTATCCTTGCAGGCGGGGGAGTATCCCTCTTGATCGCCATCTTGTTCGCAATTTTTCTGACCAAAGGTATTGTGCGTCCGATTTCGCAAGTAAACAGACAGCTATCCGAGATTGCAGATGGCGGTGGAGACCTCACCCGCCAACTTACCGTTTCTACCAATGACGAGATTCGGGAGCTGGCAGATTCGTTCAACCGCATGATCGGCACATTGCGGGAATTGATTTATCAGGTTGGAGTGAGTGCGGAACAGGTTGCTTCCTCTTCCGAACAGCTGACGGCAAGCGCTGAGCAAACTAGCAACGCGACTGCCCATATTGCCGAAACTGTTCAAGAGGTGTCACTAGGCTCCGAACAACAGGTCAAGAACGTGAATAACAGCTCTCTGATTATTACCGATATGTTCCAAGGCGTGATGAAAATATCCGAAAGCGCCGAAACGGCCACTGCCTCCACCAGCAATGCCGCCGGGGCCGCCCGGAAAGGGAATGAAGTTCTGCAAAGTACGATTCATCAGATGAATTCGATCGGTTCGACAATCAATATGTTGACAAATCTGGTGAAAGGGCTGGAAGCAAGATCAATCGAAATTGGCAAGATAACGGAAGTGATTACGGGAATTGCCGCGCAGACCAACCTGCTTGCCCTGAACGCGGCGATTGAAGCGGCGAGAGCCGGAGAGCACGGAAGAGGTTTTGCCGTAGTCGCAGATGAAGTGCGGAAGCTGGCGGAACAATCTGGACAATCCGCCCAGCAGATCGCCTCCTTAATCTCCATGATCCAGACGGAAACCAATCAAGCTGTTCAAACGATGGAAGCGTCAAGAAACGAGGTTGCGGAAGGTATCAGCATTGCGAACGTGGCGGGAGAAACATTCGGCCAGATTCAATGTTCCATTGACGAAGTGAACAACAGAATGAAGGAAGTATCCTCATTAGTGCAAGAGTTGATGGTTGGAACGGAGCAAGTGGTGATTAGCATTAACACAATTGCCGATATCGCCAACCAGGCGGCTGCGGGAAGCCAGAGCGTGTCTGCTTCTGTAGAGGAACAATTGGCTTCCATGGAGGAAATTACCGCCTCTGCAAATTCACTGTCCAAGATGGCAGAGGAGCTGCAGCTGCTTGTCGGGAAGTTCAAGGTATAGCTTAAATGAAGATAGAAGCAGGAAGCACAATCAGTGTTTCCTGCTTTTATTTTGTTATCGCCATTAACATCTTGTGTCAATTGAAAAATCAGGGATAGAAGCTTTTCTTAATGATAAAAGCATTTCTTGTTGAAAAAAGCCAAATCTCCGGCTAAGGTGATAGAGTAGACAGCAGATTACAAGAAGAAGCGGGAGAGAGTAGACGATGGTAATTTGCCAGGTAGATGAACACCTATCACTGAAACTGCCGGAGACAAAAGACGCTCCCAAACTGTTTGCCGTGATAGAAGAGTCAAGAGAACATTTGCGCCATTGGCTCACTTGGGTAGACATGACCCAAAATATGCAACACACCGAATCTTACATTGAATACCTGCGTAATCAATTTGCCGCCAAGCGGGTATGCAAGCTAAGTGTTTGGCTCGATCAGGAAATTGTGGGAGAAGTGGGATTCGGGTTCATTAACGGGAAAGATCATTCCGCCTCAATCACCTTTTGGCTCGCGGAAAAATGGCAAGGGCAGGGGATTATCACCAAATGCGTACGGGCCCTCATTCAATACGGATTTGGCGAACTGGGTTTGAACCGGGTGGAAATCGCCTGTGCGTATGACAACACAAGAGCACAGGCCGTCGCCGAAAGGCTTGGCTTCGTTCAGGAAGGGCGGCTTCGCCAGGCAGAATGCCGCTACGGACAGTTTGTCGATGTGATTTTGAATGGGATGCTGAAATGCGAGTGGGAAGCTGAACGATAAAAGCATCATAGCAATCAAAGAGCAGGCAAAGCCAAAGCCGGCATCGGGAGCAATCTCTCATGCCGGTTTTTCTCATTTCGTCATCTCTGTTACATTTATCACATTTGGCAGGAAAATGCAGATTGTTTAGCTAACTCTAAAAAGTGATATGTACAACGTATATTTCTTGGTAAATTAACCAGGTCTTTCTCTACTTTTGAAATAGGAGAGCGAGAATATGAACTATATGCCAATCGATCCAATGGCTGAAACACCGCAAAAGACTGAGAGGCATATTTACCTCGCCGCAATGACGGTATTGGGATGTTTTATCGCTGTAACTCTGCTTCAAAAAATTTTGATCATACGAGTTCCTACAGAAAATTATCTTGGCATTCATATGGTTCTTGAGTTTTTCAGCATCGCCGTTTCTTTCGCCATCGCGATTCAGTGCTGGATGATTTTTCCCCATACGGTTTCGCGTCATCGGTTGCTGGTTGGAGCAGTATTTTTTGCGGTCGGCCTTCTTGATTTAATCCATACGTTAACCTACAAAGGGATGCCGGCGTTTGTCGGGGAGAGTTCCATTGCCAAAGCCACCTGGTTTTGGATCAGTGCGCGCCTCACAGAGAGTTTCTTCGTTTTCCTTGTATTTGCTCTGAAAGACCGCCCCATCGCCACGGAAATGCGAAGAGTGATCTTTTTTGGGGTCTGCGCCTATCTGATGGCTGTGATTGTGACGATTTTTACAGCAGCAAACCTGCTGCCCGTCCTGGTGGTGGAAGGAAACGGGACAACTCCGTTAAAAAACATGCTGGAATACCTGGTCAGCTTGCTGCATCTGACGACAGTCGGCATCCTGTTCAGAAGGTACCGGCAGTCAAAAAGGCTGCCTAACCTAATCCTGAGCCTCGCCATGCTTATCCTGCTCATAAGCGAACTGATCTTTACTCTCTATCAAAGCGTCTATGATTTGAACAATATTATGGGGCATGTTTTTAAAGCAATTGGTTATTTCTATCTGATGAAAGGGTTGTATATCGCAACAATTGAGGAACCTTACATCGGGCAGAAGCTGGCGGAAGAGGCGGCAAGCAGACATCGGAAACAATTAGAGATTATTACTTCTTCCGTAGGCGAAGGGCTCTATGTTTTGGATGTGCGGGGCTGCGTCACGTTTTCCAACCCGGAAGCGGAACGGCTGACCGGTTGGAAAGCCAACGAGATCCTGGGTAAAAACATCCATGAGGTCCTCCATTACCAAAAAGAAGATGGCTCTGTCAACCATTTTGAAGATTGCCCGATTTACGACACCATTCAGTCAGGGAACCCGATCCGGGTTGATGACGACGTATTTATTACCAAGCAAAAAGTAATGATTCCGGTCTCCTATGTAGCCACACCGATTTGGGAGAATGGGAGGGTGACGGGTGCTGTCGTAGCGTTCAGTGACATAACCGAACGGAAATGCTACGAAGAGCAGATCAAGTACCAGGCCTATTACGACAGCTTGACCGGACTGCCAAACCGCCATCAGTTACATGAGTATTTGAAAAATGAACTTGCGGTTGCCAAACAGGAGCAAAGTGTGCTGGCTGTCATGTTTCTGGATCTGGACCGTTTTAAAAATGTAAACGACTATTTCGGCCATGCAGTAGGTGATATGTTGCTTCAGGAGGTTGCCAGGCGCTTGCGGCAATGCCTGGATGCAAAGGCGAGCGTGTTTCGTTTAGGCGGAGATGAATTTGCCGTTATTTTGCGTAAGGTGGAACATATCAACCAGATTACGCAGCCGGCGGCACAGATCATTGAGCTGTTTACGACACCGTTTACGCTGGAAGGCCGCGAGATTTTCGTTACGACCAGCATTGGAATCAGTTTGTATCCGTTAAACGGGGAGAACGAAGTGGCACTGGTTCAAAGTGCCGACATGGCGATGTATTACGCCAAAGAGATGGGGAAAAACAACTACCAGTTCTATACCGTTGACATGACGCAAAAAGTGATCGATCAGTTGGAAATGGAGAATCAACTGCATCAGGCGTTGGACCGCAATGAATTAATTGTCTATTACCAGCCGCAGATTAACATCAGCAACGGTGAAATCGCCGGAATGGAAGCGCTGATCAGATGGAACCAGCCAGAGCGGGGATTAGTCCCGCCCGGTGAGTTCATCCCGCTGGCCGAGGAAACCGGACTTATCGTGCCAATCGGAAAATGGGTGTTGAAAACGGCCTGCGCGCAAAATATGGCCTGGCAGAGAATGGGGTTACCGCCGCAACGTGTCTCCGTCAACCTGTCCCTCAGACAGTTCCAACAGCCTGATTTGGTTGAGATGATTGCGGAAGTGCTGAGGGAAACCGGACTTGATCCGGACTATCTCGAATTGGAGATTACCGAAACCATTGCCATGTATAACGAAAGCTATGTCATCTCCAAACTGAATAAGATTCGTAATCTCGGCATCCATATCGCTATCGATGATTTTGGGACAGGCTATTCTTCCCTCAGCTACTTGCGCAAGTTCCCGATTGATACACTGAAGATTGACCGCTCGTTCGTGAACGATATCTCGACAGATAACGGAGCCATGGCGATTGCCAGATCAACCATCAGTTTGGCCCAAAGCCTGCAGTTGAATGTCGTGGCGGAAGGTGTGGAAACGGAGGAACAGCTTCGTTTCTTGTCTGAACAAAAATGTAATCTTGCCCAGGGCTATCTGTTTAGCAAACCGCTCCCCGCGGATGAGTTTGAAAAGCTGTTATTGAACAGGCAAGACAAACCGCTCTTTTCCCGTGCAAAATAATAGCCCATTCGACATCACGGATGGGCGAAAAATTTTTGTGAACTGTGCGAAAACAACTCTTCACTTTTCACTTCTGTTATAATACAATAGAAAACAAGAAGAGCAAAAAGGGGAGAGCGTAAATGAAACCAGTTGCTGAATTTTATCGGAATATTTCAAAAAAAGTATGTTCTTGCTGCGGACATGAATTTGAAGAACAGCACGAATCGTATTTGTACGAATGCGAGCGCTGCATGAATGTGAGAGACGAATAAAGAAGCTGGATAGGAGTGGAGGGAAACCACTCTCGAATAGAACTAAATATCCCTCCCGGTTTTATACCGGGAGGGACCATCCAAAAGCTGCCGACTCTTTCGGCAGCTTTTATCTGCTGGAAATCTCCGCCAATTCCTGAATATCAACGGCGCTTCCCGTGAATTCGTGAGTCAATTTGCCTGTCTTGTCAAGCGAAAATTTCTAAAGTTGCTTCGACAAGAGCACTTTGGTGCTGATAAGCTGGGTCAACTGCACCAATTCGCCAGCCAGTGCTTTTACACGTGACTGGGCATCCTCCCCGACAAATTCGTTTCGCTCATTAAAATGGATGGGATCAGCAACAAACTGATCAGGCAGCACAAGTCCGTATAGACCTCGAATTACAATACGCAGGCTGTTTAGGGCGTTGATGCCGCCTTTTCCTCCGCCGGCAACTGCTGCGATGGCAACCGGCTTATTTTTGAAATGTTTGCCGCCAAGAAAATCAAGCGCGTTTTTCAACGCTCCAGTCATTCCGTTGTGATATTCAGGGGTGGTGATAAAGAAACCGTCCGCTTGCTGTGCGTATTCTACGAGGCGTTTCACCTCTTGGTTCTGATATTGGGCTTCATTGTCATTGTACAGGGGAAGAACATGCTGTCCTACGTCAAAGGATAAGACTTCCACTTGATGCGTGCCAAGCTCTTTGGAAATAAATGCGGTAAGGGCACGAGTACGGGAATGTTGCGATGCGCTTCCACAAATAACGAGTATTTTCATTTTCATTTGTAATTCCTCCTCGTCAAACGGCTTGTAGCTATATTATGGCACAGAACCCACACTTTGTAAACATTATAATATATTAAATATACAATATAGGCAGAAAGGCTTGTTCTGAATTGGCGCGAGACAGAGACAGCTAATGCAGCCGATTGAAGAAACTAGTGAATGGGAGTGAATGTTATCCATGAAAAAGGTCGCATTGATTACCGGGACTTCCAGCGGTTTTGGCATGCTTACCGCAGTCGAGCTGGCCAAAAGCGGGTTTCAGACTATCGCTACCATGCGTGATTTGAAAAAACGAGCGGTTTTGGCTGAAACCTCTCGCCAGGAAAGGGTAGCAGAACGAATGGAGATCTTGCAGCTAGATATTACGAATCAGGCACGGGTTCGCCAGGTCGTAGACGAGATCGTGCAAAGACACGGACGGATTGACCTTTTGGTGAATAATGCGGGATTCGCGCTTGGCGGGCTGGTAGAAGAAATTCCGATGGACGAATGGAGAAGACAGTTTGAGACCAATGTGTTCGGGCTCATCCAGACGACGCAAGCGGTATTGCCGGTGATGAGAAGGCAAAAAAACGGAACGATCATCAACATAAGCAGTATCAGCGGTCAGATTGGGTTTCCCATGATGGCACCTTACGCAGCATCCAAGCATGCGGTGGAAGGGTTTAGCGAAGCGTTGCGGCTGGAAGTGGCACCGTTGGGGATTCGCGTCGTGCTGGTAGAGCCAGGAGCATACCAAACGGCAATTTGGGAAAAAGGCCTCGCAGCCGTATCTGCCCATGCTTCGGGAATGCCAGATTATGATCGGATCAAAGAGCTTGTGATGCCACAGGCGGAGCGCATTGCCAGAACGGGTGGAAATCCGCGCGAGGTGGCCCAATTGATTGCCCGAATTTCCAAAACTCCTGAACCAGGACTGCGTTATCCGATTGGCAAGGGTGTGAAGAGAGCGATCTGGCTCAAAAAAGTTCTTCCATGGGCGTGGATTGAACGGATGATGCAAACACGACTGCGGTAAATATTACTATAGGCAACTTGAACAGATACAAACGAAATGCGCCACTCAACAAAAAAGTATGGTTCCCGTGTGGAGAACCATACCTGCGAAGGCCAAAGGATTTTGGCAATAGAATCCTTTTAACCAGAGCATCGATTTAAGACATCGATTGAGCTTCCTGTTTCCGAAGTTCCACCCGGCGAATTTTTCCGGAAGTGGTTTTGGGCAGATCGGAGACGAATTCAATTTTGCGCGGGTACTTGTAAGGGGCGGTGAGACGTTTGGTATGTTCCTGCAATTCTTCGACCAACTGCTCAGTCGGTTCAAATCCCTTCTTCAGGACGATAAATGCTTTTACAACATGTCCGCGGTCTGGATCTGGGCTTGCCACCGCAGCACATTCGGCAACAGCCGGATGTTTGACCAATGCGTCTTCCACTTCGAACGGACCGATTGTATAACCTGCCGAGATAATAATATCGTCAGCACGTCCCTCAAACCAGATATAGCCGTCTTCATCCATTTGTCCTTGATCTCCGGTCACGTACCAGTCGCCGCGGAAGGCTCGGGCTGTGCGCTCAGGATCGTTCAAGTACCCTTTAAACAGCGCAATCATGTGGCGTTCAACGGCAATGTCGCCTACCTGACCAGGCGGCAATTCTTTGCCTTCTTCATCAATAATCGCTACCTTTACTACCGGTGAAGGACGGCCCATCGAACCAGGACGCGGCTCCATTCCTACGAAAGTTCCGACCAACAGGGTGTTTTCGGTCTGCCCGTAACCGTCCCGAACGGTAATGTTAAACGCGCGGTTGAAGGTATCGATCACTTCGCGGTTCAACGGTTCACCGGCGGAGCAAGCGGAGCGCAGCTTGGTGATTTGGAAGTTTTCAATTCCGGACACCTTGGCCATCAGACGATATTCGGTCGGTGTAGCACAGAGTACGGAAATCGGGTATTTCTCCAGAATTTGCAGATATGCTTCAGGCGAGAATTTACCTTGATAGACAAACGCGGTAGCACCTTTGCCCAAGGTAGAGACAAACGGGCTCCAAATCCATTTCGCCCATCCAGGGCCTGCAGTCGCCCAGACAAGATCCTCTTCACGAACGTCCAGCCAGTAGGTAGCTGCCACAGCAAGATGGGCAAATGGCCAGCCATGCACGTGCATAACCCCTTTAGGCCCGCCGGTGGTACCGGAAGTATAGGAGAGGAAGGCCAATTCATCAGAGCGGGTTTCGATTCCTTCCAATTCATCGGAGGCTTTGTCCACCAATTCTTCGAAGGAAAGCCAATCGTCGTGTTTTTGACCGAGCAGAATGCAATACTCGACAGTTGGGCAATTGCCGCGAATCTCATCCACTTCTTCACGGATGCCGCCAAAAGCAATAATCGCTTTGGCACCTGCATGCTTGGCCCGATATTCGATATCTTTGCCGCGAAGCATTTCGGAACCAGGCATGATGACGCTTCCAATTTTATTTAAAGCAAGATAAATGGCATATGCTTCCACGCCGCGCGGAACGAGAACAATAACCTTGTCCCCTTGGGAAACTCCCAACGATTTCAGCGAGTTACCGATCCGGTTCGCGTACTTCATCAACTCTTCATAGGAAACACGTTTTTCTTCCCCGTGCTCTGTTACCACGAGGAGCGCAGTTTTGTTTGGGTGTGAAGCAGCGTACTGATCAATCTGACTGGCTAGGTTGTAATACTCTGGAATGGTTACGGAGAAGTTGGAATCGAAATTGCTTTGTGCATTCATCAAAAAATTCCCCCTATGAGCCAATTGATAGTGAAGCATATATTGTAAGAATTGATTTACAATTTATATTTTACGGAATGGTTAGTTAATTTTCAAAGTAATTTTTTTACACAGGTTTATTCAGGAAAACTGACAATATCTTGTCAAACGCAGCTTGATTGTAATGATTATAAAAAAGTATTGACTATAACAAGGAAGTCAGGTACATTATATTCATATCTAAATGATAATAATTATAATTTATTAGCAAACAATAAATAGAGAAGGAGAGAAAACCATGAATAAAGTTATTGTATATTCCGGCACATATTGCAGCTATTGCAAACAGCTAAAATCGTTCTTGGAAGAACAAAAGATTCCTTACGAGGAACGAAATATTGATGAGAATCCCGCTTACGGAGAAGAATTAAGTCAGTTGGGATACATGTCCGTTCCGGTAACCGTGATCGGCGAAAAGCAAGTGCTAGGCTTCAATCCGGCGCGAATCATGAAACTGTATTCTCCCGCCCATGCATAAAAACAGGCATGTTCTGTGATGACGATCACCTGATTGGCGCAGGCACCGCTTTATAATAGGCTTGGAGGTGGTGTTGATGAACTTCCAAGAGAAGAATCGAAAGGCGAATGACTGGTCTCTCAATCTTGAAGATGAGTATTACAGAGAGCATCAGGAAGAACTAATTGAAGATGCGGTGAAGGGTATTGCTGAAACGGAAAGCGGATATTATGTGAATTTGGTTACTCCTGGAGCTTGCGGCGTGCCGACAGAGTGGTTAATTCCCAGGCTCCAAACAATCATGAAAGAGCGCGGCATCAGTATCTCACGGATGGAATATGTGGATCAATGCGGCTGCGGCGGTTTTGTGACAAGAATATATCGTTAGGAAAAAGGCGTCATCCAGGTAACTTGATTACCCGCATGACGCCTTTCTTTCCGACGGCTATGAAAAGAAAAGAGCTTCGTCCCATTGCGTGTTCCTTGTGAAGGCAAGGCAAAGTGAAGAGAGTGAAGGAAGGAATCAGAGTCGTCAGATGAGAAGCTCCTGTGAAAGGCTTCTTTACCCCTGAAAGGGGCGCACCGCGTAAAAGGGGCCCCGCCCGACAGTAGCGTAAGCTTAAGTCGGGTGGGTTGTGAAGACTCCCTTCCGTAATGAACGGAACGGACAGTTTTTCATCTCTGAATGCTTTCACGGAACCACGTTTCAGTCCCCCGACGTTTCAGTCCCCCGATGAGAGGGGATGAGAGGGGAAAAGGGACGAAGTCTTTTCTCATATAGTTGAGGTGACATATGGTACGAGATATTGCCAATCGCTACAAGGGACTTCCGGAACGTTCCCCCGACATGCTGTTTCAAATCATCGGCAAATTTACGCGCGGTGCAGTCAGTCATTACGATGTCATCATGCAAAAGAAAGCAGATGTGAAAAGGGCGTATCAGGCACGCAAACAGTCAGGAAATGACGCTCCGCTGATTCAAGCGTTAACGGTGTTGTTTTGGGAATTCCACTTCTACGTGACCTGCTGGTTGCAAATCGAACTGGCCCTGTACCGCTTGAGCAGGCACGAAGAGACCAAAGGGCTTCGGGAAGTGTTTGATCGTTTTCGCTCAGAGATTGACCGGCATCTCCATGTTCGCCGTGTAATTGATGATACCGAAAAAAGCGTGCTGGCCCAGTTCCACCATTTTGGGGCAGAGATGGCTTGCGTGAAAAACGATTCGTACTGGTTCCAAGGGATTTATTTTACCGTTGACGAAGCGAGCATTGCCGCCCTTCAACAGTTATATGCTGAAATCGCGGACTATAAAAAGAAAGTTGGACAAGAGTCATGATTCCGTGGATTTCTGTTTGATTTTGATGAGCGATTCCACGATATGGCGATGCAAGGCGTTATAAGACTTGTGTTTAAAGTGCCGTTGAATCAAAAAGATTGCCAGCAAGCTCAAGGCGATAATGCTGAAGGCTAGTAATTTAAAGTCTTTGGCAATCAGATCGGATAGTTCGGCAGAGAAAATCAAAAAAACGAACGGAACGGTAGTAAAGCAGAAGGGGATATAACCGAGCTGGGCTTCCGTCTTTTTAATAGCGGCTCCGATTAGTCGTAATTCTTCAAGCGACAGCTTTTCATAAAATGACCAAATTTCGTGTATTTCCGTCAAATCTTTGATCTGGGTCACTGCTGCTTGCTTCTTATCCAATCGCCAGATGGCACGATAAAGCTTTTCGTAGTTGCCATATGTCTTCATCCGCTCCCTCCTTCAGAAGTGAGAAAAGGCCGCCAACAGCCCGGCGGCCTTTATATAGAATCAGAAAAGGTTTAACGTTCTCTTAGATTGTGCGATAAGGTACTGCATGTGTATAGCCTACCCCATATGGAGCCGCCGATTGTTGAGACGGTGCATAATCAGAACGCACTTCTTGTGCATTGGTGCCGGCGAAGCCAGGCTGGAAGATGGCATTGATTGAACCGGTACCCATTCCGGAAGGGTATCCGGGGGTTACGCCCGTTGCGGCATAGCCTGTGGTGAGTGGTTGTTGAACAGCAGCAGGAGCTGGATAACCGGCGTTAAGAGCACGAACTTCCTGGATGTTGGTACCGGCAAATCCGGGAGAGAAAATGCTGTTGATTCCGCCAGCCACACCGCCAGCCACACCGCCAGCCATACTCAAGTTTGTGCTTAAGGGAGCAACGTTTATAGCCCCTGCGTTGCGTGCCCGGACTTCATTTACGTCAGTGCCGGCAAAACCGGGAGAGAAAATAGAGTTGACTGCGGAAGGACCGGTTATTGTCGAGGTGAATGCAGGATTTACGCTGACTGGAGTTTGTCCGACACCATAAGCTTGTTGATGAATGGCAGGCGCAGGATAACCGGCGTTGAGAGCCCGCACTTCTTGCACGTTGGTGCCGGCAAATCCGGGTGAATACACGCTGCTGACTGGTGCGCTCAAACCGGTGACAGGGTATGTTGGAGAAACAGGTGCACTCCATCCGGCAACAGAGTATGTAGGTAATACAGTCGTTGCTGGATGTCCAGCGTTAAGAGCACGAACTTCCTGGACATTGGTGCCGGCAAATCCAGGGTGGAATAAAGCACTGACAGATCCGCTTACAGGTTGATATTGAGTTGGGGATTGACCATATAAAGTGTTGTAGGTCATTTTTGAACACCTCCTGATTTCATTTTTTACCAAGGAGGTTTTGACAATTCATGTATGGCTGAAGAGGAAATTTTCAAAATTCCTCTTGACTAGATAAAGGGCAGATCCCCACATAATCAGGGCGGAAAGCTTGTTCAAGGCGATCAGCAGATAGGAGGAACCGCTCAGCTGCCCTACCCATTTACCAACTAAGGCAAGACTCATAAACCATATCCATGAAACCAGGATACAGCTTATGGTGAAGGCCAGTTTCAAGGAAGGTTCGCTGTAGGCAAGCGAACTTGTGCCGATTACCCCGATTGTATCGAGAATGGCATGAGGGTTTAGCAGCGAAACGGACATGGCGAACAGTGCTTGTTTCGATGCTGTCCATTGCCCCGTGGAATTGCCGGTCGAGACCGAGCCGCTTCTCCAGGTAAGCCAGCCCATATAGATCAAAAACAGAAAACCGCCCCATGTTAGAATGTTACGAATGATAGCAAATTGCATCACGATTGCCGAGACGCCGATTACGGCAAGGGAAATTAAGATGGTGTCACAAAGGGAAGCGGTAATGATGACAGGCAGGGCCCGCAGCCAGCCATGCTGAGCCCCCTGATTAAAGACGAAAACATTTTGTACTCCAAGGGGAAGAATCAGCCCAAAGGCCAGAATAAAGCCGTGTGTGACAGCTTGCCACATGACAATTTCACTTCCTTTATTTCAGTCCGGTGCGCCCCAGTCTTTGATACTGCATGGAATCAAACCAATCAAAGCCGTTCGTCTAGCGATAAGATTGATTTTACCAAACTTTGGTTTAAAAAAATAGAGGAAGGGGTCAGTCCTTCCTCCTTCGGGCGGGCTTTTCACCTGTTTACAAAAGATGAGACATACTGCGAATAGTAAATCAAGTTGGCCAGCGAAGAACGGCGAATGGCCGGTTCATCGAATTTCTCCGGCTTGGCGTTGGCTTCAAAAAACCAAATTTTCCCGTCCGCTGTCAATCCCAAATCCATCGACATTTCCGCCAGACCATCGATTTCCTCATTTAAGATGCGGGCAATCAAAAGGGCGGTATGTTCAATATTTTGATAAATTTCATCGGCTTGCTCCAAAAACAGTTCCTGCAATACTTTGGAGGTGGGAAGGATTGAGCCGCCTCTGGGGACGTGTGTGGTGATGCTGTTTGCTCCTGCACGTCTGATACCTACCCCGGTAACTGCCCATTCTCCGCTCCCGTCCTTTTGGATTAATACCCGAGCGTCAAAGGGGCGTTTCTTATACTGGGCCAGCTGGATTCCTTGCTGGATTAGATAACGTTGCTGTCTCATTTTGGGGAGAATCTCATTCCATACTTCTCTTAGCCGATAGAAAGAGCGCGTAATCGATTTTTGCTCGTAAACCTGACTCAAACGCCATAGATGCTTTCGGCGCTCCACCCGCATGATTCCTTTTCCCGCCTTGCCTAATGTTGGTTTGAGATAGATAAAGGGGTGCCGCAAAGCGAATTCGCGAAACTGGGCAAACGATTGCAGCACTTGGGTTTCAGGCAAAAAATCACACACTTCCGGTTTTTTCTCCAGAATTTGAAACAGGGTGTGCTTGTTAAAAAAGTGGCGGTTGAACAAGGTGACATTTTGTAACTCTGAGAACAGGTCGAGGGTTTGTTTCACTTCGCTTTTGGTTTCCGACTTTCGGTTAGGCACTCGGTTGTAAACGACATGAGGAAAAGGCATGGTCGACTCGATCCAGGTGTCTTGTTCCTCATCGTATAAAAATCCCTGAATTCGCTTCCTTTCCCAATCAATTCCGCTTGGTGTAAAAACGTACACCAGCGCCCCCAGACGTTTGCCGGAAAGAAAGATATCTTTGAAGTTTTCCCGATTTCCTTTGAATGTTATGCCTTCGCCAACAGTCAAGATCCCAACGATTGGCCCGATCATTAGTCGATCATTGGAAATCGTCCAGAACACTTTGGTCCGAATCCGGTTTGGTTCAAGGGGAGGGGGCCCAAGAATAATCGGTTTCTGCAAGAAATCAGGGCCGAGATAAGCGAGCAGCCGTGTCCGTTTGATTAAACCTGGCAGTTTGTATTTTCGTACTCCCTGCAAATACCAGCGGCCTGAAGGGAGTATCGATAGCCACCCTGATCGTATTTGGGCCATAGGATTACCTCCTTTCTGCGTATACGATAATGAGGGGGCATTAGAAATTAGCCAGGTAGCGGCTGTAGTCGAGAATTAGGTTGCGCGAAAAAACGTCGGCTTCCTTCAAGCGGGAATGCTTGAAAATGGAACGTCCAGGCTTGGAGTTGGCTTCAAACATCCATACTTGCCCGTGTGTATCGATTCCCATATCAAGCCCCAGCTCACCTAATGGGGCCTGATTCGCTTCTTCAATCGCAACTGCCAGACGAATCGCGGCGTCTCGTATGCGCCTTGCCACCAGATCCCTTTGTTGACCGAACAAATACTGAAGCAAATCGTCACCCGGAATGACCGTTCCGCCTGTTCGCACATGGGTCGTCACGCTTCCAGTCCCGGCCACTTTGGCAGCCATGCAGGATACCACCCATTCATTTGCTTGATTTTTGTGCAGATGCACGCGGAAATCAAAAGGCCGATTTTGAAAAGTACACAGGGTAATGCCGCGTTGAACCAGATAAGAGCTGAGCTTGCGGGTACGGAAAATATGCGTATACGCGGAAGATATCGTTTTGAAAATGCGCTTAACGTTGCCTGCATTGGTGTGATACGAAACCTCATAGCCTTTTTCCGGTTTTCTCGTCAATTTGACAATTCCATAGCCAAGGCTGCCGTTTTTGGGTTTGAGATAAATCATGCGATATTTTTTGATCATCATTTTTACTTTTTCCAAGGTCGGCAGGATATGGGTTTCCGGAATGTGTTCCTGAACTTCCAGATTGGGGTACAACAGTCGGTAAATATTCCATTTGTCGAAAAAGCCGTCATTAAAGAGTGGAAGCTTGGTCTCTGCTACCCACTTCAGCTTGAATTGTTGAACAGAATCCAAACGTTCGGCTGCACGGGAAGGGATGCGATCATAGACGACATCGGGGAGAGGAGTGGTCATTCTTTTCCACACGTATGTTCCTTGTTTGGTGGGGCGCAAAAACCAGGCATCTACCACCTGGCGTTCCCAATCGACGTCATTAGGAGAAAAAATATAGTAGAACACACCTTTGCCTTTTTGTGCGGATAAAAGCTTCTGGAAAAAAGAAGTGCGTCCCCCCATCGGACTGGGAGTAGTTTGGCGGACACCAGTTGTAACAATTCCGATGGAAGGACCGATGCGCAGTGTCTCTCCTTCTTTCTTGAGATGGATGAACCCGCCGTGCGGAATGCTTAATTCTTTGCGCAATGGGCTCGTAATTTTTACCACATCACTGTCAGGGTATTGTTTATCTTGAAAAACGGTAGCCGTCACTTCTTTTTTGCCAAGAGAGATGATCACTTGCTGACGAGGGCGAAGCTGCAATTTTTGACATAATGAAAGCGGCAGGATGATTCCTACAACCTGGGAGTAGTTGAGGAAACGAAGCCGCACTAATAGCGATTCCATGCTTAGTAACCTCCTACACGTTCGTTCATGAGATACTCCGCATACTTGACAGGTTGGGTCAAAGAGCGGATTCGAGCCGTACGATCATCAATTTGGCGGAAAACAGTACGACCAGGTCTAGAGTTTACCTCAATAATCCATATTTTCCCCGACGTATCGATGCCAACGTCGATCCCCAGTTCCACGAGACGACCGTGACACGATTCTAAAAATGGCGGTAGCAACGATACAACCGTATCAATCTCTTCCTCAATCTGCTGCTGCCGTGTCTGACCGAAGTGGTGGTTGAGAAAGGTAGAGAGGGGTACCGCTTTGCCACCTCCGTGCAGGTTTGAGGTGATTCCATTTTTCTCTCCTAATCGAACGGCTTTGCCGGTGGTTTCCCACTGACCGAGTCCATTTTTTTGTACCAGAACGCGCACATCGTAAGGAGTTCCATTGGAGATATGCAAGGGTAGATAGGGTTGAATGAGAAACTGGCGGCTGGAGGTGAATGAAGTGATAAACCGATGGAATCCTGCTCGTGTAGCGAAATTCTTGGTAAACGGCTGGTTGACGTGATTGCGCCCGGTAACCTCGTATCCCCCATCTGGGTGCTTGGTAATACGAATGACACAAAGTCCATGTGTGCCTGTTGAAGGTTTGACAATTACATCCTGTCCTTTCAACAATAGGGAATGAAGCTTTTGTAAGGAGAAAAGATGGGTTTCCGGCAGCCATTTGGCCAATTCCTTTGACTGAAGCAGTGTTTGGTAGACCTCCCATTTTCCCGAAAGTCCATGTCCGAGAAACGCTACCTCCGGATCTTTCTGTAACTGTTCGATAAAAGGCTTGTAGCGTGTACGGTAATTGCTGCCGATGAAGCAGCGGTCATAGACGAACTTAGGTAGCGGAAACGTTTTTTTGATCCATTTGTTCTGATCCAGCTCAAATCCGATAACCTCCCGCTCGTCGAAATTGACCAAACGGGGAGAAAAGACGAAGACGCGGATCCCTAATCTGCGTCCGGCAATCGTCAACATTTTGTAATAGCCCTTTTCCTTAAAAGTAGGTTCTTCCCCTTTGAATAAAGCCATAATCCCTAGCGTGCGGTGCTGAAAAGACATAATAGTCACCTACGTTGTCCTTTTCGTTTCATTTTTTTCGGCTTTGCGGGCGTACTCCGCTTGATTGGAGCGAACCCCGCCAGAAAAGCGGAATAATCGTACAATCGACGGACGGATGGCCTAATTTTTCGTGCGGCGGAGACTTCCTCTCCCTCGGGCCGCTGCACCGTATTATCCGATTTGGACGGCTTGCTGTTTATCTCAAGCAACCAGATCCGCCCTGTTACATCCACGCCCAAATCGATTCCTAACTCGGCGTAGTGCCCGTTGATTGTTTTTTCAAGTTCTCGGGAGATTTCGAGAGCAGCGTACTTGAGTGATTGGGGAGTTGGACGGACAGAAGCTTGCCAAGGTCCGGAAATCTGAAGCGCCTGTTCGGCCGACGTCATCATTCCGCCCCTCGCCACATTGGATACAATGCTGTTTTGACCAACTCGTGCGACCAAGGAGGTAACCGCCCATTCCCCCTGTCCGTTTTTTTGTACGAGTACGCGAAAATCGGCAGGTCTGCGGTTAATACCAATCAAGGCAATGCCTTGTTGGATCAAATAGCTTTTTCCTTGAATTCGCTTTTTTAGTGATTGATATAACGGAGAGAATTCCTTGTGTGTCCTTGTCACGCTGCCATTCATTGTGGCATATTGAAGCTGATAACCGTTTGATGACTGAAAAACCCGATAGATTCCCTTGCCCATACTGCCGCTGGTCGGCTTCACGTACACCATTTTGTGCTCCGACAACATCTGCTTAAGATCATATGCTCCGAACATGCGGATGGTTTTGGGCAGATATGCCTGCATGGCGGGATTACCAGCCAAGGCTTCATGGACATGCCATTTATTTAAGAACTTCTCATTAAAAAAGGGTATGTGGAAATCCTTAAACCGCTGAATCGTTTCGCCAACGGTTTCCTTTTGCTCGTATTGACGTGTCGGTAAACGGTTGTAGATACTTTGCGGCAGCGGCAAAGTATGCATCCGCCATACTTTGCCCTTTCTGATCATGGCTCGGACGGTATGCGAATCCCAGTAGATATCGTTTGGTGTAAACACGGAGACAACCCCGCCTTGCTTCTGAAAAATATCGGCCACCTCGTCGAGAAATGTGGTGATGGCGGCAAAAGGATGATGGGAATTGGCAGGGTTTAGTTTTGACAGGAGGACCCCAATGTACGGACCGAACACGAGCCTCTGTTCTGCCGCATCGTATCGCATGAGAATCGGAGTTCCGGTTGGGAGACGGAGGGTTTGAAGGAGAGATGCCGTCATCTGTGTCGATGCTCCTTGTTCTCGTTTGCCTATCATTGCTTGTGTTTGATGGCTGCCGAATGCTATGGTTAGTGAGACAGCAGGTATTTTTAAATCGCGGATGATTTTGGAGGGAAGATATACACCACATTCTTCTTCATTTGAATCTACTGCTTTGATCATCGTACGTACATATGACATGGCTATCCCCTTCCCGCTAGGCGTTAGGTAGTCTATTTTATGACAGGAACAAACTATTGGTTCCTTTAGGATAGAGGAGTGTTTGAGGTTGAATGAGTGGATTTTGCTTGCAACAAACGTGGGAATCGCTTCGTTTATAGGCGGACTTACCAACGAATTGGCGATTCGAATGCTGTTTCGTCCGTATAAACCGTGGATGATCGGCAAGTTTCGCGTTCCGTTTACACCCGGATTAATTCCGAGAAGACACCACGAATTAGGCCAGCAAATGGGCAAAGTGGTAGAGGAATATTTGTTGACCAAAGAGGGAATCCGTGAAGCAGTATCGCGTGGCCAACTGGAGGAAACGCTGCGGTCTTGGCTGGCGGCCATAGCGGATAAGTGGCTCAACAATGGGGAGCCTTTGCAGGATGTGATTAATCGGCTGTTCCCCGATACGATCAGCGAAACAGGCGGCTTGCATGATCGTATACGCCTTCCGCTGAAACATGTATGGATGCAAGAGACAGACAAACTGCTTGCCAAGTGGGAAGACAAGACGATCCGCGAGCTTCTTCCCGAATCGCTCCTGGTGAAACTGGATGAGACGATTTCCCGGCTGGGAGAGCAATTGCTAGATAAGTTCCGCGACTATCTGGAGTCTCCGGAAGGGGTACATAATATCCAGAATATGATCAAAAGCGCTCTCGGCGGCGGTGGCGGGATGTTTGGCGGCTTGGTCGGCATGTTTTTAGGCGATGAAAAGCTGGTGCAAAAGATTCTGCCTCACCTGCAGGAAGCACTGCGTCATCCCGATCTGGCGAAAAATCTGTCGCGGATGATTCGGCAGGAAGCGGACAAGCTTTTAGGCAAACAGACGGGTGACGTCGTAGAATGGATAGGAAGGGCCCAGATTGATGAATGGAGAATGAGCCTGTTCGACAAGCTGGAAGGCATCGGCCTTCGTTGGCTGCAGAAACCTGTTTCCGAGACGCTGGGACGCTTCCGTGAGCAGTTGGTTGTGCAAGCGATTCCGTGGATAACCGGTTGGACGATTTTGAAATTGGAACAGAGTATTGAACATCTCTTTCCCAAGCTGGCCATTGCCGAGATTGTCGCCAAACAGGTAGATAGTTTCCCGCTTCGGCGAGTGGAAGAAATGATCATCGGGATTTCGGGCAAAGAGTTTCGCATGATTACCATACTCGGCTTTATCCTGGGCGGTATAATCGGCCTAGTGCAAGGAGTTCTGAACATGGTTGTTTCCTAGTATGGATGTAGTAGCCAAAACAGGCTTTTGACTAATGGTGAGAAGAAGGAGGATGTAAAATGGAGATTCGTTATCACGGACACAGTTGCTTGGAGATTTCACATGAAAACTATCGCTTGATTATTGACCCGTTTCTTTCCGGCAACCCGCTTGCCACCGTCAAACCGGAAGAGATTAAGGTAAATTACGTGCTGCTTACACACGGGCACAATGATCATATAGGAGACGCCCTCTCTATTTTGGAAGCGAATCAGGCGACGTTAATCGCTCCATACGAACTGGCTGTCTATTTCGGCAAAAAAGGAGTAAATGTTCACCCGATGCACATTGGCGGTGCTCACCAGTTCCCGTTTGGTCGAGTCAAATTGACACAGGCTTTTCACGGTTCCGGCTACGAGACGGAAGAAGGAATTGTTTATCTGGGGATGCCGGCCGGATATTTGCTCACAATGGGCAATAAAACCATTTACCACGCGGGAGATACCGCGCTTTTTGGCGATATGAAGCTGATTGGCGAATTGAACCAGATCGATGCGGCATTCCTGCCGATTGGCGACAACTTCACGATGGGGCCGGAGGATGCCCTGGTAGCCGCCAAGTTCCTTCGCGCGAAAACGGTGGTTCCAATTCACTTTAACACCTTCCCGTTAATTGCCCAAGACAGCGGGGAATTCGCTCGACAATTGGAGCGCCAGGGGATTGAAAGCAAAGTTATGGCACCAGGAGAGACCTGGGTATTCTAATTCCAAAACTGAAACGAAACTGTAATCACTTTGTAATATTCCTGTAATATTTTCCGGGTAAGATAAAAGCACGATGAAAACCCCCTTAATTCATATACCTCACTAGTGTAGCGAACGGTTGCTACACTCTTTTTTTTTGTTCAGGGTTACGCTATAGTGGCAGAAGGAGGGATAAGGCAAATGGTTCGATTCTTGGCAGTAGCCCTTCTCGCTACGCTGTTACGTTTTTATCTGGGGGAGAATTCGATCAGCTTTTTATGGTTTCTCATCCTCTACCTGCCGTTTATCAACTGGTCAGTGTACTGGGTGTTTTTTACGGTCCGAGTGATATTGAACCGCATGCGGGGATATGAATGGATCAGTGTTCCCCTGATACGCCGGATTTACGTGTGGTACTTAAACATACCGGGATCGCTTGTATTAGCAGAGGTAATATACCAAGGATACCTATATAATAGATGAAGAACCCACCCGGCTTTTCCTGACGCAGTACCGATGGACTCGACGACATCCCCGAAAGGGCGTCGATCAGAAGCTTTTCAAAGAGAACAGATAAGCCGATCGGCTGGAACACGCAAGAATGGTGGAAGGTGATGCGGACATGGCAACAAAACATGAACAAATCTTGGAATATATTGACCGCCTGCCAGTGGGGACCAAAATCTCTGTGCGGCAAATTGCCAAAGACTTGGAGGTAAGTGAAGGTACCGCTTACCGGGCGATTAAGGAAGCGGAAGCGCAGGGCTACGTCAGCACGATTGAACGCGTCGGAACAGTTCGCATTGAGAAAAAACAGAAAGAAAACATCGAACGCCTTACGTTTGCAGAAGTGGTAAACATCGTTGACGGCCATGTGCTTGGCGGCAGGGAAGGCTTGTATAAAACATTAAATAAGTTCGTAATTGGCGCAATGAAGCTGGAAGCGATGATGCGCTACATTGATCCGGGCAGCCTCTTGATTGTCGGGAACAGGGACCAAGCCCACAAACTCTCCCTGCAAAATGGCGCGGCCGTTCTGATTACCGGGGGATTTGATACGAGTGAAGAAGTGAAACAGCTGGCTGATGAACTGGCGCTCCCGATCATTTCATCCAGTTATGACACGTTTACCGTGGCGTCCTTAATCAACAGAGCGATATACGACCGCCTGATCAAAAAAGAGATCATGATGGTGGAAGATATTCTGAAGCCTTTGAGCGAGACAGCGGTTCTCAATACAACTGATACGGTGGAGAGATGGCACGAGTTTACCGCGGAGTATAAAGATACACGCTTCCCCGTTGTCGATGATCAGATGCGGATTGTGGGCATCGTGACATCACGCGACATTATCGGACATGACCGCAGTACACCGATCGAAAAGGTAATGTCCAAAAATCCGATTACCACATCGCCGCGGGTCTCCCTTGCCTCTTCCGCCCATTTAATGGTGTGGGAGGGAATCGAGCTGTTGCCGGTGGTTGACAATCATAAAAAGCTGGTAGGTGTGTTAAGCCGCCAGGATGTGCTGAAAGCCATGCAATACATGCAAAAACAGCCGCAAATGGGCGAAACGTTCCCGAACCAGATTATGAGCCACTTCCGCGAAGAAAAACAAGGAGACAACATCTTGTGGCATGGGGAGATCAGCCCGCAAATGACCAACCACTTAGGGACTGTGGCGAGCGGTGTCATGACCACGGTGATTGTCGAATCGGCTTGTAATGCGCTGCGTCAGTACCGAAGAGGTGACATGGTGCCGGAAAATATTACGGTGTATTTCCTCAAGCCTGTTCAAATGGAAAGCGAGATTACGGTGAAACCGATTGTAATGGACATCAGCCGCCGCTTTGGAAAAGTGGAGGTTTCCGTATACCACAATGAACAACTGGTCGGCAAGGCAATGGTAACGGCGCAAATTGTCGAACGTTAAAATAGTTTTCAAATAGCGAAACCTTCCTGTGATCAGGAAGGTTTTTTGTACTCCATTTTTATTCTCTGACCTGTTCTACTTGGCTACATCCTCGAATTGTCCGGCCAGCAGTTTATAAAGCGCCTGTGTGCCACTGTTTTCTTCTCCCAGTTCCGCCAGCTTATCGTATAATGATTTCGCCAGTTCCAGACCGGGTGTCATGATTCCCATCTCTTTTGCCGCTTCAAGAGCAATTCCCATGTCTTTTATGAAATGTTTCACATAGAATCCGGGTGCAAAATCGTTGGCAATCATTCGTGGAGCCAGATTGCTGAGCGACCAGCTTCCGGCCGCACCCGTTTCAATACTCTTCAGTACCGTTGCCGGATCAAGACCTGCTTTTTTGGCATAAACCATCGCTTCACAAACGCCAATCATATTGGAGGCGATAGCAATTTGGTTGCACATTTTTGTATGTTGACCGGCACCTGCTCCGCCTTGCAAGATAATGTTTTTCCCAATCACTTCAAAAACAGGTTTGACCGCTTCGAACGCCTCCCGCTCTCCGCCAACCATAATTGCCAATCTTGCTTCCCTTGCCCCGATATCGCCTCCGGAAACCGGCGCATCAAGTGCGTGGATGCCTTTTTCTTTAGCCGTTTCGAAAATTTTACGGGCCAAGGATGGAGTAGATGTTGTCATATCAACTACATATGTGCCTGCCTTGGCATGATGGAGAATACCGTTTGATCCAAGGTATACCTCTTCGACATCTTTCGGATAGCCAACGATCGTGATGATCACATTGGCCTGTTCAGCTACTTCGGCTACGGTATCTTTCCAGACAGCCCCCCGATTGATCAGTTCTTCGGCCCGAGATTTCGTCCGGTTGTAAACAAGGACGGTGTAGCCTGCTCCCAGCAGATGTCCTGCCATGCTTTTTCCCATGACGCCCGTGCCGATAAATCCGATAATTGTCTTCTCTTTTGCGAATCCCATAATATCTGCCTCCATATTATTTGTTTTTGTTGGGATAACTCTGATAGAATCACCTGCTGTTTCAGGTTATAAGAAGTAATCTTCAGAAAATGCAAGAAATTGATCGATGCTGACAAGTCCAAGAGAACCAATTTTGTTCACTACAAAGAGCAGGATTTATGTAATTCTTCTATTCTTTTGGTCCACCATTCTTCACAATCTAGAAAATGACCGTCAGGAACGGTTATGATATATCGGGGATGTGTTGTGATGCTATGGGGAAGGCCTGAAAACACGAGATCAATATACAGGTCAAACGGACTGCATTTACGGTTCGTTTTTCTTTCATAGCTGCGAAGATAGTGAACGATCCTTTCCCCAACCACACGTTGCAAATGGATATGCTGTTCATGGCAGCCGGCAGGGCGATGCCACCATTCCTGAAAAGAGACTAAGCTATGTTCACAGCATTCATTGATCGCAGTCAACTCTGGTTTCGTATGATAGACGGGATTGAATAAAACTTTTTTGAACTTTACGCTCTCATCCAATAATTCGCTGGTTCTAGATTCAATAAGATAGGACCACCATTGGCTCCATTCCGAAGCGAGCCGCTCTTTCGGATGACGGCTGGATAATCTGGCGCCAGGCCACATGATCGAATGGTCGCGAAAATCATCTTTTTGCAGAATCCCATAGACACAGCCAATATAGATGGCAAAGTTCAGTACTTCGGGAGAATCTATCCGGATAGCCCAGGATGGCATGCCGTTTCTACGCACTAGTTACAACTCCTTTCCGGAAGTGCAGAAAAATCTGGAAGTTCCATAATATAAAAAAGGACAACTCTCGGCAGCGCACGAGGTTGTCTGAAGCATAGAATGTCACTAAGCCGATTATAACCGAGCTTAAACTTTGTTGGCTACAAGCAAGTATTACCCTTTTTGGTTGCAATTTTTCTTCCATTCGCGTCGGTAGGTCAGGTAGTTGCGGAAGCCAAACAGGAAGTTAACGGCGCCTACCAGAAGAAATAGAATCGCTACAACGATGCGAACCGCACTTAAGCTGTCAAATGTAAACTGGTTCGCTCCCAGGAAAAGCAGCAGCAAGCCAAGCATCACATTCATTTTGCCCAGTATCATGCGCGATTCCAGCGGATGAATGCCGCGGCGGCGCGCCGAAATGCTGTAATAAACCCAGCCTACCAAAGAAGCGGCCAGACCGGTCACGTAAAAAGGAAACCACATGGTGATGCTCCTTTCCAAGAAAAAACGTACTCTTCCAGCAAAAACTTACCTTATCATCCTACTAAAGATTGCTAGTTCGGTCAAATGGTAGCGACTATATGTTCGTATCTGTCGAGATTTACGATATAATGGTACATAGATAGCAGAGAAAACACATAAGACAAGACAGAAAGGGCGAGTAGGTTGAACACTCCGTTCGTTCATTTACACGTTCATACGGAATACAGCTTGCTGGACGGCGCAGCCCGAATCGAAGAACTGGTGCAAAAAGCGGCTCAGTTGGGGATGCCAGCGCTAGCCATCACCGACCACAATAATATGTACGGTGCTATTCCTTTCTACCGCGCATGCGTCCAAGCGGGGATCAAACCGATTATCGGGCTGGAAGTAAGCGTGATAGACGGGCCGCTGGAAGAGCGTGTGTCCCGCAAATCTGCCCCGCCGTTTCACCTGATCCTGCTGGCCGAAAACATGCAGGGATACGGCAATTTGCTCAAGCTTGCGACAATTGCCCAAACAGAGGGAGGGCATATTCTGCCGAGAATCAACAAAACGATTCTGGCCAAGCATACGCAAGGGTTGATCGCCATTGCCGATGCGCGGGAAGGGGAGATCGCCAGACATTTGCTGGCGAATGAGATGCAGGCGGCGAAAGATGCGGCCCGTTGGTATCAGGATCACTTCGGTCCGGAGCATTTTTATCTGGAATTGCAGGATCATGGCCTGGAAGTAGAGCGCCGGTTGAACCAAAGGGTTGTACGCCTGCATCAGGAGCTGGCCATACCGCTTGTGGTAACCAACAACGTTCATTACATAAACCGGGAAGATTACGAGCTGCATGATGTTCTGCTGGCAATCAAGGAAGCTAAAACACTTGATGAGACAGACCGTTTCCGCTATGAAACAGACGAGTATTATTTGAAAAGCGGCGAGGAGATGGCAAGAAACTTCGCCTATGCGCCCAAGGCGTTGGAGAATACTTGGCGGATCGCAAAACGATGCAGGCTTGAGCTTAGCTTTGACCAGCACATCCTGCCGAAATTTCCGCTGCCGGAGGGCGTAGAACCTTCCCGGTATCTGCGTGAGTTGTGCCTGAAGGGATGTATCGAACGGTACGGCCAATTGACTCAGGAGATAGAAGCAAGGCTTGAGCACGAGCTTTCCATTATAACCGGGACAGGCTTTACCGACTACTTCCTGATTGTCTGGGATTTCATGCAGTACGCCCATCAGCACGGCATCCCCACCGGTCCGGGGCGTGGTTCGGCGGCAGGCAGCATCGTCAGTTACGCGCTAAAGATTACCAACGTTGACCCGCTCAGGTTCCATCTCCTGTTTGAGCGATTTTTGAATCCCGAGCGGATTACGATGCCGGATATTGATATTGACTTCTCCGTGGAGAGACGCGACGAAGTGATTCAATATGTGGCAGAGAAATACGGACATGATCGGGTGGCGCAAATCATTACCTTCGGGACATTGGCGGCAAGAGCGGCAGTTCGCGACGTCGGCCGGGTGATGGGCTTGTCGCTTGGGCTGGTTGATCGGGTAGCCAAGATGATTCCCCAGTCGCCGGGAATGACGATTGATCGTGCCATGCAGCTGAACCCCGATCTGGTCAAGTTAATCGGAGATAACAAGCAGGTCGCCAAGCTGATTCAGTTGGCCAAAGGGCTGGAAGGCTTGCCCAGACATGCCTCCACCCATGCGGCAGGGGTGGTGATCTCACGTGAACCGCTTACCGAGTATGTGCCGCTGCAGCAGGGCAGCGAGGGTTTGAACTTGACGCAGTATCCGATGGAAGTGCTGGAGCAAGTCGGGCTGTTAAAAATGGACTTCCTGGGTTTGCGCAACCTGACCATCATCCAGGAAACGCTGAATCATTTGAAAACGGCAGGAATCCGGCTAAATTTGGATCAGCTTCCGATGAATGATGAGGCGACGTTTCGGATGTTGGCAAGAGGCGAGACGACAGGGGTGTTCCAATTGGAATCATCCGGTATGCGCAACGTGCTTCGCGAGTTGAAGCCATCCTGCATCGACGACATTATCGCCGTACTTGCCCTGTATCGCCCCGGACCGATGGAGATTATTCCACAGTATATTCAGGCGAAACACGGCAAAGAGCAGGTGCATTACGCCCACCCCGATCTGGAACCGATCCTGCGTGAAACACACGGCTTTATCATCTATCAGGAACAAATCATGCAAATTTCGTCAAGAATGGCCGGGTTCTCGCTCGGAGAGGCTGATATTTTGAGACGTGCAGTAGGCAAGAAGAAACGGGAACTGCTGGCCGAACAGCGGGAAAGATTTGTGGCGGGTAGCATCCGCCAAGGGTATGATGAGAAGCTGGCCAACGAAATCTACGACCTGATTGTCCGGTTTGCCGACTACGGGTTTAACAAAGCCCACTCTGTCGCGTACGCCATGATCGCCTACCAGATGGCCTATCTCAAAGCCAATTATCCGGTTGCCTTCATGGCAGCCTTGCTGTCGCTGTCTATCGGAAGCCAGACAAGAATCGCCGAATATGTGGAGGAAGCCCGCCGGCTGCATGTGGACGTGCTGCCGCCTGATGTGAACCAGAGCGAAGCGCTGTTTACCGTGGAGCAAGATAAGGTTCGTTTCGGACTTGCTGCGGTCAAGAACGTCGGGTACGGCGCAGTCGAATCGATTGTCCGGGAGCGAAAAAAGGCCCCGTATCGTGACATCGTCGACTTCTGTTCACGGGTGGACAGCAGGCTGGTGAATCGCCGTGTCATCGAATCGCTCATTTTATGCGGCGCCCTTGATTCTCTGCCCGGTTCACGAGCCCAATTGTTGGTTATACTGGATGAGGCGATGGAAAAAGGAAGTGTGCGCAGGAGTGAACGGGAAGAAGCCCAGATGAATCTGTTTGCCCCCATGGATTCGCAGACAGAGGAATCGGGCAGCGAGATTTCTGACGATACCAAAATGGACCCGTCCGCCTACCCTGATGTACCCGATTTTACGAGGATGCAGCGGCTAAAGGAAGAGCGGGATATGCTGGGCGTCTACCTGTCCGGCCATCCGCTTGACGACTATCGCCATTTGAGCAACCATCCCGATGTGCAAAAAATCGCTCAAATCGAAGAAAGCCAGCGCCATCAGACCGTGAAATTGGTTGGCATGCTGCTTGATGTAAAGCAAATCCAGACCAAAAAAGGGGAGCCGATGGCCTTTGTCCTGATGGAAGACCGCACCGCTCAAATCGAAGTGGTTGTTTTTCCGCAGGTATATCAAAAGTACAAGACGTATCTCGTGAAAGAGCAACTGGTAGTGGCAGAAGGGCGGATCGATGTGCAAGACGATATCTGCAAGCTGATTGCCTCCCGGTTTTGGGATGCCGCCGCTTTGCCCAAGCCTGAGACCGAGCCCGTATTATTTGTCAAAATCTCGCCCGAACAGGAACGCGATTCGACACTGCAACGGCTGAAAACGTTGCTTGTCGAAAGAAGGGGAACGATTTCTGTGGTGCTGTATTACGAGGGCAAAAAGCAGACAATCCGCCTTCCCGACGAGTTTTGCGTTGAGGTGGACGAGGCTTTTTTGGAGAAAGCGAGAGAAATTGTGGGAAGAGAGAGCGTAATCAAGAAGGAAATGAGAATAAACTGGGGAGGATAGGTTTTGTCCTCTCTTTTTTCGTATTTTCGCCAGCTTTACAGTTGGAAACGATTTGTTATAATGAGTACATAATTTCGACTAGTGGTCAGACCACTTAGCAAGATATTCATAAGCAGAAGAAATGGAGTGGTAGTGGTGTCTAATTTGCGAGAAGAAGCGTTGGAGCTTCACAGAAAGCACCAAGGGAAGCTGGAGGCAGTTTCCAAAGTACCTTTACGCAATGCATATGATTTGAGTCTTGCATACTCCCCGGGTGTTGCTGAGCCTTGCAAAGATATTTTTGACGACCCGACAAAAGTATACGAATATACGATCAAAGGAAATCTGGTAGCGGTTGTAAGTGACGGTACCGCTGTACTTGGTCTGGGGAATATCGGACCGGAAGCGGCAATGCCGGTTATGGAAGGAAAAGCGCTCCTCTTCAAGGCGTTTGCCGGCGTGGATGCGTTCCCCATCTGCTTGAATACAACCGATGTGGACAAAATCGTAGAAACGGTAAAACTCCTCGAACCAACCTTCGGGGGTGTGAATCTTGAAGATATCGCCGCTCCTGCGTGCTTTATCATTGAAGAGCGCTTGAAAAAAGAAGCCAATATTCCTGTTTTCCACGATGACCAGCACGGTACGGCAATCGTTACCGCAGCCGGCCTGATCAACGCCCTCAAAGTGGTGAACAAAAAAATCGACCAAATCCGCGTTGTCGTCAACGGCGCAGGTGCTGCCGGTATTGCCATCATCAAACTTTTGTTGAGCATGGGTGTCAAAGACATTATCATGTGCGATACCAAAGGCATCGTGTATGAAGGCCGTCCTTATGGCATGAATCCGGTGAAAGAAAAAGTGGCGCAAGTGACCAACCGCTCCAAAATCACCGGAGACCTGAAAGACGCAATGGTTGGAGCAGACGTGTTTGTCGGGGTATCCGTAGCAGGTGCCGTTACGCAGGAAATGGTGAAATCAATGAATCGGGATGCCATTATTTTCGCCATGGCCAACCCTGTTCCGGAGATTATGCCGAGCGAAGCGAAAGAAGCGGGTGCTGCCGTAATCGGTACAGGCCGCTCCGACTTCCCGAACCAGGTGAACAACGTCCTTGCCTTCCCGGGGATCTTCCGTGGCGCGCTTGATACATATGCGACCACAATTAACGAAGAGATGAAGCTGGCAGCCGTTCACGCGATCGCAAATTTGGTAAATGAACACGAACTGAACCCGGATTTTGTTATCCCGGCTCCATTTGATCCGCGCGTAGCTCCACAAGTGGCGGCAGCAGTTGCGAAAGCAGCGATGGAGAGCGGAGTGGCGCGTAAGGAAGTTGATCCTGCTGCAGTAAGGGCAAAAACAGAACAGCTGGCGGCAATCGCTTATCAGCAATCCTAATACTTGATATCGTGTCGTGCTGGCATACAGGCTGCGACAAGAAGGGGGAAGGGCGGATGCTCGACTCTTCACAGGAACGCAAGGCATACGAAGGAATTTTGTTGCAAATTCATGAAATCGTACAGCGCGAGAATTTGCGACCGGGTGACAAACTTCCTTCCGAGCGAGAGCTTTCGGATTCACTGGGAGCAGGCCGCTCCACGGTTCGGGAGGCGCTTCGTGCTCTTGAGCTGCTTGGCTTGATTGAGACACGCCGGGGGGAAGGAACGTTTTTGAAGCATTACCGGCATAATCGGTTAATCGATATTTTAGGGTATTTTATTTTACGAGATTCCAAGACGAAAAAGGATCTTGTAGAAATGCGTAAAATTCTTGAAATCGAAGCCGTACGTTTAGCTTGTAAACGCGCAACAGAAAAGCATTTTGAAGAGATGGAAAAGATTTTGGCGATTGCTTGGGAGAGAGTGGAAAAAGGGGAAATTCCAACAGAGGAAGACTACCAGTTTCACCGTGTTATCTGTCGCTCCAGCCGTAATTCGGTGCTCCATCGAATTTGGGCTCCGCTTGTCGAATACAGCGAGAGCGTAAGAAGCAGTTCGTTGTCGCGGGAAGGTCGTGCCCGCATTGCGTTGGAGGAACATCGCGACATCATGCTCGCTATCCGTGAAGGTGATCAAGAGACCGCGGTGGCTCGCATGCGTGCCCACCTCGAAAACAGCAAGCTATAAGTTTGCGGCAACAATCGGCACTGTGATATTATGATGCAGATTACAGTGTTTATTGGTTGAAATAAGAGGAGGAGGCCATCATGTGGACTGTCATCTACATTGCTCCTAGCGCCAAAATAGCCGAACGAATTCAGCAGCGCTTAACAGATGAAGGATTCCTGGTGAAAGTTCGCGAAGCAAGAGTATCCAAACAGTTTGAGATTCTTGTGCCGGAAAGTGAACTTCACGAAGTCCAAGAAATACTCAGCACGATCCTTCACTGAACTTTATTGTGAGGTGTTACTGTGCTTAAAGATCTTTTTGGTAAAAAGCGAAAATTCGCTACCATTCCAACTGAAAACTTGGGGCGGGTTCCCGGCGTGGAACCAAAAGAAGCGCCAAGAGAACTGAAAGAGCCGAAGGAAGTTCCAGAAGGTCTTATGCATAAATGTCCGCAATGCGGAGCCATTCATTACTCCAAGGACCTCGAAAAAAACCTGCGTGTTTGTCGCGGCTGCAACCATCATTTTCCGATGACAGCTCCTGAGAGAATACAAGCTTTGTTAGATGACGGACGGCTGGTCGAAGAATTTGATGCAGACCTGATCTCGACCAACCCGCTCGGCTTTCCCGGCTATTTGGAAAAACTTGAGCAGGACATGAAACAAAGCATCCTGAATGAGGCTGTTATTACAGGAGAAGGATTGCTCGGCGGCAACCGGATTGTAATCGGAGTAATGGATGCCCGTTTCCGTATGGGCAGCATGGGATCGGTTGTTGGCGAAAAAATCACAAGAGCCATTGAACAAGCCATCGAACGAAAGCTTCCTTTCATCTTGTTTTCCGCTTCAGGGGGCGCCCGTATGCAAGAGGGTGTACTGAGCCTGATGCAGATGGCCAAAACCAGTGCCGCGCTCGCACAGCTTAATGAAGCCAGGCAATTGTTTATTTCTGTCCTGACCAATCCGACAACAGGCGGTGTATCTGCCAGCTTTGCGTCACTCGGGGATTACAACATCGGTGAACCAGGCGCTCTGATCGGCTTTGCCGGCCGCCGGATTATTGAACAAACCATCCGTCAGGAACTGCCGAAAGACTTCCAGACTGCCGAGTTCCTCTTGAAGCATGGTCAACTCGATATGGTGGTGCATCGCAAAGACATGCGGGATGTTTTAAGTAAAATCGTGGAGATGCACACGGTTCGGGAGGTAATGTAAACATGGCAGGAGAATTGCCGTTTGAGAAACCGCTTGTCGAATTGCAGGAAAAGATTAAAGAACTGCGCCGTTTCACGGAGGAAAAAGGCATCGATTTCTCGGATGAAGTAGCCCGTCTGGAGCAAAAAGCTAAAGATTTGGCTGAACAGATTTACGGAAACCTTACTCCATGGCAACGGGTACAAATCGCCCGCCATCCTGAACGTCCGACCACCCTTGAATACATACAGCGGATCTTTACCGACTTTATGGAATTGCATGGGGATCGTTTGTACGGAGATGATGAGGCGATTGTAGGCGGTATCGCCAGGCTGGATGGCATGCCGGTTACGGTAATCGGCCATCAAAAAGGCAAAGATACCAAAGAAAATATCAGCCGCAACTTCGGGATGCCGCATCCGGAAGGGTACCGCAAAGCGCTTCGTCTGATGCAGCAAGCGGATAAATTCCGCCGCCCGATTATTTGCTTTATTAATACATCCGGTGCATATCCGGGCAAAGCGGCGGAAGAGCGGGGGCAAAGTGAGGCAATTGCCCGCAACCTTCGGGAAATGGCCGGTTTTCGCGTTCCGATTCTTTGCGTTGTAACAGGCGAGGGTGGAAGCGGCGGAGCCCTGGCCATTGGAGTAGGCAACCGGGTCTATATGCTGGAGAATTCAATTTACTCCGTTATTTCTCCGGAAGGGGCGGCTGCCCTGCTCTGGAAAGATTCCAGCCTGGCGCTTAGAGCAGCAGAAACGATGAAGATCACCGCCCCTGATTTGCTGGAGTTAGGCGTGATTGACGGTGTGATCCCGGAACCGTTCGGAGGCGCACATCGCGATCTGAATCAGCAGGCAGATTGGGTCAAGCAGCAGTTGCTTGAAGGACTGCGTGAACTCTTGGCAATGACGCCCGAACAATTGGTACAGGATCGCTACAATAAATTTAAACAGATTGGAGATTACACTTCTCTGTAATACAGAGAAGTCTTTTTTTTGTCCTTTTTTTGCCCTTTTTTCAGGGGGGGAAATCTGCTACAATCGTAGTCGTATCAAGTGTTGAACGCATTTTTTAAAAGTGTGGCACATTTTTCTGTATGAGTATAACAGAAAAAAACGAATCATTATAACAGTATGACACAAGATTTATATATTACATACTGTTAAGGATTCAAGCCATGCTATTAGTACTGACAATGAGGTGAGGCAAAATGAAAAAAATGGCTGTTTTAACAAGCGGCGGCGATGCGCCTGGAATGAATGCGGCTGTTCGTGCTGCGGTACGACGTGCTTTTTATCATGGCGTGCAAATGTTCGGTGTGTATCATGGATATGACGGGCTGATCAGAGGCGATATCAAAGAGATGACTCTTGGCTCCGTAGGGGATATTATCCATCGCGGCGGCACAATTCTTTATACAGCACGCAGCGAAGAGTTCCGAACAGAAGAAGGACAGCAAAAAGCAGTTGAACAATTGAGAAAACACGGCATCGAAGGATTGATCGTCATTGGGGGAGACGGTTCGTTCCGCGGTGCTCAAAAGCTGACGCAAAAAGGATTTCCTACCATTGGTGTGCCGGGAACCATTGACAACGATATTCCTTGCACTGACTTTACCATTGGATTTGATACGGCACTCAACACCATCGTGGAAGCGATTGACAAAATCAGGGATACCGCTACTTCGCATGAACGTACCTACATCATTGAGGTAATGGGACGTGACGCAGGGGATTTGGCTCTTTGGGCTGGGCTTGCCGCCGGTGCGGAATCCATTATCATTCCGGAAGCGGAGCAGGATATGAACGATATTCTTGAACGTCTCCATGCCGGACATCGCCGTGGCAAGAAACACTCCATCATTATCGTAGCGGAAGGGGTAGGAAGTGCTGCCCAATATGCCGAAGTGATTAAGGAGCAAACAGGCTGGGAGACACGCGTTACCGTGCTTGGTCATATCCAACGGGGCGGATCGCCAACCGCGTTTGACCGGATGCTGGCCAGCCGCATGGGAGCAGCTGCTGTCGATCTTTTGTTGGAAGGCAAGGCTGACCGCATGGTGGGAATCTCCAACAACCAAATCATTGATGTTGATTTTGATGAAGCGTTTACCAAGAAACACTCTTTGGATTTATCCGTTTACCACTTGGCCCGCACGCTTTCGATTTAGACAAAATTTAGCAGTACAGTCTTGCATATATGGGAGGTAACTCATTTGTTACGGAAGGCAAAAATTGTTTGTACGATCGGTCCAGCCAGTGAGTCAGTCGAGATGCTGAAAAAAATGATGCGAGCCGGAATGAACGTGGCGCGGCTGAATTTTTCCCACGGTTCCCATGAAGAACATGCAGCCCGTATCGCCAATATCAGACAGGCATGCAAGGAAACTGGCAAACAAGTAGCCATTTTGCTCGATACCAAAGGACCGGAAATCCGCACCGGAACTTTGGCAGTTGATTCCGTTGAATTGGTAGAAAACAATATAATCACTCTTACCACGGAAGAAGTGGCGGGCACGGCTGAACGCGTCTCGATTACGTATAAGGACTTGCCGCAGGATGTGGAAGTTGGCAACACGATTTTGATTGACGATGGACTGATCGGTCTTACCGTGGAGCAAATCGAGGGAACAGAGATTATTTGCCGAATCAAAAACGGCGGTACTCTGAAGAGCAAAAAAGGCGTGAACGTACCTGGCGTAAAAATCAAACTGCCTGGAATTACGGACAAGGATGCGGCGGACATCGAATTCGGCATTCAGCAAAAAGTGGATTACATTGCCGCTTCGTTCGTTCGCAAGGCATCTGACATTTTGGAAATTCGGGAAATTCTGGAACGACATCAGGCTAAAATTGACATTATCGCCAAAATCGAGAACGAGGAAGGCGTAAACAACGCGGATGAGATTCTGGCAGTTGCCGATGGCTTGATGGTGGCCCGCGGCGATTTAGGGGTAGAAATTCCGGTTGAAGAAGTGCCGCTTGTACAGAAACGCTTGATTGACAAGTGCAATCAATTGGGCAAACCGGTTATTACGGCTACCCAAATGCTTGATTCCATGCAGCGCAACCCGCGTCCGACACGGGCGGAGGCGAGTGACGTGGCGAATGCGATTTTTGATGGAACTGACGCGATTATGTTATCGGGAGAAACGGCTGCCGGCAAATATCCGCTGGAATCTGTCGAAACCATGAACCGAATTGCGCTTCGAGCCGAACAGGAATTGAATTATCGGGAAATCTTGAATGCCCATGCGCTTAAGAGACAAATTTCCATTACCGATGCGATTGGTCTAGCCGTGGCGAATGCCGCCCTTGATCTTGACGCGGCAGCCATCATCACGGCAACAGAAAGCGGACATACCGCTCGCATGGTTTCCAAATACCGTCCAAAAGCGCCAATTGTCGCCGTTACTCCGCATGAAAGCGTTGTTCGCCGCCTCGCGTTGGTGAACGGTGTTTATCCGATTATCGGAGAAAGCGCCGAAACGACAGACGAAATGCTGGAGATCTCCGTGCGCGAATCGCTGCAAGCCGGACTGGTCAGACATGGAGATTTGGTTGTGATCACCGCTGGCGTGCCGGTTCGCGAGACAGGCACAACCAACCTGATGAAAATCCACGTGATCGGCGATATTATTGCCAAGGGTCAGGGAATTGGCCGCAAAGCCGTTACCGGAAAGGTAATTGTTGCTCGTTCAGCCGAAGAGGCAAACGAAAAAATGGAGGACGGCGCCATTCTTGTTACATTCGGTACCGATTCGGATATGATTTCAGCGTTTGAGCGGGCAAGTGCCGTGATCACCGAAGATGGCGGGCTTACGTCCCATGCCGCCATCGTTGGGTTAAATCTGAACGTACCGGTAATTGTTGGTGTTGAGCATGCAACCAGCATCTTGAAAGAAGGATCAATTGTCACAGTTGATTCAGAAAGAGGGCACATTTACACCGGAATGACCCGTGTACTGTAATAGTGGGAAAACAAAGCAGAGCAGGCTGCCTTACCTGGATAAGGCGGTCTGCTCTTTCTTTCCTTACATAGCGGGAAATAACGGGAAAACAGCGAAGTCTCCCGGCAGATGTGGTAAAATATAACCAGCAAGGATGAAGGAGAGGATCAATCGTGCGTTTGCCTGTCTATAGATCAACAAAATTTCGGGTACGTTATGCAGAGACGGATCAAATGGGAGTGGTGTATCACACGAACTATCTAAATTGGTTTGAGATTGGACGGACTTCCTTAATCCGCGAGCTTGGTTTTTCCTATCGCCAGTTGGAGGAAAAGGGAGTGCTCTTGCCTGTAACCGATGCTTCCCTCAGCTTCAAAGCTCCCGCCCGATACGACGATCTCATCGAGGTCAGGACAGCCATTGATGAGTTGACTCCGCTGCGTTTGAACTTTCGCTACGAAATTGTCAAAGTGGAAGATGAGTCGTTGCTTGTCTTTGGCCAAACCAATCACGTCTTTACCAGCCGGGATTTTAAACCGCTCCGCCTGGCACGCAGCTTTCCGGATGTGTATCAAATCTTGGAAACCGAATTTGATCGTACCTGCTTACAGACCTAGGACAAGGGTGTGGTCTTCCATGTTTCGCATATTATTGCTTTTGTTTATCATCGTTCCGGCGGTTGAATTATGGGGGCTGATTTCGGTCGGCAAAGTGATTGGCGGCTGGTCAACGGTTGCGCTGGTGATTCTGACCGGTGTTCTCGGCGCATGGCTGGCCAAACAGCAAGGCATGCAGGTAATGCGCAATTTCCGATGGGAGCTATCACGCGGGCAAATGCCGACTGATAGCATATTAGACGGCATTTTGGTCATCGTGGGCGGGGTGCTCTTGTTGACGCCCGGATTTGTGACTGATGTCGTCGGATTGGTATTTTTGATTCCGTATACCCGGATGATCATTCGACACTTTTTCAAAAAATGGCTGTGGCACATGATTTCGACGGGCAAGATCCAGTTTTTTTATCGGCGTTAGAGAAAACCCCTTCGCACTTATGGCAGAAGGGGCTTTCCTTTGATATAACTCCATATATCCTGCAATATCTTGGCGCGAATTAACGCATTGATCAAGACCAGCGAAACCGGCCCGATAATTAACCCGACAAATCCGAACAGCTTGAGACCCGTGAACAGCGCGATCAAAGTAAGCAGGGGATCTAGCCCCACGTTGTCAGCCAATACCTTTGGTTCTACAATCTGGCGGAAAATCAGAACCACGCCGTACAGCACGGACAGACCGATCACCAGCGAATATTTGCCTTTAAAAAAGGCGTAAATGATCCAAGGGACAAACACCGTGCCTGTCCCGAGATACGGCAACAGATCAACCAAACCGGTCAAAAGGCCAATCGTAATCGCGTAATCTACGCGAAGGATCAAAAGGCCGATAATCACAATTGCCGCTGTCAGCGAAATCAGAGTCAGCTGTGCCTTGACAAATCCCACCAAAGCCCCGCGCAAATCTTGAATAATCGCATCCAAACGCGAGTTGAATCCGCCAGGCAAAATTTTCCTTATCCGTTGACGCCAGAGATAAAAATCCTTGCTGATAAAAAACGCAGCAAGCAGGGCGATGACGGATACGGTGGCAAGATTCGGCAAGGAAAGCAACAGCTGCTTGATTCCGGCCAAAAACGATACCACCAGGTTTTGTCCGGTTTGCGAGATGCTCTTCAGTGCGTTTCCCACATTGTTGTCGATCGTTTCCTTATAGCTTTGATCCAGTTGTTCGTAGAAGAAAGTAAAGCGGTTGTACATGCCGATTAATACGTCCTGGCTAATCGTCCGCTGCAAATACTGGGTTAATTCACTGACAAAGGAAGGCAGCAACGTGATTAGTTGTCCGATCTCCACGACTGTTTCCGTGACCACGAGCGTTGCGAGTCCGCCGAGAACCCCCAGCAGCAGCAAAAGAATAAGCAAGGCAGAAAGCCATCTCGGTAATCTCCCTTTTTTCGTTATGTAAGTGACTGGGCGGTTAATCAGTACGGCAATGATTAAGGCGATTAGAAATGGGAACAGTAAGGGTGTCAGGAAACGGATGAAATACCAGCCGCTAATCACAAGCAAAGCGACGAAAAGAAAACGAGAGATTTGAAAGATTCGTGTCAGCAGCCGTAACCATATTTCTTGGGACAGAATTAACCCTCCTCTCTTTTTGTAACCTTATTGTAACTATTATGCCGTAAGCTAAGCTACACAGGCAAGAAACGGTATAATTATGACAATTTGTACATTTTTCATTCACAAAATCGTAAATTTCTTTTATAATTATTGTCGAATTATGGTTTCAATCTTTCTTTATTGCCAAGTGAAAGAAAATACATTCACCAAGATGTATCTTCTGTCCTGAAGCACAAAAGGTGTCTCTCGCTTTCATCCCTTCTTCCACCATACAGATGAAATTACGATTGATGCCTTTGTTCAGCCTAAACCATTCTATTGGTGGTAAAAGGAAGATGGCCTCACAATTTAATAGAGAGACCATTTTACGGAAAAGGAGAGAGTTCTTATGACAGCAACTCGAGGACTGGAAGGAGTCGTCGCTGCCCAATCGTCTATCTGTTCCATTGTGGATGGGGTTCTTAGCTACGGTGGAATCAATGTGGATGAATTGGCTGAAAAAGCTACCTTTGAAGAAGTGGTGTATTTACTGTGGCATGGAGCGCTACCGAAGCGCGATCAGCTGGAAACCTTGAAAAAGGAGTTAGGTGCAAACGCTCAAGTACCGAAAGAAGTAATTGATAGCATCCGTACTTATCCGCAAGGCGTTCATCCTATGGCTGCCCTGCGTACAGCTGTCTCTTCGTTAGCTCTCTACGACACAGAAGCGCAAGACATGTCTTCTGAGGCGAACTATCGTAAAGCGATCCGTCTGATGGCGCAAACTCCGACCATCGTGGCAGCGTTCGAGCGCATCCGCAAAGGTTTGGAACCGGTTGCACCAAATCCAAACTTCACCATTGCCCAAAACTTCCTCTACATGTTGACAGGTCAAGAGCCTTCTGAAACCGCTGTTAAGGCTTTTGATACCGCTCTCATTTTGCATGCGGATCACGAGTTCAACGCTTCTACGTTCGCTGCTCGTGTGACCGTGGCTACTTTGACGGACATTTATTCCGGTGTGGTTTCCGCAATCGGAACGCTCAAAGGCCCTCTTCACGGCGGAGCCAATGAAGCAGTTGCCAAAATGCTCCAAGAGATCGGTTCCGTGGATCGTGTAGAATCCTACATCCGCCAGGCGCTTGACAACAAAGTGAAAATCATGGGCTTCGGTCATCGCGTTTACAAAGACGGCGATCCTCGCGCAAAATGGCTGCGTAAAATGTCCGAAGAATTGACCAAGCAGGTAGGCCGTGAAGAATTGTACGAAATGTCCGTGAAAATCGAGCAAATGGTAACAGGTGAAAAAGGATTGAAACCTAACGTAGACTTCTACTCTGCATCTGTATACATTTCACTCGGTCTGGAAAGCGATTTGTTTACGCCGATTTTCGCAATCAGCCGTATGTCCGGTTGGACTGCACACATTATGGAACAGTATGAAAACAACCGTTTGATCCGCCCTCGCGCTGATTATATCGGTCCTGTGAACAAACACTACGTTCCAATTGATCAACGATAAACTGAATTACACAACGTAAGGTGAACTACCATCGTAGCTTTGGAATTTTCCATCGTTGCGGGGTAGTTCTCCTACGTATGTAATGAAGGTTATCAATATATTCACTTTCCTAAATAAATTAACTGTCTGGAGTGATTTCCTTGTTCAAGAACCTGTCCATGCCAACATCTGGTCAAAAAGTAACAGTTGATAACGGCAAGCTGATCGTACCTAATAATCCGATCATTCCTTTTATCGAAGGTGACGGTACTGGCCCAGACATCTGGAACGCATCTGTCCGCGTGTTGGATGCTGCTGTAGAAAAAGCATATAAAGGTGAAAAGAAAATCGCCTGGTTCGAAGTGTATGCAGGTGAAAAAGCATTCAATCAATTTGGCGAATGGCTTCCTGAAGATACGCTTACTGCTATCCGCGAATACCTGATCGCGATCAAAGGACCATTGACTACTCCAGTCGGCGGCGGTATCCGCTCGATCAACGTAGCGCTCCGTCAAGAGCTCGACCTTTACGCTTGCGTACGTCCGGTTCAATATTTCGAAGGCGTTCCTTCTCCTGTAAAGCATCCTGAACTGACTGACATGGTGATCTTCCGTGAGAACACAGAAGACATCTATGCCGGAGTAGAATGGGCTGAAGGCACTCCTGAAGTGAAAAAAGTAATCGACTTCCTGCAAAAAGAGATGGGCGTGAAGAAGATCCGCTTCCCGGAAACCTCTGGTATCGGTATCAAACCGGTTTCCAAGGAAGGAACCGAGCGTCTGGTTCGCGCAGCAATCGAGTATGCAATCGACAACAAACGCAAATCCGTTACCCTGGTGCATAAAGGGAACATCATGAAGTTCACCGAAGGCGCGTTCAAAAACTGGGGTTATGCTGTTGCTGAAGCCGAGTATGGCGACAAAGTGTTCACTTGGGCACAATACGACCGCATCAAGGCTGAAGGCGGCGACGCTGACAAAGCGCAAAAAGAAGCGGAAGCAGCAGGCAAAATCATCGTAAAAGACGTGATTGCTGACGCGTTCCTGCAGCAAATCCTTACTCGTCCTGCTGAATACGATGTAGTGGCAACCCTCAATCTGAACGGTGACTACATCTCCGACGCATTGGCAGCTCAAGTAGGCGGTATCGGGATCGCACCTGGTGCAAACATCAACTACCTGACAGGACATGCGGTATTCGAAGCGACACACGGAACTGCTCCTAAATACGCAGGCCTTGACAAAGTGAACCCGTCTTCCGTTATCCTTTCCGGTGAAATGATGCTCCGTCACCTCGGCTGGAACGAAGCGGCTGATTTGATCATCCAATCCATGGAGAAAACCATCTCCAGCAAAACGGTAACTTACGATTTCGCTCGTCTCATGGAAGGCGCTACAGAACTGAAGTGCTCCGAATTCGCTGACGCTCTTATTAAGAATATGTAAGGTTTCATAAGGTAAGGCCAGGTTTTTCGCCAAAAACAATCTGGAGGGGAATAAAATGGCATTCACACGTAAAAAAATTGCTGTCATCGGTAGTGGCTTTACAGGCGCAACAACCGCATTCATTCTGGCCCAAAAAGAACTGGGCGATATCGTATTGGTTGACATCCCGCAATTGGAGAACCCAACCAAAGGAAAAGCACTTGACATGGAAGAATCTTCTCCGGTTCTGGGCTTCGATGCCAGAATTACAGGCACCGCAAACTATGAAGACATCAAGGATGCTGACCTGGTGATCATCACTGCGGGTATCGCCCGCAAGCCTGGCATGTCCCGCGACGATTTGGTTAACACCAATGCAGGCATTATGCGCTCTGTAGCAGAACAAGTGAAAACTTATGCACCAAACTCCATCGTACTCGTTCTGTCCAACCCGGTAGATGCTATGACCTACACGTTCTTCAAAACATCCGGCTTCCCGAAAGAGCGCGTAATCGGTCAATCCGGCGTGCTGGATACTGCTCGCTTCCGCACTTTCGTAGCGCAAGAATTGAACGTGTCTGTTGAAGACGTGACAGGTTTCGTATTGGGTGGTCACGGCGACGACATGGTGCCGCTCGTTCGTTACTCCTATGCAGGCGGCATTCCTCTTCAGAAATTAATTCCGCAAGACCGTTTGGATGCCATCGTAGAACGCACCCGCAAAGGCGGCGGAGAGATCGTTAACCTCTTGGGCAACGGCTCCGCTTACTATGCACCGGCTGCTTCCTTGGTTCAAATGGCCGAAGCGATCCTGAAAGACAAAAAACGCATTCTGCCTTCCATCGCATACCTCGAAGGCGAATACGGATACAGCGACTTGTACCTTGGCGTACCAACATTGTTGGGCGGCAACGGTATCGAGAAAGTAATCGAGCTTGATCTTCTCCCTGAAGAGAAAGCAGCCCTCGACAAATCGGCTGAATCCGTACGCAATGTCATGAAGGTATTGGTATAGTAATCCGGGAAGGGTAAAACAAGGCGTTCTGCTATGTGCAGGACGCCTTCCTGTTTTTCTTTACCGAAAAAAAACTTGTCACACTCTTTTCCTTCTGGCAGACTTAAATAAGTGAGAATAGAGAAATAGAACAACCTAAGGAAATAAACCAAAAAAGGGCAGAGGTAGATGAGAAAGGGGCCAGACAAGTGAATCGCTGGATACGTATGGTGAAACTGACATTATTCTTTGCCTTGCTTTTGCTGGTGGCAAGCGGATGCAGCTTGCAGGCAAGCCCGGAAGAAATAGCGCAAGCAAAGAATAATTTTATTGCAATAGTGGATGAAGTAAACAAGGAAGCTCCCAACGGCGTCAAGATTTTAGCTGAAGTTCGAGAGATGTATAAAAAGGGAGAAATCAAGCGGACGAAGGTGCAGAACGCCATTCTGAGCGGGATGGGAATTAATGATAACATCTATGGAGAAGTAGCCGATGCCAATATTCCAGCCGAGCTTGAACCGTTTCGGGACAGGCTGTTGGCTGCGCTAGACAAGCGAAAACAAGGGTATCAAGCGCTGTTTGACGCGTTCGATTTCAACGACCCGAGCCGTGAGCCGGCGGCAGATGCCAAAATTGAAGAATCCATTCAGGATTTGAAACAGATCCAAAAAGATATTGCTCCATTTCGAAAGTAGGAGGAACCTTAACCGTGACGAAAATTTTAGTGGTAGATGATGAAATTTCCATTGCGAAATTACTTCAATTTAATTTGGAGAAAGCAGGTTACGAATGCATCATTGCCCACGATGGGGTTCAAGCGTTGGAGATGGCGCGTCAGGAGAAACCGGATTTCATTATCCTTGATTTGATGCTGCCGAAGATGGATGGGATGGATGTATGCAAAACGCTTCGCCAGGAGAAAATTCAAACACCTATCCTGATTTTGACCGCGAAAGATGATGAATTGGACAAAATTCTCGGTCTGGAACTGGGGGCTGACGATTATTTGACCAAACCTTTCAGCCCGCGTGAAGTTGTCGCCCGGGTCAAAGCGATTTTGCGCCGTATTTACGCCATTCCTCAGCCTACCTCTACTGATGATGATGTAATGATTCAGTTTGGAAATATCCGGCTCTATCCGGAAAAATATGAAGTGTACCGCGGAGAAGAAAAAGTGGAGCTTACTCCCAAAGAGTTCGAGCTTCTTCAGCATCTTGCAACTCATCAGGGAAGGGTGTTGACTCGTGACCAGCTTTTAAACGCAGTCTGGAATTATGATTTCATTGGTGATTCGCGTATTGTTGACGTCCATATCAGCCACCTGCGGGAAAAGCTGGAGGAAGACACCAAAAACCCCCGTTATATCAAAACCGTCCGCGGTCTTGGCTACAAGTTGGAAGGATAAGGGAGGGATAGGGCATGCACCGGTTTCGCCTGAAGTTGAACCTGACTATTCTCGGTCTTATTTCGCTCGTCCTTCTCCTCATGGGCATTTATTTTGCCAAAGTATTGGAAAAATCGTATATGGAAACTCTCTCTGATTTGCTGCGCAAAGAGGCTCAGTTGGTTTCGGAAGCGGTTCACGCTCCCGAAATTTTTTATAATCAGGCAACTTTAACCAAACGGGTTGAAGCGATTGCTCAGACCTCAGAATCAAGAATTACGATTATCAATCAGCAGGGTCAAGTCTTGCTGGATACCAACAGTGATGCCAGCCATATGGAGAATCACCGCAACCGTCCTGAATTTATATCTGCACTAGGGGGAGAAGTGGGCATTTCCATCCGCTACAGTGCTACGCTTGGCTTTGACATGATGTACGTGGCCGTGCCTGTTCGTTCCGAGGGGGTTATTGTCGGAGCGGTTCGCTCTGCGATGTCGGTAGAAAACATTGTGGAAGCGATTCATCATATGTGGTACAGTCTGGCTACCGGTTTGTTTATTACTTTGGTGATCGGCTCATTGGTCAGCTCCCGGATTGCGTACGGCATCACCAGGCCGATTGAAGAAATAACCCGGGTTGCCCGCAATATTACACAGCGGCAATATGAGAGCAGGGTAAAGTTGAAAGCGAAGGATGAGATCGGCCAGTTGGCAGCTGCCATAAACTTTATGGCGTCAAGCCTGGAGCAGCAAATGTATGAAATCTCGGAAAACCAGCAGCGGTTGACCGGGGTGTTAACCAACATGGTAAGCGGCGTTTTATTTGTCACAGAGAATCGCAGGATCATGCTGGTGAATCCGGCCGTAGAGCAACTGCTGGGGACGAGCCAAAGCGAATTGGTGGGCAAGCTGCACATTGAAGCAGGACACAGCTTTGGACTCAGCCAGTATATCGACAAATGCATTGACACAGGTGAAAAAATCAGGCAGGAAGTTCATATTTACTATCCGGTTGAGCGGATATTGGATGTAAATATTGCCCCTTACATTAATATCAAGGGCGAAGCCAAAGGGGTCGTCACCGTTCTTCATGACATTACCGAGATTCGCCGTCTGGAGAAGATGCGCAGCGAATTTGTCGCCAATGTGTCCCACGAATTGAGAACGCCGATCACCTCTATTAAAGGGTTTACCGAGACGCTGTTGGATGGTGCGATGCAGGATGAAGAGATCTGCCGCAATTTCTTGCAAATCATTTATGATGAAAGTGAACGCTTATTCCGTCTGATTTCCGACATTTTGGACTTGTCCAAGATTGAGCAAAAACGGATTTCTCTGACCTTGATGGAGGTAAACGTTACGGAATTGGTGGAAGAAGTGGTTACGCTCGTGCAGGAACAAATTCAGCGCAAAAAGCATACCATAGGGCTGCCAATCAAGGAGCAAGTGATCATAAAAACGGACAAAGATTGTTTGCAGCAGATTTTGCTCAATCTGGTAGCCAACGCAATCGCTTATACACCGGAAGGCGGACACATCTCCATCGGTATCAAAAAGCACCTTGACACTATCGACATTCTCGTTCAAGATACCGGCATAGGGATTCCTGAAAAAGATTTGAGCCGTATCTTTGAACGGTTCTACCGCGTGGACAAAGCTCGTTCCAGAGATTCCGGCGGAACCGGGTTGGGGCTTGCTATCGTCAAGCATTTGTGCGAAACGCTGCGTGGCCGCATTTCAGTACAAAGCGCAGAAGGAGAAGGCTCTACCTTTACGGTTACCCTCCCGATTTGGTATGAGGATAACCACCAGTAAAGCGAAAAAGTTTACACAAAGATAACATTTAATTAAAGATAGGTACATATAAAACATATAAGATTGTTTACTATTGAAGGTACCTATCAGTTAGATAGTCGCTTTAGCATCGGGAGGAGGCAGAAAAATATGGCCAGACACGCCTTTGAGGTACAAGTAGACAGTCTTCATCGGAAGCTTCTCTCAATGGGATCACTTGTTGAAGAAGCGATTCATAAAGCCATCAAAAGTTTGGTTGACCGTGATGTACAGTTGGCGGAAGAAGTGATTAGTCATGACGGTGTGATCAATCAGTTGGAACAAGAGATTGAAACGGGATGTATGCAGTTAATTGCCCTGCAACAGCCGGTTGGCTCTGATCTGCGCAGACTGGGCACCATGCTCAAATTGGTGACAGATTTGGAGCGAATGGGGGACCATGCCGTGTCCATCTCCAAAACAACGCGCCGTCTGATGGGAGAAGCATATCCCAAACCATTGATCGATTTGCCGGAGATGGCCAATCACGTAAAAGCAATGGTGCGCGACAGCTTGAATGCCTACATTGCCAAAGACAAGCAGTTGGCAGAGGAAGTGGCTTCTCGCGATGACATTGTGGATAAATTTTACTCCAAGATATTTAATGATCTGATTAATATCATGACACAGCAAAATCATACCATTTCGCAAGGCACCCATCTTCTTTTGGTTGCGCAATATTTGGAACGGATTGCCGACCATGTCACCAATATTTGCGAACGAATCATTTATCTGGAAACAGGGAAATTGACTGACTTGAATAAATAAAAGATCAATAAAAGTATTGAAAAAATAGGCTAACCGCATGACGGGAACGCCTTTTTTCTTTATTGGATTCTCGTTACAAATATTTCCACCACAAAAGAATTTGTTTGCTGTAAAAACTCGGATGGGTATTATAGTAGTAGGACAAACAACGGTGCGGGTAAAAAAGGGGGAGAACCCGGTGGAAGGAAGAGATCTTCTTCATCCGGACTTTTTTTTAAATCGTGAATTAAGCTGGTTGGCATTTAACGCCCGCGTCTTGGAGGAAGGGCTGGACGAATCAAATCCGGTGTTGGAGAGGCTGAAATTTTTAGCCATCGTTTCCTCTAATCTGGATGAATTTTTTATGGTACGGGTTGCCGGTTTAAAAGATCAGGTAAAGGCCAATTTTAGCAAGCCCGATTCGTCAGGGTTTACACCAAAAGAACAGCTTCGCATGATTAATGCTCGTGCTCACCAAATGGTAGAAAGACAGTACCAGTGCTTCAATCAAGAAATCATTCCGCTGCTTGCCCAAGAAGGAATTCATTTCTTGCAGGCGGAGGACTTGTCCGAAGAGCAAGAAACTTTTTTAAGCGATTATTTCGATTATCACATTTATCCGGTATTAACGCCGCTTGCGGTTGATCAGAGCAGACCGTTTCCGCTTTTATTGAACAAAAGCTTGAATCTTGCGGTGATGCTTGAGCGCAAAAAAGCCAAGTCAAGCAAAAAGGTGTTTGCCGTTGTACAGGTTCCGGCGGTGTTGTCGCGATATATTGAGCTTCCGAGCAGCAGAGGCAGAGAGTTTATCTTGCTGGAAGATGTGATTAAGAAATACAGCAATCGGTTGTTTAAAGGAAATGAAATCTGCTCCGTCCATCCGTTTCGCATCACTCGAAACGCGGATATGACGCTGGATGAAGAGGGAGCGGAAGATTTGTTAAAAGAGATTGAAAAAGAATTGAAGAAACGCAAATGGGGAGCCGCCGTCCGATTGGAAATCGACTCGCGAATGGATCAGGATGTTCGACTTATCTTGCAAGAGGCAATGGAGGTTCATCCGCGGGATATTTATCCGATCGACGGGCCGCTTGACCTGACCAAGTTCTTTGGCTTCACGCAGCTAATGGGATATGACCATCTTCGCAACGAGACAATCGACCCGCAGCCGACTGCCGATCTCATCGGAGAGGACGACATTTACAAAGCAATAGCAGAACGGGATATTCTGGTTCATCTGCCGTTCGAATCGTTTGATTGTGTGGTTGATTTTGTCATCAAGGCAGCAGTCGATCCCAACGTCTTGGCGATCAAACAAACCTTGTATCGCGTCAGCGGCGACTCACCCATTGTGAAAGCGCTCGCGACCGCAGCCGAGAATGGCAAGCAGGTGACTGTCTTGGTGGAGCTGAAGGCCCGTTTTGACGAAGAAAACAATATTCACTGGGCCCGCCAGCTGGAGAAATCGGGCTGCCAGGTAATTTATGGGCTTGTTGGACTGAAAACCCACTGCAAGATTACGCTGGTGGTACGCAAAGAGGGGGAGAACATCCGCCGCTATGTCCATTTAAGCACCGGCAATTACAATGACAGCACGGCTAGAATGTACACCGATTTAGGCTTGTTTACCAGTAATCCTGACTTTGGAGTGGATGCTTCCGCTTTGTTCAACGACTTGTCCGGTTATTCCGAACCGCCTGAGTGGCGCAAGCTGGAAGCGGCACCCAAAGGGCTTCGCCGTAAATTTCGCGATATGATCCGCCGCGAAATCGAGAAACACACGCCGGAAAATCCAGGCCGCATCATAGCCAAAATGAATTCACTGACAGACGAAAAAATTATCGCCTACTTATATGAAGCTTCTTGTGCCGGGGTTCAGATTGATCTGATCATCCGGGGAATCTGTTGCTTGCGGCCAGGCATCCCTGGAGTCAGCGAAAACATCCGGGTCCGCAGCATTATTGACCGCTTTCTCGAACACAGCAGGATTTTCTACTTTGGCAACGGGGGCAAGCCGGAAGTGTATCTGTCAAGTGCGGACTGGATGACTCGCAATCTGGACCGCCGGGTGGAACTGCTTTTCCCGATCGAACAGCCGAATTTGGTGCAGAGAGTAACCGATATCCTGCAGGTTTACTTGACTGACAACACGAAAGCGCGAATTCTCGATTCAACGGGAACGTACCACCGCATGATCCGGGAGAGAGGAGAAGAGCCAGTCAACAGCCAGCTTTATTTTGCCGAACTGGCACAGCAAGTGGCAGAGCAGAAACGAAGAGAACATTATGTGGCGCCGTATAAACCGGCAGAAGAGTGGGTCTTGTAGCCCGCTCTTTTTTGCTATATAGGAAAGTTTAATCGCTTTAAATTGCTAAAGTGGTTAAACTTTCTTTCCATTTGCGCTGCTAGTGGAGAAAAACGATTGTCCATTTCGCAGCGACTCTTACAGCGCAAGCCCAGGCTTGTCGTAATCGTCAGGAGAAAAAGTGGTCAAGCAGCGATACGAAGGCCGATGCTACGGTTTTGACCACTTCCTGACGATGAGAGAAGCCGGACTTGA
>JBHGXW010000013.1:0-68158 GCA_041920465.1 Paenibacillaceae bacterium | reverse complement strand
AACAATAATCGCTGCAATTGACTCTGCTTTGCCATGTCCGTACGGATGATCTTCATCTGGCGGCCGTTCAGCGGCGCGCAGCCCAATTAATACGGCAACAGAACCAATCACGTCAGATGCCGAATGCACAGCATCGGCTATCAAAGCTTGCGATTTGGCGATAAGCCCGATCATCAGCTTAACCGCGGCCAGCAAAATGTTCCCAATGATACCGACCCATGCGCCAAATTGGGCTTTTGCCAAACGGTTATCCATCAATCGCACCTCCTTCTATCAATGCTAAAGAAAGCCGCGGCATTGTTCCGCGGCTGGTGTTTCATGTTAAGCTTCATTCGGAGTGGGAGCAAAGCGTTTTTTCGCCATTTCCCGCTTTTTCAAGGTAACCCAAACCTGAGCAGCGATAAAGATCGAAGAGTAGGTACCGCTTACCAGACCGAAGATCAAGGCAAGCGAGAAGTTACGGATACCCTCTCCGCCCAGAATCGCAACGGCCAGGGCGCAGAAGAATACAGTTGCTACGGTAAAGATCGAGCGGCGCATCGTTTGCCACAAGCTGACGTTAACCATGTGCTCCAGTTCTTCTACATTGCGCACCTTCATCAATCTTAGGTTTTCCCGAATCCGGTCAAAAATTACAACCGTGTCGTTAATCGAATAACCAACGATGGTCAGGATCGCTGCGATAAACGTCAAGTCTACCTCAATTTCAAAAATGGAGAACATCGCGATCGGAATTAATACATCGTGAATCAACGCGATTACACAAGCAATCCCGAAATAGAACTGGAAGCGAATCGCAATGTAAATCACGATGCCAACGGAGGCCAGCAATACGGCGATTGCCGCTTTTTCCACCATTTCCTCGGCGATTACAGGAGAAACAGTAGATTCTTGTTTGCTTACTTGATCGCCATATTTCGCTTTCAGATCTTTCTCAATCGCAGCAAGTTTGGGTGCCTCAATCGGCTGTTCAAAGGTAGTAGTCGCCTGATCATGGGCATTCCCCATTTTTGCTACAGGCTTAAACCCGACATTGGGAACCTCTTTTTGAATAATCGCATCTACATCAGATGTATTAAACTCTTTGCCAATAAATACATCAAGACGTGTACCCGATTTGAAATCTACGCCAAGGTTCATGCCAAAAATCAAAATGGAAAGCAACCCCAGAACAAGGATAGCACCTGAAAGGAAGAAAAACTTCCTGCGGTTTTTCACAATATCAAACTTGATGATATGATCATGTTGATGATTTTTAGAGCTCACCGATTTCACTCTCCTTTACGCCGAACCACTTCGGTTTCTTAAACATGTTGGCATTAAGAAGCATCCAGAGCAGCAACCGAGAGCCGAAAACGTTCGTAATAAGACTCACAATCAGTGTCATGGTAAGGATGATCGCAAACCCTTGAATGGAGCTTGTTCCGAAATAGAACAAAACGGCACAAGCAATCAAGGTTGTAATATGGGAGTCGATAATCGTAATAAAGGAACGACGTTGACCCGCCCGGAAAGCAGAAAGAATGGTTTTCCCGCTGCGGATTTCCTCTTGGATACGCTCATAGGTAATAATGTTGGCGTCGACGGCCATTCCGACGGACAGAATGAAACCGGCAATCCCTGGAAGTGTCAGTGTCGCATGCATCCAATACATGATTAGCAAGCAGAAATAGGTAAATCCAGCAAGGGTGATGTTCGCAATCATACCAGGTACGCGATATACCACAAGCATAAAGATAAAGATGAGGGCGCCCCCGACGTAACCGGCAAAAATGGTTTTTTGCAGAGCCATTTCCCCAAGGCTTGCACCAACGGCTGTAGCCTGAAGCTCATTCAATTTGGCTGGCAGGGCACCAGAGTTCAAGATGTCAGCCAGTTCTTGAGCCGATTCAACCGTATAATTTCCCGTAATCTGGGCATTCCCCCCAGTAATAACGGATTGAATTTCCGGATTCGTCAACATGTCGTTGTCAAGATAAATGGCAACGCGTTTATGCAGGTTTTTGCGCGTAACTTCCTCGAATTTATCTGCGCTGGCAAACTTCAAAGTAACCAACGGGCGCTGCAAATTGTCATAACCTACGCCTGCTCCGCCCGGTGCCAAATCGCTGCCGCGAAGAACAATAGCCCCGGATTCGTCACGGAAGGTGAGAACGGCAGGTCTGCCGATCAGTTCACGAAGCTTCTCCTGGTCGGTAACACCGGCAAGGCGAACACGAATACGGTCCGGATTCTCCACCGAGATTTCCGGCTCGGTTACACCGCCAATATTCACACGTTTTTCCACCATTTTGGCTGTTGCTTTCAAAAGCTCCGGCGTAACCTTTTGGCCTTGTTCCAACGGTTCCACTTTATACAAGATTTCGAAACCGCCTCGCAAGTCTAAGCCAAGTGTGATGTTTTTTGAGACTTGTCCTGTTGTCGTAAACATTAAGCCGAACAATGCGGCGATTACGAGCAGGAAGAGCACGAACCTACTCCATTTAATCATCTACTTAAATGCTCCTTTCCCTCTATGGCCACCCTTTATCAGAAGCCCATTCTTTCTAACCAATATTTCAATTATAGCGAAGGCAAAAATTGCATGTCAAATTCGGTTGGAATTCTTATACATGTTGATCATCAAGTAGTTCATGTATTTGTTAGGCTTTAGCGACAAAATATCATTGACAAGCTGATGCTTTCTTGGAATTTCCTTGTATGCTTGCGACACGCACTCCCAAATGTCTCTGGCTGTAACGTTATCATAGCCAAGCATCGCGAACTCATCCGCTTTACTCTGGCAAAGTTCAACTACCTCCAGAAATACCTCATCCTTATCAAAAGCTGCCTCGGCTGCCATCTGCATTTCACCTCTACAAAAAAGTCATGCAATGCTCAGCACGTCCATATTCTAAGAATAGGATTTTGCTTCGCGAATTGCTATCAGTAATTATTAGCATTCTAGAAATTGTAAAGAAAGGGCTCAAGTATGAGACAATCATTTTTTTACGGCACCATTATTTTGATAGCAGCAGGCGCTATCACCAAAATTTTAGGATTTGCGAACCGGATTGTGCTCTCCCGCGTCATCGGTGCGGAAGGGATGGGACTTTATCAGATGGTTGTCCCGATTCTTTATTTTTTGATCACGCTTACGACCTTTGGATTGCCGGTTGCCATTGCCAAACAGGTAGCGGAAACCGAGGCAATGCACGACCACAAGCAAACGAGAAGATTTTTCGTCCTCTCGGTTGCCGTAGTCACGATGATCAGTCTCGTGGTATGTATCATCCTGTTCGCAATCGCCCATCTGCTTGCAAGGCTTATGTTTGCTGACGAACGAGCCTATATCGTGTTGGTGGCAGCCATTCCTGTCATTCCCGTTGCCAGCATCTCCGCCGTACTGCGCGGCTACTTCCAGGGAAAGCAAAACATGATCCCGACAGCCGTTTCGCAACTGATTGAACAAATTGTCCGAATGGCCCTTGTCATCGTCATGACGATGAACTTCATGGATCAAGGAGTCGAATATGCGACTGCAGGGGCCGTAGCCAGTATCATTTTCGGCGAAGTAGGCGGACTCCTCTATATTATCTGGCAATATCGGCGCGGCACACAACAAACCGCTTCACAGATTATGCGGACGCCCATCCTTACTTCACTCAAACAGAACCGGGATATCTTGCGCCAACTGTTTAACGTCTCCCTGCCCGTGACGATGAGCCGAATCGTGGGATCGATTGCCTATGTACTGGAACCGATGATCGTTCCGTTCGCGCTTGCCTTGGCGGGCTTCAAAACAGCGGAAGCCACTTCATTGTATGGACAATTTGCCGGAATGGCTGTTCCCTTGCTGTTGTTTCCGACATTTTTAACCTATTCCCTATCCGTTTCGCTTGTTCCTGCCGTCGCAGAAGCTGCATTTCAAAAAAACGGCAGGCTGTTACACCGCCGCATTTATCAAGCCATGCGGATTACGCTGGTGATTGGCGCTCCGTGTACCGTCTTGCTCTATATTTTTGCGGAACCGTTATGCGATCTCATGTATGGGAACCCGGAGGTAGGCGGTCTGCTGCGGGAACTGGCGCCATTTTCCATCTTCTTATTCTTCCAGGCACCGCTCGCTTCCGCCTTGCAAGGACTTGACCAAGCCCGGGTGGTTTTAAGAAATACGCTGATCGGAGCAGCTGTCAAAATAACCGTGATGTTTTTGTTCACATCACAGCCCTTGTTCGGCATTCATGGTGCGGTCATTGCTTTAAACCTGGGAATTACACTGGTTACCATGCTGCATTTTGCCAGCTTGATGAAAGGCATTGGCTTTTCCCTTGAAGTGATGGAGTTCGTAAAAATTGGCGTGGCGATGATTGCCATGGGTTATGCCGGTTCTTACATGGCCGAGCATTGGTTTGATCATCTTAGCTTGGGGCGGATGCTGTTAATCTGCTCATTATCCAGCGGGCTTCTGTACCTGCTCCTGTTGATCGCGTTCAAAGTGCTGGGCAGACAAGACGTTCAGCGAATCCCCTGGATCGGCGAACAGCTTGCCGTATTCTTCCCCCGCCGGTAGTCTATTTGGACGACCGAGGGGGATCTTTTTTGTCGATGAAGATAATTCCCCTGTTATCGATACTTAAAAAACTGATATCTTTAAAGTTCTTGATCCCACGCTTGCGGATTTCCTGGATGAGCCAAAACTTGTTCTGTCCGATCCGCTGCAGGGCTTCATCACGGATTTTGCCGTCAATAATCAGCGGAATGGGCAGGCCCGTGTAATTGATGGTTGATACCGGATTTTTTGGCTGGATTCCCAAGTCTTCTTTGGTTGCCGGGAGCTTATTTTCTTTGGGGAAGACACTAAGCTCTCCGGTTGGTTCAATCAGCGCGAACTCCACATCGGCCAGGCTTTTTATATTTTTTTGGCGGAGCTGTACCATTAAATCATCCAGATTGAGACGGTTGCGCCGCATCGCTTCTTCGCGGATTTCACCGTTTTCGATGATCAACTCAGCGGAACCATCCACTAAATCCCGGACTTTTTTGCTTTTCAGGGAAACATAAGCCATTCCGATTTCCAATAGCGAAATCAGGATCATGGGCATATAAAAATTGACGGCAGGACGGTCAACGTTTTCAATGACGAGCACCGCCATCTCCGCCAGCATGATCGAGATCACCACGTCAAAAACGGACATTTTGCCCAATTCCCGTTTGCCCATAAGGCGAAGCAATACCAGAATAAAAAAATACGTGAAAAGGGTACGCATCAAAATGGTCATAAGTTCCACTTTAGACCGAACCTCCCCTTGTAAAGAATCATTTCTATTCTCCACTGGGGAAGTTCGCTCTATGCGTCCCAAATTTCACATATTCATTCACAGCCATTTTTTCTTTTTGAACAGATACAGCATGCCGATCGTCATAATCACCATGGTTCCAATCGCGATCCAAAGCATGATCGGTTCCGCTTTCTCGCCCAACCAGCCAAATGTGTTCATCCCAAACAAGCCGGTGATAAAGGTAAGCGGGAGGATAATGGTGGAGATAATGGTCAGAACCCGCATGGTTTCGGTCGTTTTCGCGCTGATTATCGTATAGTAGGTATCAAGCGCACCGTTTACCAGATCACGGAAGGTTTCAGTCGAATCGGCAATCCGCTCCAAGTGATCTGTCAGGTCTGAGTAGAATGGGACGTTATCTTCCGAGATGTCAAAGGAATAGCGTCCGTTTACGTTGGCAAAAATTCTTTTTTGCGGCATGATAACCCGCCGAATCAAGATAATTGTCCGTTTCAGCGCCAAGAATTCTTCCGTAATCTCTTCCATCTGGTGCTCGTAGATTTCGTCTTCCAGCTCATCGATACGGACACTGATCCGGTCCATAATCGGGAAGTATTCATCCGTAATCCCGTCCACGATCGCATACAACAGGTAATCGGGACCGCGGTTCATATATGCTTTGCTGCGATGGCACTGTGCGGCGATTCGCCCGATCGTATTCATGGGTGACTTGTGAATCGTCACAATATAGTTCGGTCCCAGGAATACATTCAATTCAACGGTTGTAATCTCATTATCGCTTTCCTCGTTATATCGCAGCGCGTGGAATACGAAAAAGTAATAATCCTCGTAATTATCTACTTTGGCCCGAGGGCTCACATGCAAGCAATCCTCGATGGCCAGCGGGTGAAAGTCAAAAATTCGAGCGATATATTGAAGCTCGTTATTTCCCACGTCATATAAATCGATCCATAATAAATCCTCCGGTGACTTTAACCAATCATCCTTTGTGTTCAGATCGACATCATGATACATCTTCTGTTCAGAATGATTATAAAAGTAGGTTTTTATCATATCGCTCACCACCCCAGTCTGGTTCCCTCATTCATCATACGAAAATTTGAAAGGATGTTCAACGAAGAGATGAATATAACGTCCAAGCTGTTCATATAAATGCTACAAACTCAGGTTTTGAGGGGAGGAGGAATCCTTACATGCGTACGAATTCAGCCTCAATCGTTACGGGGCTTTTATTCACGTTCGGGCTCGTGCTGATCGGCTCATTGGTGACCGCGTTGCTCATCTCTTTTACGGATTTAAGGGAAAATACGCTACCCTACTTTTCCTATGCGATCAATATGATCGGTCTGTTGATCGGAGGAATGGTAACCGGTCGCCGCTGCGGATCAAGAGGCTGGTACTACGGAGGACTAACCGGTCTCGCTTATTTTGCTTTTGTTCTTCTGGTCGGTTTTCTTGGCTTTGACGCTCCTCTTGAACTGGCCACACTCCTTTATTTGCTTGGTGCATTCGTCATCGGCGCAGCGGGCGGAGTGATCGGCGTTAATATGTCCCGAAAATAATTGAGAAAAGCAGGCCGCAACGGACCTGCTTTTTTCGTTCTATTGCTATGTATTACGCTTCTTCTTTCGTTTCTTTCGCAGAAGTGGAGGCAGTCGGTTCGTTTGAAACAGCCGTAACAGTGTTAACCGCTCCACGATCAAAGGTTACGTTCACGTTGTGAGCGATACGCAAGACGACGGTGTCATCCGAAATATCCTGGATGGTCCCGTGCACGCCGCCGATGGTTACTACCTTGTCCCCTTTTTTCAGTGCGGCAAGCATGGCATTACGTTGTTTGTTGCGCTTTTGCTGCGGGCGAATCAAGAGAAAATAAAAAATCGCGAACATGATAATGAGTGGTAAAAAGCTTTCCAATCCTTGCACGATAACTCCTCCTTACTTGTCCTTAAAAAGATCTATCTTCACCCAAACCATATTGGGCAAAAAACTGGTTGCGGAAATCGCCCAATCTGTCTTCGGCAATGGCTTGACGCACCTGCTCCATCAATTTGATCAGGAAGTATAAATTATGATAGGTGGTCAATCTGATGCCGAATGTTTCTTCCGCTTTGATCAGATGGCGGATGTATGCCCTTGTGTAATTGCGGCAGGTGTAGCAATCGCATGCCGGATCAAGCGGCGTGAAATCTTTTGCGTATTTGGCGTTGCGGATGACAAGACGCCCCTGGCTGGTCATGCATGTTCCGTTGCGGGCAATTCGTGTCGGTAATACACAGTCAAACATGTCAATTCCGCGAATAGCTCCTTCAATCAGCGCATCAGGCGAGCCAACGCCCATCAGATAACGCGGTTTGTTGGCCGGAAGCAGCGGTACCGTATAATCCAACACTTCATACATTAACGGAAACGGTTCTCCTACACTTAAACCGCCAACGGCATAACCCGGAAAATCAAGAGAGATCAGATCTCTTGCGCTTTGTTCCCGCAAATCGCGGTACATCCCGCCCTGCACAATTCCGAACAAGGCTTGTCTGTCCGGATTTTTATGTGCCTTGAGGCAACGTTCTGCCCAACGGGTCGTACGCTCCATGGAATGCTTCACATAATCGTAATCTGCCGGATATGGAGCGCATTCATCAAAAGCCATGATAATGTCGGCTCCCAGCGCATTTTGGATATGGGTTGCCTCCTCCGGTCCGATAAACAGCTTTTCACCGTTTAAATGAGAACGGAATGACACTCCTTCTTCCGTGATTTTACGCAGGTTGCTCAAGCTGAACACCTGAAACCCGCCGCTGTCGGTAAGAATCGCTCCGGGCCAGTTCATAAAAGAATGAAGGCCGCCTGCTTCTTCGACAACCTGGTGACCGGGCCGCAAAAACAGGTGATAAGTATTACTCAGGATGATGCCCGCTCCCATCTCTCTTACCTCTTCAGGGCTCATCGTCTTTACAGTCGCCTGGGTTCCTACCGGCATGAACACCGGAGTATCAATGGTACCGTGCGGTGTGTGCAGTTTTCCCAGCCGGGCTCCTGTCTGTTTGCAAGTCTTGATTAATTCGTAACGAACTGCCAAATGTTTGCACTCCTTGGTCTACAGCTTTCTGTCCATGTCCTTCTTATTATAGTGGCATTGGTAAAGAATCACAAGGAGAGATGAATACCAGATGGCGTCGGTCATGAAGCCCTTGAATGAAGAATTCAAGGGCTTTTTCTCGCATATTATGGTCATTAGATATGGTCATCAGATGTCTTTCCGCAAAAAAATTAATGGCTAAGCCGGGTTACCAGATTGTTTACCGCTTCCTCGATCGTCATAATATTGCCGGAAATGGATCGCAGGGCCAACAACACTTCCTGATTCACCTCTTTATTCTCTCCCACTTTCTGCGAGATGACACGAAAAACATCCTGAATATCGGAAAGAACGGTTTGAACGTTTTCCACCGAAGTTTGACTGGTTGCTGCCAGTTTTCGTACTTCGTTTGCAACCACCGCGAAGCCCTTGCCCTGTTCTCCGACCCGAGCTGCTTCAATCGCCGCGTTTAAGCCGATCAGATTGCTTTGGGAAGCGATGTTCTTGATTAATTTGAAAACTTCTTCAATCCGTTTGATTTTTTCATCTGAACTCATCGCAATCTCATGTGTCGCCTGGCTGGCAGCAGCGACACTCTCCGCACCTGCGGTAAGCTGCTGGACCGTTGCCACAATGCCGTGAAGCTGCTCATTGATTTCCTGGACAACATGGGTAACATAATTCAGTTGTGATTTGTTTTGCAGCCAAAGCTGGATAGTACGGGCGGCAAGCCCAATCAGCGGCCTTACTTCCGCCGGGTCCCCGGCGATTCCCATGGCTGCGATCCGCTGGTTATCAAAAATGATCGGGATGTTAATCCCCGCTCTCATCTTCCCGCCGCTTTTTTCCTCTTCTTCAAACGTAACGACCCCTTCAGAAATACGCCCCTCTACGACTTGCTTGGCAATCTCATGCGTTTGTCCGATCCGCTCCCGCTTTGTTGCGGCAATAATGACTCCCTGTTGATTGACTAAGATCACCTGCCGATTCGTCTCCTCAAGAAAGATGTCGCAGACCTTTTGGGCGAAATCCGCAGAAAGCAGTTGCTCAGTGGTGTTCATGTTTTTTCCCCCTTATTATTCAATGATCAGCATAGCATCGCCAAAACTGAAAAAACGATACTCCTCTTGGATGGCCTCTCGGTAGGCGTTTAATACATTTTCCCGCCCAGCTAAAGCGCTTACAAGCATTACCAGTGTTGACTTAGGCAGATGAAAGTTGGTTACAAGTCCGTCGATTACCGCAAATTGGTACCCTGGATAGATAAAAATATCCGTCCAGCCAGACTGTGCGACCAGCTCTCCTTGATGCATGCGGCCCACAGTCTCCAATACGCGGCATGACGTGGTCCCTACGGCAATTACTCTTCTTCCTTCTTTCTTGGCCAATTGAATCTGATCGGCTGTCTCTTGGGACAGCTCATAATACTCCGAATGCATGACATGCTCTTCTATGCTCTCTGAGCTAACCGGGCGAAACGTGCCAAGTCCCACGTGAAGCGTGACAAAACAAAGCCGGACCCCTTTTTCTTCCAAGCGGTTCAAGTATTCACGGGTAAAGTGAAGGCCGGCGGTAGGAGCTGCGGCAGAACCGCGCTCCCTGGCATAAACCGTTTGGTAGCGCTCTTTATCCTCCAGCTGTTCGTGAATATAAGGCGGCAGCGGCATCGAACCTAATTGCTCCAATACTTCGTAAAAAATGCCGTCGTATTCAAATTTTACAACCCGGCCACCCACTTCTGTCGTATCCTCGCACACACAGCGAAGCAGTCCGTCACCGAATTGGATCACTGTCCCCGGCTTCACGCGTTTGCCGGGCTTAACCAGTGTTTCCCAACGGTCTTCGCCCAGCGATTTCAGCAATAACACTTCAATTTTCGCGCCTGTATCTTCTTTCACACCAATCAGACGGGCGGGAAGTACCCGGCTGTCATTCAGCACGAGTGTATCCCCTGGCTGAAGGTAATGGATAAGATCTGTAAATTTTTTATGCTCGATCTGTCCGGTTTGCTTATGCAGCACAAGCAGGCGGGAAGCAGTCCGATCCTCCAACGGGTGCTGAGCAATTAATTTTTCCGGCAATTCGAAATCAAATTGTTGTACATCCACTTTGAAAACTCCTCTTGGCTTATGGTTCAATAGTTACATCTTTATAGTAGTGTAGCAGGATTTGCCGATAGTCATACCCTTGTTCTGCCAGTGCCTTGGCGCCGAACTGCGATACTCCCAGCCCATGGCCGAATCCGTAACCGCGGATCAGGAACTTCGGTTGTTTGGAAGCCACCCTCCATTCCTCTTTTCCGCTGTAGATCAAATAATCTTCGCCGTGGTTGTTGGCAGAAATTGGACCCATGCCGTTTGCCCCAAGAGCTTGAAGATCAAATGAAGCTTGCGGAAACTGAACGGTTTGACCGTTGGCACCGAGAATGGTTACATTGCCCATCTGTTCAATATCAAACTTCGTGCTTCGTAAACTGTTGTCTCCCTGGCGAAAGACAGAACGATACGCATCCGGATTGGAAGCGGCGATCGCCATTCCGTTGGCTTGAATCCCTGTAACCCGTCCGGATGGTCCGCGGCTGGTCACTTCAATTGTTTGAATCGGAATCTGGAAGAGCGCTGCCTTGTTGCGTGTCTGGCTGGCATTGACCATCGCCGTCAGTTCGTCAGCGGTGTACGGCCCGCGCGTCCACAAAAAGGCATTCTCTTCCGGTTCGGCCGAGATGATGGTTACCTGTGTTCCGATTGGCAAAGTGCCTATTGTCCGGTGATAGGTTGTGCTGGGTCCGATGCGGAAGTTGACGTTATCGTAATTGATTACGCCTTGATCTAGCCCCATCGGATTGCGGTCAGGGCTTACCGTCACGAAATCGCTTCGCACATAACCGATTCTGCCGTCGCCAAGTTCCACCTGATACCAGGTTGGGGCTTTTTCCATCGGATCGGTATCGAAGCTTTCCACCACCGGCAAGTAAGGAACACTTCTTCCCCACACTTCCGTCCCGTCAGCCGTCATTCCCCCTGCATTGGAGTAAAACAGCGATTCGGCTACCTTGCCGTTGTAACGAATTACCTCACCCGCAGTCTGATCAACCGCTTGCCGGATGTCATTGGCCTCTCTGCCGTATCCGTAATACGCCTGTTCATAGACGGTATCAGAAAGATTGGCAATTCCGTATTTATTGCCTTGTCCGACAGCTCGGGTACGGGCCAGCACAGCTTGGGTTTTTAACGCCTCCAACGGCCATCCCGATGCCATTTCGGAACCGACCACACCGTAAAGATATTGTTCGAGCGGCAGTTGATTCACAACCGTCAGACTGCCTTTATAGTCAGATAGCTCTATCTCGCCTCTGTATTTGCGGTGATCACGTTCTTCCACGGTAATCAAGGGAACACCCTTGCCCTTTTTGGGAGTGACCGACAATTTGACCTGGGAAGAGAAAGCAAACTGCGGTACCGTTTCTACTTCTCCGCCGTCCACAACCACTTCTTCGTTCATCAAGACATAGGCTGATTCCGCGGTTTTGTCAAATCCAATCCCCGGTTTGATATGGGAAGCCGTTGTTATGACTTGATTCAGCTGGGACGAAGACACTTCATCTCCCAGCCAAACGGCATAAAGCGGCTTGGAACCTGTCATCAGCATGACGGTATGCGCCGATAAGCCGGAAGCTTCGAATATTTGAGCCAAATTGCGCGCATCGGCAAGTTTTGGGAAACGGCCCGCCTCCACGCGGTATGGTCCTTGGATGGTTGGCGTCAATCCAATCTTTTGGGCAACTGCCTTGCTTTGTGCTGCTGCCGCTTCATATGTATTGTACGATCCGCTTACTACTTGATAAACCGGGCCGCTTGAGCGGTTTTCGCGGGTAATGGAGGCATCCAGCTTCTGCTTGTTGAGCTGTTGAGCGACACGCTGCGCTTCGCTGAGATTAGCCGTCTGCGCTACGGTGAGAGTGTATTCATCTACCCGGAACCTGGCCTGGTTTTGCGCTACGGGAATTGCCGTGCTGACGTTTTTGGCAGAAGCTTTGATTTCCAGCCCTGATTCGCTTGTCAGCGTAACGGACGGAACAACTCCGCGATATCCTTGTCCAATGTCAACGAATAAAGCAACACGAATGTTTTTTTCTGAAGCTTTGACGCTTGTTTGAAAGCAAGGAAGTGATAAGGCAAGAACGCTTGCGATAAGCAAAGCTTGCTTACCAAGCCAGCGTTTATTCATATTTCTCATCCCTTTCTGAGCTTGAATCCTGATGCTTGGGCCAATGAAAACCTGATCTGTGGAAGAAAAGACTACGGCTTTTCGACGATAAATGTATGGTTCGACAAATTTTTAACAAATTCCTCCCCTGAAAGGCTAGGTCGGAATAACCAAATAAAAAGACCACATAAGCGTGGCCTTAAAAATGATTCCAAACAATTGTCTCTTCAACGGGGAAGCGAGGGCTAACACGTGCCGGCTGAGCAGCTTTTCCGACAGTGATAAGCATTACAGGCAAGTAACGGCTAGGTATGCCGAATTCCGATACCAATCTGACCGGATCATATCCACCCATTGGGCAGGTATCGTAGCCTTTTGCTTTCGCAGCCAGCATCAACTGCATGGCAGCCAGAGAAGCATTTCGAATCGCTTCGTCACGCGGTGCGTTGGGGATGTTTGTATAAACGTATTCAATTTGCCCGATCAGCGAATTCTTCACTTCCTCAGGCATCTGGCCCGCACTTACTGCCGGCCCGAATACGGCCTCCGCATTTTTGTTCGCCTCCAAATCGCCAAGAACTGCAATCACTGCGGAAGCTTGAACAACCTGCTGCTGATTGTACGCGATCGGCAACAATTTTTCTTTTGCTGCCTGATCATTAATGACAAGAAATTTCCAATGTTGCAAATTCCAGGAAGACGGTGCTTTTGTTGCAATCTCAAGCAGTTCTTTAATCTCTTGTTCAGACATCTTTACGGAAGGGTCATATTGCTTTACTGAGTGTCGCTCTGCGGCAACTTTGAAAAAATCCGAGGATATTGTGCTTTGCATTTGGCTTGCCCTCCAACTAACATTGATATATTTACTTACTTAAAGTTATATTATATGCATTTTTCGGCGTATTTCAAGCATTCCCTGTATCAAAAGCACACTGGCTTGGATCCTTTGCCCTTACATTTCGGCAACTACCCGTTTCTTTATTTAAAAAACCGGAACAGGTAGCTTGCGAGCGATAACAAGATACTGATAATGATGCAGGTGACAATCGGGAAGTAAAAACGTACGTTTTCCTTCTCCACGACGATATCTCCCGGCAATTTGCCCAACGGCAGGAAACGCCCGCCAATCTGCCACAGGAATCCAACAATGATCAATATCGCTCCAATTCCGATCAGAAGTTTTGGAAAAGAACTCATTCTTTCATCTCCCTTCCAAAATGTTGATAGGCACGATGTGTCACGGTCCGGCCGCGCGGCGTTCTCTGCAGGAATCCGATTTGCAAAAGATATGGCTCATACACATCCTCAATTGTTTGGGCTTCCTCCCCGATGGTTGCCGCTATCGTGTCCAATCCAACCGGGCCGCCGGCAAACTTGTCGATGATCGCCAAAAGCAGCTTATGGTCAACATGATCCAAACCGCAAGCGTCTACCTGCAGCCTTTCCAACGCTTCATGGGCAATTTCTGTCGTGATTTTTCCTTCGCCTTGCACTTGGGCGAAATCACGAACACGTTTTAACAAGCGGTTTGCTACCCGCGGAGTGCCCCGGGAACGTTTGGCTACTTCCACGGCTCCTCCTTCGTCAATGCCGATTTGCAGTATGTCTGCGGCACGGCTGACGATAAAGCTGAGTTCTTCAATCGTATAAAATTCCAAACGGTTCACCACGCCAAACCGGTCACGAAGAGGCGAAGAAAGAAGTCCGGCCCTCGTCGTCGCGCCAATCAGGGTAAACGGCGGCAGATCCAGACGGACACTTCGGGCACTTGGCCCTTTTCCAATCATAATATCGAGAGCAAAATCCTCCATCGCGGAATACAGCACCTCTTCGGCAGTGCGGTGCAATCGGTGAATCTCATCAATAAAAAGGACATCGCCTTCCTGCAAATTGGTGAGAATAGCCGCCAGGTCTCCCGGCCGCTCAATCGCGGGCCCCGAGGTGGTTCGGATGTTTACTCCCAGTTCATTGGCAATGATCTGGGACAACGTCGTCTTGCCGAGTCCGGGCGGGCCGTACAAGAGGACGTGATCCAACGCTTCCTTGCGCATTTTGGCAGCTTCTATGAAAACTTTGAGATTATCTTTTACCTGGGACTGGCCGATGTATTCCGCCAGGTATCGGGGGCGCAAGCTAAGTTCACTCGCATCGTCCTGCCAATGCATATGGGTTGTGATAATTCGTTCTTCCACTCTTTCCTACCCCCTCATCAGCTGAGCCAGGCCAACCTTGATCAGCTGCTCAACGGAACTTCCCGCCTGCGCTTTGTCCCGAAGCTGCGGTTTGATTGATTGAATCTCATGATCCGAATAGCCCAGCGCGGCAAGGGCATCCATCGCTTCTTGCAGTGCACCGAACGAAGCCTTTTCCTGACTGGTTGCCGCCACTTCCACAGTAAGCATCGAAGGAGTGAAGCCCTTCAATTTATCCTTGAGGTCGATAATAATCCGCTGCGCCGTCTTTTTGCCAATGCCGGGGAACTTGGTCAAATAGTTGACGTTTTCCTGCTGGATGGCCAGGACAATTTGCTCGGGTGAAGCCGCTGCAAGAATGGCCAAAGCTCCTTTGGGGCCGATTCCTGTCACTTCTAGCAAACGGCGGTACATATCCCGCTCGTCACGGCTGGCAAAGCCATATAGCTGGATCGCATCTTCCCGTACATGATGATGGGTGAAGAACCGGCGTTTGATGCCCTCATCGTTGACAAACTGATAGGGATTGGGGCAAAACAGCCGATAGCCAATCCCCCCTGCTTCCACCACGACATATTCCGTATCTATGTAACAAAGCGTCCCTTCGACGAAATCAATCATAACCGTACCCCTTCCACCATTCGGTTAAACTGTTGAAAATGCGCGTGGGTGATCGCCACTCCCAATGCGTCAGCCACATCGTCAGGTTTTGGCACAGACGGTAGACGAAGCAAAAGCCGGGCCATCTCCTGGATCTGTTTTTTCTCTGCTCCGCCGTAGCCGGTAACCGCCTGTTTCACCTGCATCGGGGTATATTCGTAGACTGGAATGCCCGCCAATTCAGCGGCTAGCAGGATCACTCCCCTCGCCTGCCCGACGCTGAAGGCATTGGTCACGTTTTTATTAAAAAAGAGCTTCTCCACGGCAATTTCTTCTGGCTGGTAGGTGGAGAGCAACTCTTGCATTGCTTCGAAAATTTGCTTTAGCCGAAGCGGCACAGACAAGCCTGCTTCTGTCTGGATCGAACCGTATTGGACAGGCTTAAGCTGGCTTCCTTGCTTGTCGATGAAGCCAAAGCCAACGATGGCGATCCCCGGGTCAATTCCTAAAATCCTCATGTTCCACTCTCCGCTTTCTTCTCTTCCTTCATTTACTGTACCACATCCATTGGAAAAAGCGAACGTGTATTTGTGTTTTAATATATTGTAAAACCCGGCCTGTGATCAACAGGCCGGGTTAACGGTGCTTAGTGCTTGTTCATTCCGAGAGCGTCCGATAAGTCGTGCTGCATGTGGGCGTAGTCGTCCACATCCGCTTGCATGTTTTCCTTCAGGAGGTTGATCCTGCGGTAATTCAACTTATTGTGCCCTTGATTCAGCTGAACGTACAAGCGCTGGTGGTATTGATCCTTATAGCTTCCCCGAGGCATCGAAGACATGCTGTAAGACTCCTCCTTTTTCGCACCGTATAGCATCAGTATGGCAAGGAAACAGGGCAAATATGTGGTTCAACAGCCATTTGGCCCAAATGACCTGTCGGCACTAACCTGCAAGACGTCCAGATAGAGGGCAAAAATGAACTTCTTGAGGTTCAGCCTGACACGCGATTGTGTTTCTTCCGATTCCAGTTCACGCATCTTCTGCCGCACATCGACGAAATCAAAGTATTTGGTCGCATACTGCTCAAAGATTGGATTGGCAAAATCGGTTAACCCAAGCGAAGCCAGATTAAGCAAAGCCTGCTGGACGGTACGGCGAATGCGCTGCTCGATCGCCTTCATCTCTTTTTCCGCTTGTTTATGCCGAAGATGAGCCGGCAGGATTGCCATATACAGCTCCTTCATGCTGGGAAAATGGTGTTCATCCACCTGAAGACCGCTTGCCAACAGATACCCTATCATTTTGATCAAATCCCGGCTTCCCACCTCCCCGGCCACTCCCAAATCGGTTAAGTAAGAACGAACCAATTCAGCAGCAGGTCGCTGCGGCTGCCGTACCTGAGCGGGCTCGGGCTGTGGGTTTAGCCACTCCAGGCTTTTGCGGATCTGGCTGAGCGAGCGCTCCAGCATGATCCGCTCCGTCACTTTTCTCAGCACCGCCACAACCTCCACCCGATTGATCGGTTTTTGGATGTAGTACTCGATTCCTTGTTCGTAGGCTTCACTAATCATATTTTTATGCTCTACCTGCGACAGCATCACGTATTTGCAGCTTAGTCCGGTGGTGCTGAGCCGCCGGATTGTCTCAATCCCATCCTGCCTGGGCATTAGCAGGTCAATAATCAGAATATCAGGGGCTGTTTTCAAGATGCTTCCTTCCACATCGAGACCATCGGAAGCTTCCCCGACGACCTTTCCCAAATCATGGTCCTCAACGATCGATGCCAGCATTCTTCTGGCGGCTTTGTCGTCATCCAAGATAAAGAATCTGGTCACGCCTGCTCATCTCCTCTATCCCGTTTTGGTCCGGCAGCTTTGATACTCTTGCTGGAGGTTTTGATAGGGAATGGTAATCTGAAACAAGGCACCGCCTAACGGGCTATCACCCAATTCGATTACGCCGTCCAATTCCTGCAGCGTTCTCAGGACATGGGAAAGCCCGATTCCGGTTGAGGCGTTGCCTGATCGGTCGAATTTGGTTGTAAATCCCGGCTCGAATACCAACTGCCGATCCTTCCCGTCAATCCCCGGTCCAGTGTCATGAATATCGATTCGCAGCCGATTTCCCAGCGGATACACATCAATCAACACTTTGCCTGTTCGAGTGATTGCTTCTACCGCATTGCAAACAAGATTATTCAAAAAAGAAAGAAGAGATATGTAGCTTTTCGTTTCCCATTCCACCTTGATTTGGGCGCGTATTTCAATTGTTTTCCCAAGCAGTTCGGCATACTTGGAGTTTGCTTTCACCACAAGCTGCACGGCCTCGTGAATCGTCAGCTGATTCGCTACTTTCTCTTGCTTCAAAAGCTTGGAAAGGGAAGCAACGATCCGCTGGGCATCCTTCTTTACCTCGTGCACCTCTTCCGTAAGCTGCAAAGCCTCGCCCGCATGTGCGCTCCCGGCAAGATTGCGGTAGAGCTGATAACTTTGGGCCGTAATATGCTCCACTTGATCCATCATTTTTTGCAGGTAAAGCCGTCCTTCGTGAAGCTCTGACAAGATGAGCAATAATTTTTCCATCCGGCTCTGCTGTACACGGCTCACCGCCTGCAGCTGCCTGATCTCAACCATGGAATATAATCCGACAATCAGGAAACTTCGCAATATTCCAACAGTTGCAATGACAGGAACCTGGGTACCAACTTGCAACGCATGCTGCTCAATTACCATCCGCGCCAAAAGTTCCACCAGATTGGACATGCTGTCGACACAAGCTCCGATAATTCCGAGCATCAACGGCGCCGACGTAAATCTTGCAAAACCCGCAAAGCTCAGGAGAATGGCGAACGTAACATAATAGAAAACGGCAGGAGCATGTGTCGTCCAACTGGTCAGCCAATCAGCACTTCCATCCATAGCCAGATCAACACCCACACGAAAAAGGCAGACCATTAGACCAACAAGTACTCCGACCAGCGACAGAAGGAGGGGTTTGTAAAACAAAATAAGAAAGAAAAAAACCGCGCTTCCCAGACTGACGCGAAACGAATCAACGAACGGGCTGATTTTTAACTCTCCGGCAACAGCCGTAGCAAACCCAAGCCCGAAAACAATCGCCAGCCAACGCCACATGCAAACTTACCTCCATCCATATTTTTACTCTTATTTGACCATAACTTGACCCAATTGTGAAGAAGAGAAAAAAGACTTCGCCCGTATTTCAAGCGAAGTCTGGAAACCTTTTCCGAATATTGCCGTATAGGTGTAGTGCGGCCCCTCGCAGCTTAATCGAGTGAGCAAGCCCTTGGCACTTATTCCCGCTTCCCGTCGTGGTCCTGGTATTCGCCGTAAGTGGAGAGGATGCTGTTGTATTCCGCCAAATCATGAACGCGAATTCCTTTGCGCAACAGCTCCAACTCCTCTTTTGGCAGGCTGGCCTCCATCCGGGCGGTATTGATCTGATAGAACGTCTGAATAACCTTCTGTTCCCCCGGCAAACCGTTAAACAGCGTCAGCATTCCATCAGGAGACAAGCCAAAATATCCGTTTCTCTTGCATTCCGGAGAGATGTCGTTCTCCTGTCTGGACAAGACCACCGTATCGGCTTCTACCGATACAATTTCCCAACCGATATATTTCGACAGCAATTGTTCAATCGTCTGGTTATCTGCACGAACTCGCTCCTCGTCTTTGGTACCGCACAAATAGGTACGATTCAGCACCAATTCAAGCGGCTTGGCAAGGGCCGGCACTGCTTTCTCTTCATTGATCTTTTTCTGATCAGTGATCTGTTTCTGATCAGTCTCTTGTCCCTTGTTGATGCCGTCTGTCAAATAGACTGTTCCTCTGCCCAACATGCCGGCCAACAGCAAAGCGAGTGTCAGGAAGAATAGCTTATAGCTTCGCATCAGAGAAAACTCCTTCAATCTCTTTTTTTCTCATTTTCCCCATATAAGGAAGCTATTATACTTTGATAACCTACTCAAAATTTTTTACAAATGAGTTAAAAATATGCAGAAGTTCCATTCTCTGTGGTATTATTTTCTTGTTAAGAAAACAATAAGGAGGTTTTTTCTTGAACAAGAAAAAGGTACTGAGTGGATTCATTGCTTCCTCTTTGGCTTTCAGTGTCTTGGCCGTTCCTGCTTTTGCCGAGAAAGATCCGGTTATTCAACTGCGCATCCTGGAAACAACTGACCTGCACACCAATATGGTCAACTACGATTACTATAGAGATGCGGCAACCGATGAGTTCGGTTTGGCAAAAACGGCCACTCTGATCAAAAAAGCCCGCTCCGAAGCAAAAAACAGCTTGTTGTTCGACAACGGCGATTTGATCCAAGGTAACCCGCTTGGCGATTATGTAGCGAAAGTTCATCCGTTGAAAGACGGCGAAGTACACCCTGTATTCAAAGCGATGAACCTTTTGAGCTATGACGCCGGGAACATCGGGAACCACGAATTCAATTATGGCCTTGATTTCTTGAACCGCTCGTTAAAAGGAGCCAAATTCCCGTACGTGAATGCGAATGTATATGTGGACGACCATGACAAGAATCCAAACAATGACAAAAACTACTTCAAACCATACATAATCTTGGAAAAAACCTTCAAGGACGACAGCGGCAAGGACCAAAAGGTAAAAGTTGGCGTAATCGGCTTCGTTCCTCCACAAATCACCGCTTGGGACAAGGCGAACCTCGATGGCAAAGTGATCGCCAAGGACATCGTGGAAACAGCCAACAAATTCGTTCCGCAAATGAAAAAAGAAGGCGCTGACATCATCATCGCAATCGCTCACACCGGCTTTGAAAAAGCGGCTCCAAAAGGTTTTGACGAAAATGCCACCTACTATTTGAGCAGCGTAAAAGGCATTGACGCGATTCTCTTCGGACATGCTCATAAAGTATTCCCAAGCAAAGATTTCGATGGTATTCAAGGCGTTGATACAACCAAAGGAACGATCAACGGTGTACCTTCCGTCATGCCTGGCTTCTGGGGCAACTACCTCGGCCAAATCGACCTTACCTTACAAAAAGTACAAGGCAAATGGACTGTGGTAAGCTCGCAATCCCAAGCTCTGCCTATCTACGACAAAGCAAACAAAAAGCCGCTTGTTGACGCGGATCAAACAATCGTTGACGCGGTAAAATCGGAGCATGAAGGTACGCTTCAATACGTTCGCAGCGCAGTAGGCACGACAACAGCTCCTATCAACAGCTACTTTGCACTGGTTAACGACGATCCTTCCATTCAGATCGTAACCAACGCGCAAAAATGGTACATTCAAAAGAAACTGCAAGGAACGGAGTACGATGGTCTGCCAGTTCTCTCCGCAGGCGCTCCGTTCAAAGCAGGCGGGCGCAACGGTTCAAGCTACTACACAGACATCCCTGCCGGTACCATTGCGATCAAAAACGTCTCAGACCTTTATGTATACCCAAATACCGTGAAAGCGGTATTGATGAACGGTGAACAAGTGAAAGAATGGCTGGAAATGTCTGCTGGCCAATTCAACCAAATCGATCCGAACAAAACGGAAGATCAGGCCCTTGTTAACCTTGACTTTCCGACCTACAACTACGATGTAATCGATGGCGTAACCTATCAAATCGATGTTACCCAACCAGCCAAATACGATGCAAGTGGTACCGTTATCAACCCAAATGCCAGCCGGATCAAAAATCTCCAATACAATGGCAAACCGGTTACGAAAGACCAAAAATTCGTAGTCGTAACCAACAACTATCGGGCAAGCAGCGGCGGAAACTTCCCAGGGCTCAAGGGCGACAATATCATCATCGATTCTCCGGATGAAAACCGTCAAGTAATCATCGACTACATCCTGGATCAAAAAACAATCAACCCATCTGCTGACGGCAACTGGTCGTTTGCTCCCGTAACAACAAAAGGTAAAGTGACTTTCGAATCTTCTCCAAACGCGCAAAAATACTTGGATAAGCTGCCTCAAATCAAGTACGTTTCTACTTTGGACACAGGTTTTGCCAAATACACCATCGACCTTGCCTTGAAAAAATAAGTTTAAGCCAAAAGGAGCCGACGACGCATTGTCATCGGCTCCTTTTGCTTATCGGCTTTACCTGCTTCTTGGTTTTCACTGCTTATTGTTTTTCACTGCTGATTCGCTTAACCGGCACCATACAGCTGTGGACCTTGACGCCAGTAATGAATCGTTCGGTTGGCTTGCTTCAAGAAATTGCGCCTCTCTTGAGCAAACCGGCGCTTAAGCAAAAGGAGCTGCGTCACGCCGCGAACCCGATAACCGGATCGTCTGGCATACAAGCCAGTCACTTCCCGCAAAAAGTTATCGGGGTACCTTAACATCGTGAGCAACAGTTTCATCTGCTGATCAGACAGAGGCTTGGTTTTGGAGTAGGCATGAATCGCATCAATAAATGCGTTCATCTGATATCCTTGCAGCAATAGCATCCTGCTCATAAATTGAGCCAGATCCACTAACTGCATATCGGAATGTACCGTATCCAAATCAATCAAATAGCAGTTGCCACGCTGCGTAATTAAAAAATTATGGCTGGCGACATCACGGTGTGCCAATGTTCCTTGTGAGAATGCCTGATACATCTCCTCATCAAATGGCTGCTGTTTCATCTGCTGGAGGGCAAGACTGGCGTCGCGTTTCATTTCGTCAGTCATTTGCACTATCAGATGCTCCATGCGGTTCACAGGGCCTCTTGATGCAATCTTGTGGGAAATTCGCTCAAAGTGCTGCAGCCTATCTTCCCATTTATCGAAAATCGGAGGATTTCCGGTGTAACTCTCCGGAACAAAAGGAATGGCCTGCGCAGCCTGATGAAATTGTGCCAGACTTGTCGCCGCTTTTTTGACGTCATAGACGGAAGCGTAGTTCGCTTCCCTGCCTTCAATGGTTTTCATCACGGTATAATACCGTCCCTCATACAAAAAGACCTGCTGCCCTTCATCTGTGCTGACATAATGGACGGTTCGGTGAAATCCTTGCTCATGCAACAAGTGAGCTAGTTGGGTCACCCAAAAAGCTTTCTCTCTCTCTTTATATCCTTTGACAATCCACATGCCGCGATTTGTTCTGACTTGATAAACGTTCCTTTTCGGCTTCACTCCATAAACCTGACAGCGGTATGCCTTTGCGAGTGATGAAAGGAAAGCTTCGCTCATAGGCGATCACTTAGTTTGACGAAGATGACTCTTCGCAACCGTTTTCCCAGTTGGGAGCCACATCATGTCCGGGCATATAAGGCATGGAGTGATGCAGGTGAAACATTGAGCTTTGCATAAAAGGCTGGGCATTCATGCTGGATGTGCTGCCATATGGGTGTCCATGAAATGGTTGTATCGGCGGCATTTGATGCGATGAATGCATCTCGTGCTTCGGCGGCCTTTGATGCGATGGATACATCTCGTACTTCGGTGGCATCTGATGCGATGGATACATCTCGTACTTCGGCGGCATCTGATGCGATGGATACATCTCGTGCTTCGGCGGCATTTGATGTGATGGATACATCTCGTACTCCGGCGGCATCTGATGTGATGAATACATCTCGTACTTCGGCGGCCTTTGATGTGATGGATACATCTCGTACTCCGGCTGCATCGGATAGGCAGGAGGGCAGGGAGAATATTCCCGATTTGCCATGCCGTTTCCCCGTTCTATCGAATCCCTTGCATCGCGGCAGCGAGCTGATGGCGCTTTAGCGGAAGAAGCAGAAGACGATTGCTTAGGTCCCGCCTGATATTGAGAGGATTGAGAAGATTGAGAGAAAGACTGATAGGACGATGACGGATACCCTTGAGAAGAATACGCAGACGATTGAGCGTAATCGGATGACGGGAAGCAGTATGGTTGATGAGGCAATGCATGGTGCATGAACGGCATCTCCATCTGAGGCAACTGGTGGTGTAACGGTGGGCAAGGCATTGGCGGACAATACGGTATCATATATGGCATTTGAATCGATGGCGGGCAAGGCATCGGCATCTGTCTCGGCGGCATTTGCATAGGCGGAACGGGCGGCATAATTGGTACTTGTTGTTGCGGCATAGTTGGCTGCGGTGCAGGCGGTGCTGGTGGTGCTGGTGGTGTCGGCATTTCCTGAATAGGGGCTGGTGCTGGTGTTGGAGTAGGTGTGGGCATTGGCACGAATGGTTGTTCTTCTTCCTCCTCCATCGGGGCGGGGGGCTCTTCTGGTTCCATTTCTTGCGGCGGAATGATTGGTATTTCTTTCTTTGGCGGTATTGGTGCATCCATTCTATGTTGTCCTTGATGCTCTTGATGTCCGCGTTGACGCAACGGAATGTGCGCAGTCGGAATTTTTACTTTCATTCCCGGCATGATCCGGTCAGGATTTTTAATCTGGCTGTTGATACGAAGCAACTCTTTGAAATCGACGTTGTATTGCTTGGCAATTTTCCAAAGTGTATCGCCTTTTTGTACGGTATGGATTTTCACGTACTCGTTCTCCTCCCTCGTCAAAACTCCATACCAAGATATGCACCCATAGGCTGTTTTGCTACGCGGATAAAAAAGGAAACGGCATGTAGAGCTCGCCACATGCCGAATGTTGTGATGATCTAACCGTTATTGGGGAGAGCTTCCACTTCCGGATATACCTTAACCCCTTCTTGTTCCACGTAACGGCGGAATTCCGTTAACAGGTGATTGGTAACCGGGCCCGGTTTTCCGTCTTTGATCTTGCGGCCATCCACTTCAACGACAGAAATAACCTCGGCAGCCGTTCCAGTTAAAAATACCTCATCCGCTACATATACGTCATGCCGTGTAAACGGTTCTTCTTTGACGGTATAGCCCAACTTCCCGGCGATATCCAGAATAGCCTGACGGGTGATTCCCTGAAGGGCGCCCACATAGCTTGGCGGGGTATACAAAACGCCTTTTTTCACGATAAACACGTTATCCCCGGAGCCTTCTGCAACATAACCTTCACTGTTCAGCATAAGCGCTTCACTCACGCCGGCCAAATGAGCTTCGATCCGAACCAGTATATTATTCAGGTAGTTAAGAGACTTAATTTTAGGATTGAGTGCATCCGGTTTGTTTCTTCTGGTTGGCACCGTAATGATGCGCATGCCTGTTTCATAAAGTTCTTTCGGGAAAAGCTGCAGTTGTTCCGCGATAATGATGATATTAGGCGCCAAACAGCTTCGCGGATCAAGGCCTAAATTACCGGTTCCGCGGGAAATAACCAAACGAATGTAAGCATCACGCAATTTGTTGCGTCGTACTGTCTCTACCACCGCTTGAATCATCTCTTCCTGGGTCATCGGAATTTCAAGCAATATCGAAAGGGCTGATTCATACAAGCGTTCAATATGCTCTTCAAGGCGAAATACATTGCCATTGTATACGCGAATTCCTTCAAACACGCCATCTCCATACAAGAAGCCGTGATCATATACGGAAATTTTCGCATTTTCTTTGTCTACAAACTCTCCATTCAGATAAATCAATTGTTGTTCCATCTGGTTTTCCCTCCATTTTTCTCTATCTACTGAACACCGCATAAGAAGTTAACAAAAGTCGCAACTTTCTGATTATGGATACGATTATAAAACGGGGGAAGTAGTCCGTCAATGACTTTCCCCCGAATCTTATCCCTTTACCTATGCACGCTCGCACTGCGCTCCATCACATAAAACGGATAAGTGCCAAGCTGACGCAGTTGGCAGCCAAGAGCCTCAATTTCCGCAAATGCCCCCGGCAGCAGCACATCGTCCATCCGCTGCTCAATATCAATAATGAAATGATAACTGCCCAACCCTTTCTTGGTCGGCCGCGATTCAATGCGGGACAAGTTAAGCTTGCGCCAGGCGAACGCCGCTAACACTTGATAAAGCGCTCCCGGAAAATCCTCTGGCAAAGTAACCTGGATCGTGGTTTTCTCTGTTGGGGACTTTGGCAATGGTGCAGATTCTTTGCTAACCAGCACAAACTTGGTGTAGTTGTTTGTGTAATCCTCAATGCTTTCCCTGGCAAACATTAAAGGATAAATTTGCGCAGACAGCCTGGTGCCAATTGCTGCCCATGGTTTATCCGGCTGCGCGCTTACTGTCTGTGCAGCTAATGCCGTACTGTTTGTGTACTCGATTTCCGCGTTCGGCAAATACTTTTGGATGAAGTTATGGCATTGTGCCACTGCATGCGGATGGGACAATACTTTGGTAATGTCCTGAAGCGAAAGCGGAACTTCCCGTTTTGCCACCAGTAAGTGCTGAGAAATCGGCAATGCCAATTCCGCAATAATTGGCAAATCAATCTCATGAATCAGCCAATCAAGCGTCGCATTGACAGAGCCCTCAATGGAGTTCTCCATCGGCACTACACCGAACTCGGCAGCCCCCTTGTCAACCGCTGCAAACACATCCATAATGCTCCCGTACGGATGGAAGGAAACCTCCTGATTAAGCGGAAACGCACGGGCTGCCTCTTCCGTGAAGGTTCCGTACGGACCTAAAAAAGCAATTCTTTTGGTCATGGTTCTCTCTCCTGGCCCCTTGTTTTTTCTTTTTAGGGAATTTTCCTAGTATTATGAGCCTTTTGATGTCATGACGTCAACCACAACTCCTGTTTCGTCAGCCGGCAACTCCAGCACATCAAAAGAAATCTCATGCGCTTTCATCACGCCGCTGACAAATTGGAGCAATTTTTCTTTGGCCGGTTCTTCGCTGTAAAAGAATAATACAGTTGGCCCCGCTCCACTTAACGCTGCCCCGATCGCTCCGTGCTTGGTTGCTTCGCTAAGCATCTCCTCAAGTCCAGGCACCAGTTTGCTGCGATAAGGCTGATGGATCCGATCCCGCATAGCGGTGGCAAGCAGATCAAGTCTTCCTTGAGCAAGCGCCGCCACCAGCAAACTGCTGTGTCCAATCGAGTACACGACATCACCTCGTTCGTATGTTTGCGGCAGCACATTGCGCGCCTGTTCGGTAGACAGGTAATAATGCGGAATGACAACCAGCGTTTTGAGTCCGTTCGGAACAGCAAAATGCACATAAGGGATAGCCTTCTCATCTTCGTTCTCCGGCATGGTGGCTACCACGATTCCGCCGAACATGGATGCTCCCACGTTGTCCGGATGGCCTTCCCATTTGCTCGCCATATAAAACAGCTGGTCTTTGCTAAACGGTTCACCCGCCAAAACATTGGCGCCTGCAAGCGCACCCACGATGGCTGAGGCACTGCTGCCCAAGCCGCGGGTAAGCGGCACTTCTGTCGTCACTTCCATGTACAGCTCCGGTGCTTTTAATCCCGCTTGCTGGTACAAGTAGCTGGCCACTTGATACAACAGGTTGCTTTTGTCTTGCGGAACTCCTTCCAGCTCTTTCCCCTTCAATTCGATCCGGGTTTCGTCCGCTTCTCTCATGGTTATCGTCGTATAAAGCTGAAGAGCCATGCCGACAGCATCAAACCCTGACCCAAGATTGGCTGTACTCGCAGGAATCCTTACACGTACACTCCGATTGTTCATGTTGCTACTCACCTGCTTTATATTCTCTAGTCACGTTCATTACCGCTTCTCTGGCTGATTCTACCGCTCGTGGCTCTTGCGCCGCCGCTGTATGCGCGATGTTCGGATCTTTCATCCGCTATTCTCCTCCCTCCACTCGGTAACAGCTTTTTATTTCCTCCACAATCTCCATATCATTCATTGCCTGAATCACTTGATCCATATTTTCTTTGGCTGCAATATGCGTAACCATGATAATCTCCGATTGCTTGCCAGCGTTATAAGGTTGCTGCAGCACTTGATCGAGGCTGATATCTTTATCAGCGAGCAATTGGGTAATTTGGGCGAGAACCCCGCGTTTGTCGGCAACAATGATGCGAAGGAAGTATTTGGACATTTTTTTCGCGTCTGACTTTAGCTTCTTTTCTTTGTACGGAGCCACCATACCGCGTCCGTTGACGCCCAGCTTCATGTTTTTCACGACGGTTACCAGGTCGGAAACAACTGCTGTCGCTGTCGGCAGCTCCCCTGCTCCAGGCCCGTAGAACATGGTCTCGCCAACCGCTTCCCCGTGCACGTAAACGGCGTTAAACACACCATTGACGGAAGCCAGCGGATGCGCTTTGTGCACCATGGTTGGCTGAACGCTGACTTCAATCTCATCGTTGTCACGGCGGGCAAGCCCGAGCAGTTTCACTTCATAGCCCAGCTTTTTGCCGTATGCAATATCTTCCTTGCTCACCTTGCTGATCCCTTTTACATCCACTTCATCCAAGTTCATCGGAGCACGAAAGCCTAGTGTCGCCAAGATGGCCATCTTGCGTGCCGCGTCCAAACCTTCTACATCGGAAGTAGGGTCTGCTTCGGCATATCCAAGTGCTTGTGCTTCCTTGAGCACTTCCTGATAATCGGCCCCTTCCTGGCTCATCTTCGTCAAGATGTAGTTGGTTGTACCGTTGACGATTCCCATCATTTTGGTGATGCGGTCAGAAGCAAAACCTTCCACCAACGCGCGCAGGATCGGAATGCCGCCTGCCACACTTGCTTCATAGAAAACATCACAATTTTTTTCCTGCGCTTTTTTCAGGATTTCTCCACCGTGCAGCGCCATTAAGTCTTTGTTGGCGGTAACCACATGCTTGCCTTGTTCAAGCGCAGTAAGGATGTATTCTTTCGCCGGATGGATACCGCCGATTACTTCGACGATTACATCGATTTCAGGATCCAAAAGCAAATCGTTCGGGTTGGTCGTGATCAGGTTTTTCACGCTTTCGATGCTTCTTGCCTTTTCTTTGTCCTGAACCAGTATCTTGTGAATCTCAATGCCAAGACCGGTTTGCACCAGCAAATCTTCCTGATGTCCCTGCACAATCCGCACAACCCCTGTACCGACTGTACCAAACCCCATCAATCCTACTTTTACCGTTTGTTTCCCCATCATAATCCTCCTTCTCCGCTGTACAAGATTTCTCTATCCACGCCCGACAATCATCGCTTTGCGGACACCCGAAAGCTGTTGGAGCGAATCTAATAAATCAGTGCTTGAGACAACCAAATGCGCCAGATCGACTGACATGGCCACGTTAGCGATTCCCTGCAGGGGAATTGTCTGGTTGATCGTCAGCACATTTCCGCCTCTTTCAGCAACAAATTGCAGCACTTTGGACAGGACGCCAGCTCTGTGTTCCAAGGTCAGGTTAATAGTGATAATTTCTTCGCTCATCATCGCATTAAACGGAAAGATGCCGTCTTTGTACTTGTAAAATGCGCTGCGGCTTAACCCAACGCGCTCAACTGCTTCATTGACGGTATCCGCTTCACCTGATTCCAGCAGTTTTTTTACTTCAATGGTCTTCAAAATGGATTCAGGCAGTATATCTGCACGAATGAGGTAAAATTTTTCTTCACGCTTCGTCATATGTCCTCCATAAGGATACAAATGTTTACCCATAGGAGACATTATATAGGAGGAATCCCCCCGTTACAAGCCTGATCTGTCATATTTGTAAAAATTGTGTGATCACTTTCATCATTACTTACATGATAACGCTTTCCTTTGAACAGACTAAACAACGACGATCCTAACATTCTGGATTAAAGGGGGTGAGCGCAGATGGGAGGACGGGGCAAGTTCGACAAAAGTGAACGACGCAACAACCATCCGCCAGGGAAGCCAAGTGATTTGGACCAATTCGGTGACGATACGCGCGGCAGAAAACCGGTTGATCCATCAGTAGGAGGCGGCAACAGCAAGAAGCATCAACCATGTTAAAAAAGCCAGGGAAGCTTTCTCCCTGGCTTCTAGCCGGTGACTTCATAGATCTGCTTCTCTGGCGGGCCTGCCAAGAAGCGGGAATGGTCGTTTCGATGAACCTGCTCATGCTCTCTGCTGGTCAGGTACGCTTCATAAGCTTCCATGGACGACCATTTGCTCATCAGCACATACCGCCCGTTTTTTTCTGTGGGACGCAGCACCTCGAACGAGACAAATCCCTCATGCTGATCAACCAGCTTCGGGCGGCGGGCAAATGCCGCTTCGAACTCTTGCTCCAATCCTTTGACAACGGGGTAGGTAAACAAAATGACGATCATAGCGAAACACTCGCCTGAACCGTGCTTGGATGAATCTCCGCATCAGTCAAATAACAGCGCGGGTCTTCTCCCCATAAGTCTCCTGTCACCGCTTCCGCCCTCGCTCTTGAGTTGCCGCCGCATACACCCAGATATGCGCACTCCTTACAGCGTCCTTTCACATGCTGTTCGGGATAGCTTAACTCTTCGAATAAAGCGGAGTTTTCCAGGATTTCTCTGAGGGAGCCACGCTTCACGTTGCCAAATGTGAATTTGGACAAAAACATGCTTGGATGCACATTGCCTTCATGATCGACACTGACCAGCTTCGGACCGCCGTCACCCATTTTGACCACGCGGCCTGCATCCTTGGCAAAGAGCAGCTTCCATGCTTGTGGCGCCCATTCAGGGTTATCCCGCTGAATCTTTTGGAAGATGTACGGCGCGTCACAGTAGTTGCCTGCGGTAAGCACCTGGAATTCCGGATGTGTCTTCGCAAGTTCCCTGGTCTTTTCATAGATATAGTCAACTGCGGCCCTCGTCCGCTCAAACGGCAAGTCCTGGCTGACAATCTCTTCACCGCGGCCGGAATAAATCAGGTGGAAAATATTAAGCCGGGACACACCTTCGCGAATTGCCACATCAAACACGCGGGGCAAATCGTCAATCGTATCTTTCGTCATCGCATAACGGATACCGACCGAAATACCTGCTTCCCGGGCATTTCGCACGCCTTGCAGAGCCTGGTCGAACGCTCCTTTTTTACCGCGGAAGAAATCATTGGTGCCACCCACGCCGTCCAAACTGATCCCTACATATTGAAACCCCGCGTCTTTCAGCTTCCGGGCCGCTTCTTTGGTTATGAGCGTGCCGTTGGAGCTTAAAACCGGGCGAATCCGCTTGCTTGCGGCATAGCTGGCCAACTCGAACAAATCCTTGCGCAAGAGCGGCTCCCCTCCGGAAAATACCAAAACCGGAATGTTCATCTCCGCCACATCGTCAATAAAGCGGATCGCCTCTTCATGTGTCAGCTCTCCCGGCAGCGGACTGTTTTGGGCACCGTAATAGCAGTGCTGACAGGAAAGGTTGCAAAAACCGGTGGTATTCCACTCAACCAGCGGCACCAACTCCGGCTTGCCGTCCGTACGCGGCTGACGGGAACGCCTCATCTCGTCCGTTTCGTAGCGAAGCTGTCTCGGACGGTTATCAATCCCGCTGATCAGTTTGGTCATATCAATCATACGAGATACCCCCTGTAGCTGAAGAAGTTGCCGGAAGGTTCAACACCTACGTCGTGAATGGTTGTGCGAATGAACACTCCTGCGGGGTTTTGATCGTAGAGAGAGGTTATGTCCACGGCGCTGACGGTTCCTTCCTTCATGCTTGCGACAAAACAGGTTAAACCGTCCCAGGTAATCTGCGGATGCATGGGCATCATGCCGACTGGAATAGTACGAGCCAGCTCCATCGCTTTCAGATCGATTATACTGAGATACTTGGTCTGATAGGCGTCCAGAATGGCGTAGCGGCCATCCCGGGTAATATCGACGAAACCTTGCGGAGTCCCTACGTCAATTTGGCCAATCAACGCCTCCTCCAGCAGTTCATTGCCGACGCGCCGCTTCCGTACATGGCCGATGTCGATTACGGAGACTACATTTTCTTTGCGGGAAGGCACGATGTTACGGATAATGCCATCGCGAATGGAAAATTTGCCCCCGTGCGGATTGGCCCCGCAAGGAACTTTGCCGATGATTTCATTCTGGAGTGTATCGATATAGGTTACATATGATTCATTGGCAGGATTTACCTGAAGAAGCTGCAGTTCCTTGCTGAAGATCAGATCATGCGGTTTTTCTCCCACTTCAAAAACATCCTTGATGTCAAACGGCGGCGCTCCGTTGATGCGCAGCACCTTGCCCTCATCGGCGATTGCTGCCCACAAATCATTTTTGGAGTCGACGACCATTCCTGCGCACATGCCGACTGGAATGCGTTTCACCAATGTAAGATCAGCCGTTCTGCCAAAATTGGTGTCAAAAATACTGATCCCCGGTCCGCCACCATCCGGAAACTTGCCGTAGCTTCCGGTAAACAGATAGCGCCCTTCCCGGCTGATGCAAATGCCGACTGTGCCTTTGCCCAGGTCGGTTACTTTATTTTTAATCTCCAGTGCGCGTAAATCAACCACTTCAATGGATGAACTGACAATATAGGAGAGGTAAGCAAACCGTCCGTTTGGATGAAAGAACGCGACATGCGGATATTGCCCTTCCCCGATCTTTTTCACCAACCGCCCTTCCTCCATATGAATCACAGAAAAACATGTGTCACCCGCATTCTTGACGAACATCAATGCGGAAGATATTCCAATCTGATTAGCCACTGCAGCCTTCATGCGCTTCCCCCCAAGAATCGTTGGTAGTAATTGGTTTTCCTGTTTAAACGATAAGTGATCCATGAAGGGCAATCCAATTACATTTGTCACAGATTGGAAGCGAGATTGTTACGGAATTGGGACAGTTAAGAAAAGACTTCGTCCCTCTTCGCTCTATTTAAGCTCGCTTGTAGCGTCTTCCGTCCGCTCCGCTCACTTCAGAAGGGAGTCGACAAGAAAACCACTTGGCCTCTCTATGGTGTAAAGAATGCCGACTCTTTTCCTTCTTTCGCTCCCTGCGCTTTGTTTCGCTTAAAAGGAGCTGTGAGTGGGCGAAGTTTTTCTTCTGCTGAACAAAAGGAAAGAAAGTTTAACCACTTTCATCATGTAAAGTGATTAAACTTTCTACCCTGAAAATAAGTGTGCCATTTTCATTCATCAGTGGTGCTGAAGAAATCGGCATGAAAGTCTTATATAGCAAAAAATCCCGCGCGACTGAAGGCACTATCTTCATGTCGGGCGGGGTTGCAAAATCATTGTTATTTGTTATTGTTATTGTTTTTCTTCTTCTGATTCCACTTTGATTTTTTCGGCTTCCAGGATGTTCTCATTCCATTTGCCTTTTGCTTCTGCTTTCATCCCGATTTGAATGTCAGCGATGGTGATCGGCTGCTTTTTCTCGCCTGTCAGTTCAGTCTTGTCGGTGATCAAGACGGTTACTCCTTTAATTGTCAGAGTCATCGCCGCCGCATCGATTTGATCTACGCTGCCTTCGATTTCTCCTTCTTCTTCCTCGTCGCCATTCTCCGCCGCTTTTATCTTAACTTTTAAAGCGATCCATTTATCACCCATGGCAAACCCTTTTGCCTCTGCTTCATTCCCCACTTGCAGAGCTTCAAAGGCAATTTCTTTATCATCTTGAACCAATTTCGTCTTATCGCTGATCGTCACAACTTTCTCACCGATTGTAACGGTTTTGTTAGCGGCATCCAGGCTGGCAATTGTCCCTTTGACTTCTTCCAATTGGCGAATTGCGTTGATCATTTTCGCCGTAAAGCCTGCCTGGCCTTTTAAACCAATGATTACCACGTTGTCACCCACAACCAGATCAGCCAGACTTGCTTCCTGATCATGAATGCGAACCTTGGTGTCAGCTGTGACCGTAATGGTTGTACCGGCCACAACCAGCTGGTTATTCTCTGCCTGAATGGACTCGACAGTGCCTTTTAACGAAGCAAAAGTACGTTTCACAACAATCGTACTGGCTTGCAGAATTCCTTCTTTCAAGAACCCTTTTCCCTCGATTTTATCTCCTTCAACCAGATCAGCAAGCGTCAGTTTATCCTTGCCCAACCGAATGACGGTTTTTTCTGAAACCACTACCTGCTTGCCGCTTACCGTCAGGGTGCTGCCGATTGTGTCTATCGCTTCTACTTCCCCTTTAATCGTTCCTTTTTGCTTTACAACGGCAAGCTCTTTGACGAGATTGGTTGTGTCGTTTTGGATATACTCCGCCTTGGCACGGTCACCGACCCAGATATCGTTGATGGTTGGATTTTTGAATTCGGAGATTTTGATTTTGGTGGAGGCATCTAATGCAAGCTGGATGGTGTTGCTGCCCGTTTGTAACGTAATTGTTCCTGCTTGAGCATCGACAGCAGAGATTGTGCCGCTTGCTCTTTGTTTCTTTTCTCTTTGTTTCTTTTCTTTTTCTTTCTCTTTCTTAATGGATTGCTGCAGTTGATGGGCCCTTTCAGTTGTCTTTGCATAAGAAGCTGGAACGAACGCGAAGACAACGACCAGGGAAAGAAAAACAAGCCACCATTTTTTCATCCTTCAGTCTCCTCTCGTTTATGGGTATGTAGACAAGCTACTGTCATATTACCCCTACTTTCTACAGCGGAAAACCTTGCCAAATAAAAATAAAGCATCCTACCCAGGACAATGGTAGGATGCTTCGCAGCTTGTTGTAGTGGCCGGGGAATTTGGCACTATCTCTCATCTATTCAACAAACTCAAATTCAAAATCTCCTATGCGTACCGTATCTCCGTCTTTGGCACCTTTGTCTCTGAGCCCTTGATCCACACCCATGTTGCGCATGATACGGGCAAAACGCTGAATAGAATCGTAACTGTTCAGATTGGTCATGCGTACCAGCTTCTCAATCTTTTCGCCGCTTACGACGAAGACTTCGTTATCGCGGGAAATTTCGAATGCGGCCGCTTCCGGTTCAGCCTTAAACACCACGCGTTCTTCCACTTCCGAAACCTCTTCCACCTGTACTTTTTCGGGAAGAGTGGCCAGCATGTCGGCCAGGGCATACATCAATTCATTCACGCCTTGTCGGGTTACAGCGGAAATCGGGTAAACCGGAACATCTGGAAGATGAGTTTTGAATTTGGCCAAATGCTCTTCTGCCTCTGGCAAATCCATCTTGTTGGCGGCAATCACTTGCGGCCGTTCTTCCAGTTTGGCATTGTACAGCTTTAATTCCTCATGAATCCGCAGATAATCTTCATACGGATCACGTCCTTCGGTACCAGCCATGTCAATTACGTGGACGATGATTCGGGTCCGCTCCACATGGCGCAGGAATTGATGGCCAAGCCCTACTCCCTCATGGGCTCCCTCAATCAAACCAGGCAGGTCGGCAAGGACAAAGCTGCGCTCCCCGAGATCCACCACGCCCAGATTGGGAGTCAGCGTCGTAAAATGGTATGCGGCAATCTTGGGGCGGGCGGCCGTGACGACGGACAGCAAGGTAGATTTGCCGACACTTGGATAGCCGACAAGCCCGACATCAGCCAACAGCTTTAATTCCAGCGTGACATTACGCTCTTCTCCTGGCTCTCCGTTTTCGGCGATTTCCGGCGCCGGATTGGCTGAGGTGGCAAAGCGGATGTTGCCTCGACCACCTCGTCCGCCCTTGGCTATCACAGCCCGTTGTCCATGTGTAGTCAAATCGGCGATTACCTCTCCTGTATCCGTATCATAAACAACCGTACCAGGCGGAACACGCACGATCATATCTTCCGCACCGGCACCATGCATCGATTTGTTGCGGCCGTTCTCACCGCGAGGAGCTTTAAAGTGGCGCTGATAGCGAAAATCTACAAGGGTACGCAGTCCTTCATCGACGACAAACACCACATCCCCGCCGCGTCCTCCGTCACCGCCGGCAGGCCCCCCTAACGGTACATATTTTTCACGGCGGAACGAAACCGCGCCATTTCCACCGTCTCCACCTTTGACATATATTTTCACCTGATCGACGAACATGCTCATAAACTCACCTCTTTAAGCACGATAAGGGAGGGCCATTTCCAGAATCCATTCTTCTTCCAGACGGTTGTTGGCAACGAACGCAGCTCCCTGGGCAATCCCTTTTTCTAACAGCTTTTCCAATTCCGGTTCAGCGGATGCCGGAAGTCTCGAAGTCAAATCAAACTGAATTTGTACGGCGTCCTTCCTGCTTTCTAACGAGATGAGCAGACTGTTCATCTCCATCGAATTGCAAGGAAGGTGCTTCTTGAGGATAAAAATTAGTTCTTGAATAATCTCGAATAATGCCATGCTATCCATTTGAACCAAAGAAAGATCTACCTCGTTATATACTTCCACTTCCAAGCGAAAATCGTTATGTAACGCGGGAAAGGTTAATAAGAAGACTGACAATGGCGGGCATTTCAAACGTGCGATCAAACTCTCTTGGTGGGTCTGTTCCGTCACTCGCTGCAGATAAGCCTCTCCTTCCTGAGGTCTGCCTAATCTCAGATAACCCAAGAGTACTTGGAAGTGATTCAGCCAGTCATGCCGTTGATGATTGAGTATTGTGAGCAGCATGTCGGCATCCTCGATAAACAGTTTCGGTTTGTCGTTCATGTTTCCCCACCCATACGTCATTTTTGCGACGAGTCACGCCTGTCTCTTCATTGTAGCACAGATATTCGCATGCAAAAAGAAAACCCAGCGCTTTGGCTGGGTTGGTTTGTTGAAATCCAGAGTTACGCTTCAACAGCTACAGGCTCGATTACCACTTGCTTACGGTCACGGCCCAAGCGTTTGAAACGAACGATACCGTCCGCTTTTGCGAACAATGTATCATCGCCGCCGATACCTACGTTAGCACCTGGATAAATCTTCGTGCCACGTTGACGAACGAGGATGTTCCCTGCTTTCACGAATTGACCGTCACCGCGTTTGGTACCAAGACGTTTCGCGATGGAGTCACGACCGTTTTTAGTGGAACCTACCCCTTTTTTGGATGCGAAATACTGGAGATCCATTGTAAAGAGCATTGTCATTGTTCTGCACCTCCTTGAAATTTAAGATCACGAACCACGATATATTTCCCGTACTGCTGTGAAATCGCGTACAGGGAAAGAATCATACTTTCAGCCAAAAGCTGTTGTTTCTCTTGAAGTGCGGGATCATCTAGCTCATGTACACTCCAGCGGAGAAAACCGCCCTTTTGTCGATCTTGCTCGACATCAGGCTTGATGCCCAGAAGAACGTGGACTGAGTTCAAAATTCCAAAGCTGATGCCAGATACTGCGGAACAGACAATGTCTTCCCCGTATTTGGCGGCGTTGGCATGACCAGAAATCGTAATCTCCTGAACACCGCAGTCACTGCGTAATACCGTTACCTCAATCATCTACCGCACCTTACGCGTTGATCTTTTCGATCACAACTTTGGTGAATGGTTGACGATGACCTTGTTTGCGACGGTAGTTTTTCTTGGCTTTGTATTTGTACACGATTACTTTTTCACCTTTACCGTGTTTTTCTACTTTGCCAGTTACAGTTGCTCCAGCTACGGATGGAGTACCTGCTGCGATTTTGCCGTCTTTGTTAACGAACAATACCTTGTCGAAAGTAACAACGTCACCTTCGTTAGCAGCCAATTTCTCGATGAAGAGCACTTGGCCTTCTTCTACTTTGTATTGTTTGCCACCAGTTTCGATAATAGCGTACATGTGATGCACCTCCCTATACTCAGACTCGCCTCTGCAGGTGCGATTCCTCCCCAAGGAGAGTTCGGCTTTCCAGACCTGTTTCGTGCGGTTACAGCATGCTTGAGGTGACAAGCATATCTGTATGAACAACGAATAGAATATCACAAATTTCTCATGGTAGTCAAGGTTTTATGAAAGCTGCGCTTCATTCAGAAGCCGCTTCGCATCCTCTGCCGATCCGGCGAAGCAAATCCGATATTGGTCTGGATGAATCGATAAATCCGGACGCACATGAAGCACGACCTCCAATTCCCCGGCCAGTTTTGCCAGGTCGTGTTCCGCTTCTGCCACATGGGGATGCAGCTCAACAATAAAGGTGTCCGCCATTTGCTCACGAACCAGTGAACGAATCTCCCGGATTAGACGTGAGATCACTTCCCGCTCATGCAGGATTCTGCCCTTTTCATTACACATCGGACAAGCTCTCGTCAAGAGATCGGGTACGCTTTGCCGGGTTTTTTTGCGCGTCATCTCAACCAACCCCAACTGGGTAATGCCAAACACATGGGTTGGCGTCCGATCCCTGGCTAACTCTTTTTGCAAGGTTTCCAGCACTTTCGCCTGATTGGAGCTTGCTTTCATGTCGATAAAGTCGATTACGACAATTCCGCCGATGTCCCGCAGCCGAAGCTGTCTGGCAATCTCTTTGGCCGCTTCCAGATTGGTTTGCGTGACGGTTGCTTCCAACTGCTGCATGCTTTTGCCGGTATATCTGCCGGAGTTCACATCGATTACGGTCATCGCTTCTGTCCGGTCAATCACAATGGAGCCGCCATTGGCAAGCGGGACCTGCCGATTGACAAGCTTTCCGATCTCCGTTTCAATGCCGTACGCTTCAAATAGGGACTGCTTCCCCGTGTACGCTTTCAATCGTTTCAGGAGTTCGGGGAACAAAGCTTTCAACATGGATTGCAGACGGACAAACAAGGCGGATGAGTCAACCACCAGCTCGTCTACTTCTTCGGAAAAAACGTCCCGAATGACACGGGTAAGCAAATCAGCATCGTGATATACAAGGCAGGGAGGTTTACGATCCTTGGCGGCTTCCAGCGATTCCTGCCACAGCAAACGAAGATACTGGAGCTCTCTTTGAATCTCTTCGCGTTTGGCTCCCTCCGCCGACGTACGCATGATCACGCCTTCCGGACCGGTAACGAGCTCTTTCGCCAATTGTTCCAACCGTTTGCGTTCCGCTTCCCGCTGGATGCGTTTGGAGATGGAGATGTGGGCGCAATATGGCAAGTAGACAAGCGTCCTCCCCGGAATGCTGATCTCGGTGGTAACCCGCGGCGCTTTGCTTCCGAACGCTTCCTTATTCACTTGAACCAGCCGTTCCTCGCCGTTTCGGACAAGCTCTTGAATGTTTGGTTTTTGTCTCTTGCCCCGCTCCAACTGCCATTCTGGCGGCAGCGCCTCGTCAATGTAGAGAAAGGCGTTCTTCTCTATCCCGATATCGACAAAAGCAGCCTGCATATTGGGAACTACGTTCACGATACGGCCACGGTAGATGTTGCCGACCAGCTGATCACTCTCATAAGATTCCAGAAACAATTCGGCCAATTTGCCCTGTTCCAGAATGGCGATCCGCATCTTGTTTTCATGGGTGGTTACGAAGATTTGTTTCAAAGGCTGGGCCTCCTGCATGTACACTTTTCGCGAAAACGCATTTGCGGATTATCTTAATACATGCTAAGAAGCCCGTCAAATCTTAAGAATTGATTATCCTTCCGACAGGATCATGGTAGCGGCGCTCAATCAATAAGGCATGCAAAAGTTCGGATTCGTGCAGAAATACCCCTTCCTCCCCGAAGTGAACAAAAAAGAGATGGGCACGTCCTTTATACATTTGGCAAGCAGCTTGAATCGTGCTCATGGAAGGAAGGATGGTAACAGATAGTACAGGCAGTTCCTTTGTCTGTTGGCCGTACTTTCCCATGAGAAAGCGCATGAATTGGTAAGGAAACCGAAGAAAAGCCTGGATATTCATATACGAGAGATAAACGGCAATCACCATCAGGTTGAGTTGCACATGAATCAAGCCCAAGCCAAACATCAGGGCAGCAAACAGGCAGCTTGCCCCAAGCGAAAGCAAACTGGCTTGACGATAAGGGAACCGGTAAAACAATAGAGCCTGAACGATTCTTCCTCCGTCTAACGGCCAGATCGGAAGCAGATTGAACCCGGCAATCAGCATGTTCGCCTTCATAAAAAAAGCGGTCCATTCTGTCGTCCATACCCCTGACTTCCAAAACAAAAACGAAACGAAAATCATCGCCATATTCATAAACGGTCCTGCCAACGCGACCACGATCTCGTCCAACGGATCTGCCGCAGTTTCATCTTCGACGATAGCGACGCCTCCAAACGGCAGAAGTTGGATTTGCGTCACTTTCCAGCCTAACTCTTTCGCTACCGATACGTGTCCCATTTCATGAATCAACACGATCACAAACAAGGTAATGACCTCAATAAAGTATCCGGCCGCAATCGACAATCCGATGACGGCCCAAAAAAGAAGATGGATGCGAAATCGTATCCGAAAGAGCTTAAGCTCAGTCAATCGCGATCACATCCAACGGATCAACAAAAGCATCCTTTTTCTTCATACTTAGGTACAGATAACGGACGGAAGGGGAAAACTTCCTCGCCACTCCGATTAAATCTCCCTGCTTTACATAGTCGTTCACCTGTACGTGAGCCGCTTCCATATTGCCGTACCATACTTCCCGACCGCCCGCTAATTGCACGATAACCGTTTGGCCATAGCCGTTCTTCTCTCCCACAAACGTCACAATGCCCGTCTCTACGTTTAAAATCTGGCCGGTTTCCCCTACGTCCACCACCATTTTCGCACTTGCGGGATCGTATCGCTTGACAACCTTCCAATCTTTTGGCATCACCCACGGCTTGACCCTGGCAGAGGACGCAGCCGGCACCGAAGAAGTTTTATGCTGCGTCAAAACTGGAAATCCGGTGGAGCCAAATCTTGATTCATACCAGGCTGCGACTGCTTCAAAATTGAAATCGCGGTTCATCACCTCTTGTCCCGTTTCCCGCCAGGATGCCGGAAAGGGAAGGGATGAATGAAACAACAGATAAGCAAATCCCGCCAAGATGAGTGAAAAAAATACTTGTATTCCAAGCACTTGTTGCGGACGAAGGGTTGTCGGCGGATTCTGCTCCTTGAGCGGAAGAGGTGAATAATCGGACGGAATGAAAGGATTCTCAATCGGGTCATGTATCTCCTGATAAAAAGGGGGCAGGCTGTCCCTTGTTTGCGTGCGAAGTTTTTCCATACGCTCGCGTCTTCTTTCTTTTACGCGTTCCACTTCTTCAAACATGGCTGTTCCTCCTTTGTGACCCGTACCTTGGTTATGACCCGCACCTTTGTACTATTTTTATGACTTGTCTATCTGCTTTATGAGCAGAAATGTGAGAAAAACGTTGTCCTTTCGTGCCTCCGTTACAGCTTGCGCAGTTGTACTCAAGTCCGGCTTCTCTCATCGTCAGGAAGTGGCCAAAACCGTAGCATCGGCCTTCGTATCGCTGCTTGACCACTTTTTTTACCCACCCGGCCATAACTTACGTGGCGCCGGTCGGGGTCCTTTTTCTCCTGACGATTTTTTGCCCACTCGTCTTAAGCTATCGATGTGCCGAGCGGGGCCCAGGTAAGCGCCTGGGCTTGCGCTGTAAAAGTCGCTGCGAAATGGACAATCGTTTTTCTCCACTGGCTGCGCAAATGGAAAGAAAGTTTAACCACTTTAGCAATTTAAAGTGATTAAACTTTCTTAAACAGCAAAAAAGCAGCCTCCTGATTGGAGACTGCTTCGTTTGTGGTTTCAAAATTAGAGTTTTACAACGTTAGCAGCTTGTGGTCCACGGCTGCCTTGAACGATTTCGAATTCTACTTTTTGGCCTTCTTCCAAAGTTTTGAAACCTTGGGATTGGATTGCGCTGTAGTGCACGAAAACGTCTTCTCCACCCTCAACTTGGATGAAACCGAAACCTTTCTCTGCGTTAAACCATTTTACAGTACCTTGTTGCATGGATAAACCTCCTAAAAAATATCCACCAAATCTTTTGGTGAAGAAATTCGTTAACCGCACTTACTAAACGCTCTATCTGGTAAGGAAAAAGCCGCACCTTCAGAGATTTGATCACATGGTGACGTATCTCTAAAGGTACGGCTTACATCCAATCCATCAAATCACTTAGGTAAGTAAAATGGTTAACTTGGTAAGAATTTTACCATACATCATTTCGTTTGTCACGTTTTTTTGCATACTGCAGACAAAAAATCGGTAATAACTTCCACTAATCAAATCTCAACCGCTGTTTTCGCATGCCAATATTCAGCACAATCCCGATAATCAAAAAATTGGTGATCAGCGAGCTTCCGCCATAGCTGATAAACGGCAGCGGAATTCCGGTAATCGGCATCAATTGAATCGTCATTCCAATGTTTTCAAAAATTTGGAAGGTTAACATACCGACAACGCCTGATACGACATATGAGCCAAACGGGTCCTTTGTCTCCATCGCAATACGGATCATCCGGTAAATCAGGAAGAAAAACAGGATCATCAACATACCGGCACCGATAAAGCCCATTTTTTCGGCAATAACGGTAAAAATGAAGTCACTCTCTCCTACCGGAACCCAACCATAGCTTGCCTGTGTTGCGGTATTGACACCTTTTCCCATCAATTGGCCGGAACCGATGGCAATCAGCGACTGTTTCAACTGAAACCCCCAACCCATCGCATCCAGATCGGGATTCAGCCAGTATTCAATCCGCTTCCACTGATAAGGCTTGATGATTTTGAAAAACAATTTTTCTTTGAAGTTGTAGAGAAAAGCCATAAATCCGAAGAACAATCCCGCGGCTGATCCAAGGTAAGCAAAATGGAGAAACCTGACTCCGCCAGCCACCAGCATTGTGGACATGATCCCGGTAAACACAAGCGAGGTACCCAAATCGGGCTGAACCAGAATGAGCAATAACGGAACTCCAATCAGCATAAACAAAGGAAATAATTGATAAAACTTTTCAAAACGTTCTCCCTTCTCTTCTTTTTTGGCGAGGTAGCGAGCTACCGTCAAAATGACAAACAGCTTCATTAACTCTGACGGCTGAAACAAGACCGGCCCCAGGTTATACCAGCTTGTTGCGCCATTTCGCTCCGGTGTAAAGAACACACCGATCAACAAAAGTATGCCGAATCCATAGAAGATGTAAGCCAAACCGCGATAAATCCGGTAATCAAACAACAAGATGGCAGTCAGGATGACAAATCCGACCAAATACCAAATGACTTGCTTGCCAGCCAAATCAGGACCTACGGCGGAACCGGAGATTCCCAGGTAGCTGAATACCCCTAAGCCAAGGAGAATGAGAATGATTGACCAATCTAACTCTTTCAAATGTCTTTTTTCCAGGTCCACGAATCTCCCCTCCGAAACTTTTCTGTTGGCGAAGTTACATATTATAAATTCCTGTCGACTAAGAAATACGTTGTCCTTTCGTGCCTCCCGTTACAGCTTGCGCAGTTGCGCTTTTTTATATTGCAAAAAAAGAAACAGGAGATTTCCCCTGTTTGATTGTCATATTACCAACGTTTATTTCATGCCGAAGAACTTTTTCATTTTGGTGAACATACCCTTCTTCTCTTCTAACGGCAGAAGCGGCACGGATTCTCCCAACAGGCGGCGTGCAATGTTCCGATACGCGAGCGCTGCACGCGATTCATGGTTCATCACGGCTGGTTCGCCTGCATTTGCTGATTTGATAATATACTCATCATCAGGCACAACGCCGATTAAGTCAATGGCTAGAAGATCCAGAATATCTTCCACGTCCAGCATGTCCCCATTTTTCACCATATGTGAACGGACGCGATTAATCACCAGCTTCGGCATTCCTACTTTTTCTCTTTCCAACAATCCGATGATGCGATCGGCGTCCCGCACGGCAGCTTTTTCCGGTGTGGTGACAACAATCGCCTGATCTGCTCCTGCCACGGCATTGCGGAAGCCCTGTTCGATTCCGGCCGGGCAATCAATGATCACATAGTCGAATTCGCGCTTCAACTGCGTAACGATCTCTTCCATCTGCTCGGGCTGAACCGCCGATTTGTCTTTGGTTTGCGCTGCGGGAAGCAAGGACAGATTTTCAAAACGTTTGTCCTTAATCAAAGCCTGCTGCAATCGGCAAGCTCCCTCTACCACGTCTACCAGGTCATAGATAATGCGATTTTCCAGTCCCATGATTACGTCCAGGTTACGAAGCCCGATATCGGTGTCTACCATGCAAACTTTTTGTCCGTTTAATGCCAAAGCAGTCCCAATGTTGGCAGACGTCGTGGTTTTCCCCACGCCACCTTTACCCGAAGTGACTACGATTGCTAACCCCAAGTCATTCTCCTCCTTTTGCCCACTTACACTTTCTTCTGTCCGAACTCGGCGCGTACCCGATGGAGTAGGTTCATTTTGCCAACCACCATCTTGTCGTGTTCCAGATAGGCGAATTCCGCTCCCCCTGTAACTTGGACCCACTCTTCGCCCGGCCTTGAAATCACCTCAGCGATTCGCAGCTGCTGCGGACACATCGCCGCAGAGGCAATTATTGCTTCTGTATTACCTTGTATTCCTGCGTGCGCTATACCGCGCAGATTCCCCAGTACATAGATACTGCCTGTACTTCTGATCGTTCCGCCTGGATTCACATCGCCCAAAAGTAATATATCACCATCGAATTCAATAATCTGCCCGGAACGAACTGTATGAGTCTCTATGGAAAATCTTGATTTCAATTGTTCGGCAAAAGCTTCCTCTTTGGTGATGACATCAGAATCTATCGTTTGAATCACCAGGTTGCCCTTCTGGCGAATGATCTTGGTCAACTCTTCTTGCTGTTCCATCGAACAATATCGTTTGCCCAATTTGATCGATACGCGTATAATCGGTCCGCTTAAAATCTGCTGATGGCTGTGTTCAATTTTTTCCCGCAAATCATCAATCAACTCTTCAAAAGAACACGTGTCGTCCATGAAGAAGACAAGGCCATCTTTGGTTCCTTTTATGGTTACTTTATTCTTGTTCGACATGGACCCATTTCACCTCGACCGTAACCATTCGCCATGAAGGGAAAAGATTCCTGCACGTTCGCAAAATTTGCCGAAAAAAGTCAGTTAGCCGCCGCCGTGCCAGCCTGAGCGGAAGCATTCGGAGTTAACGGATATAAAGCATTGTAGGCTTCAAGGATTTTTCGGGCAATCGGACCGGAAGAGTCAGCCCCGTGACCGCCCTTGGGAACAATTACGACAAAGACAAGCTGAGGGTCTTCATAGGGCGCATATCCGACAATCAGCGCGTTATCCTGGTCTCCTCCTGTTTGGGCCGTACCTGTTTTGGCAGCCACATTAAACGGGAGTCCATGGAAGCTTGAATAAGCGGTTCCGCCCGGCATTGTAACCATGCGCATCCCCTCTTGAACGACCTTGATCCATTGAGGGTCAATCTGTACACGGTTTAGCACTTCCGGCTCCATTACCGTCAACACCTGTCCAGGTTGTTTCGGGTCAATTGTTCCTTTGCGAATCTCTTTGACGAAATGCGGCCGAATCCGGTAACCGCCATTCGCGATTGTGGAGACATACTGTCCCAATTGCATCGGCGTAAAGGAATCGTACTGGCCAATAAACGCGTCCGCCAAACGTCCGAATTCATCATAGCTGGAGAAATAACCGGTTGATTCAAACGGCAAATCTACACCTGTTTTGACACCCAATCCAAATTGGGCATTATAAAAATCGATAACAGAGAACATCTCTTTATAGCTTTTGTGCTGGCTATGCGCTTTGTCCACAAGCCGCATGGCCATCGCGTACATGTACGTGTTGTTGGAAACCTGCAGGGCTCGGCGCGCGTTTACAAGACCGTGACCGCTGAGCTTCCAGTTACGTTTGTACATGTTCCCTACTTTCCATCCGCCTCGGTCCAAAATCGTCTCATTCGGCGTGGTTAAACCTTCTTGCAAAGATAACATCACAGAGAGAGGCTTTGCCGTTGAACCGGGCGCATAGGCGGCGTTGATGAAGTGGTTGGCTTCGTTGGGCAGTATTTCAGTGCGATACACTTTGTTAAACTTTTTACGGTCGTAGTAGACGTTCAAATCGTAGTCAGGTGCACTGGCCATGGCAAGGATTTCTCCCGTTTTTGGGTTCATCACCAAAGCATGCGCGTCTTTTACATATTTGGCAGTGCTCGGATTTTTCTGCATCTCGGCCAAACTGTTTTTCAGGATATCTTCCACTTTGCTTTGGAATCGCCAATCAAGGGCCAAAATCAGATCATTGCCCGGTTCAGGCGCGCGGCGCATCCGCTTTTCCACGGTTTCCGAATCTTTATTGACGTGTACTTCCATCACGCCGTCCTTCCCACGAAGCTGGCGCTCATAGTAACGCTCAAGGCCGTTCTCCCCGACGCGGTCTGTCGGGCTGTACCCCTGCGCCATATACTCATCCAACGATTCCGGACGAATGGCATTGATATAGCCGAGGAAATGAGTGCCAAACGGGCTGCCGTCCGGGTCCTTGCGGATTTCCCTGATCGGTTCAACAATTACGCTGATCCCCGGCAGTTCGGTGCGCCGCTCTTCGATCTTGAACATCTCATCCGGGGAGATGTTCACTTTGATGCGGCGGGGAATATAGCTGGCAATGCCATAGGCACGCATCTCCTTCAGGATGGCCATTTTTCGCCATTGGAACTGGCGCTGTTCATTCGTCAGCGGCAACGGAACATCCAAATCAAACATCGCCGCATAGCGCAGAAGATCCATGTCATCCTGTTGGTGCAATTCGGATGGAGCCGGCAGCTGGCGAAGCTGAGCTTTCAGTTCCTTTTTCAAATCGTCGCGCTCCTTGGCATCCAAAGTGATTTTGACCGATTTATTAGCCTGGAACGCCAGCTTTAACAGTTCAAGATCAGAGATATCATCTGTGTCTGTCGGTTTTTTCATCGCCTGAATCTGGGCGGCAAATACCTTTTTCAGGGAATCGCGATCTTTGGCCGCAATCGGTATGTTTACCCGCATGCCAACCGACAAGGCCGTTTTCACCAATTGTATGTCTGACAAAGAGTCAATTACCGTCAATTTCGGCAGTGCGCGGATCTTCGGCTCAATCTTGGCAATCAGTTGGGACGTCTGCTTGGCTCCGAAGGAAACGGGCAGCGTCGCATGCAGCTCAAGCGCTTTTTTCAAAAGCTCCTTATCCGTACCCGGCGCTTCGTCGTCCATCTTCAAAATTCCCGCGAGCTTATCAGCCACAAGATCTTCGTTAATATCCTGATTCTGCTCTTCCACGTACGTCACCGTATAAACCGGCTTATTGGCAACCAATACTTCACCGTTGCGGTCCAAAATCCGTCCCCGCGGTGCAGGAATCGCTAATTCTCTCGTGCTGTATTTTTCCAAATCGTGCTTATACTGCTCACCTTCTACCAGTTGAACGTAGGCGAGCCGTAAAATAATCGCAGCAAAAAACAGAAACACAATAAAAAACAAGACATTTAATCTCGTCGGAATGTGAGACTTTTCCTGTTGATTTTCGCTCATTCTCCACCCCTCCTTTTACCCCACCGACCTAAGCTTTCGCTAGCGTCGGCGGGGACCCCGAATCAACCCACCGACCTAAGCTTTCGCTGGCATCGATGAAGGCCCCGAAAGCATACCCGATAAAAGCCAGCGCTGTCCGCTCGCTATTCGGGTTTCATTTGCTTTCGCAGATTAATCGCATCAACCAGTTTTAACAACGGATAATAGATCAGCATGGCAAACAGAAGGTTAACTCCCACTGTCGGCAGGATCTGTTTTGTCAAGATCCATTGTACATCAAACGGGGGGCTCAAAAACAAGCGGTAGATACTGTACAATAGCCATTCATGCCCGAACAGGACCAGCGCCACGGTAGTGACGACAACTGCCAGACTTCGGTGGAACAATAGCAGAATCAGACCGGCGAAATAGCCTGCTATCATCATCGAGAGCGTATAGACACCGATCATATGTCCGTACAAGACATCTTGCAAAAAACCGATACAAAGCCCGTAAATCAGTCCTTCCCGTCGTCCGAGGAACAAGGCGATCATAATCACCCCGACAAGCGCAAAACGGGGCAATATCGTCAACGACATTTCCCCTCCATGCGGTAAAACAAATTGAAAAACCGTACCTTCCATCAAAAATACCAAAAGCAGCATCAGCGACAACAAGAATCGGGGCATTATTGACCTCCCCCACTGCCAGCCGCCTGCTGGGAAGGAACAAGTTCTCCGGTCGGAGTCGTCACGAAGGAACGCTCCACCACCATAACTTCATTTAACTGTGAGAAATCGGCGCTCGGCTGTACATAAGCGGTCTGTGTCAATCCGTAATCTCCCGGAACAACGCGAACAACCTGGCCGATCAATAACCCGCGCGGCATGACGCCGCCAAGCCCGGAAGTTACGACTTGCTGCTTCGGCTCAATTTTTTGGCCTAGTGGAATTTTTCGCATGATTAACAATCGTTCACGGCCATCATACTCTTCGATCACGCCGTTTACTTCTGTGTGGGTTGTTACTCCGTTTACTTGCTGCTGCCCCAAGATAATGGCAGAAATGTGATTGCTTCTTTCAATTGCCGTCAAGAGCTCAACGGTGGAAGAGAAATTGGAGACACTTTGCACCCGCCCGATCAAACCGGAGGAAGTGATAACCGCCATATCCTTCTTTATCCCGTTTTGAATCCCTTTATCAATGGTGACCACATCGTTCCAACTGTCGGAATTGCGGGCCACAACTTCCCCTACACGCAATTGATAGTCTGTCAGCTTGCTTTTGGCCTGCAATAAATTGCGAAGCCGTTCATTTTCCGCCTCGGTCAATTTCAATTGGGCGGTTACTTGCGCATACTGATCCAAGCTCGCTTTCAGGACACGGTTTTCTTGATAGACGTTGTATGCATCACGAATATCATCCACAAAACCGGAAAAAGCCTGGGCAGGGCGATAAAAAATGCCCTGCACCACGCTGAATGTGTCCTTCAAAAATTTTTCCGGCCATGTCAGTTCAGCCCGTTCCTTAGAGGTGAACCCCATTACCGACATCAAGAAAACCAGCCCGACAAGCACGATGATCAGTCGCTTATTGGCAAAGAACGACATGATGACATTTCTCCCACTTACCTACCCCGCTTTGAGCGTGAAGAGGTTATTCCATGTTTCGATTTAAACAAATGGATGTTTTCCAACGCCCGTCCTGTCCCGATTGCTACGCAATCAAGCGCATTCTCGGCGACGTGAACCGGCATTCCGGTTTCTTTGCTGAGCAAACGATCCAGGTTTCGAAGCAGCGCTCCGCCACCGGTCAACACAATCCCGCGGTCCATAATGTCTGCAGCAAGCTCCGGCGGGCTTTTCTCCAGGGTGATCTTCACTGCTTCCACAATAGAGTAAACCGTTTCCGACAAAGCTTCGGCGATTTCCGCGCTGGTGACGGAAATCGTCTTCGGAAGTCCCGTCACCAAATCACGACCGCGAATTTCAACCGATTCTGTCTCATCAGGTGCATTTGCCGAACCGATTTCCAGCTTGAGCGTTTCCGCCGTACGCTCCCCGATCATCAAATTGTAACGGCGTTTGATGTACTGCATAATCGCTTCGTCCATCTCATCTCCCGCCACCCGAATGGAACGGCTGGTAACGATACCGCCGAGAGAGATAATGGCTACTTCCGTCGTCCCTCCTCCGATATCGACAACCATGCTTCCGGTTGGCTCCCACACAGGCAAATCGGCCCCGATCGCCGCCGCAAACGGCTCTTCAATCGTATAAGCTTCCTTGGCGCCGGCTTGCTTGGTTGCGTCTTCCACGGCCCGTTTCTCAACCGCGGTAATACCGGACGGCACGCATACCATTACACTTGGACGGCGGCTGAACAACCCTTGGTTCTTCTGTGCCTGGCGGATAAAGTAGCGCATCATGGTCGCTGTTGTTTCGAAATCGGCAATTACTCCGTCTTTCATCGGACGAACAGCGACGATGTTGCCTGGCGTACGCCCAATCATGCTCTTGGCCGCGTTCCCGACTGCTTCAATTGTGTTGGTATCGGTGCGAATTGCTACGACGGACGGCTCACGCACGACGATACCTTTTCCTTTTACATAGACAAGGGTGTTGGCTGTGCCAAGATCGATCCCCAAATCTCGTGAAAATCCTCCAAACATAAATACAATCTCCTTCCGTTCATCAAGCGGGAAAAAATGTTTCCGCTTCCGTTGTTGAATGTCGTTGATCCGTTTGACCTACAGATAACCTTGCTCTTTCAGACTTACAAAACGCCCGTCTCCGATGATGACATGATCCAATAAAGATATCCCGATCAAATCCCCTGCTTGCTGCAAGGTCTTGGTTACAGCAATGTCTTCACGGCTTGGTGTAGGGTCTCCGCTTGGATGATTGTGCACGCATATAACCGAGGCACTGCTTGTACGAATTGCCTCCTTGTAAACTTCCCGCGGGTGCACAATGGAAGCGTCCAGACTGCCGACAAAAATCGTCTTCTTCCCGGTTACATGGTTCTTCGTATTCAGAAACAGACAAATAAAATGTTCCTGAGTCAGTTGGCTCATCTCTGCCATTAAAAGGCTCGCCACGTCACGCGGAAAACGAATGGTGGGCCGCTCGTATTGCATCGTTTGCTGCAAACGGCGTCCCAGTTCAAAAGCGGCTTGAAGTTCAATCGCTTTTACCGGCCCTATCCCTTTCATTTTAACCAATTCTTGATGAGATGCCTGAGCAAGGCCGCGTAAATCCTGAAAAGCAACGAGCAACCGCTTGGCTAAATCAAACGCGGATTCATTTTCGGTTCCTGTCCGAAGCAGGATGGCTAACAATTCGGTATCTGCAAGAGGGGCAGCTCCTTGACGAAGTAGTCTCTCGCGCGGACGCTCATATAGAGGGACGTTTTTCATACCCCATTTGTTGCAAGTTTTCATACCCAAATATTTTCGCCCCTTTCCAACTGTCGCATCGGAATGCTTTCTGGGCTGGGGACGAACGGTGTTGTTCGCAATCCTGCGCGTTTTTTTACGGTCTAAAAGTTTACAGGCTATTCTTGCAGCACATTCACGTCAAACCGTTTGAGCAGCTCAGCTGTTGTCATAAGCGGCAATCCTACCACGGTAAAATAATCGCCGACAATACCTTCTACAAGAGTAGAACCGATTCCCTGAATGGCATAAGAACCTGCCTTGTCCATCGGCTCGCCTGTTTTGATGTAGGCACGTATCTCATCAGGGGTTAAAGAGCGAATGGCAACCTTTGTCGAACGAGATGAGACTTCCTGACGCTTCGTCTCGGCGTCTACGATGGCAACCCCGCTGTACACTGTGTGCTCTCTGCCTTGCAGCTTGGTAAGCATCTGAAACGCGTCTTCTTCATCTTTCGGTTTGCCAAGCACCTGTCCGTCAAGAACCACAATGGTATCAGAGCCAATGACAAGTCCGCGATTCATTTCCCCGGCAATTTTATTTGCCTTGCGCAAAGACAGAGTCTCCACGATTTCAGTCGGAGTAAGGTGAGCAGGAGTTGATTCGTCCACAGCGCTTGCAGCAATGGAAAAAGAAAGCCCCAGCGTTGCCAGAAGTTCTCTGCGTCTAGGGGAAGAGGAAGCTAAAACCAGCGTTGCTTTCGTTTGCATATGTATCTCCCACCTATTTGATTTTGCGGTAAATCCAGAATGCGAGGGCAAGACCGCCGATACTAGCTAGATTTAGTTTGACCTGAAGCTTCAAATCATACTTCAAAACCTCTAAATCGGCTGCAGGCGACCACGAAATGGTTTTATACGTCTTAAGGAACGGCAAATACGTTCCCAATATTTCCCCAAGAATACTTCCGAACAGCGTTCCCGCAATCAGAAGCACGATAAACGTAATGGTTTCTTTTCCCTTCATCCTACCTCTTCCTTGTATCCCTTCTGGAAAACGGGCTTTCTCATTCTGATTACACCTAAAACAGCCTTTTGCAGTAATCAAAATTTAGTGTAACAAATGGGGCTACAAGAGACAATCCCCGTTTCGTACGCTATCTCATCGTACATAAAGACAGCCTCCCCCGCAAGCTGGAATTTGCAGGGAAGGCTCAACTGCCGCCAGAATCGCGCAGAATCGTGGCTTATCCGTTTATTTTTTTGTCCATTCCACATAATTGCTGACATACTGGAATAGACCATTTTGCACCTGCCATGCATAAGATTGGGAATTGGCGGTTGCAAGCCCGCTAGTCGCCTCAACGGCCTGGTTAAGTCCGTCTATCATATTTTTCATCAACGGCTGCCATTCAGCGGGCACGCTGCCTTGGACCACTCTGCCCTCATCTACGAACTTGCGGTGAAGATCTCTCAGCTTCGTCTCCTCTTCTGTAGAAACAGGGCTTGAACCGCTCTCCTGATTCAAGACAGGGGTTGAGTAGAGCAAAAGCGCTCTCGCCAATTCAAATCCGCTCTGAAAAAAGCTTTCCACCCGATTCTGGTCAGGCTTCGCAGAGTCAGAGTTGACGAATGTCTGTGGCAGCTGCACCTCTTTTTCCACTGCCGGAAAAGTCACTTCCTTGATATAAACATCCATCTGATTGTTTTTGAACTGATTGGCGAGGCCCAATATTTCATCGCGGGAAGCGGCCATCGCGACGAACAGATGCTGCTTCCCGTCCACCTCATAGAAGAAATGAGGATAGCCTTGTCTCGTCAGCGGATCAATTACTGATTGAGCCGAAGCGATATCTTGGAATACTCCAGCTTGCGCCAAAAAGAAACGTTGTTCCGGCACAGACAATACGGTTTGCACCGTTGGCTGCGCTTCAAGCGGTTGGGCAGGGCTTTCTGCCTGGCTTACCCCTGGTTTTCCCAGCTTGCCGGTTTCATCCGCTGCCTTGCCGACCACTTGGCCTGGATTGGTTGGAATTTGCAGCGTCTCACCCAGCACTGTTTTATACGATTGCGACAGTTGTTCTTCCTTAAATATCATCAAAACGGCAAAGCCGAACACCAGTCCGAGTGAGATGGCTCCAAACGTAGAGGCCATCATTTTAAACCATGGCGCACGCGTGAAAGGAGGAAAAGCTCCACTTCTTTGTCGCAAGAGGAACCCGGCAAGCCGGCTGGACCACGAAGCGTTCTCGGTAGCCTGCTCATCCTCCCATTCAATAATCGGGCCGTCCTGGACAAAGGTTGAATCCGGTTTGAATTTTGCCGCTGCTCCTTGTTCCCGCAGCTGATTTAATCTCATCAAGGCATCTTCTTCAGTATCAACCGGGTTGTCCGCTTCAACTGGTTCAACGGACCTTGTCTTAGAAACAGTCATCACGCCAGTCGCAGCAGTGGTTACATGATTTTGAGGTCGCTCAGGTTTTAGGGCCAAATTGCTTCCGTTTAATTTAATGCTGATCTGGTTCGGTTTTTTCCCATCCAAACAAAAAACCTCCTTGCTCTCGCAACTCTAGTAATACTAGCATACGAGGGCTTGTCGGAGGTTATGACTAGTTGTCCGGATGGGGCAGCACTTCATAGCGGAGCGGGTCCCATTTACCTGATGGACCTTCTACGCCAACCGGCGGCAATTTGGACAAAAGACTTTTGAATTGTGGAGCAAAATAACTGGTCAAACGAACTGTTGCCGTCATCTTGGTTTCTTTCGGAATGATAAAATCGTCCTTTTCCGTCGTGGCAAAGGTTAGCTCATCTATGCGAAGATAGCGCGACATTCTTTGTATTTCTGTTGCGAAATCGTAGATATCCTTGTATTCACCCTTAATCGTCAGAGTGATTTCCACGCTGCTCAGGTTAGCTTCCGGCAAGATCTGCTGCAAAAGCTCAGCTGTTGGCGGCAGGTCTTTCGAAGTCTCTTCATTCTTGGGCGCATCAGTAGCCGAATGATCCTTGGCAGCTTGAGGGGCTTCGCTTGGAGACGCTTGAGTGGAAGATTCTTCTTTTGGCGACGCTGTCTGATCGGCTGTATTTTGAACCGCTTCATTTGACGCGGCCGCTTGTCCCCCCTGCTTTGATTGCTCGTCGCTTATTTCTTTGGGAATAAATTTTTCGGCGATATCCTTTGCCGTCAACTGCTTTTGTTCGGCAAAAGTGGCCGAAACAATCTCAACGCGGCTAATCGTCTGCAATTTCTCCAAATCTTTGATCAGCTGGTCCGTGTACGGCTTGACGGGTATTGCTTCCTCGATGCGTGCCAGCTTCTCATTCGGCACTTCCTCAGCTTGTTTCGGAGCTTGTACCATTTGTGTTTCTATCCGCTTTTGCAATAGGCCCAACTGGGCGGCCACCCGCTCCCGTTCATCACGCAAGGGGTTTAGATACAAGAAATTGAAGCCGGCAAGAAGGGCAAACAACAGGGCAAACCCCAAAAGAGCATATTGTCGTTCTTTTTCCCCCATAATTTACTCCTTCTTTTATTTGTTCTCTTCCTTGTCCGTAGTGTTGGCCTTTTCTTGCAGGGCGTTGTTCAACACGGTTGAGGAGACGATTTTTTTCAATTCCTTCACATCAAAAGTAAGCGCCACAATGTCAATGACGGCTCCATAACGCGGCAAGACGTTTCCTCCCACAGCTTGCAGGGCGGCAGACAAAGGTTTACCCTCTTCATCAACCGGACCGACCCATTTAACCGGAATAGCCGTAATGCTTTTCACTTCTGCTTTCAGCACATAGGGAGAGAGTTGCAAGTTGTGCAGATAGGCAGCGATGTCCTCATACTGTTCAAACTTTCCTACAACATTAATCGATCCGTTCAAGTTATAGGAAATCTTCTCCAATTTGCCCATTACAGGAAGATTGGAAGCCAATTGATCCAAGAGCAGGGTTGTCGGATAAAACAGGTGCTGCACACGCTCGGATACCTTCAAATATTGCTCTAATGTGTTTTGGGAAGCGGCTGTTTGCTGGCGTTTTTCCATTCGGCTGATCAGCTTTTCTTTTACGGTAATTTCCTGCCGCATCCGCTCCACTTCCGTTTTATCATCGTAATACATCCAGCCCATAAAACCTGCGCCAAACAGCCAAATTACTCCAACGAGAGCCAGCCAAACATGTCCGGTTTTTAGTCTATTCGTTTTCTGGGGTAAAAGGTTAATAGTAACCAAATCACTCAACCTCTCAAGGATAATCCCGCCGCAACGGTATAAGCCTGCAGTTTCTCCTGCCGCTCATCCGTATACGTCAAGTGATGGATCGGAAGCAAATTGACTTCCAGATTAACCAGTCGGCTGCCAAGAAGCGCAAGGAATTTCTCCATGTCAGGAAAATCACCTGTTATATAAATCTTTTCCAGGCGGGTTCCGTCGTTTTTCATGCTGAACTGATAAAAATTGATCACCCTGTCCAGTTCACGGATCAGATCATTCACAAACGATTCGTACATGCCGCTCGAATCCAACTGACGGTACAGTTCCTCCGTCTTCAGCTCCTTGTCGCTCATGCTGATTTGGTAGTTGGTCAAATCGATAGGTATATTTCTTAAAAACTCCGGTATCTCCTTCTGGAAGATGCTGACGTTAACGGAATGAAGTCCCAACTGAACAATCATAAAGTTATCCGCAAGCGGATCATGACTTGCTTCCAGCAAACGATACAGCGCGAGTGGCTCGATTTCGACCGCTACTACCGCAAGATCAAGCAGCTTTAGCAGCTTTACATATTGATCGATCACATCGCCCGGTGCCGCTATGATCAGGTATTCATCTTTGGGACCGTCCTCCGCTTCGACAAACTCTGCCAGTTCATGGTTGGCTTTTGTCGGAGCAATTTCCCGAAGCCAGTAATAATCAAAATATGGACGGGAAAACGGAAGATGAACAGTGGTCTCCAGCTCAATTTCGAGCAAGGGGCGAATCTCTTTCGGCGAAAGCTTGGGAAGGGTAATTTTGCGGATCACCACAAATGTACTGGGTACGGCCAGTACGGCTTTTTTTCCCTTCAGGCGCAAATCTTTTTTGGCCAGGGCTAACTGAAGTTCAAGTGCCTCCTGGTTGATTACCTTGCCTGACTGAATCAAGCCATTATCAATCTGCACAATCCCCGTCTGCAGCAGTTGAATGCCGGACGAATGATTCCGTGCCTCGGTATAGCGGATGCCCTGATCCTCTATGGATACGCCCACATGCGTCTTTTTTCTTGTGAATGGTAATCGCAGGTTCATCTCCCTCGAATCCTTTCTTGCTTACTGCATCGGCCAACCTCCATCGAATTTTGACGGCAAAACAGGTTAGCTTACCATTAATTCGACATCATTCATCACATACCTGCCTGCTAAGCCACTTGTGATTCTTGTCCGCTTTTGAAAAATTCCCCAACTATAGCCATCTCTTTAAGGCGGATTGGGGCATACTTACACGTAAAAATGCATATACCACGAGATCAACTCTTGCCCGTACAAATAGGCAAGAAACGAGCCCAAAGCGATAAAAGGGCCGAACGGAATTGCGGTTTTACGGTCTGCCCTGCGCCTGATCATCAAAAAAATCCCGTAAACCGTGCCTAGCAAAGAGGATAAAAAGACTCCCAAAACCAGCAGCTTCACCCCCAGAAACAGACCGATTACGGCATACAGCTTGATATCTCCGCCGCCAACCCCGCCCTTGTACAGAACAGCCAGAAGCAAAAACAAGCAAAAGCCGACTGTCATCCCAAGCAGGTGCAGCCAAAACGGCTGGGTGGGATGAACGAGGAAGCGAAGGATCAGAAACAAAGCCAGAAAAGTGAACACAACCTTGTCCGGGATCAGCCGGTAGCGGATATCCGACACCGTGATGATGGCAAGCAAAGAGACAAAGCAAACTCCCGCCAATGTCTCCCAACTCGGTCCGTAAACCGAAAAGACGAGAGCAAAGCCCACTCCCGTCGCCAATTCCATCAGCGGATAAATGGGAGAAATCGTCATACGGCAAGTCCGGCATCTGCCGCGGCTGATCAGATAAGATAGTACCGGTATTAGCTGGCTTGCTCTCAACCTCGTCTCACAGTTGGGACAGTGCGAGGGCGGATGGATAATCGATTCTCCCATCGGAACACGCAGCCCGACTACATTGAAGAAGGAGCCGAAGAGGAGGCCGAGGAGGAAGAAGATTAATAGACTAACAATAAGCATCGGGTTCACCTAATTTCGATGGACATGAAAAACTTCTTCTCCCTGTTGAGAGAAGAAGTTGAGAATTAAACCATTAAATTATGGCAGGTTTACGTCGGCTCTCGTCGCGGTGTCTGCATTTTGATTAAGAATATCATTTGTAACACCGTCTGCTCTTAGACGAACTGTATATGTGTAATTGAAATTTTGAGTTGTACCTGCAATAGCTGTCCTTGTTATTGTCACTTGACAGCTTGCAGGATCATAAGTATTTCCTCCACCTGGGAAAGAAGGGACGTTAATATACCCTTGTTGATTCAGTGTTTGCAATGTAACTGTCGCTGTATTCCCAGTAGCAAACTGGTTAGGATTGGCCGAAAGCCATTGTCTTGCAGCATCTGCCATCATTTTGGCATTGGCAACGTGTGCGTCTCTTCGAGCATTATCAATTACATTTCCAATTGCTGGTATAGCAATAGCTGCTACAATACCTATAATTACAAGTACAGCAAGCAACTCAATCAATGTTAAACCTCTCTGATTCTTTAATATTTTTTTCAACATTTTTAAAACCTCCTATAAATATAAATTAGTGCACTTTACTAAATATCTCGAACATAGGAACCATGATAGACAACACGATCGTACCGACAATAGTTGCAAGAAACACAATCATGATTGGCTCTATCAATGATTTCATCTTATCCACGGAGTTGTCCACTTCCGCTTCATAAAAATCGGCGATCTTCTCCAGCATCAAGTCAAGCGAGCCTGTCTCTTCGCCGACCGCAATCATGCGGGAGACAAGCGGAGGAAACACCCATGCCTTTTTTAACGGTTCGGAAAGCGGCCGTCCCTCTTTCAAGCTTTGCTTTGATTCGTTAATTGCCTTGCTGATTACCTGATTGCCCACCACATCCTCAACGATCGCCAGCGCCTGCAGGATGGGCACCGAGCTGGAAAACAACGTGCTTAAGGTACGGCTCATTCTGGCCAGCGATCCTTTTTGTAATAATTTCCCGAAAATAGGCAATTTCAGTTTAGCATAATCAACCAAAAATCGTCCACTGGTTGTATTGACAATTATCCGAAAACCAATCGTTATGACAATCAGCGCAAGGAAATATAGGTACCAGGTCTCGGTTAAACTTTTGCTTAACGCCATGACAATTTTGGTGATTTTCGGTAGTTCTGCATGAAAACTGGCAAACATCCCCACAAATGTTGGTACAATATTGGTTAGCAGGTAAGCAGTAACAATAATCGCCAAAATCCCAATTGTGATCGGATAGGTCATGGCTGATTTTATCTTTTCTTTTGTGTAATACGACTTCTCATAAAAAGTAGCCAACCGATCCAACACAAGCTCCATGTTACCTGACGCTTCCCCTGCGCGAATCATGCTGAGATAGAGCGGTTCAAACACTTTGGGGTACTTGGAACAAGATTCGGATAGCTGTACCCCTTTGCGCAAATCGGCCTCCACTTCCGTCAAAATCTTGCGAAGGGCCTTGCTTTCCGTCTGCTGAGCCAGAATGCGGATCGAATCAACAATTCCAATTCCGGCGCGAATCAGGGTGGCCAACTGCCGCAAAAAAACAACGAAATCCTGGTTTTTGACCGGCTTTCCGATATAGATTTCCTTTTGCAGGAAGCCTTTTGTCTCCTGTTCAATGGAGAGAACTATGACCCCCTGCCGCTTCAGCTCGGCTACAGCCATCGGTTTGCTGCTTGATTCGATCCTGCCTTTTTTGCGCTTTCCGTCCCGTACCTTTGCTTCATAGACGAACGTCGGCATCTAGTCCAACGCCCTTTCCTGCAGGAAGTGCTGGGCTGATTCCCGCGTGATGGTGCCACTTGCGATCAGATCCTTGATCGATGTCTCCAGCGTGTGCATCCCGAAGTCCCGTCCCGTTTGCAAGAGGCTCTTGATCTGGTGAACCTTCTCGATCCGGATCAGATTGGCGATGGCTGGCGTGTTGACGAGAATCTCCGTCGCTACCGCTCTGCCGCCGCCCACTTTGGGGAAGAGGCGCTGCGAGACGATACCAACCAAAACGGAAGCAAGCTGAAGCCTGATTTGCGGCTGCTGGTGTCCAGGCATGACGTCGATGATCCGGTCAATCGTTTGCGGAGCGTCGGAAGTATGCAGCGTGGCAAAGACCAGGTGGCCTGTTTCCGCAGCGGTAATGGCTGTGGTAATCGTCTCCAGATCGCGCATCTCGCCGACCAGAATGACGTCAGGATCTTGCCGCAGGGAGGCTCTGAGGCCGTTGGCGAAGTTGCTGGTGTCAAATCCGATCTCCCGCTGGTTGACGATCGAGAGCTGGTGCTTGTGCAGATACTCGATCGGATCTTCCAGTGTAATGATGTGCTTGCGCATGGTGCGGTTGATATAATCGATCATCGCCGCCAGAGTGGTGGACTTCCCGCTTCCGGTAGGCCCTGTCACCAGCACCAAGCCTTGTGGTTTGTGGCAAAATTTCCGGAGGATTTCCGGCAGCTGCAGTTCTTCCAATGTCGGAATGCTGGTAGGAATGACCCGGGCGACGATCCCGATGCAGCCCCGTTGATGATAGGCATTGATCCGAAAACGGGACGTGCCGGGCAATCCATAGGAAAAGTCCAGCTCGCCTTTTTCCATAAACTTGGGATACATCTGTTCACTGATTAACTCCCTTGCCATCGCTTCCGTATCACTTGGCTGCAAAGGCGGAATGTCCAGCCGCTTCAGGTCTCCGTCAATTCGAAAGACAGGGGCAGAGCCAACGGTAATGTGCAGGTCGGAAGCGCCTTTATCGAAGGCGTATTTTAACAGCTTCTTTATATCGACTGAACTCAAATGCGTCACCTCCGGCTTGTCTCCCTCTATTCGGCAAGGGCAATCCGATAAATTTCATCCATGGTGGTGATTCCTTGTTTCACCTTCAACAATCCGTCGTCAAACAACAGGATCATCCCGTGTTTCATCGCGTACTTCTTGTATTCAGACGCAGGCAGACGTTGGGTAATCATATTGCGCAAATGATCGTCCATTTTGAAAATTTCGTGCACGGCGACCCTTCCCCGATAGCCTGTCAAGCTGCAGCTTCCGCAGCCTTTTCCTCTCCAAAGCGTCTCGACCTTTAGTCCCCGCTGCGCAAACAGGGCCTTCTCTTGTTCAGTGGCAGGATATTCCGTCTTGCAATCCTTGCAAATTCGCCGCACCAGCCGCTGGGATAGCACTCCGTTCAAAGAAGAAGCAAGCAGGAACGGCGGAATCCCCATATCGATCAATCGCGTAATGCTGCTGACGGCATCATTGGTATGCAGGGTGCTTAACACCAAGTGGCCTGTTAAAGCAGCCCTTATGGCAATCTCGGCAGTCTCCGTATCGCGAATCTCCCCTACCATCACGATGTCCGGGTCCTGGCGGAGGATGGAACGGAGAGCAGAGGCAAATGACAATCCGATCGCTTCATTGACGTGCACCTGATTGATCCCTTCCAGTTGGTATTCCACAGGGTCTTCTACCGTGATGATGTTGACCGACTCTTGATTCAAGTGGTTCAAGGCCGCATACAAGGTAGTGGACTTGCCGCTTCCCGTAGGTCCCGTTACCAACAAAATTCCGTTCGGGCGGCTGATCAGATCCCGGAAAAACCCCAAATTGCGGTTGGTCAATCCCAGTTTTTCGATGTCGATCAACGCATTGGACACATCCAACAGACGCATGACAATCTTCTCTCCATAAATTGTTGGAAGAGAAGAAACCCGCACATCGATCTCCTTGTAGGCGATATTTAGCTGAATCCGTCCGTCCTGGGGAACCCGCCGCTCCGCAATATTCAGGTTAGCCATAATTTTGAGGCGGGCAGTTAAAATTCCCACCATATGGCGGGGCAGCACTCTTTCCGTCCGCAGCACACCGTCTACACGGAAGCGGATGCGGATGCCGTCCTCCTGTGGATCTATATGGATGTCGCTGGCGCGAAACTGGATAGCCTGCTCGAACATCTGGTTTACCAGCCGGACAATCGGGGAATCTTCGTCTATGATGCGGGACTCCTCGATTTCTTCCCCTTCCCCCATGCCTTCCATCAGTTCCTTGACCGAACCCTGCATGCTGTACATGCGGGCAATCGCTCGCTGAACCTCATCCCGGGTGGCGATAACGGTCTCGATCACAAATCCTGTGCTTAACCGTAACTCGTCGATGGCAAAGTAGTCAAGCGGATCCACCATCGCAACGGTCAGCTTGTTTCCTTCCCGCTTCAACGGGACAAGGGAGTAACGCTTCGCAATGTCTTCCGAGACGACACTGGAGAGGGAGGTGTCCAGTTTGTAGCGAAACAGGCTTACGTGAGGAATCCCCAACTGGAACTCGAGAATTTCTATCAGCTGCTGTTCGGTTATGTAGCCCTGCTGAAGCAAATGGTCTCCCAGCTTCAGCTTTGATTTTTTCTGCTCGGCCAAAGCTTCCTGCAGCTGTTGTTCCGTGATAATTCCACTTTCGACCAAAATATCACCCAGACGCTTGCGGCTCATGGACTTATCCTCCTCCCCTAGTTCAGATAAATAATCTCCGGTTTCTTCTGTTTCGCTCCCGAGTTACTGCTGCCCGAAGATCCTGATTGTGCTGGTGCCATGTTCTCGGGAAGCGGGTCTATATCAGGCGGGCGTCTGCTTCCCGTATCGGTGCTGCCAGTATCATTGCTGCCGGTATTCCTGTTGTTATTGCCGGAAGAACCGGAGCTGTCGATTGACGTGTCAGGCAAAAAGAGGCTTCCATCCTGCTGTGAAGCATCCTGATTCTTGTTTTCTTCCCCTTCTTTTCCTGGGCCTGAAGCAATAATATTATGCAGTGGCTTATAAAAATTATCAGACAATAACTCCCTATGCTCTTTTCCGCTTTTGTCTTTCCATACCGTGTAAACCTTTGCCCGAAGACCCGCTTTTCCGATCCTGACAATTCTCTCTCCGCCTGGCGGCAGTTCCGGGTCCACCCGTACTATCGTGTCAGGCGGAAACGTCTCTTCATTTTTGATTTCCAGGGTTACTTCCCCTTCTGTCGGCGTGGCGCCGAACAAAGCTACGCGAAGCTTTTGATTAATGACCTCGGCATGGATAAAAATTGCGGCAGAAGTACGGTTTATAAACCGAAGATCAAACTCTTTACCATCCACATAGGCATCCTCGCCGATCGGCAGAAATTCAACCGGACGCCTGTTGTTATGCCTCTCCACAATGGGAAGATGGGATTTAACAGCCGCCACATACAAGGTGGACGCTACTTGTGTCGCTCCTCCCGCTACACCGTCAGGTATTTCTTCATCTTCCAGAACAGGGACAGGTTCGTATCCCTTTTCCGCGACAAACGGGCCAACACGATCCAAAAAAGAAAAGAGCTGCTGTGGCAATAATACCGTTCCATCCAACAACTGAGCAGCTTTGACGACGTTGTTTAACCGTTTTGGCACAGCAGCGTTTATCACTGTTTCCTGTTCGCCCAAAAACGTGTCGGCTCCCGCCAAAGTAGTCCGGGTAATTGCAGGAATATCCTTCTCCACCACAATGGGTATGGAGGTTGCCTGCCCCCCTTTTTGCAAAGCGGTTTCGATTTTGGCTACGGTCTGGTCCACATTCACTCGATATCCTTCCACTTCAGGAACAACCACAGCCGATTTGCCCGATATGCGCAGAGTGGCAGGAATCGCTTTTCGATCAATTTGTTTGCTGATCTCGATCACCTGCCTGGAGAGTTCCCCGCGATCATACGCAAGCCTCAGATTAACCTCGACGGGCAAGGATTCTCCGAACAAACGATCCCACCAAGCGAGTATTCCTGATTGTTCACGCGAAAGCTCCATCGCTTCAGCAAGTGTCTTTTGCAAATCGACCGTCAACTTAAGCTTGGTAGGATTAATTTGATGCAGGTTTCCATCCAATGAAAGGGAAATGGGGGAGACGGCTATCCGACGGACGACGGGTAACAACCGTTGCTCCGCTTCTTGCCGGCTTAATCCGGACAGTGTCAGTCCGGCTATCCGAATTTCTCCTAATACCTGTTCTTGTGAATCCGCACTTTTCTGCCATTCTCCTGAAATAAAAAGGGCGAGTGAACTGAACACGATAGCTTGCAGAAATAACAATACTGTCACAATCGAGAATTGTGTGAGGTACTTTCTCTCTAGCACTCGCTCATGTCACCGCCAATCAACACTTTCCTATTTCATTTATAGTTAGACAAATTATTCTTTTACCTTCAAGGATAATTCAACCATTTTATTGCGGCCCATTGCTTTCACTTTTTCCAGGAAGCTCATGGAGATAGCGCCACCCTCTTCAAGAAGCAAATTGCCTTCTTCATCATAGAAATCGCTGGTCAGAGTTTTTCCTTCCAACATCAGCAACTCCGCATCTACCACCTCGTCCAAAACCGGTGCTTCAACCAAAGCCGGAGCTTCCTCTTGTTGCTCGCTGTTTTGGGAAGAGAGAAACTCACTTTGATTCACCAATGTTTTATCAGCCTCTTCAGCGACAACCATGATATCTTTACCAAATGTAAGCACGGATTCTTCCGGCAAAACCTTGGTTACTCCGTCTTGTTCCAGCACACATCCGATAATCTTGCCTGTTTCTTCCGAGAAGAAATATTCGGCAACTTGTCCTAGCAAACGTCCTTTTTTGGTAATAATTCTGCTTCCTTTGATCTGAATATTTTTGGAGAGCAACTCATTCGCAACTGGAATATCGGCAAGATCAATCACTGACCCTTCCGTCTCAATCGTGACGGCATAATCGCCTAAGCCTTCCACAAGTTTAAACGGAATGGCTTTGATGCCAAATTCCCACTGATCATTTTGCACGATTAAAAACTCTATTCCGCGAAGATCGGGGTTGATCACAAAGTTTTTCACTTTTCCAATGTCTTTTCCATCCATAATGCTGATAATAGGCATGCCCAAAACTTCTTTGCTCTGTTTCATCTGATCGATACGCTCCTTTTATTCTTTCTCGGCTACAGTGCCTGATCATTCCGTTAATCTTCTTGAAAATGTCTGGTCTCGCAAGCTTGTTTCGCCTCCTGAAGAATTACAGGAGGTATGAGAGACCAAGGGAGATTGGGTTTCTGGTACAAACGAACTAATCTCATAACACTCTCAATATACTTGATATGGTGGGTGATTTCCATTTCTAAATGACGGTTAGATGAAAGATTAGCAGCCTCGGCCAACAATGACCTGAGCATGTGGATTGCCTGTTCGTACAGCCCCATCTGTTTCAGCATCTTCACATAATCACGGGTAATCATATAGCGAGTCGCAATCGGCAGCGGATACTCCAATGCCGCTGACAAGTGCCTTAGCGCAGTTTGATAATCGTTTTGTTTCAGGGCATCTGATGCAATTTCGTAATGTTTTTGCACCAGTATTTGCTCCTCAGCGCTTAGCCTGGATGCATGCTCTTCCTGCTTTCTGCCAAAAGAATCTTCTGCCCATTCTTCAACTGTTTCTAGTGGCGATTCTTCTGGCGATTCTTCTGGCGATTCTTCTGGCAACTCTTCCGGAACCAAATCCTCTTCTGCTTGAAAGGACCATTCTTCCTGTTCTTCGAAAGAGGTATCCAACAGCTCTTGCTCCTTTTCCTCACCCAGGTAACTCACTTCTTCCGTTAACATGCCCGTTTCAGGTAAAAGAGGCGTCTCTTCTTCATCGTCAGAAAAATGATAGACAATCTCGTCTTCTTCTGCTTGAAAAGAAACATCTGCAGGTAGATCAGTTGCCAAGTCAGTCTCAGTAAGCTCTGTGGTTTTGATTGGCTCTATAGCTGCCGTATTCTCATCCGTTTGGAAATCCGATAGTATCCCATCCGATAATTTCAAATCTTGCCGGTCCGAAATCTTCTCTGAAGCACTGGAAGAAGCCAATTGAGCTTGAACATCTGGCGTTAAGAGATCATCCAGTGGCAACAGTTCATCAGACGGTTTCTGCTCTTTTTGGGATTGCCAAAACTCTGACAGAATTTGATCTATCGCTTCTTGACCAAACACCTGCTGTTCCGTTGTCTCTGACTTATCAACACGGCCAAAGACTGGCGACTCTTTATCCTGCTCTTCTTGAGGGACATTCGGAAGGGACAGCATGTTATCAGAAAGCAACGTCTCAAATTCTTCTTGCTGCCGATCCATTTGCTGCTTTGCTCTCATGATGAGTAAAGCAATAAGGAAAATAACTAGAGAGAACAAAATCAGCGTATACATCACACCTGTCAGCTTTACAGCAAAAGGAGCAACTGCTCCAAGCAAAACGGCTAAGCATGCGTAAATCACGATTGTCCGGGTTGCTTTTGATAGTTTTCGCCGGATGAGGACGAAGAGTAGAAGAGTACAAAGAAAATAAAGCAGATAATAACCGGATAAACCCGATAGGACCATAGTATCACCTAAAAGGCAAGATTTTCTTACGTGTAGACCCAAATGAGTCCCTGGGTATACGTTCCGCCAAGAATATTCGACGTTTCTCTACAATATCCTCTTTCCTTGTCTGAATCTATCTTAGAATTGAAGCAAGGTTTCCATTTTGTACATAACCATTGGCAGGAAAGCGTCTATTCTTTTTCTGCTTTCAGGTGCTACACTTAAAGAAAGAATGTTTTTGCGGAGGACGCATGAATGAAATATATTCGAAACGAAAGAGGGCTTACCTTGGTAGAAGTTATTGCTTCCCTCGTGATTCTCTCAATCGCTTTGCTCTTGCTAAGTAACTTCCTTGTAAGAAGCTTCGAACTGTCCAGTGATCAGGACAGCAGGATGGTGGCGATGAATTTAGCACGTCAGGTGGCTGAAGAGTGGCGATCTGGCAATGGTACGATCAAAAATTCTTCAATCGTCACTGCTACTGGTTTTTCGGGCGATTCCGACATCGTCTCACTTAGTACGAAAGACGGATTGCTTTTTGCGGATATTAAGCTCCTTTGCGAAAAAATTTCTGTCAGTTCAACACCCGATTACGAGATTGCTCTGCCTGCCGTTGAGGTGAATGAACGGATTTATCAGCCCAAGGTTTCGCTTTCCTTCTATCCTTCTTCGTCCGTTGCTGCATCTGATCCGGCTTCAACGCTTGTCTCCGATCCGATGATTCTCATTATTGTGCGGGTAAACGACAACAACAACAGGATATTGGCAACACTGGAAACTTCCGTTAACAATCCGAGGAGAGGAGGGCCTTAACCGGATGCGGACAACCATTGTGAGATACATAGACAACCAACGGGGATTAACCTTGGTGGAAATGCTTGCCTCCATCACCATCTTTGTGCTGATCTTTATCCCGCTTTCTTCCGTCTACATCCGTGGCGTGGAATTATATAACCAGACACAGGAACAAACCTCGCTGCGAAATGAAGCGGATTTCGTGATTGGTGACGTTATGCGGACAGTGCAGGAGGCCACCTATTTTGAGATGGGGGATGTCAGCAATGCGACGGAATTTGCAACGTTGCTTGAAATATTCAGAAGCGCGAAAGCGGGGAAGCTCATAGACGTAGATACGAAGGAACCGGACAGTCTGTTTACAGATAGCCTTGTGATGTACAATCGCTCCAGCGTGTACGAGCCGGTTGATCCCTCGAAGCCCGTAGACAGCAACACAAATCCTAACGTTACCAAATGGCTGTTGACTCGGAAAAACTACCTATTCCAATTGCCTGCTTCACCTACCGCGATTGACCAAGTCTTTGCGCACAGTCCAAACTATCTGGTGCGTGGATTGTTCCGCATCTCACCGGACAATAAATCGCTTATGCTATATCTGGTGATCGCACCATTCGGAACCGCCGCTTTTGATCAGGAAGGACAGCAGATGCGATTTGCTTCACTTCAAGAAATTCGCGACGAACTAAATCGTCAGGCAACTTCTGATCCTGACCGGGTGAGCAGTTATATCCGTTTTGTGAAAACTGATTTTGCCGTCAATAATTTGCGGAGGGGTGAATAGATGCTGCAAGAACTGCGCAATGAAAGAGGCGGAGCTCTGATTATTGTCCTGTTCATCCTGATTCTGTTTACCGTACTGGGGTTCGCGATTGCCAGCTATACGATGCAAAGTGCGACACAACATACGTTTAGCGAGGATGAAGTACAGGGCAAGATGCTTGCGGACATGGGGCTTGCCTATTTTCAGGAATATTTGGAGCATACATTATCTATTACGGACTCAACTATAAGTTCTGCAATAGCCACACCAAGCGATACTGACGGAATTGTCAATCTGTTGAATAATGTGGCATCCAAGATGACAAGCAGCAATGGCCCGTTTAGACGGACACTGCTTCCTCCCCTTTCGCCTGGAGGAGAGCGCCAGGGATTTGCCATCGGTTACCAAATTGAACAGACTATTCCCTATCGTACCGAAACGTCTGACCCGGCCAAACCAAACAGTCAGCCGTACGTTCGCAAACTGAAGGTCTCTGTCATCGGATTGCCAGTCAGAGGAAGTCAGGATGTCGGGATGATTCCACGCAGGGTGAGATTGGACGCTATTGTTTACATCAACACGATCCCTGCTCCCTTTCATTATGCGGTCAGTACCCCGGGAGAACTGCGGCTGTTTGGTGGCAGCAATATCATCGGAAACATCACAGCCCACAACATCGTGACATCAAAAGAATACCGCTACAGTGAAGAAGAAGGCGGAACAGCCGTCTGGAAAGCAGACACCGCAAGTTACAACCAGCCTTATCTGGAAGGCACGATTTCGTTGTCTGCCAGAGAGTCCGGCGGCACTTTGACACCTGGTACGGTTTACCGCTTGGATCAGGTTCCACGAAAAGATTCGGGGGAGATTGAAGCACCAACTACCGGTTCTGTTTTGCCTGCTTCTTTAGAGTCAGATCACATCATCTCATCCCGACAGTCGTTGAAAGACGAATTTACGCCTCGCGATTTATCTGAAGCAGATAAAGACAAAAACGTATTGTCCGCACCTTTTGATACGCCTTATCTGCCCGGTTTTGAGGCCCCTGTTTTGGAGCAAAGTACAGGAACAGCACGGCCGCTTTTTTTACATGATGACGTGGGATCATTCGTCCGCGGCAAGATCTCTGCTGCCGGAAATGCTGCTTCAGAGTTTACGGTAAACCAGTCGGAGTCGATTTATTTTGAAAAATATCCTCCTTCCGAAGATGAGCTAAACCAAGGATTCCGGTTGGTAAACGCGCCAAGTTCGGATAAGCTGGTTATCCAGCAGGATTATTCCGGTGTGGATCTCGATACCATGACCGCTGTTCCGCTTACTGTTCGTTTGACTGGTGACAAGTACAATTCGCTCCATCAAATGTTCATCGGAGTGACAGGTTCAAGTGATAACCGCGCAATCTCAACAGTTGAAATGGGACGATTGGGATCTTTTAATCCCGATACAACGAAAAGAAATGATGGAGATCCCTTCACCTTTACCGGAACGATTTATATCAAGGGCAATTTGGACATCGTGGGCGATATTAAGGTGAACGGCACCATTTATGTAGACGGAGATGTACTGATCCGGGAAATCAGCAACCTGGACAAGCAGAATTTGGCGATCATCGCCTCCGGTACGATCAGTCTGACGTCCCGATATATGGAAGAGACTGATTTGAGCAAACACTCCTTGGATGGGTGGAAAAGTATTCCCCCACTTTCAGCCTTTCTTTATTCCGAGAAATCCATGGAGATATTTTCGGCCTTCTCTTACAACCGGATTGAGGGCGGCATTGCAACAGGAAACGGCTCAACAGGGACCGCTAACCCCGACAGTTACATTGAGTTTGATACCAAGCGGGAGGCTAAATCCAATAACCTTGCGTCGCGGCTTACCATCCAGTTCAACCGCAAAATTTTTGAGGCGGAAACCCCTGGTCTTCCTCCCGGAGAAGAATTTTTCCTGGATCTGTACGATTTGAGCTATCATCCGAACCCGGACGATGTGACGATTGTAAACTAGTAAGAAAAGACTTCGTCCCTTTTGGTTCCGTGAAGGCATTCAGAGATGAAAAACTGTCCGTTCAGTTCATTACGGAAGGGAGTCTTCACAACCCACCCGACGTAAGCTTACGCTACTGTCGGGCGGGGCCCCTTCTACGCTGTGCGCCCCTTTCAGGGGTATAGAAGCCTTTCACAGGAGCTTCTCATCTGACGACTCTGATTCC
>JBHGXW010000006.1:0-13290 GCA_041920465.1 Paenibacillaceae bacterium | reverse complement strand
AAAGTGGTTAAACTTTCTTTCCATTTGCGCAGCTAGTGGAGAAAAACGATTGTCCATTTCGCAGCGACTCTTACAGCGCAAGCCCAGGCTTGTCGTAATCGTCAGGAGAAAAAGGGCCCCGACCGGCGCCACGTAAGTTATGGCCGGGTGGGTAAAAAAAGTGGTCAAGCAGCGATACGAAGGCCGATGCTACGGTTTTGACCACTTCCTGACGATGAGAGAAGCAGGACTTGAGTACAACTGCGCAAGCTGTAACGGAGGCAACGTTTCAGTCCCCCGACGTTTCAGTCCCCCGATGAGAGGGGATGAGAGGGGATGAGAGGGGAGAAAGGACAACGTTTTTCTAATATCTATTTATCTATTTAAACTGGCGGGTAAGCCTTCTTTCAAGGTAAGCGACAGCCTGATACATCAGTGTCGCGACTACGGCGATCATGGCAAGACTTACCATCACCAGGGTAAAATTAAACACCTGGAATCCATAAATGATTAAATAGCCTAGCCCGCTTTGCGAGACGAGAAATTCTCCCACGATCACTCCGACCCAAGAGAGCCCGACGTTTACTTTCAATGTTGATACGATCATGGGTATGGTGGCTGGCAGGACAGCCAGCGTGAAGATTTGCCGCTTGCTGCCGCCAAACGTTTGCACTACCTTGATATAATGCGGATTCACCTCTTTGAAACTCGCGTAGACCACGATGGTTGTAATGATCACGGAGATGGCGCATCCCATGGCGATAATCGAGAAGAAACCGGGGCCAAGCCCAACGATAAACAGCGGTCCGAGTGCCACCTTCGGCATACTGTTGGCTACCACCAAATAGGGATCAAGAACCCGAGAGAGGAAAGGAAACCACCAGATCACCGTGGCAATCAGGGTGCCCAGGAGCGTTCCTAAGAGAAAGCCCACAACCGTTTCGAAGATGGTCGTATATAAGTGGGGAAGCAGGCTGCCATCGATCAGCTTTTGGCAGAACAGATTCCATATTTTGCTCGGATAGCTGAACAGCAAGACATTAATCGCATTCACCCGCGCGGCCCATTCCCACAGAGCGATAAACAGCACGAAAATGCTTGATTGGGTGAAGATGACCAAGGCCCGCTGACGCTTCTCCTGTTTCTTGTACTCACCGTGCAGCTGTTCTATGTTAATGGGGTTCATCCATTACACGCTCCATTTCCTTCCATACCTGACGAAACAGGGAGGTGAACCCCTCCTGATTGCGAGCCTGGAACGGTAGAAGCTCGCGAATGTCGCCCGGTATGATAACTTCACTATGAATCCGGCCGGGATTGCGTTTCAGGATGTAGACCCGATCACCCATGGCAACCGCTTCAGATAGGTCATGCGTAACCAGGATGGCCGTTTTTTTGTGGCGACGCAGGGTTTCGATAATTAAATCCTCCAGCTTCAATTTTGTCTGGTAATCCAATGCGGAAAAAGGTTCATCCAGCAAAAGCACATCAGGCTGGCAGGCAAGCGTTCTGGCCAAAGCAACCCGCTGGCGCATACCGCCTGATAATTGTTGGGGGTATGCTTTGCGAAATTCCTGCAGCCCCATCTCATCAATCAGTTGATAGGCATAGCTTTCCGTCTCCTGATTGCGAATGCCTTGAATATCCAGCCCCAAAAGGACATTATCTTCAATCGTCCGCCAAGTGAACAAATAATCCTGCTGCAGCATGTAACCGACTTGACGTGAGGTGCCATTCACTTCGCGGCCGTCAATCAGAATTTTGCCGGCTGTGGGTTTCTCGATTCCGGAGATCAACGAAAGAAGCGTTGTTTTTCCACAGCCGCTCGGGCCAACCAGACAGACGAACTCACCTTCTTCTACACGCAAGTCGATTCCTTTGACGGCCAAAAAGGCACTTGTTGCCGTGAGGTAAAGATGGGTGACACGTTGCAGTTCGATCTTGGCGGGCGGAGAAGGAAGAGTGGTCATCAAGTATTACCTCCCCTCTTTGGCTTTAGACGCAAAAGTGGTATTTACCAGTTTGCCGTACTCGGCGCGGCTCTTCAGTTCTCCAGCTTCCTCCATAATGTCCTGCAAATTGTTCCACTCTGCTTCGTCAAGAATAGGATCGGTCGCGTAAGAACCCTGCTCCTGATACCGTTTGACGGCAGATTGAAGAATTTCCGGTTGAATATCTTGGAAATACGGTGCAATCGTCTCGGCAATTTCTTTGTTCGAGTGGGAGGCTACCCATTGCTGTGCCTTGTAAATGGCATTGGTAAATTTCTGAATGGCTGCTTCATGCTTTTGGATATAGCTTTGTTTGGACATGAAAACCGTGTAGGGAACTTTGCCGCTTTCTGTGCCGAAGGAAGCGACGACATGGCCGATGCCTTCTTTTTCAAATTGGGACGCCTGCGGTTCAAATAGCTGAACGTATTCGCCCGTACCCGATGAAAAGGCGGTGGCAATATTTTTGAACTCGATATTTTGGATCAGCGTCAAATCCTTGTGCGGGTCAATTTGATGCTTTTTCAGCACGAATTCGCCCACCATCTGCGGCATGCCGCCCTTGCGCTGGCCCAGAAAGACGCTGCCTTTCAACTGATCCCACGAGAAGGAGTCCAGTTTCTTGCGGGACACGAGGAAGGTTCCATCGGACTGAGTCAATTGCGCGAAGTTGATTACCGGATCCTGGGCGCCTTGCTGGGCCACGTAAATACTTGTTTCGGAGCCGACCAGAGCAACGTCGATCCCGTCTGACAACAGGGCAGTCATTGTCTTGTCGCCCCCCCAAGTGGTGGTCAGCTCCACCTCTAATCCTTCATCCTTGAAAAAACCTTTTTCAATGGCAACATACTCCGGAGCGTAAAACAGCGAACGCGTTACCTCTCCGATCCGAATCTTTTCACTCTTGCTGGAACAACCGGCGAGGATGCCGGATAACCCCAAACCTATCGCTAGGCCAAGGGAGAATAATCGTTTCATGACAAATCCCTCCTGGGCGCTTATTATGGTGTAGGGTATGCGCCCAGACGAAAAAAAGTGAATGCCCAACTGTTTGGTAATTGCAGAGTTTCGGAAATGATAGACAGTATGGCAAAATAGAGAGGAATGGAACTGTCAGGAAAGGAATGTATCGCTATTGATTCTTCATTTTTTGGGAACAAGCTCAGGTGCGCCTACAACCAAACGAAATGTAAGCGCACTGGGCCTTTGGTTTATCCAGCGGGGAAAATGGTGGCTGTTTGACTGCGGGGAAGGCACACAGCACCAAATCATGCGCTCGCCGCTCAAATTAAGCCAACTGGAAAAAATCTTTATCACTCATTTGCATGGAGATCATCTCTACGGATTGATTGGATTGTTGGCCAGCCGGTCGCTTAGGGGAGGGGCACCGGGTGAAGTGAAGCTGTTTGGACCGCCCGGCTTGGATCAGTATATTGACGCAATCATGCGGGTCAGCCCGGTGCATATAGAATATCCGTTAACCGTACAAATCATCAGGGAAGGTCAGATATACGAAGATGACGACATCAGCGTTCACTGCGTTCCGGTAGCTCATCGTGTCCCTGCTTTTGCCTACGCTGTCGAGGAGAAGCCGAGGCCGGGAGCATTTCGGGCTGACCTGGCCAAGGCGAGCGGCATTCCTCCCGGTCCCCTCTACGGACAATTGAAAAGAGGAGAAAGCATCCAGCTTCCGGATGGTCGGATCTTTCATCCCCACGATTTCGTTGGACCGGAACAGAAAGGGAGAAAAATTGTCATCAGCGGAGATACCGCTCCTTGCCACTCTCTAGCCGCGTTGGCCCAAGAGGCTGATCTTCTGGTGCATGAAGCTACATACGCCCACGTGCATCTTGATTTGGCAAAACGGAGCGGACATTCGACGGCGCTGCAGGCTGCCGAGATTGCCCGCAACGCCAAGGTCCAGACATTGATTCTGACCCATTTCAGTCCGCGATACGACGATGAAGAAGGGGAAGTGGGATTGAACGATTTGCTCGTGGAAGCGCAGCAGATTTTCTCCGATACGTATCTGGCCTACGATTTCATGCAGCATATGGTGAAAAGAGAGAGGCAGCCGGATCATTTAGAGGATATGCGATAATTTACCAAGTTTCTTCCATCGTACAGGCAAGCTGCCCGATTGCAAAGGATCGGGCACTCAGTATTGACGTCACAAGAAATCTTGCTATAATTTTTCAGATCAGGATATCAGGATGTGTACCGAGGTGAAGACAGGTGAAACGGCTATTGTTTGACACCGTTGAAGAGTTGATCAAACATTTGCAGGAAGAGCAGGTAAACCTGCTTGTTGAATATCGAGATGAGGCAAGAAAGCAAAAACAGCTTACTCTGACATCTGACCGCTATGAAGAAGTGGGAGAGTGGCTCGCAAAAACGGGGGCTGCTGCCTACTATCGCAAAGATGGGGTTTTTTATGAAATCGTACCAAAGTGGCTATAAGCCCTTTTTCATCCGTTATGCCATGTTTACGCTGGGATTGGCGGTCGGGGCATTCGGGTGTATGCTGCTGATCCAGGCCAATGTGGGAGTAGCGCCCTGGGATGTATTTCACATCGGGCTGCAAATGACGTTCGGACTTACCGTTGGCACCTGGTCTCAAATCGCAGGGGCTGTCGTCATTCTGCTCTCTTATCTGGTTGCCCGGATCAAGCCGGGCTTTCCGACTTTGCTAAACATGATCTTATTCGGCTGGTTTTTGGATTTCTTCCTTTGGTTAAAGATGATTCCACCTGCCGAAACATTCCCGGCCAAGGCCGTTCTGTTTACTCTTGGTCTGGCCATCATGGCGGTGGGAATAGGCATGTATATTTCGCCCCGATTGGGAGCGGGCCCGCGTGACACCTTGATGCTTGCCCTGAACGAAAGACTGGGCTGGAGCATTCAATCAGTCAGAACCGGCATTGAATTGTTCGTGCTGATCGCCGGCTGGTTTCTGGGAGGACCCGTGAATATCGGGACGCTGTTGATCGCTGTCTTAACCGGCCCGCTGATCCAAAAGACGATCCCTTTCTTTGAACAACTGATGAAAAGACCATACGGCGTAGCAACCGAAGAACAGGTTGAGACAAATATCGCCGTGTAGCCCAAAAAGCAGCCATTCTTCTGTGTGAAGACAGCTGCTTTTGTTTTTCTCGCCTATTACCGATAGCGGGGCGGGTATTTCCATGTGACAAGGCTGGTGGCAAGTCCAACAACGGTAATCGCCATGACAGAGAGCAGGAAGGTATCGACCGAAATCAGCAGGCCGCCCAACGTGATGACGACCGCATCAATACAGAAAATCATGATCCCGACATTGATCCCATATTTGTCGGAGATGAACTGTGCCAGAAGGTCCGTTCCTCCCGTGCTTGTTTCGAAGCGGAGCATAATGCCGATTCCAAGCCCCACCGACAGGCCGCCCAGAAGAGTGCTGACAAACGGTTCCAATTCGTAAGAGAACAGGCTCGTCGCTTGAAAAGGTTCCAACAGGTCAATCATCAAGGAGGAGACCAACATTCCGTGCAGGCTGTTGTAAAAATAATACCGGTACTTGAACCAGGCCAAAACAAAAATCGGGACACTGCATACAATCATCACAAGACCTGTCTTGACTCCCCATAAATAGTGAAAAATCAGGCCAATCCCGATGATTCCGCCATCCAAAACTTCAAACGGGCTAAGAAACAGATTAATTCCGACAGCTAACATGAAGCTCCCGACGAGTATGGCGATTCCTTTTGCCAACAAAGGCATACTCCGCTCATCTCCAATAAAGGTTGGACATGATTTATGTATATGCGGCTTGCTCCCAATCTGGACAATCTTGGGGGAGAAGGTTCTTGCTCTCCGCTTATTTCAAGACGCTATGCTTGAAGGGGAGATGTTTATGGCTGCCTATCCTCTTGCGGCTATGCCTTTATTTTCTAAACAAAAAGAGCCATTTCCAGGCTCTTTTTTTCCATTCTCGGATTGTTCCCTTACTGATGGGCCTTGGCGCTTTGATCTTGCTGAATGCGGAACCAAATGTGCAGATCATTAATGATACTGGCCAGCTCGGCAATCTCGCTGTTGAGGCGGCAGGATCGCGGGAAATTCTCTTCTACCGACAATTCCTTCTGCTTTTGATTAATGATCCTTTCCAGCTCCTTGATCCGGTCCGGAATCCGGGAGCGTATTTCTTCCCATGTAAGAAGCATGCTGGCTCGTTCTTCATCTGTATATTCGTCCCATTCCAATTTTAGACTGGGTAGTGGAATGCCAAGGCGTTCATCCAGGACAAAATCATATCTCAAGCTTATCTGCACTCCTTTCTGTATTTATCATAACAGATGATGGTCGCAGCAAGTAACGTTTCTTTGTTGGAATTGCAAGTTTCGGGTGGTTTGGCTATAGTTAAAGGATAATTGTGCTCAAGCGGAGTGAAGACATGATAAAAAGAAGGATATTAGTCGATGCCGACGCTTGCCCCAGGCAGGCCCTTCAAATTGCAGATAAGCTGGCTGCCGAACGAGGCTGGCAGTTGATCACGTATGCCAGCTATAATCATCAGCTCACAGGGGCCTGCCACGTCTCGGTGGATGCGGAACCGCAAGCTGTCGACATGCGCATCGCCAATGACGTAAAAGCTTCTGACATCGTCATTACACAAGATATAGGTCTTGCCGCGCTTGTTTTGGGGAAACAGGCGAAAGCAATCAACCCTTTCGGACGTATTTATCAAAAAGAAACGATTGCCTTCCAATTGGAAGAGCGAAACGAAAAAGCTCGTTATCGCCGCGGAGGAGGCAAAACAAAAGGGCCGGCAGCACGGACTCAGGCAGACGATGCCGCCTTCCAATCTGCTTTGCGCCTGCTTATGGAGGAGAAAGATTCGTGAAATTCAACACGGCAAAAAAAGCTGCCATATCCAATCCCATGCGATGGTTTCTTGTCAGCCTGTCTATGTCTATCCTGGTTGTAATGTTGTATGCTCTTGGGCTATCCTATTCGTTTGACATCGCGGTACTACAAGACGTGGCCTTTTTGCATTCGCCGTTTTTAACCAGACTGCTCTACTTGATCACGTTGGCAGGCAACGGTTACTTTCTTGCGCCATTCGGAATTCTGATTGTGCTTGCGGCCTATTTTTTGCGTTATCGTTTGGAATCAATTGCCTTGCTGGTCACCTTGGCCGGATGTGAAATCTGGTCCGAAACGCTGAAAGTTGTGTTTACTCGTCCGCGCCCGGTCGGTTTTCATCTCATTGATCTGCCCGGTTCGTATTCGATGCCTAGCGGTCATGCCCTTGTCGGGGGGGCGTTCTATACGATGCTGGTTCTGTTGTGCTACCAATACATCCAGCACAAACCGGCTGGGAAATGGGTTGGTATTATCGGGATCGGATTTGTTTTTTTGCTGTGTGCAAGCCGTGTCTATTTGGGAGTGCATTATCCGAGCGATGTGCTTGCCGGCTACTTTTTGGGCTTGTCCTGGATGTTTTTGGTTTACCACTTTTACAGCCGCATTCTCAATCGTTCCCTGGCTCCAAAAAAACCGCAGGATCTCCCTGCGGCTTATGACTTGAATTGAAACCCGAATTCACGCATCAGGCCCAGCCACTTTTCTACGCTGGGCCGGTTTTTTTTGTCTCGCGGCAGCACGATGTAGGCGGAGCGCTTAGGCGGGGAACTTCCCTCGATCACAATCTCATGCAGTTTTCCCGCTGCCAGGTCCGCTTTTACACTGGAGCGAGTCACCAGGCTGACTCCCAGTCCTTCTTTGACAAAGTCAATGGCAAGCGCAGCCTTATCGACTTGCAGCTTGGGGACATAGCCAAGCGGAAGCGCCTCCAGAATCCAATCATGAAACGGCGGTCCCCAGTTGACGAACAGCAGGGGAAGGGAAGCCAGATCATTGACGTGTACAGACCCTTGACGGGTGACAGAATGATCAGGCGCGCCAACCAGGACTATCTCGTCATCGTAAAAAGGAATTACCTCGAAGTTAGGAAGTGTCGGGGGAATATAGACGATGCCAATCTGGATGATATGATCCAGAAGGTACTGAATCACGTCGGAAGAATGCCCGGTTTTGGTACGGACGGCAATCTGCGGATAGCGCAAATGGTATTCTTTCAAAATGGGTTCCAGCATGAACGACCAGATTGAATCCAGACTGCCGATGGTAAAGCGGTCTTCATACGGTTCCAAAGCGGCCACTTCATGCAGTCCCTCCTGCGCCAGCTTCAAAATTCGCTCGGCATAAGGCAGCAGGGCCAAACCTGCCTGCGTGATCTCCACATTTCGCTTATCACGGATAAACAGCGGCTTGCCAACAGCTTCCTCCAGTTGCTTGATCCTCATCGTTACGGTCGATTGGACAAGATGCAAGATTTCCGCTGCTTTGGTAAAGTTTTTGGTTTGGGCTACTACATAGAAAGCTCTAAGTTGGTCAAAATCCATCTGTTTTTAGTCCTCTTATGTGTTTTTTTGATTACTCTATGCAAAAATGATCGTTTCTCAAATTATAACGTTTTTTGTAACCTGATAACAGATGTGAAACTTCTGTGGCGAATGAAGGTGTTCTTATGAGAATGGCCATCTGGCGTCAATCTCCCGCTTCTGTAAAACTCTTGTTGGTCTTATCGTTTTTGATGAATATTGGCTTTTATGCCTTGATTCCGTATTTGACCCTTTACTTGACGGACAGTTTTGCCTGGACGGTCGCCATGGCCGGGATGGTGTTGGGCGTCCGCCAATTCTCCCAGCAGGGTTTTGCTTTCCTGGGCGGAATAGCCGCCGATAAATTTGGCTACAAGGTAACGATGGTGCTTGGGATGATCGTAAGGGCGACGGGGTTTTTGCTGTTTGCCTTTTGCCACGAAACCTGGCATTTTTTCCTGGCTGCGGTACTGTCCGGCTTGGGCGGATCTTTATTTGAGCCGTCTGGCGCCGCCGCGTTTGCCATTCTTACCCCTGAGACGATACGCAAAGACGTGTTTGCCTTTCGCAATGTATTATCCAATCTCGGGATTGTCGGATCGCAGTTGATTGGAATTATCCTCTCCACTGTCGATTTTTTCTGGTTGTCGGTTTTCGCCGGAAGCATTTATTACGTGTGCGCCGCTATTGCTTTCTTTCTGCTGCCGCCGGTCCAATCGGGCAATTCCAAAGGAAGCATCGGAGCCAGTTTCGGTCACATCTTCCGCGACAGCGCATTTTTGCGGTACACGGTGATTTTGGTGGGCTTCTATTACGTATATATGCAAATGTTTTTGGCTATTCCGCAATTTACGGAAGATTTGCTGGGGAACAAAACGTATGTCGGAGTGGTGTTGGCTACGGTCTCTGTCTCGATCATCTTGTTCCAAATGCAGGTGACCAAATGGCTGGAGAATTATACGCAGCGCTTCACGCTGATCGGCATCGGTTCACTGATCATGGGGCTCGGTCTGTTTTTCTTTACGTTTGCCGATTCCTTGTGGATGTTGATCCTCGATGTCTTTATCTTCGCTCTCGGCACGATGATTTCCATGCCGTATCTGGTGGACATGGTGCCGCGGTTTGCTCCGAAAGAACACATCGGGGCTTATTATGGCTTTAACAGCTATTCGCTTGCGATCGGCGGATCCATCGGAACGACGGTTGGCGGGTGGGTTTACGATATGGGCAAACTGGTCCATTTGCCGTGGCTGCCTTGGGGAATCTGCTTGCTTGTCGGAGCCGTCGTGGCGTGGAACTTGTATCAGATGGAATGCCGCGCAGGTGTAGCGCTCTCCCGGCAGTCGCTGTAATTTCTCGTCCGTAACAAAACAGCTCCACATGCGTCTAATAGAGATAAAGAAGAATTAAAGGAGCGAGACCGGTGAACAAAATATCCGCCGCCTTGACAGCTCTGCTGGTTGCCGGAAGCACCATCATGCCGGAAGCAACTGTCTTTGGCCGTTCCATCGTCCAAGGCATCGAAAGTACCCAGCCCATCTCGTTCTCATTATCCGATCAAACGGATTATTCGCTGGAGATTACGGGTGATGAATGGCCTGATCAGCTTAGCTGGAAAAAACGAGGGAACCAATATCAATTCGAGTTACAAGCCGATAGTGGCGAAAATAAGAGCAGAATACGTGCCGACGCACCGCAGTTCTTTCTCCCCCGGAAGTATTTCCTTGAGGATGTTACGGGAGATGACGCCGCCGATCTGGTGATTACGCTTACGGACACTTCTTCGGGAGGCAGTCTTGTTTATTGGGTGATCGAAGGCGGCAAGAAGCCGAAGCTGCTGACACAATCGGAGGCTTACCTGCAGGGGACGGTGGAAGTGGCACCCGGTCGATTGGCAGTATCCTACTCGGTTTACGAAGCAGGAGATTCCAATGCGCTGCCTTCCAAGCGGATTACGGAAGAATGGGGAGGAAGCCCGTGGAAATTGCTCGGCCAGTCAACCAGCCGGATTTCAAAGCAGAGGGAAGAAATCGAGGTTAAAGCGAACAAAAATCCTCCCTATCATGAAATCGAAAAAATGATAGAAGAAGTGGCAGCCGAATATTCCATTCCCGCCGTACTGCTAAAAGCGGTGGCGTGGCAGGAGAGCGGTTGGCGGCAGTTTGACAGCGCCGGCAATCCGCTGATCAGCTTTGACGGCGGAATCGGGATTATGCAGTTGACCAATCAAACCCGTTTTGATCAGGAGAAATTGAAAAAGGATATCCGCTATAATCTGCGGGCGGGTGCTCAAGTGCTTTTAGAGAAGCGGGGTTATACCAAATCGGGGCTATTGCCTTCGATCGGGAAAATGGATCAATCGGAGATGGAGAGCTGGTATTTTGCGCTTTGGGCGTACAACGGCTGGTCGGTGTACAATAATCCGCACAACATTCCCAACAAATTCCGCAAGTATGCCACATATCAGGATTCCGTCCTGGCCCTGGCAATGAACAGTTTTGCCCAGCCGATTACCCGCATTCCGAAATCGTTGATCCCCAAAGAGGGTGTACCCAACGGAAACATTGATTATGATACGCCGCTTCCGATCCATCAGGCGGGAGAAGATTTGGCCCGTCGGCAGATTAAGGTTGGGGATACGGTTGAAGTCATGCGCTCCATTGATTCTCTAAATGTCCGCCAGTCGCCCGGTTTATCGGGCAAGGTATTGGACACGCTTGCGGCGGGAGAAAGAGCGACCGTGCTGAAAGGTGATACAGAGAGCGACGGCTTCTTATGGTACCAAGTCAAAAGCAAAGATGGGACAGGCTATGTGGCGGGTCACTATTTGAATGCGGTTCGGGATACCTCCATTTCGCTGGCGGAACTGTTGGATACCGATCCTTCCCTGTTATCCGCTTCGAAAATGGCAGAGGACGGACGCCGAGTTTATTTGGAGGGCGAAAATCTGACCGTCGACTGGTCGAAGGGCTACACGGATGGCGGGATCGCTCTGGCACTGATGTCTTCCCCGCTTCGGAATCTGTGGGTAGAGTGGACGGAAGGGAAGCGAAAACAAAAGCAGCCTGATTCAACGGATGACGGTTTTTTAAAAGGGGTATCGGTGGCTTGGGATGAAGCAAATGTACCGCTGCTTCGCTCTGTACAGGTTTTCCTAGAACAGGAGGAACTGGCCGAAGATGCCGTCAAACAACTGAAGGTTATCAAGGAAAACGGAGATACGGTGGATTGTCTCATAAAAGAGAGCAAAAGCATTCCGGGATATTTTTCTGTCTCGCCTTTATCCGTTTGGGAGAAGAAAACCACGTATACCATTTCCTATCTGAATCTGCCGATTGCGCAGTTTACAACCATGGACAAAGATCCGGTCAAACTGGATGGATTCGAGACGTATCCCCAGTTAGACACGGACGTTTCGCTCAACAAGAAGTTTGATATTAAGTTCACCAAGAAAATGGACCCGAAAACCGTCGTTACGAAAAACATTTGGCTTGAGGATGATGGCGGCAACCAGGTGAATGTGAAGCTTTCCACCTCCAGTGATAACCGGCATATTTATCTTCAGCCGAGCAGCACGTTAAAGCCCGATGCATATTATTTTTGCAAGATCACCAAGGGGTTACGTACCAGTTCCGGTGTTCCGTTGAAAGAAAATATGGTTTATATCTTTCATACAGAATTTCCATAAGTTTTCCACAAAGATTTTGGAACATTTTCACCACCTATAACGTATAATTGATAGAGAGAAGGTTTCTGATTCGTAGAAAGAAAAGGAGGAGATAGTCATGGAAGAACGCAACAAGTTATCGAAGATGCTGCTGGTGACAACTTCGTTAGGCTTTTTCGTTTTTGCTATGGTTATCATCACCGAGATTGTGAGAATGTCCATTCACTAATCCTGTTTTCATAGACGTGATAGATGACGAAAAGAGAGCTTTCCTCCGTTTTAAGAGGAAAGCTCTTATTTTTCCATATGTGAAAGTTTAATCACTAAGCCCAGGCTTTGGGCCCCGCCCGGCGCCACGTAAGTTATAGCCGGGTGGGTAAAAAAAGTGGTCTAGCAGCAAAACGAAGGCCGATGCTACGGTTTTGACCAATTCCTGACGACGAGAGAAGCCGGACTTGATCGCAACTTCGCAAGCTGTAACGGAGGCACGAAAGGACAACGTTTTTCTTATACTGATTCTTGTAATTTTTTGGCGAATCATCTATTTCTTTTCGACAAAAGTAGAGTCTCTGTGGATAAGAGATCGTCGAAAATCCACATAAGTAAAATTGGCTTTTATTGATTTATGCACATTTTGCACACAGGTTAATCACACGATACCCACAATTCCTGTGGATAATAGAACGATTGTTCGACTCCACCAGAGATGCTACAATGGCTACAAATCCCATAGGAGGTGGCGTATGTGAGACAACTGAGCGATCACCTTTTGGTAGATGTGTATCAACGTGCTATTCTTCTCAATCTGGACCCTGAGTTCATCGAATTGTTGGCAATAGAGATCAAGCGGCGCAATCTGCAGGTGAGTGCCGTTGATGAAGCTGATACATCCAAAACCGCCTAAACTCCACCCGATATCGGGTGTTTTTTTTATATTAATCGTTATTAATCGGAAAGTTTAACCGCTTTACATTATGAAAGTGGTTATACTTTCATCCAACGGCTATGACAAGGAAAGAGCTTCGTCCCATTGCGTGTTCCTTGTGAAGGCATGGCAAAGTGAAGAGAGTGAAGGAAGGAATCAGAGTCGTCAGATGAGAAACTCCTGTGAAAAGCTTCTATACCCCTGAAAGGGGCGCGCAGCGTAGAAGGGGCCCCGCCCGACAGTAGCGTAAGCTTACGTCGGGTGGGTTGTGAAGACTCCCTTCCGTAATGAACGGAACGGACAGTT